>NC_017249.1:4590000-5190000 GCF_000284375.1 Bradyrhizobium japonicum USDA 6
GTCCTTGATCGTCGGCATCGTGGTGACGAGCTCATTGTACCAGCCCTTGTAGAAGGCGCGTACCGATTCCTGGATCAGCGTGTTGGGCTGGCTGAACGACATGTGGATGGCGGCGATGAAGCCGATCGGGCCGATGCAGTCATGCGGCGCAAACGGGCGGTGATAGGTCTCGGCCATCGCCGCGATCTTGCGGCCTTCGGTCAAGCCACCGGTCCAGCACAGATCCGCCATCACCACATGCATGGCATCGCGGTCGAGCATGTCCTTGTAGGGGAAGCGCGAGCCAAGCGTCTCGCTGGCGCAGACCCAGACGTCGGTCGAGCGGGCATATTCGGCCAGCGCCTGCGGCGAGTTCATCCGGATCGGGTCTTCGTACCAGGTCGGCTTGTAGGGCTCGAGCGCGCGCGCGATCTGCTTGGCGGTCGGCAGGTTCCAGAGCGAGTGGAGCTCGACCATGATCTCCATTTTGTCGCCGACGGCCTTGCGGATCTTTTCGAACGGTTCGATCGCCCGCTTCATCTGGGCTGCGGTGATGTAGAGGCCCTTGTTCTCCTGTGCCGCCGGATCGAACGGCCAGATCTTCATCGCGGAAATGCCGCTCTCCAGCAGGCTTTCGGCCAGCGCGTCGGCGTGGTGCATGAAGCCGTCGAGGTCTTCGTAGGGGCCCTTGGAGGCGCCGAGATTCCAGTTGGCGACGGGGCTGATATTGGTCGAGCGGACATATTGCGTGCCGGCGCAGGTGTTGTAGATGCGCTGCTTGTCGCGGCAGAGGCCGCCGAGCATCTGGTGCACAGGCTGATTGCAGACCTTGCCGAACAGATCCCATAGCGCGATGTCGATTGCGGAAGCTGCGCGGTATTCGACGCCGGTCGAGGATTGCGCCATCGGCAGGTTCAGCATGTCGCGATGGATCGCCTCGATGTGCAGCGGATTGCGGCCGAGCAGGCGGCCGGCAAAGGTGTCGTGGATCTGCGCTTCGACCGCGCCCGCGCCATAGAAGGTTTCGCCGAGACCGATCATGCCCGTGTCGGTGTGAACGCGCACCCAGATGACGTTGGAAAATTCCTCGGTGCGCAGCGTCTCGATCGACGTGATCTTCACGGCAACAATCCTCCCATCACAGGCGCCTCGCGCCTGACGTCTCATTTCGCACTGCAACATGTTGCAGGTCGCGCGAACGTCTTACGCCTGCTTGTAATATATCACAACATGTTTTAAGGGTCCCACAAATATCGCGCCACCGAGCAATGAGAGCGCGGCTGACAGGAG
Organism: Bradyrhizobium japonicum USDA 6; assembly: GCF_000284375.1. Lineage (NCBI taxonomy): Bacteria > Pseudomonadati > Pseudomonadota > Alphaproteobacteria > Hyphomicrobiales > Nitrobacteraceae > Bradyrhizobium > Bradyrhizobium japonicum. The sequence goes on from NC_017249.1 coordinate 4,591,270, forward strand.
GACGACATGGCACGGCGCAAGCGCGCGCTCGAGGTGGTGAGAAACGAGGACGACGGCGAGGGCAAGCCCTCCCGGCACAACCGGCTCAACTTCTTCGAGCTGGCTTACCAGAAGATCGAAGAGCTGCTCGTCCACTGCGAGCTCAAGCCCGGACAATTCATGACGATGCTGGAATTGCAGCACATCACCGGCTTCGGGCGCACACCGGTGCATCACGCCGTCAATCGTCTCTCCGCCGATACGCTCATCATCATCCGTCCGCGCCACGGCCTGCACATCGCGCCGATCGATCTCGCGCGCGAGCGGATGCTGCTGGCCTTGCGCCGCGACATGGAGCGCTTTGTCGTGCGGCTCGCGGCCGATCGCGCCAGCCTGTCGCATCGCAATCAGGCGCTGCACATCGAGCGTCTGCTGCGCGAACGCCGCGCCACCCTGACCCTCGACGAATTCAACAGCATCGATCGCCGCATCGACGCGCTGGTGCTGGAAGCCGCCGGCGAGCCCTTCCTGGTGCACACGCTGCGGCCATTGCACACGCTGTACCGCCGCATCGGCTACATCCACCATCGCTTCATGCCGGGACAGGCCGACCTGTCGGGCACGATCGATCACCACCTCGCCATTCTCAGTGCGGTCGCCGGCCGCCACGTCGAGGACGCCGTGAAGGCGAGCGATGCGTTGATCGACTACATGGACCAGATGTTCACGGGCATGGAGGCGGGGATCGATCCGCGCCTGCTCGATTGCAGCATCGAGCCGCTGCTCGGCACGTAAGAGAGTTTTGAAGAGAGGACCAAAGATGCAGACGATGGCGATGCCACAACCGACCGCGAGCGAAGCCGCGGTCCGCTACCTCATCACGAACTACAGTCCCAAGGGCAACAAGGTCGGCTGGCTGATGATGGCCTCGATCCTGGTCGAAGCCTGGGATCTCTATTCGATCGCCTTCGTGCTGATCTTCATCAAGGAGCAGTACAATCCCGATCCGCTGATGCTGGGTCTTGCCGCGGCCGGTACGCAGGGCGGCGCCTTGATCGGCGCGCTGCTCGGCGGCTGGCTCTCCGACAAGATCGGCCGCCGCGTCATGTTCCTGGTGACGATGGTGCTGTTCATCGTGCTCGCTCTGGCGCAGGCTTTCGTACCTAATGTCACCTGGCTCATCGTGATCCGCTTCCTGCTCGGCATTCCGCTCGGCTCGGATATCTCGACCGGCTACACCTACATCATGGAATCCATGGCCAAGGGTGAGCGCGAGGTCATGGGCAATCGCTGGCAATTCATGTTCGCCGTCGGTGAAGTTCTCACCATCGGCGTCATCGTGATCTTCCTGCTCACCGACATGCAGCACGAGATGCTGTGGCGCGTGACGCTCGGCCTCGGCGCTTTGCCGGCGCTGATCATCCTGGTCATGCGCCACGACGTGCCGGAGACGGCGGTGTGGCTCGTGCAGAAGGGACGCTACCGCGAGGCCAAGCAGGTCGCGCGCGAGATGTTCAACGACAATCTCGACATGCTGCCGAACCATGACGTGGAGGTGCCGAAGGTCTCGACCCGCGCGTTCCTCGCCGATCTCAAGAAGGATCCGATCCGCTGGCGCGCCACGATCTACGGCTGGATCGCCTGCTTCGCCCAGGGCAGCGAGTTCTCGACCTTCGCGTTCTACCTGCCGGTCCTCTTTGTCATGGTCGGCGTGTCGAGCGTGCTCGGCATCAATCTCGTGACGATGGCGCTGTTCTGCTTCGCCGCTCTGTCCGGCTGGGTCGGCCCGCTGCTGACGCCCAAGATCGGCCACCGCGGCATCGCGATCGCCGGTTTCGGCATCGTGCTGGCCTCGCTGCTGGTCGCAGCCTTCGCGCTCTACACCGACAACAAGATCCTGCTGCCGTTCGCAGCGGCCGCCATGTTGTGGGGCCATTATTGGGACGCGTCGAACTGCATGACGATCCCGACCATGGTTGCGAAGCCCAAGTATCGCGGCACGGCCAGCGGCTTCGCCTACATGTTCGTAAAGCTGCCATCGTTCCTGGCGATCTTCCTGTTCCCGACGGTGTTCGCGGCGATTGGACAGGCGAATGCCACGCTGATGGTCGCGATCTTCCCGTTGATCGGATTGCTCGCCGCAATCTTCATCCTGCCGGAAGTCTACGGCTACGAGAACGACTGATCTCGCAAGCTACCTGATCGCGGCAGCCAAGGCCGCGATCAGGGCCGGTGGCGTCACCAGCAGGCCCAGCTTGAGGAACGGCCAGGCGCCGACCTCGATTTTTTCGCGGCGGAGCGCGACCAGCCAGAGGATAGTGGCGAGCGAGCCGGTGATCGAGAAATTCGGTCCCAGGTCGACGCCGATCAGGATGGCGCTGACGACCGAGGTGGGCAGGTGATCGGCGGCCACGATCGACCCGGCGACGAGGCCGACCGGCAAGTTATTGGCAATATTGGTGGCGATGGCGGTGGCGATCCCAACGCTCCAGCCGGCCCCGGGTACGGACTGCGCGACGGCCTCGTGCAGAAGCGCGCTGAGATGGCCGATCACGCCAGTCTTCACCAGTGCTTCCACCATCACGAAAAGCCCGCCGACCAGCGGCAGCACGCTCCAGGACACGTGCTTCAGCACCGGCATGGGCGACTGACGGCTGAGCAGCAGGACGAGGCCGGTCGTCACGGCGCCGCAGATGAAGGTCGGCAGGCCAAGCTGCTTGTCGAGCGCGGAGGCCGTGATCAGCACGACGCCGATCGCAGCAATGCCGATCGCGGTCAGCTTGCCGCCGCGGCTGAGCACCTTGTGCGGCACGCGGCGCTCGATGGTCTCCTCCTTCAGGGCGCGATGCTGGGTGAAGCGCAACACGACATAGGTCAGCACGATCGAGGCGAGCGAGGGCAGGGCGAACTGACGCAGCCATTCGGTCAGATGCGGCATGCGCGAGCCGAACACCACGAGATTGGCGGGGTTCGAGATCGGCAGCACGAAGCTTGCGGCGTTCGCGATGAAGGCGCAGACGAAGAGATAGGGCAGCGGCTTGGCGCCGGCCGCGCGCGTCGCGGCGTAGACGGCGGGTGTCAGCACGATCGCGGTGGCGTCGTTGGAGAGCAGCACGGTGACGAGCGTGCCGACGAGATAGATCAGCAGGAACAGCCGCTGCGGCGAGCCGGCTGCATATTCCACCGCAAGCGCGGCGAGATAGTCGAACAGGCCTTCGAGCCGGGCGAGCTCGGCGATCAGCATCATGCCGATCAGGAAGAGATAGACGTCGACGCCTTTCTCGATGCCTGTGAGCGCGTCCTGCCACGGCAGAAGGCCGAACAGCACCAGGGCGCCGGCGCCGATCACGGCCCAGATCGCCTCGGGCAGGCGAAAGGGCCGGATGATGACGGCTGCGGTCGCGGCGACGATGATGCTCCAGGCCCAGATGGCGTCAGACGGCACGTTCAGTCCTTGAGGTTGGGTCGGTTCATTCGGCAGCGATAACCGATGCTGGAGCCGCTGTCTTCCCCTGTGCCTGCAAGGTGCCACGCCGGGTCTCGGGCAAGGCGAGGAGGCAGACGATGGCACCGATTGCGGCGACAGCGCCGAGCGTGATGAACGCCGCGCTGTAGCCGGCTCCGACCACGACGAGGCCCGCAAGCGTCGTCGATAGCGCCGCGCCGATGCTCTGGGCGGTGATGACCGCGCCTTGCGCTACGTTGAAGCGGCCGGTGTTGCGCATGAGGTCGGCGACGATGACGGGGAAGATCGCGCCAAATATGCCGGCGCCGACGCCGTCCAGAAGCTGCACACCGACCAGCCAGAACGGATTGTCGGAGAGCGTATAGAGCGCGCCGCGAATGGGCAGGATCAGCAACGCGGCGAGGAAGAAGCGCTTGTGGCCCCAGCGGTCGGCCTTCGCGCCGACCAGCATCGCGAACGGCACCATCACAATTTGGGCTGCGATGATGCAGGCCGACATCAGGCTAGTGCCCATGTTCTTGTCCTGCAGCGCGAGTTTCTGGCCGACCAGCGGCAGCATGGCCGCGTTGGACAGGTGAAACAGCACGACGCAGACCGCGAAGACGAGCAGGGGGCGGCAGGTCAGGAGCACCGCGAGACCTGAGGGCTGCTCCGGCTGGTCACCGGTATCGGCGTCGCGCAGCCCGCGCGCGAGGTCGTGGTCGATGGCGCGAGCGGGGATCGCGAGAATGCTCACGAGGCTTGCGACCGCCATGGCAGCGAGAACGTAGAACACCACGGTCGGACCGAACCAATAGGCGGAAAGTCCCGCCAGCCCGGCGGCGACTGCATTGCCGGCGTGATTGAAGGTCTCGTTGCGGCCGATCCGTCGGGTGAAGGCGGCATGACCGAAGATGCCGAGCGAGACGGCGGCGATCGCCGGCGGAAAGATCACTGCGGCGGCCTGCGCGATGCTTTGCGAGACCGCGACCGGCAGGAAGCTGGGAAACAGCGGCAGCGACAGTGACGCCAGCGTCACCATGATGGCGGCGATGACCATCGCCAGCCGCTTCGCCCGCGTCGCATCGATCAGCGCGCCAGCCGGCGCCTGCGCCACGATGCCGGCGATGGTCGCAATCGACATCACGAGGCCGATGCGTGCCTCGTCCCAGTGCTGTTCGGTGAGCAGATAGACGGCGAGATAGGGCCCAAGCCCGTCGCGGACGTCGGCGAGGAAGAAGTTGGCCGCATCTAGCGCGCGGCCGGCGCGTTTCGTCTGGTCGGTGGGGTGATGGGAGGCCTGGCTCGACATCGGTCTCTCGATCGAGGCTGGGAAGCGATCCGCCAGAAACCGATCTCACGCCACCTTTGTTCCGCTCTTCAAAACTTCACGGCCAGCAGCACCGCGCCGGCGCCGATCATGGCGATCCCGAGCCAGCCCTGTGCGGTCGGACGCTCGCCGAGAAAGGCGAAGGCGAACAAGGCGACCAGCACGACGCTGAGCTTGTCGATCGGCGCCACCAGCGTCGCGGGGCCGAGCTTCAGCGCACGGAAATAGCACAGCCAGGACGCGCCGGTCGCAAGCCCGGACAACACCAGGAACAGCCAGGTCTTCGACGAGACCGCCGACGGCGCCGCGAATTGTCCGGTGAAGAACAGCAGCACCGAGAAGGCCAGCAGCACCACGATCGTGCGGATGAACGTCGCCAGATCTGGATTGATGTTCTCGACGCCGACCTTGGCGAAGATTGCCGTGAGCGCCGCAAAGCAGGCCGAGAGCAGCGCCCAGGTCTGCCAGGCGGAGAGGAGGGCAGGTTTCATCGGTTATCTCTCACCGCGCCGCCGCCACTTTCTCCGTGATCGCCTTGCGCAGGATACGCGACAGCGACTCCACCGAATACGGTTTCTGGATCAGCTCGAACCCGCGATGCGCGTTCTCGGCGAGGACGTTGCTGTAGCCGCTGGTGAGCACGACGGGCAGGCCCGGATAGCGCTCGCGGATGACGCCGGCGAGCTCGACTCCGTTCATGCCGGGCATGATGACGTCGGAGAAGACAAGGTCGACGGCGAATTCGTTCTCGCCGAGAATGCCGAGCGCCGCATTGGCGTTGGCGACCCGGCGGACGACATAGCCGAGATCTTCCAGCAGCTCGGTCGAGAACTGGCCGACGTCGTCATTGTCCTCGACCACGAGCACGCGATAGCCGCGCCCGGTGGTGGCGGCCTCGCTGGTCAGTGCCGCAGCGTCCTTCTCCGCGGTGGGACTGTGCGCCTGCGGCAGGTAGATGGTGAAGGTCGCGCCTTCGCCGCGCGTGCTCGTCACCGCGATGTCGCCCTCGGACTGCTTTGCGAAGCCGAAGGCCTGGCTGAGGCCGAGGCCGGTGCCCTTGCCGACCTCCTTGGTGGTGAAGAACGGCTCGAAGATGGCGTCGATGTTTTCAGGCGCAATGCCGCTGCCGGTGTCCGCAACCGAGATCGCGACATAGTCGCCACCGCGCGCCGACTGCGCCCGCAGGCTCGGGATGCCCGCGACCTTGCGCACGGCGATGGTGAGGCGGCCTTCGCCCTCCATGGCGTCGCGGGCGTTGATGGCGAGGTTGATCAGCGCGGTCTCGAATTGCGCGACGTCGGCCACCGTGAAGCAGTCGGCATCGTTCACCTCGACGGCGATCTCGATGCGGCCGCCGACCAGCGGCCGGACCAGTTGCGCCACGCCCTCGACCTGGCTGCCGACGTTGAAGATCTGCGGCTTCAGCGGCTGCCTGCGCGCAAAGGCCAAAAGCTGAGCAGTAAGCTTGGAGGCGCGCTCCACGGTGTCGGAGATGGCGTCGACATAGCGGCGGCGGCGTTCTTCCGGCAGCTCGCGGCGGCGCAGGAAGTCGGTCGCGGAGCGGATGATGGTGAGGAGGTTGTTGAAGTCGTGGGCGACGCCGCCGGTAAGCTGGCCGATCGCCTCCATCTTCTGCGACTGCCTCAGCGCTTCCTCGCCGCGACGGCGCTCGGTGATGTCGACGGCCTCGGGCACCGCACCGGTGATGTTGCCGTGGCGGTCGAGCACCGGGCGCATGCCGAAGTCGAAATCGCGCTCCCCGATGGGCAGGCGCAGGCGCATCTCCAGCCGCACCGCTTCGCCTCTGAGCACGGTGTCGAAGGCCTTGCGCACGGTTGCGCTCATACCGTGGGTGCCGGTGAACCAGGGCGTGTCCCAGAAAGGCTTGCCGATCACGTCTGCGGCGCTCGCCCCGATGCCGTCGAGCGCGGTCTTGTTGGCATAGAGCAATTCGCCATCGAGGTTGACCAGGCCCTGATACTGGTTGCTGGTCTCCAGGATGGCGCGCAGTCGCGCCTCGTTGGATTCGAGCTGGGCGGTGCGCTCCACGATACGCTCTTCCAGCGTCTCGTTGAGCTGCCGCAGCTCGATCTCGGCCTGCTTGGCGACGGTGATGTCGTGGGCGACGCCGATGAAGCCGATATGCTTGCCGGTCGGGTCCCAGCGCGGCTGCGATTCCGAGCGCAGCCAGCGCCATTCGCCGGATGCGTCCCTGTAGCGCGCCTCCAGCACGAACGGTTTCAGCGACGCTTCGCCCTGGACCGATTGCTGCAGCACATGCGGCAGGTCGTCGGGATGCAGCACCTTGCGCCAGTCGAAGGCGATGGCCTGGTCGTAGGGCAGGCCGACGAAGTCCACATAGGCCTGATTGGCGAAGGAGCGCGTGCGGTCGAGCTTCGTGACCCAGATCGGCACCGGTGCGCTGTTGGCGATCAGCCGGAAACGCTCCTCGCTCTCGCGCAGCGTTTCGCGCGCGAGCGCCTGGGCGGTGATGTCGATATGGGCGCCGACGAGGCGAATGGCGCGGCCGTCGCTGTCGCGCTCGAACTTGGCGACAACGCGGATCCAGCGGGTCTCGCCGTCGTTGGGGCGGATGATGCGGTATTCGGCGGTGTAGTCTTCGTTCGTCCCGGCCAGCGAATCGAGGAAGTGCTTGACCGCCGCGTCGCGATCCTCGGGATGGATGCGGTTGACCCAATCCTCATGCGACTCGTCGACGGCATCCGCTGGCAGCCCGTGAAGCATCAGATATTCCGGCGAGCGGCGGTTCTTGAAGCCTTCGCGGAAGTCGACCTCGAGGCCGCCGACCTTGCCGATCCGCTGGATGCGCGCCAGCTCTGCCTCGCGCTCCTGGAGCGCGTGATAGGCGTTGTCGCGCTCGCGCGCGATCTCTTCGAGGTGCCGGCGCAGCCTTTCTGCGGCGGTGGTATCGGGCAAAGGATCGTTCAAGGTGTCGGCCGTTGTGATGCAATAGCGCACGTGCCGGGCCGATATTCACACAGACAAAGCGTGATAGCCATTGCTCAAAACGGAATAAGGACGGAAAGGCGCCACCGATCGCAGGGGCGGGTATGGACCAACGCCGGGTCTGGCTATTTGTTCCCGAATGTTGGAACGATGAGCCCCCGTGCGCGTATTTGCGAGGCGCCGCAACTCTTAATCATAAAACTCTCTTCCCGAAGAGGTTAAATCTTGAAGCTCTTTGTCTGCCAGGACTGCGGTAACGTCCTCTATTTCGAGAACCGCGCCTGCGAACGCTGCGGCCACCGCGTCGCGTTCCTGCCGGAGAAGGAGACGATGTCGGCGATCGAGCCCGACGGCGAGGCCTGGAAGATACTGGCCGACAAGGGCGAAAGCCGTATGCTCTGCCGCAACGCCGAGTACGATGCGTGCAACTGGCTGACGGATGCGGGCGATACCACCGGCTATTGCCGCGCCTGCCGCCACAACGGCATCGTGCCCGATCTGTCCGATCCGGTTCAGCTCGCCGGCTGGCGCGAGTTGGAGGTGGCGAAGCACCGGCTATTCTATTCCCTGATCCGCTGGAAGCTGCCGCTCCAGACGCGGCAGGAAAATCCCGAACATGGGCTGATCTTCAATTTCCTCGCCGACGATCCGAACAGCGGGCAGAAGATCATGACCGGCCACGATAACGGCCTGATCACGATCGCGCTGACCGAGACCGACGAGATCGAGCGCGAGCGGCGCAGGCTCGAGATGGGCGAGCCCTACCGCACGCTGCTCGGGCATTTCCGCCACGAGGTCGGCCATTACTTCTGGGACGTGCTGGTGCGCGAGGGCGGCAGGCTGGACGAATGCCGCGCCGTGTTCGGCGATGATTCCGCCGATTACGGCCAGGCCTTGCAGCTCCATTATGCCGAAGGCGCGCCGCCGGACTGGCAGCAAACCTACGTCTCGGCCTACGCCACCACGCATCCCTGGGAGGATTTCGCCGAGACCTGGGCGCACTACCTCCACATCGTCGATACCCTGGAGATGGCCTCCGAGTTCGGCATGGAGGTGCGCCCCAGGGTCGACCGCGACGGGGAGTTGACGGCGCGCATCCGTTTCAACCCCTATGAGACGAGGGACGTCGAGGCGCTCGTCAATGCATGGCTGCCCTTCACCTTCGCCATCAACAGCGTCAACCGCGCCATGGGGCTGCGCGATCTCTATCCGTTCATCCTGTCGCCGGCGGTGGTCGGCAAGCTGGGCTTCATTCACGACTTGGTCAGGGACGTGGCCAAGGCCGCGAAGCCGTAGGTCCGCTCATGGGCTCACCGGGCCCATTTCCGTCTTGCGCTGGTACGCCAGAGGGCCCCGGATTTAGACCGTTGCCTCCGGCCGATTTTGATGTACCACGGGGGCCACACGGCCCGTCCCCGCAGGCCCCAACGGCCAGGGAAGGGTCCCGCCCAAGGTCGAGACTCAAGAAAAGCATGTTCAAACGCATTCTGATCGCCAATCGCGGCGAAATCGCCTGCCGGGTCATCAAGACCGCTCGCCGCATGGGAATTCAGACGGTTGCGGTCTATTCCGAGGCCGACCGTGATGCCCTCCATGTCGAGATGGCCGACGAGGCCGTTCTGATCGGCCCGCCCGCGGCCGCCGAGAGCTATCTGGTGATCGAGAAGATCGTGGAGGCCTGCCGCAAGACGGGCGCCGAGGCCGTGCATCCCGGCTACGGCTTCCTGTCCGAGCGCGAGGCGTTTCCGCGCGCGCTGGAGGCCGCCGGCATCGTCTTCATCGGCCCGAACCCGGGCGCGATCGCCGCGATGGGCGACAAGATCGAATCCAAGAAGGCCGCCGCGAAGGCTAAGGTCTCGACCGTGCCGGGCTATCTCGGCGTCATCGAGGATGACAGGCACGCGGTCAGGATCGCCGACGAGATCGGCTATCCCGTCATGATCAAGGCCTCCGCCGGCGGTGGCGGCAAGGGCATGCGCATCGCGCATTCGAAGGCCGAGGTTGCCGAGGGCTTCAACCTTGCCAAGGCCGAGGCGAAAGCCTCGTTCGGCGACGACCGCGTCTTCGTCGAAAAGTTCATCGTCGATCCCCGCCACATCGAGATCCAGGTGCTGGGCGACAAGCACGGCAACGTCATCTATCTCGGCGAGCGCGAATGCTCGATCCAGCGCCGCAACCAGAAGGTCATCGAGGAGGCGCCGTCGCCGCTGCTCGATGAGGCCACCCGCCGCAAGATGGGCGAGCAGGCCGTCGCGCTGGCCAAGGCGGTGAATTACGACTCCGCCGGCACCGTCGAATTCGTGGCAGGGCAGGACAAGAGCTTCTTCTTCCTGGAGATGAACACGCGCCTTCAGGTCGAGCATCCCGTCACCGAGCTCGTCACCGGCGTCGACCTCGTCGAGCAGATGCTCCGCGTCGCCGCCGGCGAGAAGCTCGCGATCAGCCAGAAGGACGTGACACTCACCGGCTGGGCGGTGGAATCCCGCCTCTACGCCGAGGACCCGTTCCGCAACTTCCTGCCCTCGATCGGGCGCCTCGTGAAGTACCGCCCGCCGGCCGAAGCCAGCCAGGACGGCATCACCGTGCGCAACGACACCGGCGTGCAGGAGGGCGGCGAGATCTCGATCCATTACGATCCGATGATCGCCAAGCTCGTCACGCATGCGCCGTCGCGCGCGGCCGCGATCGAGGCGCAGGCCACCGCGCTGGATTCGTTCTATGTCGAGGGTATCAGGCACAACATCCCATTCCTGTCGGCGCTGATGCACCATCCGCGCTGGCGCGAGGGACGGCTCTCGACCGGTTTCATTGCCGAGGAATTCCCCAAGGGCTTTGCCGTGCGCGTGCCCGAAGGCGAGGTCGCGCGGCGGATCGCGGCGGTCGGCGCCGCCATCGACCACGTGTTAGGGGAGCGCAAGCGGCAGATCTCGGGCCAGATGGGCGGCCGCGTCGTGCAGCGCGAGCGTCGCCGCGCGGTCTGGCTCGACCGCCAGGAGATTCTGCTCGAGGTCGGACGCGAGGGCGAGGCGATCGCGATCCGCTTCGTCGATGCCGAAGGCAAGGCCGGCAACGCGCATCTGCTGCAGTCGTCGTGGAAGCCGGGCGATCCGGTCTGGCAGGGCACCATCGACGGCCATTTCGTCGCGGTGCAGGCGCGCCCGATCGCCAACGGCATCCGTCTGGCGCATCAGGGCGTCGAGGTGCCGGTCTATGTCTGGACCGAGGCGGAAGCAGCCTCGGCGCGGCTGATGCCGGTGACCACGGCCTCCGACAGCGGCAAGAAGCTGCTTTGCCCGATGCCGGGCCTCGTGGTCTCGATCGCGGTGACCGAAGGGCAGGAGATCAAGGCCGGCGAGACGCTCGCGGTGATCGAAGCCATGAAGATGCAGAATGTGCTCCGCGCCGAGCAGGACGGTACGGTGAAGAAGATCCACGCCAGCGCCGGCGCGACGCTCGCCGTGGATGCGCTAATTCTGGAGTTTGCGTAAAGCAAGTGAGTGGGGCCCTCACTGGCCCCACCAACACCGTCATTGCGAGCGCAGCGAAGCAATCCAGACTGCCTCTGCGGAAAGATTCTGGATTGCTTCGCTGCGCTCGCAATGACGGAGTATGTTGCGGCTGCGTCGCAACAGTTGAGAGGGCACCATGGCCTTTCGTTCCCGCCGCGAAAAACTGCGTTCGATCCTGACCGGCTCGGCCTGCGTTCATCCCGGCTCGGTCTATGATGCGATCTCCATCCGCATCGCCGAGGATCTCGGCTTTCCGCTCGGCATGTTCGGCGGCTCGGTGGCCTCGCTCGCTGTGCTCGGCGACCCCGATGTCACGCTGATCACGCTCACCGAGCTTGCCGAGCAGATGCGGCGGATGTCGCGCGCGGCGACGCTGCCGGTGCTGGTCGATGCCGATCACGGCTATGGCAATGCGCTCAACGTGCGCCGCACGGTGCAGGAACTGGAGACCGCGGGCGCCGCCGGCCTCACCATCGAGGACACGCTGTTGCCGGCCGCCTTTGGCGAGGCAAAGACACAGCTGATCTCGCTGGAAGAAGGCGTCGGCAAGATGAAGGCGGCGCTGGATGGCCGCAGCGATCCCTCGCTCGTCATCATGGGCCGCACGGGAGCTGCCTCGGTCACCTCGATCGAGGATGCGATCCGCCGCGCCAGGGCTTATGAGGCGACCGGCGTCGACGCGCTGTTCTTCACCGGCATCAAGTCGCGCGCCGAGCTCGAGGCGATTGTCGCCGCTACGCGCCTGCCGATCGTGCTCGGCGGTGCGCCGGACGAACTGAACGCGATCGACTATCTCTCGAACCAGCGCGTGCGCATCGCGCTTCAGGGCCACGCGCCGATCGCGGCTGCCACGCAGGCCGTCTACGAGACGCAGAAAGCGTTGCGCGAGGGCACGCGGCCGAAGAACCTCAAAGGACTTCCGTCGCCGGACTTGACCAGCCGCGTCATGCGCGAGGCCGACGTCAAGGCACGCAGCGCCGGCTTTCTCGGGCTGAAAAAATGAGCCGGGCGATCCTCCAGGTCATGATCCGCGGCCGCGTGCAGGGCGTCGGCTACAGGGCCTGGGTCGAGTACCAGGCGACAACAAGTGGCCTCGAAGGCTGGGTTCGCAACCGCCGCGACGGCAGCGTGGAAGCGCTGTTCGCAGGCACACCGAAGCATGTCGCCGACATGGTCGCGCTATGCCGCCACGGCCCGCCGTCATCGCGCGTGGATAGCGTGACGAGCGAGACGGCCGGTGCGGATGAGTTGAACCTGCGCAGGGCAGGGGAAGCGTTTTCGGTGTTGCCGACGGTGTAGGTGCGTTCTGTGAGGTCGTCATGCCCGTGCTTGTCCCGGCATCCACGTTCTTCGTGCGACGTGGCTAGGCGTTGATGGCCGGGTCAAGCCCGGCCAATGACGCGGTGAGGGCGAGGTGAAGAGACCATCACCTTGGCAGCTTCGCGATCGCCTCGCTCAGTTCGTGAATCTCGTAGGGCTTGCGCAGGATCGGGAAGTCGCCGCGGACATCGGCGGCGGCTTCGCTGTAGCCGGTGGCGAGCAGGATCGGCAGGCCAGGGTGGATCTGGCGCAGATGATGGGCGAGACCGAGCCCGTCCATCTTGCCGGGCATCACGATGTCGGTGAACACGAAGTCGACGCCGTTCTTCTCGAGCTCGCGCAAGGCGGACTCGGCGTCGGCAACCCGGTGCACGCGATAGCCGAGCTGCTCCAGCAAGCCGATGCTGACGATCGCGACGTCGGGATTGTCCTCGACCAGCAGCACGGTGCCGCTGCCGGGAACCGGCACCGGTTCAGGGATATCGATTGGTGCGGTCGCGCTTTCGCGCGGCAGCAGGATGGTGAAGGTCGTGCCCTTGCCGAGCTCGCTTGCGACCTTGACCGTGCCGCCCGCTTGATGAGCGAAACCGTGCACCTGCGACAGGCCGAGGCCGGTGCCTTTTCCGACGGGTTTGGTCGTGAAGAACGGTTCGAAGATCTTGTTGACGACGTCGGAGGGGATGCCAAGCCCGGTATCGGCGACGGTGATGGCGACGAACTCGCCGCGGTGGAGCGGATCATCCAGGACGACGTTGCGTGCGCCGACCGTCACGGTACCGCCGTCGGGCATGGCATCGCGAGCGTTGATGACGAGATTGAGCAGCCCCGTCTCGAGCTCGGAGACATCAGCCTTGACCGACCAGACCTCGCGGTCGATGTCGAAGGCGAGGCGAACGGCGCTTCCGACGCCGGCGTGAAGCACTTCGCGGATCGCCTCGATGCGGTCGCCGAGGCGGATCGCCTGCGGATTGACGCTCTGCCGCCGCGCGAAGGTCAGGAGCTGGCTGGTCAGTGCGGCGCCGCGCTTGGTTGCGGTCTCGATCGCGGACATCGCGCGCTGAACCTTGGCCTCGTCCTCATCGCGCTTCTTGAGGATGTGAAGGCTCCCGCTGATGATCATCAGGAGGTTGTTGAAGTCGTGCGCGACGCCGCCGGTGAGCTGTCCGAGCGCATCGAACTTCTGCGACTCGGCAAGTTGCCTCTGCATCGCTTCGAGCTTGAGCTGCGCATTGCGCCGCTCGGTGATGTCGCGGGTGATCTTGGCGAAGCCGACCAGGGCGCCGTGCTCGTAGATCGGATCGATGATGACGCTCGCCCAGAAGAACGTGCCATCCTTGCGGACGCGCCAGCCTTCCTCCTCGTAGCGGCCGTGGTCCCGCGCGATGCCGAGGGCACGCGCGGGCTTGCCGTTGGCGCGATCGGTCTCGGTGTAGAAGCGCGAGAAATGCTGGCCGAGGATCTCTTCGGGCGAATAGCCCTTGATCCGCTCGCCGCCGATGTTCCAGCTCGTGATGATCCCGGTGGGATCGAGCATATAGAGCGCGTAGTCCGCGACTCCTTCCACCAACAGCCGAAAACTGCGCTCGCTTTCGAACAAGTCTCTCTGTTGACTGGACTTTGTCGTCATTCTCAACCCGCCTGGAACCGGGGCAAACGCCCCGGAGGGCGTTTGGTTCCCGTTCTCTGGGCCGTTTTTAGGCAAATACGACGGACGGTATACAGGACGCAAGCCGCCGAGCGCTCTTGACAATCAGTCGCGCTCGTCAGATATTTCTGTTATGACAGAAATAACCGGAAAGAAGAAACTGCCCGCCGCCGTCGAGCGCTTCATCCTGCATTGGGGCGACATGGGGGACGGGTGGGGCGTCAACCGCTCGGTCAGCCAGATCCACGGGCTGCTCTATCTCGCCGAGGCGCCGATGACGGCCGAGGACATCGCCGACACGCTCGGCATGGCGCGTTCCAATGTCTCGAACTCGCTGAAGGAGCTGCTCGCCTGGAATCTGATCCGGCGGGTGCCGATCCTCGGCGACCGCCGCGACCATTACGAGGCCGAGACCGACATCTGGGAGGTTGCGGCCCGGATCGCGGCGCGGCGCAAGGAGCGGGAGCTCGATCCGGCGATCACGGCGCTCCGGGCCTGCGTGTCCGACGCCGCCGACGATCCCGCCATCAATCCGGTCGCAGCCAAACGGCTGAAGGAGATGCTCGCCTTCACCGAGCTCGCCGACCACTGGTTCATGCAGATGCTGAAGGTGCCGCGACCGCGGCTGGTCGCCCTGATGCGGCTTGGCGAGAAGATCGCCAACCTGCTGCCGCTGGGCAAGGCCAAATAGCGTTGAGGAGGGTGCGATGACGTCGGCTCGATTATCAGGCTCCAGCGCATCTCCCTCCGCTCACGTCAAACTACTCGACGACCGCCGCTTCCGCGCGTTGCTGTCGGACGAGGATTGGGGCCGGCTGCCGCTCGCGACCTGGCGGCGCTTTTCGAAACGCGTCGCCGACGGCGACAGCGTCGTCTATGTCGGCGCGGTCGATGAGGTCTCCTTCAGCGAGATCGGCTGGTGGTTCGCGCAAGCCGCGCGCCTGATCGGCGGACCGCTGCCGACCGGCCGCGACACCGGTGTCCCCATGATTGTGACCGTCACCGAGGACGGCGCGACCGGCGGCCAGACCTGGACCCGCATCTGCGCGCGCAAGTGCGGCTTTCCGCAAGTGATCCATTCCGCCAAGCGTTTTGCCGGCCCGACCGGGCTCGAAGAGTATGTCGGCTTCGGCGTCTCGATGGCGCTCCGCATCGCGGTCGAGGGACAGGCGCTGACCTTCCGTAGTGCCGGTTACGGACTCCAGCTCGGACGCTTGTGGATCCCGCTGCCGCAATGGCTCACGCCCGGCGATCTCACGGTGACGCATAGCGATCTCGGCGAAGGCGCCTTTCGTTTCACCCTCGATGTCACTCACCCGCGTTACGGCGCGCTGATCCACCAGTCCGCCGTCTTCAGGGAGGCCGTATCATGACGCCGCTGTTGTGGACCCTCATCGCCATCCAGATCGTGATGGGCGTGTTCGACACTTTCTATCACCACGAATTCACCGAGCGCCTGGCCTGGCGCCCGTCGCAGCGCTTCGAGCTGAAGCTGCACGGCATCCGCAACATGCTCTATGCGCTGCTGTTCCTGCTGCTCGGCTGGTTGGAGGTTTACGGCGTGCTGGCGATCCTGATCGTCGCGGTGCTGGTCGCAGAGATCGTCATCACGCTGATGGATTTCGTTGAGGAAGATCTGAGCCGAAAGCTGCCGCCGACTGAGCGGATCAACCACACGCTGCTCGCGATCAACTATGGCGCCATCCTGGTGCTGCTGCTGCCGGTGCTGATCGATTGGGCGATGCAGCCGTTCGGTGTGAGTGTCGTATATCAGGGCCTGCTCAGCATCGCCGCCACCGCCTGCGCAGTCGGCGCAGCGCTCTGCGGCGTCAGGGACTTTGCGGCGATGCGCCGACTCGGCCGCATGAAGAGCGTGCCGGCGCACGGGCTCGTCGAGAAGGTCCCCGGCCGCAAGACCGTGCTGATAACAGGCGCCACCGGCTTCATCGGCAGCCGCCTTGCCGCGAGCCTTGGCGGGGCAGGGCACGACGTCATCGCGCTGATCCGCAACCCCGCGAAGGCCGAGATGCTGCCGCCGCCGGTCACGCTGATCACCAGCCTCGATCAGCTCGCCGTGGACACACCAATCGACGCCATCGTCAATCTCGCCGGCGAGCCGATCGGCAATGGCCTCTGGACCGAGGCAAAGCGCGCTAAAATTCTCGGCTCCCGCATCGACATAACCGGCGAGGTCGTAAAACTGATCGCGCGGCTCGAGCGCAAGCCGGAGGTGCTCGTCAGCGGCTCCGCCATCGGCTGGTACGGCCTGTGGGCCGATCAGGTGCTGACGGAATCGGCGAAGTCGCATGCCTGCTTCAGCCACGAGCTCTGCGCGGCCTGGGAGAAGGCGGCGCAGCCGGCGGAGGAACTCGGCATCCGCGTGGTTTACTTGCGCATCGGCCTCGTGCTCGGCACCGAAGGCGGCTTCATCACGCGCATGCTGACGCCGTTCGAGTTCGGCCTCGGTGGCCCCCTCGGCACCGGGCGGCAGTGGATGTCCTGGATCGAGCGCGACGATCTGATCCGGCTGATCGCCTATGTGATGGCGACGCCTGATCTCGCCGGCCCCGTCAACGCCACCGCGCCGATCCCCGTCACCAACGCAAAATTCACCGAGGAGCTCGGCCGCCGCCTACATCGCCCCGCGGTGTTTCGAATCCCCGGCGGCCTGCTGCGCCGGATCGGTGGCGGCTTTGCCGACGAACTCCTGCTCGGCGGCCAGCGCGTGCTGCCGAACAAGGCGCTGAGCCGCGGTTTTGTGTTTCGGCACGAGACGCTGCGCAGCGCGTTCGAGGCGATCTTGTGAGGTGGTGTCATGGCTTGCGATAGCTGCCCGCGCGTGGTGAACGGTTGGTTTCGGGGATGCTTGACGGCAGCGACGACATTGGCGGCGATGCCGGTCATCGCGATGATCCTGTCCCTGCCGTACCGGGGTCTTGAGGAGAACCTCGGCGGTATCATCACCTTGGTATTGTTTGTCTTGCCGCTGATACTGATCCTGGTCTGCCTGCTCAGTGGGATGCCGGCCGCACTCGTGATCCTGTTCGGGGAAGCGCTCCGCATTCGCTCTGTGTTGTTCTACGTTCCTGCCGGTGCGGCGATCGGTGCATTCGTTTGGCGGATCACCGTTGGGGCCAACCATCCGTTGGGGCTGCACTTTGTACTGGCCGGAGCTCTCGCGGGAATCGCCTATTGGTTCGCCGCGGGCAAGTATGCGGGCGAGGAGGGGCAGCCTGAGCGCTAGGCTGCCACGCTCCGAAACGTCGCCGCCACCGCACGCAGCGCTGCCAGCTTGGCGGGATCGCTGACCTTCGAATGCAGCATTACCTTCGAGCTGCCGAGCTTCGGCAGCTTGTGCACAGGCCCGATGTCGATCAGGCCTGCCGGCGCGATCCGGCGCGCGAGCGGTGCGATCGCGAGGCCGGCAAGCGCGGCGGCGACCACCGCCGTAACGCCGCCGCCGACAAAGCGTTCGCGCCAGGCGAGGCTGGCCTTGTCGAGCGCGCGGACGGCGATGGCGCGGACGCCGCAGGGCGGGGCGAGGGTTGCGAGCGGCAGCGGCTCACCCTTCGGCAGGGTGAAGCGTCGCGACGCGAACCAGCCGAACTCGTCTTCGGCCAGCTTCTCGCCGCCGCGGCGGCTGCCTTCCTGGCGGACGATCACGGCATCGAGCTGACCTGCGTCGTAAGCGTCCTGCATCTCGCGCGAGAAGCCGATGGTGACGGCGAGGGTGAGACTTGAGGACATCGCGTGCAGGCGTTCGAGCAGCGGCACCAGCTCGGGGCCCGCGGCATGGTCGGAGATACCAAGCGAGAGCGATTGCGCAGTCGATGTTTCGCCCGACAGTGCACGGTCATGCGCCTCCATCAGCGCGCGGGCGCGATCGAGGAACGCGGCGCCGTCGGCGGTGAGTCGGACCGCCCGCGGCGAGCGCTCGACGAGGCGCTTTTCCAGCAGCGCCTCCAGCCGCTGCAGCTTCAGGCTGACGGCGGCCTGCGTCGTGCCGAGCGCTTCGGCCGCACGCGTAAAGCTCTGGAGGTCGGCGACCAGCAGGAAGGCCTTGATGGTGGCGATGTCGAGGGTTGCTGTCATTACAGATCGTTATCACTGGTATCAGAAGAGATAAGATACCAAAATGACGGGACAAGGTCTAGCTTCCTACCAACGCCGCGCAGACTCCGTGCAGCATCTTGAGGAGAACCACCATGCCCCTGATCACCGTGTACTACACCACCTCCCGCCAGTCGCCCTCGTTGAAGGCCGATATCGCCAACGCCGTGTCCGAGCTCACCGCAAAGATCCTGCACAAGGACCCCAGGGTCACCGCCATCATCGTGAAATCGGTCGACGCAGGCGACTGGTTCGCCGGCGGCAAGTCGATCGCCGAGCAGAAGCTGGCCAGCTACTGGATCGACATCCATGTCAGCGAAGGCACCAACACCAAGGACGAGAAGGCGGCCTATCTCGCCGCGATGTTCAAGCGCATGGCCGAGATTTTGGGCCCGCTGCATCCCGAGACGTATCTGCACGTCGACGAGGTCAAGGGCGATGCCTACGGGTTTGGCGGCCTGACCCAGGAGCGGCGCTACATTGCCGGCAAGCTCGAAGTTGCGTTGCAAGCGGCGTGAGGTCGCAAGCCGCGGGTGAAGAAACTCACCCGCGGCCTGAAGCCATCAGCTCGCCGCGCGGAACTGGACTTCGGAATTGTTGATGAAGCACGTCTTGTCGAACAGCTTGAGGTCCAGCGGGTTCGGCAGCCTGACGTCGTTGAGGTCGGGGCAGGGCTTCACCGACGGATCATAGGATCGGTCGATCTGCGCGATGAAGACGACGATCAGCCCGGCGTCGCGCGCGAAGGATTTCAGTGCGCGCACCTGAACAGCGAGATCGGGATTTTCCCGCCTCTGGTCGAGCAGTTGCAGATAGTCGATCACCACGACCGTGCCACGAGGCGCCGACGCCATCTGCTTGACGACGTAGTCGGCGCTGATGGCATCGGAGCAGTCGATCTCGAACATGTCAGCGAATTGCGTGGGGTCCACGCCAATCGCACGCAAGCGGTCGAAGACGTCTTTCTCGGTGTATTCGAGCGAGAAGAACGCAGCGCGATGGCCCGACTTCATGGCCTCCACGGCGAGTTCGAGGCTCATCAGGGTCTTGCCCTGACCGGGGCGCGCGCCCACCAGCACCAGATCACCCGGCCGGAATTGCGGGAACAGGCGATTGGCGGGCGTCAGTGCGGCGGCCTTTGCCGCCAGCATGCTCCAGGCGGAAAATCCTTCCGTCGTAGCGATGCGGTCAAGCGCGTCGTGGAGCGGAATCCTTTCCTCGCGCGACAGGCGCCTGGCTCGTCGCTTCAGATGAAAGATCGGCGCAGAGAGTCTCATCGTCAAAACCTCCCATTGCGAGCAGAAAGCGCAATCCCTCCTTATGCCTGGCGCTCGAACAGTCGGTCCGATGATCTCATCGCCCGGCATGAGGTCTGCTTTCCCGGCGGAGGGGGAGGCGTGGGCGGCACCGGAAGCAAGCATAGCCGATTCCGCCGTAAGCGGAGAATATGCGCCGGTCGGGCTCGAACAGGAAAAGTTAGACGGCCGCGTCCGCCACCAGCGCGCGGGTCGGCCCGAACAGCTCCTCGAACGCCTGGCGCAGCGCGATGTCGACATCGGCCATGGTCACGAGCTGGCCGAGATCGACCAGCGAGGTGACGCCGTAGCGGGGGTCGGCGACGCCGCAGGGTACGATGCCGGCGAAATGCGACAGCTCCGGCTCGACATTGATGGCGATGCCGTGGAACGAGACCCAGCGCTTCAGCCGCACACCGATCGCGGCGATCTTGTCCTCGTGCTCGGGCCCCTTGTCGGGCCGCTTCACCCAGACGCCGACCCGGTCCTCGCGCCGCTCGCCGCGGACGTTGAAGGCGGCAAGCGTCCGCAGGATCAATTCCTCCAGGCTCGCGACATAGGCCCGGACGTCCGGCCGGCGCCGCTTGAGGTCGAGCATGACATAGGCCACCCGCTGACCGGGCCCGTGATAGGTGAGCTGACCGCCGCGCCCGGTGGCAAAGGTCGGGAAGCGGGGATCGAGCAGGTCGGTTTCCTTGCCCGAGGTGCCGGAGGTGTAGAGCGGGGGGTGCTCGAGCAGCCAGACCAGCTCGGGAGCCTCGCCGGCGGCGATCTGGGCGACTCGCGCCTCCATGGCGGCCACGGCCTCCGGATAGGGCACCGGCGCGTCCGAGATTCGCCACTCCACGGGCTCGCCGGTGGAGGCGGAAAACGACGTCAAATCGAGGTCTTGGCGGGGGTTTTGAGGCGAATTAACCATTGGCTAACCATAACGTGGTGATCATCTGGGGAGCAAATCTCCTTTGGCTTAAGTCCCAAGTTGCGGCGGTCCTGACAGTGCCCACTCTCGATAAAGTCACCGTGGATCTCATGGTCGTCCTCGGGACGACCACCATGCCGATCCATCAAGTATTACGTCTTTCCCGCGGCGCCATCATCGAACTGGACGCAACCGAGGCCGACGAGGTCAAGGTACTCGCCAACAATCTGCCGGTCGCCTCCGGGGTCGTGCTGGTCGACCGCAACCGGATCGCGGTCGAGGTCAAGCAGATGCTGCCGCGCACGACGGGCACGCGGTAGCGGCCCGGGCACGCGGTGCGGCCTGGGCACGCGGGAGCGGCCCGGGGTAGCCGGCAGGGCCGGGGCACTCGATAGGGCCGATCCGGGCAGGGGTCCGGATTTTTCCTGCCAAGCTTGTGGAATTCTGGGCCTTTGCAGGCTTGTACCCCTCTGATGGATTTGTTAGATCGGCGCCGTTGATCCGGCAGGCCTCAAGCCCAAAGCCGGCATCCCCAAAGCGCTCGTGGCGGAATTGGTAGACGCGCTGCCTTGAGGTGGCAGTGAGTAAAATCGTGGGGGTTCGAGTCCCTCCGAGCGCACCAGCCTCGAAAGCCGATCGATGGAGAGACCGGCTCAGGCAGCCCAGGTCTTCGCCGTTCGGCCGTCTCGGTCTGACGGTTCGAGCGTAGGGCTGGCGGCTCGGCGTGCTCGCCGCTTGCAGCAGGGCACTCGAACTGAACATCAAGCAGGTTGCTCATCACCGCGGCGACGACACCAGTAGCCAGACGCCAGCGCTCGCACACGCAATCCCGGCGGCGCGCGCGATCCATCGTCCGATCGGCGTAAGTTTCTCCAACAGGACGAGAAGGGCCAAAAGCGCAATCCAAAGCACGTTCATCACCCCGCCCACGAACAAAAGCGCCATCAAGACCCAGCAGCAGCCGACACAATAGCCTCCGTGCCGCAGCCCCAGCAGCAGGCAGCCTCGCAGGCCGTCGCGAAAGCCGCCGTGGCGCATCAGGAACACAAATGGTGACTGGCATTGGGCGAGACAGACGTCCTTGAGCGGTGTCCATTGATAGACTCCCGCTGCGATCAGCACGATTGCACTGAGCAGATTGCTGGCGATCGTCATCCGGGAATCCAGCAGGACTGCCCGCTCGATCGCCCATTGGAGCAGGGTTGCTGCGAGCGAAAAGCCGGCCCAGGCGAGGAGATAACCGGCCGCAAACCAGCCGGTCGCAGCGAACGGCTTGCCCTGCGCTTTCCCCTGTCGACCCACGCGGGCGTACATGAGGATCATCGGCGCTGCCGAGGGGGCCATCATTCCGACCATCATCACCACCCACATCAGCAGCACATACGCGAACTCGATCGCTCGCCATGGCTCGCTCGCTGGCAACATGATTCCGATCCCGGCCGGAATCATGCGGAACCCGGTCATGTCCATGCCGCCCATGTCCATGTCCTCGGCGAGCCAAAGCACATAGGCCCATGCCAGCGCGACAATGATCCCGATCGCGCCACCGACGATCCAGCGATCGCGCCGCAGCACGGTTTCCAGGGGGCCGTCGGTCATTTGCGATAAGTGTTGCCGGTCTTCTCGCAAGGCCGGGTCAGGAGTTGCATCACGCCTGGTTCGACCAGCGGATCGGCGCATAGAGGCCGTTCTTGCCGGAATTGTCCCACCGCATGCCATGATCGCTGAACGTATTTCCGGCGGCGCCGACCGCCATTACCATCCCGTCAGGGCTGACCGGATGGCCGATGTTGGCCCACATTTCCCCGCTCGGATGCATGGTCGGCAACGGGTCGACGGACATGTGCAGAATATCCGGGATTTCCGCGGACCGTGTCTTGCCCTCGATTCGGAATGTGATCGGGACCTTGCGAACCCCCAGGTTCTTGCTGATCAGCGGCGTGAACGCGGCCATGGGACCACCGGCGGCGCCGGTGAAGATCGCAGCTAGAGCCTCGGTCTGCTCATCGTTGGCGCGCTGGTCGATATAGGCGGCCACCGACCAATCTCCGTCTGCCATGACCCCCGGCGCGTGGAGGATAACCAGGACATTGAGTCCATCGAGCGCGACGTCGCCATAGCGGCCGCTTTCGACATGGAAGATCAGCGGTACGTTACAGAACCCCTCGGTCGGTCGCGCGGTCAGCGGGGGAGCCGCCGACACGAGGCAGGGACACACGATGCTGCAACTGCAATTCTCGAAATAGTCACCGGAAAGGTGCCATGGGACATCCGCCATCGCTCTCTCCCGCTAGGCCGAACCCGATAGATTGCTTTCGAATGAGCTACGTGGAGTTGAAAGCTACGCTGTGCGGCGAAGTCCCGCAAGCGATTGTGAGGCTCGGTCAATCGACTGGAAAAAGCACCTATCAGCTGGAGATCGACCTAAACTCTTTGCCCATTTCCGCAAGCCATTGAAACTTCAATAAATGCGACCGCCCTCCGAACGCGCCGCCTTCAGCCTCACCGTTGTTTTGGCTGGCTTTCGGCGACCGCCTCAGGCGGCGCGCTTTGGCCTGAGCGATCATCCGCTTGCCCGCCGCACACGGTAACCGGCGGGAATATGCTGTCGTAGATCGAACGCGCCTCACGGATGAGGCGCTGCCGCTCGAGTTCGGATTTCGGAACGAATCGAACGACGTTGGTCATTTGCGTTCCGCGGCTTCGTCCGCGCGGCGCCAGGAAGGGGTCTGCGAGCCTCGCCCATTCGGTGACGTTCATGGCGGGCTTCCCGGGCACGAGGCATGCGTCCAGCCGAGCGCGAAGCGAACCTTCATCCATACTGGTGCCGATGAACACGATTTCCTGGCGGCGATCGCCGTAGATGTCGTTCCAGTTCGCGCGCAACTGCTTCCGCCAGGACGGGTCATCCGGCCATCGTTCCGCGGGTACGCTTGCCCACCAGAAGCCAAGCGCCTGCGTGCGCGTGATCGTGCCAGCCTGGCTGATCTCGCCAAGCCATTGCGGGCGTGTCGCCAGCCAGAAATGTCCCTTGGCGCGAATGACGCCGGGCCAGGGCTCCCTGACGAACTTGTCGAACTTTTCGGGATCGAACGGCCGGCGCGCGCGATAGACGAAGTTCGTCACGCCGTATTCCTCGGTCTCCGGCACGTGATCGGCAAAGCCGTAGAGCTCTTTGAACCAGAGCGGATGCGCTTGCGCCTTTTCGAAGTCGAATTTTCCGGTGTCGAGAATGCGATCGAAGGCGACCCGGCTGTGGTTGGCTTCGATCAGATCCGCTTCCGGATTGAGCGCGCGGATGATCTTTCGCGCTGCCTCGCGTTGTGCGGGCGAGGCATCGTCGACCTTGTTGAGAACGATCACGTCGGCAAATTCGATCTGCTCGACGAGGAGATCGACCAGCGTGCGCTGGTCGTTCGCCAGCGCTTCGCCGCGCTGCTCGAGAAAATCCGTCGACGAATAGTCTTTGAGCAGGTTCACGGCGTCGACCACGGTGACCATGGTGTCGAGACGCGCCACATCGGAGAGGCTTTCGCCGTCTTCGGAACGGAAATCGAAGGTCGCCGCAACCGGCAGTGGCTCGGAGATGCCGGTGGATTCGATCAAGAGATAATCGAAGCGGCCGTTCTCGGCGAGGGCGCGCACCTCCTTCAGGAGGTCGTCGCGGAGCGTGCAGCAGATGCAGCCGTTCGTCATCTCGACGAGCTTCTCGTCAGTCCGGGACAGGTTCGCACCGCCATCGCGAACCAGATCCGCATCGATGTTCACCTCGCTCATGTCGTTGACGATCACCGCCACCTTCAGGCCGTGCCGGTTGTTCAGGACGTGGTTCAGCAAAGTGGTCTTTCCAGCCCCGAGGAAGCCGGACAAGACGGTGACGGGGAGTTTTTGCATGGAGATCGAAGAGCCTTTTCAGGGGGATAGGGCGGTGACGCTTGGGGAGGGGCATTGGGACCGAATATGTAATGTTATAACATTACATTCGTTGGCGGCGCCGACGTCAAGTCGTTTCGCGGCTCAGCTCAAATTCACGCGAACATTGAGGTGGATGATCGTTGTCGCGATCGGCTGCCGCTCAACTCCGGGCAGCAGCGCGCTCGAAGGACCGGCGCGGGCCTCTCAGCCATATTCGTCGCCGATCCCGTATTCCCGGTAGATCTCGAGCGGGTCCGTGTCCGGAAACAGGCGGCATTTGGCCTGGGCGAGATGCAGGCTCACCGCCGACGGCTCCTTGCCGTTCGCTAGCATCTTGCGGATGTCGTCCATATGCGCGCTCGGCTGGTGTTTTGGTTCGAGCTGCTCCAGCGCGACGAGCGCAGTCGCCAGGGCCTCGGTCAGCACCCAGTCGTCGTGGCCCGTGATTCCCTTCTTCGGCATCGGCAGACCCCACATGCGGTGGCTGTGCCAATGTACCGTAGCTTCCGGCGAATCTCCATCGCGCAGCTGGCAACCTCGCGTTTACGTGGAACGGGCGGGCCCCGGTACTCTCGCTTGCATTATGAACGCCCGTGGCTAAAAGGCGGCCGGCGATCGTATCTGTGTCGAAATAAAGATGGCGTAGACGGGTCGCACCGCTCAGGGCTGGAGCCAGCATGGTCTTTCTTAGCTTCGTCTACCGCTTCGTGACGAACTTCGCCTTCATGGCGATGGTCTATTTCAGCCTGAATTTCATGGAGAAATACCAGAACCGGGCGATCCTCGCGATCCTGGTGCTGGTCTATGCCGGCATGCGCGCGGCCTCGACGCTACGTGCGTTCTATTTCTTCCAGAAGATCGAGAAGCTGGAGGCGGAGACCAAGCGCCTGCAGGCTCCGATCAATGACGGTTCGGGCGCAACGAACGCGCGCAAGCAGGTCGTGGCCGACGTTGCCCGGCTGCGCCGCGACGGCGAGCTCAAGTCCTATATGGACCTGTTCTTCCTGGCGCTGATCGTGCTGCTCTGCGTCGCCAACATCATGCGGCAATAGAGCTTACTGCGCGCGCTTCTTCAGGCTGGCGACGCGGGTCGGATGCGTCACGGCACTCTTCGGTGCCGCGCCCTTGGGGGCGGTGCTCTTGGCATTGCTCTTGGGGACAATGCTCTTGGGGGCGGTGCCCGAAGCCTGCGCGGTGTGCTTCGCTCCGGCCGGCGCCGCGTGTGCGGTCCGATGTCCGCGCGACTTGCCGGCCTTGCCCCTGGTTGCACGGGGCGTCTCGGCCGCCATCGCCAGCCGCGTCGCGGCACGCCGCGACAAGGTCGTCGACAGCAGGACCTCGACCGAGCCCTCCGGGATGGCAAAGAGATCGTGATCGGGCACGGGCAGGGTCGCCGCGACATTCGCCAGCGCGATGGTCTTGCGCGGCAGCAGCGGCTGATGCTCGGTCTGCGCGTTGAGGTCGGCAAGCGAGGGCGCCGGCAGCGTTTCTGTCTGCGCGAACACGAAGTTCGGCACGGACGGCCAGCGTGCGATCGGCACGGTTTCGGTCGGCGGATGCAGCAGCCATTCCACCGGCGTGGTCGGCGTCGCCGGCCGGTCGGCGGTCGCGGGCACCACATGGACGATGCGATAGCCGCGCGCCTTGAGGTCGCGGATGATCTTCGGCAGCGCCGCCACCGTGCGGGGCTGGATGTCGTGCAGCAGCAGGATGCCCTTGCCCTTGGCCTCCAGCCGCTGGATCGCGAGCTGATAGACGCGGTCGGACGACACATGGCGCCAGTCGTCGGCGGGGAAGTCGGCGCTCCAGACCTGGATGCCGCGCGAGATCAGGAGGTTTTCGACGCCTTCGGCGCGCATCAGGCCGGGAATGCGGAAGAACGGCGCGAGCTTGGACGGATCGGTCATCGCGGCCGAGGTCCACTGAATGCCGCCGTTGATCTCGGCTTCGGCCTTCTCGATCGGCATCCGGTCGAAGGTCAGCGGATGGTTCATGCTGTGCGTGCCGACGGTGTGGCCCGCCGCCACCAGCTTGCGCACGCCTTCCGGGTTCGCCTTGGCCTGGCCGCCGATGATGAAGAAGGTCGCCTTGATGCACTCGTCGTCGAGCATCTTGAGGATCTGGTTCGAATATTTCGGCAGCGGACCGTCGTCGAAGGTCAGGACGACTTCATGGTCTTTCAGCGGCAGCGTCTCGCGGTACTGCATGGTGCCGATGCGCGGATGCTCGCGCGGATCGACCACGAGGGTGCGGGAGGTCCCGAGCGCGTCCGGATGGCCGGGACAGTCCGCGGCAAGGGCCGCCGGTGAACCGACGACCAACAGCCCCAGACAGAGGACGATCCACGATCGCGTCCGAACAACAACGCTACTTCCGATCATGAACCTCGTGTGCCTCCTTGCGCGACTGCCGCCTTAATTGGTCGGAGACGCCCAGAAACGGTTCAGGCGCAATACCTTTTGCATCTTTGCATGCCGTAGCATGAACAGACTGTTAATAGAGCCCAAATCACCCCATTTTGCGCCGCCGTGACATTGCGGCATCAATGCGCATCGGCGCTCTTTTGCGACATGCCCGCCGGCACGACGTGAACGACGCGATAGCCGTTGTCCCTGAGGTACCGCAGGAAGGCCGGCATGATCGCGGCCGTGCGTGCCTTGGGGTCGTGGAAGAGGATGATGCCCTTGCCGGCGGCGGCGAGGCGCTCGGTGACGAGCTTCAATTCCTGCTCCGGCGTCATCTCGTTCCAGTCGCTGGCCCAGAGGTCAGCCCCGAACACGACGATGCCGCGCGACTGGAGCAGGTCGAGCTGCGGTGGCGTTCCCTCGAAATAGGGAAAGCGGAAGAACGGCGTCGAGGGTGTCGTCGTCGACACGCCCTTGAGCGCCATCTCGTCGGCCGCGATGCCGCGGTCGATCTCGCTCTTCGCCTTCTCGAACGGAATCCGCGCCATGAACGGGTGCGACCAGGTGTGGTGGCCGATGGTGTGGCCCTCGCGTGCGATGCGCTTGACCATGTCAGGATGTTCGGAGGCGTGCAGGCCGATCAGGAAGAAGGTCGCGCGCACGCATTCCTGCGCCAGCGCCGCCAGCACCTTCGACGTCGTCGGCGGATGCGGGCCATCGTCGAAGGTCAGCACGACCTCGTGATCGGCGAGCGGCAGCGTCTGCGGAAAGCTCTTCAGGCCGATGCGCGGCGTGGTCATGGCGTCGACACTCAGAACGCGCGAGGTGCCGAGCGCGTCCTTGCGCGGGCAGTCCGCGGCCTCCGAACAAGCGATGCCGGCGAGCCCCGCAAGGACCGCGCCCACCGAGATCGACATCCATTTCAGCCGAAGCATCTTTGTCATTGCGCTCGCAGTTCGCTTGTGGGTATTGCCTGACCGTCAGCTCAGACCACTCGTTCCAACCTGTCAAACGGCGAGGCGCGCCATGGATGAACATATGGACGGTGCCCCATCCGCCGAGGCCTCGGTACTCGACCACGTTCCGATGCGCAATGAAGACGGCGAAATTCGTCACGAATTCGTCGAGGAGGTTGCCCATGCGATCGAGGCCGGCGACAGCGCCGCGCTGCGCGCCTGTGTCGCCGAACTGCACGAGGCCGACCTCGGCGATCTGATCGGAGCTCTCGCGCCCGACCACCGCGTTCGCCTGGTCGAGCTGACCGGGCACGACTTCGACTTCTCGGCACTGAACGAGCTCGACGAGGGCGTGCGCGAGGAGATCCTCGAGGAGCTGCCGCCGGAGACCGTTGCGGAAGGCGTCCGCGAGCTCGAATCCGATGACGCAGTCGAGCTGCTGGAAACCTTGGACGAGGCGGAGCAGGAGGAAATCCTCGAGAAGCTGCCGTTGCAGGAGCGCGTCGCGCTCGAGCGCAGCCTGCTTTATCCCGAAAATTCCGCCGGTCGCCGGATGCAGACCGAGTTCATCGCGGTGCCGCAGGATTTCACCGTCGGGCAGGCGATCGACTACATGCGCGAGACGCCGGATCTGCCCGACCGCTTCTACGAGATCTACGTCGTGGACAAGGACCAGCACTGGCAGGGTGCGGTCTCGCTCGACGTCCTGCTCCGCGCCCGCCGCCCGGTCGCGCTCGCCGAGCTGACCGATGAGGATCGCCGCCGCGTCTCAGTCCTGGAGGACCAGGAGGAGGTGGCGCGCATGTTCGGCAAGTACAATCTCGTCGCGGCACCCGTGCTCGACACCCAGGATCGCCTGGTCGGCGTCATCACCGTCGACGACGTCGTCGACGTGATCGAGGAGGAGGCGGACGAGGACCTCAAGGCGCTTGGCGGCGTCAACAGCGACGAAGAACTCTCCGACACCGTGTTCACCATTGCGCGGGCGCGGTTCAACTGGCTGCTGGTCAATCTCGCCACCGCCTTTCTTGCATCCTCGGTGCTCGGCCTGTTCGAGGGGCAGCTCGAGAAGATGGTCGCGCTCGCGGTGCTGGCGCCGATCGTCGCGAGCCAGGGCGGCAATGCCGCGACCCAGACCATGACGGTCGCGGTGCGTGCGCTTGCGACGCGCGAGCTCGGCTCCTCCAACGCCTGGCGCGTGGTGATGCGCGAAGGCCTGGTCGGGCTCGTCAACGGCCTTGCCTTCGCCTTGATCACGGGCATCGCGGCAGTGGCCTGGTTCAAGATCCCGGGCCTCGGCATCGTCATCGGGCTTGCGATCGTCTGCAACCTCGTCGCCGGCGCGCTCGGCGGCATCCTGATCCCGATGGCGCTCGAACGTGTCAGGGCCGATCCGGCGGTGGCTTCCGGCACGTTCGTCACGACGGTGACCGACGTCGTCGGCTTCTTCTCCTTCCTCGGCATCGCGACGCTGTGGTTCGGATTGAGGTAGGGGAAGTGCGGCAACCACGCTTTCGTGTCCAGGGCGCGCTGCAACGCCCATCGCGTTGCTGCGCAGAACCGGGACCCAGATGGCGAGGCAGACTCTGCGGCGAGATGAGCCCCGGCCCTGAGCCGCGTCCGGGGCACGAGACGACGATCTTTAATCCGAACTTAAGCGACCTGCCGCATCATTGCCCGTGCTTGGGGGAATGGACATGCGGTTGCGGCTGAAGGCGGACGGACGGGTCGTCGAGTTGCGGGATGGGCAGGAGCTTCCGGTCCAGTCGCTTCCGGTCCAGCCGTTGCCGGCCGAGCCGGCGGCCAATGCCGCCCCTGGCGATGATGCCAGCTCGCTCGCGGTGCGCGCTCTGCGCCGGCGCGCCTGCCTCACCCAGATGGAGTTCGCCGCCAAGCTCGGCGTTCCCGTCGAGACCATCCGCAACTGGGAGCAGGGCAAGCGCGCCCCGCGAGGACCCGCCCGCGCGCTGCTCGCCGTGATCGCGCATGCGCCGGACACCGTGTTCCAGGCGCTCGCCAAGGCCTGACGTCAAGGCCGGGCGCGAACCTCCCGTTAGCATTGCGCTGAATATCCGGCCCGGCGCCGGCGTCGTCCGTTGGCAGTGTCATGGGCCGGGTCCATAATGGCGCCCGGATGATGTTTTGAGGCGATCGCAACAGAGAGGATTCCTCATGCTGTTCGTCGAGGCCAATGGCGCAAGGATACCGGCGATCGGGCTCGGGACCTGGGAGCTGAGCGGGCGCGCTTGCGGCCGCGTGGTCGAGCAGGCGCTGCGGCTCGGCTATCGCCACATCGACACTGCGCAGGTCTACGACAATGAGCGCGAGGTCGGCGACGGCCTGCGCGGCTCAGGCGTGCGCCGCGACGACATCTTCCTCACGACCAAGGTCTGGACCAACCATTTCGCGCCTCATGATCTCGAACGCTCGGTCAAGGAGAGCCTCGCCCGGATGCGGCTACCCTCCGTCGATCTCCTGCTGCTGCACTGGCCCAATTCGCACGTGCCGCTGGAGGAGACGCTGGGTGCGCTGTCGCATGCCAAGCGCATGGGCCTGACCCGCCACATCGGCGTTTCCAATTTCACGGTGGCGCTGATCGAGCAGGCGGTGGCGCTCTCGCCGGAGCCGCTCGTCTGCAACCAGGTCGAATATCATCCTTATCTCGACCAGACGAAGGTGAGGGCAGCCTGCGACCAGCATGGCCTCGCGCTGGTCGCCTACAGCCCGATCGCCAGGGGCCGCGTCAAGGCCGACCAGACACTCGCCGGGCTCGGTCGCGCGCATCGCAAGACGCCGGCACAAATCTGCCTGCGCTGGCTGGTGCAACAGAATGTCGCCGCGATCCCGCGCACCTCGCGCGTCGAACGCTTGTCGGAAAACATCGATATTTTCGATTTCGAGCTCTCGGACGACGAGATGGCCCGGATCACCGCGCTGGCAAATCCCAAGGGCCGCCTGACCGATTTCGGCTTCGCGCCAAAATGGGATTGAGAGGGGGCTGCTGTATGCTAGGACCGGCGTGGCAACCCAAGATCGATCGATGGAACTGCGGAAGATCATACGGACGGACATTGCAGCGTCGGCGGTCGCGCATCTGACGCTGGTGGCGCTGATCATCCTGATCAGCGAAGTCCATCCGTTTCACGCAGCGGCGCCGGAGACTGTTTCGGTGGACATCGTCACGCCGGAGCAGGTGAAGCAGGAGGAGGCCAAGGCCGAGGAGAAGGCTCAGGAGCAGGCGGAGAAGCCGCCGGAGCCGCTGCCGGACCTGAAACTGCCGAAGCTTGATTTCACCGACAAGGACAAGACGGAGGCCGCGCCGAAGCCTGCGACCAAGCAGCAGGCCGCGGCGCCGTCGCCGTCACCGCAGGCCTCGCCTGAACCGCAGCAGAAACAGCCGCAGCCGCAACCCTCACAGGCACCGAAGCAGCGGGAGGCCAATGTGCAGCCGCAGCCTCAACAGCCGCAGCCGTCGCAACAGCCGCCTCCGCAACCCCAGCAACAACCGCTGCCTCAGGCGATGCCGCAGCCGCCGTCGCAACAGCCGCCGCCACAAGCGATGCAGCAGCCACAGGCCGCGCCGCCCGCCTATCAGGCGCCGGAGCCTGACGTGACGGTCAAGTACGGCGTCATGCTGGGCCTGCCGCCGGAATTGCCGCTGGATCTGCCGAAAGACGCCCCCAAGGACGATGGCGGCGATGCCAAGGATTCAATCGCAGCCAAGCTGCCACCCGAGGTCATCGCCGCGCTGCGTCGCCACCTGAAGGGCTGCGCCAAACTGCCGGCCGGGGTCGACCCGACCGACAACGTCAACATCAAGCTGCGCACGGTGTTCGCCACCGACGGCACGCTGGCCCGCCCGCCGATCCTGATCGAAGCTCCGCCATCCGCGAAGGGCGTGGCCATCGTGAAATCCGCGACCGCAGCGCTTCAGGCCTGCCAACCCTACAAGATGCTGCCGGCCGACAAGTACGGCGAATGGAAGATCTTGGACCTGCCGTTCTCGCCGCGGGATTTCGGCGGAGGGTAGGCGGCTCGCTCCACCCTATCCATCCTGCGAGCTAAGGCCTCCCGGTGCGCGGCTTCAGCCATGCCATGATCACGGCGTGCGGCGTTCTCCGGCTGCGTGGCAAGCTATGTCTTTCGATGGTGTGCCGTGCAAACGCGCCGGCCTGCTCGGCGGAGCGTCGCTGCGCCGGCGCGAGAGCCATCCACTCGCGAATGACGGCGCGTCGAATTTTCGATTTTGGCATCGGATCAAATCCATGAGTTCCGGCGGATGGTCACGCGGCCTGCCGAAGGGGGATGGCCTCCGAACGTCGCGCCAGAAGCACGCTGCCGCAGGGATGCTCGGCGCCCTGCAGGACGACGAAGCCGCGCTTCGTCACCGCGGCACGCAAAGCTTCCTTTGCTGCCGCTTTCTGAGCGTCGAGCCAGATCACCAGCACGGCACGGCGACTGAGGAAGTCGTCGAGCCAATCCACCGTCGCATCGAGTGCGTGAAGCGTGCGCTTGCGCCAATCCACCAGCGCGACCTCGTATTGACCGGCCGGGAGGCCGCAATTGCCTGCCGCCGTCGCCAGCAGATATCCGCGACGATGCAACTCCATCATCAATTCCATGCTCTTCGCGCCGACCACGACGATGCGCTGCCGCGTTGAGCAGTTCGCGATGGCCATCATCGGATCGATAATCCTGTCGCTGACCCCTGAGTTCGACATTTTTTCACCAGTTCGCTACGCCGCGCGAGCTTGCGCGACGGTGCGGATATGGTGCCGGATGCTGTATGATTTCGAGATTGGCGCGATCGCGGTTGCATAGGATCGGCATAGGACCGGCCTCGGCCGCGGGCTGCCGGCAACTTATGCCGCGCTTATAAACAGACGATGCACTCCCCATCGCATTCAAATGCCGTCAGCGCCATTCTTTCGGCCCGCGCTTGCAATCGCGCCTTGCCTTGGAGACCAAAATGTCCGCTTACCGTGCATTGATCGTTGGGGTACACGATCGTCCCATCAGAATGATCCACATGGATTGCATCGACGACGAAGCCGCGATCAGCTCCGCGGAGCGGCTCGTCGACGGTCACGACGTGGAGCTCTGGCAGATGGATCGGCCTGTGGCCAGATTCGATTGCCGGTCCGGGACGATGCGCAGGAAGTAGGCCGGGATATTGCGGTGTGGGCAGGCCTCGCGTCTTGGGATGACGGAGCCAGTCGTGTCGTCATTGCGAACGTAGCGAAGCAATCCAGACTGTCACCGTGAAAAGATTCTGGAGTGCTTCGCTGCGCTCGCAGTGACGGTGTGGAGAAAACGCGTGCCACCCTTCGCTCGCGCGCAGCAGATGCCTCAATAGCCGCGCTTCCGCGTCTCGGTACCATCCATCTCCTCCGGCGCCATCGCCGCCCATGCGCTCGATGCGAACTGCCTTCGCCAGGTGACGATCACCACCGCCGCCGTGGTCACGAACAGCACCCAGGGGCTGACGAACCAGCCGAGATAGCCGAGTGCGAAGAAGAAGGCGCGCTGGCCGCGGTTGAAGTGGCGGCCGGCGGATTCGAACAGGCGCGAGGTGCGGATGACGTGGGCCTCGGCCTCGGGCGTATCGCGCCGGTCAGCCGGCGGCATGCCGCCGAACAGGATCGCGACATAATTGAACAGGCGATAGGCCCAGGCGAATTTGAAGAAGGCGTAGACGCAGATCAGCACGAGGCCGACGCATTTCAGCTCCCACAGCGCGGGCGAGGGGCTGAGATCGATCGGCAGCTTGGCGAGGATGGTGATGGCGTCGTTGGTGGCATGCAGCAATGCCAGCGCGCCGCCGAGCGCGAACAGGCTGGTGGACGCGAAGAAGGCGGTGCCGTTCTGGAGCGAGGCCATGATCTGCATGTCGACCATGCGGGTGTCGCGGTCGAGCAGGCGGCGGACCCAGACCTCGCGATAGCGGTTCATGCGCGCCGACAGGCTGTCGCGGCCATAGGCCGAGTGCTCCAGCGTCAGGGCATAGACCAGCCATTCGATGATGAAGAAGCCGACCGCGGTGATGTCGACCCAATGCCTGCCCATGTCTCACTCCTCGCGAAGATCGCAACGATTGCCACGCGCGGCCGGGTGCGGCAACGATTGATTGGCGGCAGGCGATGGCGCTAAAAGCAGCCGCATCCAGAGGACTCAGGGAAGGACCAGCGACATGGCCGCGCTCAAGCTCGCGATCGGAAACAAGAACTACTCGTCATGGTCGATGCGGCCATGGCTCGCACTGCGCGCCAATGACATCCCGTTCGTCGAGACCGTCATTCCGCTCTACACGGATAATCCCGCCGACAAGGATCAGATCCTGTCATTCAGCCGCGCCGGCAAGGTGCCGGTGCTGGTCGATGGCGACATCACGGTGTGGGATTCGCTCAGCATCATCGAGTACGTCGCCGAGCGCTATCCGGAAGCGAAGCTGTGGCCCGACGATGTCGCCGCCCGCGCGCACGCCCGTTCGGTGTGCGCCGAGATGCATTCCGGCTTCATGGCCTTGCGCAACGAATGCGGCATGAACCTGCACCGCCCCGTGGGCGCCGTGACGCTGTCGGCGGACGCCGAGGCCAACGTCGCGCGCGTGCAGGAGATCTGGCGGGAGTGCCGGGCGCGCTACGGTGCCAAGGGACCGTTCCTGTTCGGCCGCTTCGGTGCGGCGGATGCGATGTACGCCCCGGTCGTGCACCGTTTCCGCACCTACGCGATCGAGGTCACGCCGGAGACCAGGGCCTACATGGACACGATGATGGCGTTGCCGGCGTTCCAGGAATGGACCCGCGACGGGATCGCCGAAACGCTCGTCATCGAGAAATTCGAGAACGTCTAACCCGCGAATGTGATCGGGCGCCGCTTGACGATGTGCAAGCTGGCGGCGCTCAGTCGCCGCGGAAAGATCGCTTGGGAGAGGGCACGGTGATGGGAATTCTGGACTCGCTGGAAAACAACCCTGCGCTTCGCAGCGCGCTCGGCCAGCTCGGCGCCGCGGTCCTGCCGGCGGTGCTGAACGAGGTGCTCGGCAGCAACAACCAGAGTGGCCTCAGCGCAATCGTCGCCAAGCTCCAGCAGTCCGGTTTCGGTGATCAGGTCAAATCCTGGCTCGGCAATGGCCAGAACCTGCCGATCTCGGCCGACCAGCTCCGCGCGGTGCTCGGCAGCGACACCGTTCGCCAGCTCGCGGCGCGCTACAACATCCCGGTCGACCAGCTCGGCCAGATTCTGGCCCAGGAACTGCCCAAGGCCGTGGACCAGGCAAGCCCAGAGGGGCATCTGCCCCACACCGCCTGAGGGAGCCGGTTCCAGCGGTATCCTCCACCACCGGTTCCCGCACTATCGTCCTGAAAATACTGCTGGATCGGCCTATTTGCCATGCCTGTATACCGCTGGCCAAAACGTCGCATTGCGTGCTATATGTCACGCCGGGTTTTCAGCCGGTCCGTCGCAGTGGGACCCTGGGCACGGCCGGCGCTGTTTGAGTCATGGAGATGGGCGTTGAAGCATAAATTCCCCGTGGGAACGCGCGTACTGTTCACTGCCAGCAACGTCGCGCGCCCGGCTGCGAGTGGCTCATACGAGATCATCCGCCTGCTGCCGACGGATGGCGACGACTGCCAGTACCGCATCAAAAGTTCGACTGAAGCCTTCGAGCGCGTCGCCAAGGAAAGCCAGCTCGCCCAATCCTGACGGATGACGGTGCCGCGCGTTGACATCGCGGACGAATTCGCTTCGCTCGCCGTCAAAAGGCCCGCTTCGCCTCGACATGGTGAACCGGGGGCAGTTGCCGACTCGCGGGGGCTCGCTTTGACCATTCGCTCTTTGCTCGCGTGAGGGGACGTCGCGCATGAACTGGGCATGGGCCACTTCGTTCGACCAGATCGGGCGCGCGCAGGCCGTTCCGATGTGGATGATCCTGGTAGCCGCCGGCTTCCTCGGACTGGTTCTCCTGATCACGCTGCTGCGCGCCGAAAGGTCGGTTGCCAACGGCGCGCTGACCGTCATCACGCTGCTTTCCATTGCCATCGCGGTAGCTGCCACCGTGCGCGTCTACGGTCCGGTGGAGGAGGCGGCCCCGGGCGAGGCGCGCGCGCAGAGCGCGGTCGTCGCCAGCCTGCCGGCGCTGTCCTGTCTCGACGATCTCGCCGGCAATGCCGTGGCGATTGGTTGCGAGAAGGCGCTGTTCGGCTCGCCCGACGCGGCGGCCGCGGCCGTCTCCTACACCGCCGCGCGGATCGACCGGCTCACCGTGCTCGGCGATGCCGCGACCGCCGAGAAGAGCCTGACGCTGGACATGAAGGTGCTGCGCAAGGCGCTGGAGCGCGACCGCTACGGCCTCGTCGCGCAGGTGCTGGTCGCGCGCGACGGCTGTACGCAGTTCGACTGCCCCGCCTTCCGCTCGCTGACCGATCAGCAGCGGGTCGCCGCCAACATGGATTCCCATCTCTACGACACCCTGGTCGCGCGCTATGCGCCGGGCTGGAATGCACCCGCAACGGCGCCGGCGATGCCGGCCACCGCGGCGCTCGCCGGGATGCCGCCATCGATGCCGACGGGCAGGCCGACCAATGCGGAGTTCCCGAGCGCGTCATCGACGCCGCCGGTGAGCATCATGAATCCGGAGCCCACGGCGGCGGTGCGACAGGCCGCGCCTGCCGGAGGCGCAGCCTCGGCGCCGCGCGCGTCCGCTCCGGCCTCGGCGCAGGCCGCTGCTCCAGCGGCGCCGGCTGCGAAGAAGCCGCCGGCGCCGAAGGCCGCGCGTGCGCCGGCCGCAGCACCGGTTCCGCTCGCCCCGCCGGCTCCGGCCCCTGCGGCTGCGGATAACGAATAGTTCGGCATTCCAAATGCGTGGCTGCCCGGTTAATGCTGGGGGCATGCCGCTACATCTGATCAAGCTCGCCGTCGGCTGCGACTCCGTCAAGGAATTGAAGGGGTGGGTCGCCGAACGGATGCAGACCGCCAAGAAGAAGGGTCTGCCGCAACATCACATCCACATCACCCGCATGGTGCCCAAGCGCGACGCCGAGATCCTGGCGGGCGGATCGCTCTATTGGGTGATCAAGGGCGAGATCGCCGCGCGTGAAAAGATCATCGGCATCGAGCCGTTCCGCGACAAGGACGGCATCGGCCGTTGCCGGATCGTGATGCAGCCGAAGGTGATCTCGGTATCGCCGCGGCCGATGCGGCCGTTCCAGGGCTGGCGCTACCTCAGCGACGATTCCGTGCCGCCCGATCTCGGCAAGTCGGCCGCCGGCTCGATCGCGGCGATGCCGGAGCCGATGCGGCGCGAGCTGCGCGATCTCGGACTGCTCTGACGCGGCCGCTCTACAGCATGATCCGGAAAAGTGCGCAGCGGTTTTCCGGAAAGATCATGCTCAAACAAGAACCATGAAGCACGATGATCTCATCGCGCTTCATGGCGACGTGACGATGTGCAGCCGCGCCCAGTCGGACGGCGGCATCACGACCGGACGTCCGCCTTCGCCGATGGCGTCGATGATGTCGACCAGTTCGGGCTCGACGCCCATCTCGTGCAGGTACTTGCGATACTGCTCGCCAAAGATCGCCGTCAGGCTCTCGCGCTGTTCGGGCGCCACGTTGGGCGCGCGGCGATTGCGGATGGAGCGGCCGGCCAGCACCACCGTCGCACCTTGCGGGAGGCTGCGATGCACCCCGCCGGCGAGCATGAGGACGCACGCGAAATCGCACGCCGGATCCGGCAAGGACACCTTGGCATCGAGCGGTCCGCCCGGGCGCTTCAGCGCAAAACAATCGGCCTCCGGCTTGCCGGCGCAGGCCTCGACCTCGGTCGCGCCGGCGGTGGCATCCAGGCCGCGGTCGCGCAGGATGCGGCCCATGCTGACCGCAACATTGAGGTTGGAGCCGCCCCAGCTATGGATGACGAGCGGCAGCTTGTGTCCCGCCTGGCGATCGAGAATCGCGATCAGCCGCTTGTAGCTGTCCCATTGCACCGTGCCCTCGGCGGCGATCCAGTCGGAGCAGCCCGGTCCGCAGGCCCCGGCAGCGCCATGGGCAACGTAGAAGATCATCGCATCCGGCGGCGACCCGTACAGGCCGATCGGCGGGCGCTGTTGTGCCTGGGCGGCAGTCGCGGCGACAAGCGCCAGCCCGCCGTTCACGATCATCGTGCGGATGAATGACATGCCCCTGCCGGTCGGCTCGTTTGCTCGCCCCGATCATCCATCCGGGCGAGGCAACGCGCAAGATCGACCCTCGCGGGTTACACCGCGATATTGTCGATCAGCCGGGTCGTGCCGAGCTTGGCCGCCACCAGGATCCGCAGCGGGCCGTCCTTGCGCGAGGTGACCGGCGCGAGCGTCTCGGCATGGCGCGCCTCGAAATAGTCGAGCGCAAAGCCGGCCGCCGTGATCATCCCGGCGCCGCGCGCCATCGCGGATGCGATCGCTTCGCCGGCGCGAATGCGCCCGGCGCTGTCCTTCATGGCGCGGTACAGCGTGGTCGCGATCTGCCGCTCCTCCGGCGAAAGATAGACGTTGCGCGAAGACATCGCGAGCCCGTCGCGCTCGCGCACGGTGCGGGAGCCGGTCACCTTGACGCCGAGGTCGAGGTCGCGCGCCATCTGCGTCACCACCCGCAGCTGCTGAAAGTCCTTCTCGCCGAAGATCGCGACATCCGGCCGGCACTGCGTGAACAACTTGCCGACGACGGTGGCGACGCCGCCGAAGAAGTGCGGCCTGAAGCGGTCCTCGAGGCCGGCCAGCGCCGGCCCCTCCGGCACGATGCGGGTCGCAAAGCCTTCCGGATACATCGCCTCGGCGCCGGGGTGCCAGACGATGTCGACGTCCTCGGCGGCGAGCTTGGCGAGATCGGACTTCCAGGTGCGCGGGTAGGCACCAAAGTCCTCGGTCGGGGCGAACTGGGTCGGGTTGACGAAGATCGACACCACGACGCGACTCGCGCGCCGCTTGGCGAGGCGCACCAGCGACACATGCCCGTCATGGAGGGCCCCCATGGTCGGGACCAGCGCGATCGTGGCCTTTCGCTTGCGAAGATTGTCGACGGCGCGTCGCAAGGCGGGGACCGTGCGGGCGATCAAGGGGCTTCGTGACATCACGACTCGACAGGGTTGGGAATGGGAAGCGGGCGCGTCCCGGCGCCCGGCCGGCTAACCTTAACAAGCGCCGATCGTCGACGCCATGCATTCGGATGCGGCACAGCATCCCGCGTAGGCCGCGCACGATGTCGCGACATCGTGGGGTGGATCATCGACGCACAGCGGCGCTGCTAATCATGATGAAGAACGGCGCAGTGCGATTTGAAATTCATGTCACGCATTTCACTTGACCGCAGACGCGACCAACTTGAAGATATTCATCAGGGGTGTTGAGGATCGCTATGCTTGTGCAGGCTAGCCAAGGCCAATCCGGCTCGGCGCATGTTGTCGTGCTCGGCAACGAAAAAGGCGGCTCCGGCAAGTCGACCACCGCCCTGCACATCGCGGTCGCGCTGCTGAAGGCCGGCCAGCGCGTCGCCACCATCGACCTCGACTGCCGTCAGCAGAGCTTTACCCGCTACATCGGCAACCGTTCCGCCTGGGCGCGCCGCACCGGCCTCGGCCTCGAGCTGCCGGTGCATCGCTGCATCAAGCTCGGCGAGACCATGCAGATCGCCGAGAACGAGAATTCCGAGTTCCTGCAGTTCATGGAGGCGGTCTCGGCGGTCGAGAGCAATTTCGACTTCATCGTCATCGATACGCCGGGCACCGACAGCTATCTGATGCGCCTGGCGCACTCGATGGCCGACACGCTGGTCACGCCGATCAACGACAGCTTCCTCGATTTCGACGTGCTCGGCACCGTCGATCCCGCCAACTACGCAGTGACGGGCGAGAGCCACTATGCCGAGATGGTGCGGGACGTCAGGCGCAAGCGCCGCCAGCTCGACGGCTCCAGCACCGATTGGATCGTCGTGCGCAACCGCCTGTCGATGCTCGGCTCTCGC
The DNA here is from genome assembly GCF_000284375.1 of Bradyrhizobium japonicum USDA 6. NCBI lineage: Bacteria > Pseudomonadati > Pseudomonadota > Alphaproteobacteria > Hyphomicrobiales > Nitrobacteraceae > Bradyrhizobium > Bradyrhizobium japonicum. The sequence continues at coordinate 4,631,065 of NC_017249.1, forward strand.
AACAAGCAGCTCGTCGCCGAGGGCCTCAAGGATTTGTCGCTGCGGCTCGGCTTCCGCTACGTCGACGGCTTCGCCGAGCGCGTCGTCTATCGCGAATTTTTTCCGCGCGGCCTGACCGCGCTCGACGAGATCGACGAGGCCACGCTCGGCATGCGGCCCAACCTTGGCCATCTCACTGCGCGGGAAGAGGTGACGGGCCTGCTCCGCCAGCTCAAGCTGCCGCTCGACGAACGCGGTCGCCGCCGTGCGGCAAATCGCGCCGAGTGGTTCAGCCAGGTCGACAAGCCGCTCGAGGTTCACGACATCCTCGGCGCCTGAGCCGGCGGTATATCGCTACTTCCAGTCGATTGAAGCTGCCGGTTCCCGCCGGAACTGAGGGCGGACTTAGCCGTTTCACCCTGTGTTTACCGTGAAATAGAACCAAATCGAGACCGGTTGCGCCGGATGGTGGCCTGCACCTGACGTAGCCGCCTAAGAACGGGATGCCCAAGAAACGTGTGCGCCGCACAATGAAAGGGCTGACGGATCACAATATTTAGCCTTCCTGTCACGCGGCTGTGACATATATTAGGGAATAGGCGACCAGGGGCCGAAGAGCCCCGGAAGAACACGATTTTCAACAGGGATTCAGGCCGCAAGAGCCTGAGGCTGAGGACGAAAATGAAGCGTGGAATTGCCGTTCTGGTTTCGGTCAGTGCCCTCTGCGGCGTCGCCTATTTCACGGCGAGCAAGTGGGCGATCAAGCACGAGACCATCACCTTCTACGACGCCTCGCGCGACAACCGTCCCGTGCCTGTCGATATCGCGGTTCGCCGCGACAAGGAAATGCAGGCCAATGCCGGCATGATCACGCTGCCGGTTGCCGTGATCAATCACGGCAACACCGTCAAGAATACCGAGTACGGCTTCCTCGCCAACATCTTCGCGGCGCGCGGCTACATGGTCGTGAGCCCGCAGCATGATTTGCCGACCGATCCTCCCATGGTCACCAAGCCCGGCGAGCTCTATGTCGGCCGGCTGCCGCAGATCCTGCGCGGCGTTGCCAACATCCATCTCGCCATGCAGGAGATGAAGAAGGTTCAGCCCAACGCCGATTACGACAGGGTGACGATGGTCGGCCACTCCATGGGCGGCGACATCACGATGTATTTCGCCAAGCAGTATCCGGATGAGGTCAAGAAGGTCGTCACGCTCGATAATCTGCGCGTGCCCTTCGTCACCGCCGGCAAGTTCAAGATCCTGTCGTTCCGTTCGCAGGATCCGCAGTTCAAGACCGACGCGGGTGTCATTCCGACCGACGAGGAATGCGAGAAGGCCGGCATCCAGGTCGTGAAGACCGAATTCCAGCACAACGACATGCGCGACACCGGTCCGGATGCGGCCAAGAATTCGATCCAGGGCATGCTCGACAAGTTCCTGACCGATACCGACAGCGGCGTGGCGCCGGTCGATACGCGCTCGGCCCCGCCCAATATCCTGGAGCCCGGTCCGGTCGCTCTGATGGCGCCTGCCAAGAGCTGACACCGACACAGGCTGACACCGACACCGCCGATCGTCTGCACGACCTGCAAAGCCTCCGCTGGCATCCGCCCGCGGAGGCTTTGCACATTGACCGGGCCGCAGGCGCTATCCACATTAGCCGCTCACGCAAGAAGCGAGCAGGGATGCCCGGCGAACCCGTCAAACCGCGTGGCCGTGATGCCGTCTCGGGCCAAACCGGCGGCACGCTGCCTCAAGCCAGCACCGCGGAGGACATCGCCGCGTTCGTCGCCAAGGCGCGTGCGCTGTCGCCGCATGCCCCCGGCGCGAAGGGGCGGCTGATTTTCGCGCTCGATGCGACGATGAGCCGGCAGCCGACCTGGGACATGGCCTGCGCGCTCCAGGCGGACATGTTCCGCGAGGCCGCAGCGATCGGCAGCCTCGACATCCGGCTCGTCTACTATCGCGGCTTGAACGAGTGTCGCGCCACGGGCTGGATCTCCGACAGCGCCAAGCTCGCGACGCTGATGAGCAAGATCGACTGTCGCGGCGGCGACACCCAGATCGGCAAGGTGCTGAGCGACGTGCGGCGCGAGGCGGTTGCTTCGGGCGTGCGTGCGGTCGTCTTCGTCGGCGATGCCATGGAGGAGAAGGTCGACGAGCTCTGCGCGATCGCCGGCGAGCTCGGGATGCTCAAGGTGCCCGTATTCGTGTTTCAGGAAGGCGCCGACGCGGTGGCCGAGCAGGCCTTTCGCGAGATCGCGCGGCTGACCGGCGGGGCCTGGTGCCGGTTCGATCCCGGCGCGGCGGCGCAGCTCCGCGAGCTGCTGCGCGCGGCCGCGGCTTATGCCGCTGGCGGCCGCGAGGCGCTGTTGAAACTCGCCAAGAGTGCGAGCGGTGCGGCCAAGCTGATCGGGCAGATGAAGTAGCGGTCCGCATCGAAGACGGACGCCATGCATTTTGCCGTGAGGGCGACTATATTCCGGCCATGACCCTGATCGCCGGCGCCGTCGCCGTTATCACGCTTTATCTGCTGCTCCAGATGTTCCGCTCCGCCAATCCGGCGGTGCTGGCGCGCATCATCAAGTTCGGTGGCGGCGTGGTGGCGCTCGCGGTCGCAGCGTTTACTGGCCTGCGGGGCGAGCTGGCGGTGGCGATCCCACTCGGGATTTTCGGCGCCGGGCTCCTGGGCTGGACGCCGCTGGCGAATGCCGGCTTCGGCAATATCGGCGGGCTGTTCGGCGGTGGCGCAACGCGCCCGGCCGGACAGGCCTCGCGCGTACGATCGCAATTCCTGGACATGCGGCTCGACCACGATTCAGGTCAGCTCGCGGGCCAGATCATCGCCGGCCCTCACGCCGGGCGCGATCTCGACGAGTTCGATCTCGCTGGCCTGCTGGCGATGGCTCCGGCGTTCGACGCCGAGAGCGTGGCCCTACTTGAAAGCTATCTGGACCGCCGGTTTCCCGCTTGGCGTCAGAACGCGCAGGGCGATGCGGCAGGGCGGCAGCGCCGCACGGCGCCGAGCGGCAAAATGACGGCGGAGGAAGCCTATCAGATCCTTGGCCTGCAGCCGGGCGCGGGGCGCGACGACATCAGCCGGGCGCACAAGTCCCTGATGAAGAAACTCCATCCCGACCAGGGGGGCTCGACGTATCTCGCTGCCCGTGTGAACGAGGCCAAGGATACTCTGCTTCGCACGCATAACGGCTAACTCCGGCACTACGCTACAAACGCCCGTACCGCGTAAGCTCCGCTTGCTCTGTCTGCCGTCGCCCCGATGCCCGCCTTTGTCGGCCTGGTCGATCCCTTGAGTAAAGTTTTAACCGTAAATCCTTGACGAGAGGTTGTCGCGGAACTGGCATCGCTGCATCCCCCAAACAAAAATGCCCGCGCAACGCGCGGGCATTTTGATTGGAGCGGTACGGCAATCAGTTGCGGACGGTGATGCAGGAGATGTCGGCGCGCTTCAGGGCGCGGCAGACGGCTTCGGCCTGGTCCCGCTCGAGCCCGGCGAAACGGGCCCGGTAAAGCTTGCGATTGTCCTTGGCGAGGACCGGCTCGGTGAACGGGTCGGCCTTGCTGAGCAGGCCGCGGGCCGAGCTGCGCGCGGCGTCGATGCGCTGCTGGGCTTCGTTCTCGCTCTCGAGTGCGCCGACCTGGACGATCCAGCCGCTATGGGTGACGACCGGCTTGGTGGTGGCGCTCATCTGGATCGGCTGAGGCACGGGATCGGCCGAAGCGAGCTTCGCAGCAGGCGGAGCGGGCGCGGCGGCCGTTGCGGCCGGCAGCACACCGAGGATGCCATTGCCGGTACCGAAGCCCGCCGGCTGACGGGGCATCTCGGCGCGGGCGAGCTCGGCCTTCGGCGTTTCCGGCTGGCTCGCCATCTCGGGCTTGTTGATGAGATCGGCGCGGGCGACGACGGCGCCGGAGGTTTCCGCGATGTCGGAGCGGGCCGCAACCGTGCTCGTGACCTGCGGTGCGACCTGAGCCGGGGCGGCGGAGGCGACCTTCACGGTGCCGGCCTTGACCTGAACAGTCTTCACCCGGACCGGCTTCATCGGCTCGGACGAGCCGGGGATGATGGAGAGCGGCTGGCTCGAGATCACGCCGTTGGTGAGCGGCGCCGGCTCGATCCTGGATTCGGTCGGCCTGACCTCGGGCTTGCTGGTGTCCGGCCTGGCTTGAGCTGGCGGCATCGCGGCGGTCGCAGCCGCCAGCGCTGAAAGGCGCGAGGCGAGGCGCTGCGGGGCCGTTTCGGGGGCAGGGGCGGCCGCAGCCTGCTGGACCTGCGAAGCGGGACGGGCCGGGGTCTCCGGTGCATCGGCGACATCGGTATTGGCGTCTGCGCCGTTGCGCTCGGTGACGGCGACGACGGTGTGGGTGGTCGCGCCCTTCTCGAGGTTCTCCGCGAGCAGGTTGCGCATGATGGCGTCGCGCGAGCCGCCGCTGCGGCCGCCGAGCACCACGCCGATCAGGTGGCGGTTGCCGCGGCGCATCGAGGTCACGAGGTTGAAGCCGGAGGCGCGGGTGTAGCCGGTCTTGATGCCGTCCACGCCCTCGACGCTGCCGAGCAGGTGGTTATGGTTGCGGATCGACTGTCCGCGCCAATTGAACGTCGAGGTCGCGAAATAGCGGTAGTAGCGCGGGAAGCGCTCCTGGATGGCGCGGCCGAGCGTGGCCTGGTCGCGCGCGGTCGTGACCTGCTCGTCGTTGGGAAGGCCGTTGGCGTTGCGGTAGACCGTCTTGGACATGCCGAGCGAGCGCGCCTTGCGCGTCATCATCGTGGCGAAGTCGTCCTCGTCGCCGGCGATCGCTTCCGCGATCACCACGGCTGCGTCATTGGCCGAGCGGGTGACGAGACCCTTGATCGCGTCCTCGACGCGGATGGTCTGGCCGGCGCGCAGGTTCAGCTTGGTCGGATCCTGATCGGCGGCGTGCTGCGACACCGGCATCTCGGTGTCGAGCTTCATCCTGCCGGACTCCAGGCGCTCGAACAGCAGATAGAGCGTCATGATCTTGGTGAGCGAGGCGGGATGGCGGATTCCGTCTGGGCTCGTTGCCTGGAGCACGGAGCCGGAATTGCCGTCGACGATGATCGATGCGAATTTCGGGCTGGAGCTCTCGGACACATCGCGCTGCACCCGGTGGTGCGCGTATTGGCGCCGGTGACGCCGTGCCTCGGCAGCATCGGTGAAGATGACTACGGCGGTGACCGTAAGAAGCCCGAAAACGCCAACCCGCGCCAAGCGCGAGGAAGACAAGTTTTTACGAAGCATGAAACCCCGTCCCCGTTTCTGACTTGATCACCGGCCCGTGGGGCGAAATTGTGCCCATAGGACCTGGGATCATTACCTGCTCAGGCTGTCCCTCCGCTGGTGTTCGCTGCGGGAAACGTTGGGCCTGAGCCGCTGTTCTGGCTAAGGTGATGTTCTCGAACGGCTTTTGACCATTCGCTGAAGCTGAACACGTCCAGGGAATCAGGGTAGGGGTCCGCGGTTTCCAAAAGCTTAAGGAACCATTGCGGGAAACCCCGGGAATTTCAGCGATTTGCATCTAATTTTGTGCGTCGCACAAGATTCTTGACTTTTTTGTGCGTTGCACTATTTTTGGGCGGAGTCAGGGAGCCGGGGCTTCCGGACCAGAGCCAGGGAAAAGGATTCCGAAATGTTCAAGGTTGAAGACTTTCAGAGCTACGGGAAAGAGCAGTTCGAGCAGTGCGTTGCTTCCGCGACCTCGATGCAGCATGGCCTCCAGGCGATCGCCAGCGCGTATGGCGACTACACCAAGAAGTCGTTCGAAGACACCAAGTCCTTCGTCGAGAAGCTTTCCGGCGTGAAGTCGCTGGACAAGGCCGTGGAAGCGCAGACCGACTTCGCCCGTTCCAGCTACGAGACCTTCGTTGCGGAATCGCAGAAGATCGCCGGCCTTTACAGCGACCTCGCCAAGCAGGCGTTCAAGCCGGTCGAGACCATCGTTTCGAAGTTCACCCCGGCTGCCAACTAACGTCCTCTGGAACTCCTGGAATCGAAAAGCCCGGCTGGTTCAGCCGGGCTTTTTTGTTGTCGCGACAGAGATCCGGTTCAGCGCGCCACGCGCAGCGTCGACAGCGACGTACCGACGTCAAGCCCACACGGTCTGACTCGCCGACATCACCGGACAGAGCGTGTCGATGCCGCTCGCGCAATGCTCGCCGCCTTGGCGTCGTCGTCGCGCAGCTTCTTCTGCCGCGTGTCGATCTGCGAGGCATTGCTGTACCACCAGCGATCTGCACATCGAGACCGCCGGCGAGGAGCACGAGGCCACTGAGCTGATCGACCAGGTTCTTCGCGGCCGTCTGCATCGCCGACATCTTGCCGTCCTGGGCCCATCGAGCCGGCGTTGTCGAGCCGCATGGCGACGCGCATGCGCACCAGGCGCCACGCGGTTGAACGGCAGCTCGATGGGACCGTAGAAAGCCGGAGGGATCCCGCGAAGCCGCCGCTGCCGCTTAACGGCCGGGTTCCTGGTCAAGATGTTCTAAACGGTGTGGGCCGAAACTTTTGTCAAATCGGTCCGGATTGACTAACCTTGGTCTGGATCGCCGGACCGGGAATCGGGACTGCCTCGACCATATCGGCCAGACCGTTGCACGCTTGCGGCGAGCCGGGGGCGGGCCCATATTCCCTACAATCGAGCCGGGCTTGACCGGACCGGTTGGAAGCGGTGATCCAACAAGGCGGCGCGCCCGTGCAAGCTCCGAAGGGCGGGGCCGCGCGGCTGACCGTCACTCGCTTCCGTGGGGAATTTGAACGCCTGAGCCATGCCGCACCCGACTTTCAGAGTAGACCTGTCCGCGCAAGCCGCTGCCCACGCTCCTCGTATGAGCAATGACGAGAACCGTTCGGGCGGACCGACGGGGCCGAATACGTCTGTCATCACCAAGGTCAAGCCGAAGACCAAACGGCCGAACCTGTATCGTGTGCTGATCCTGAACGACGACTACACGCCGATGGAATTCGTCGTCCATGTGCTGGAGAAGTTCTTCCAGAAGGACATCGAGGCCGCGACCAAGATCATGCTGCATGTCCATCATCACGGCATCGGCGAGTGCGGCGTATTCACCTACGAGATCGCCGAGACCAAGGTGACGCAGGTGATGGACTTCGCCCGCAAGCACCAGCATCCGCTGCAATGCGTGATGGAAAAGAAATAACTGCGCGTTCACATCCAGAGTTGTTTAGATCGGTTCTGTTCGTGCGGTATGTGACGGCAGCACATCCTGCTGCGTGAGCCTGCGAAAATCAGCGGCGTCAATCCTGCCCAAATGGGTAGTTCTGCCCAAATCGGAACGGGTTTTGCATCGAGCATGCCGTGGGCGCGTAATGCCCATTTGAGTCGCGGAACCGGTCTTTCGCCGCGGTCTTGTATAACTATATGTGACAAAGGTTGTTGTTGCCTGACCGGGCGATGGCGATCATGATGGTGGGGGCCATAGAGGACGCGAATGCCGACTTTTTCCCAAAGCCTTGAACAATCCCTGCATCGTGCGCTGGCGATCGCAAACGAGCGTCATCACCAATACGCGACGCTCGAGCATCTCTTGCTCTCCCTGATCGACGACTCCGATGCAGCCGCCGTCATGCGCGCCTGTAGCGTCGATCTCGACAAGCTCCGCACGAGCCTCGTCAATTATCTTGAGACCGAATTCGAGAATCTGGTGACGGATGGCGCCGACGACGCCAAGCCGACCGCCGGTTTCCAGCGCGTGATCCAGCGCGCGGTGATCCACGTGCAGTCGTCCGGCCGCGAAGAGGTGACCGGCGCCAACGTGCTGATCGCGATCTTCGCCGAACGCGAGAGCCATGCCGCGTACTTCCTGCAGGAGCAGGACATGACGCGCTATGACGCCGTCAACTACATTAGCCACGGCATCGCCAAGCGGCCGGGCGTCTCCGAGGCGCGGCCGGTGCGCGGCGTCGACGAGGAGACCGAGGCAAAGGGTACCGAGGACGCCAAGAAGAAGGGCGAAGCGCTCGAGACCTATTGCGTCAACCTCAACAAGAAGGCGCGCGACGGCAAGATCGATCCGGTGATCGGACGCAATTCCGAGATCAACCGGGCGATCCAGGTGCTGTGCCGCCGGCAGAAGAACAACCCGCTGTTCGTGGGCGAGGCCGGCGTCGGCAAGACCGCGATCGCGGAGGGCCTGGCCAAGCGCATCGTCGACAGCGAGGTGCCGGAGGTCCTTGCGGCTGCGACCGTGTTCTCGCTCGACATGGGCACGCTGCTCGCAGGCACCCGCTATCGCGGCGACTTCGAGGAGCGCCTGAAGCAGGTGCTGAAGGAGCTCGAAGCGCATCCCAACGCCATCCTGTTCATCGACGAGATCCACACCGTGATCGGTGCGGGCGCGACGTCCGGCGGGGCGATGGATGCGTCGAACCTGCTCAAGCCGGCGCTTGCCTCGGGCACGATCCGCTGCATGGGCTCGACCACCTACAAGGAATACCGCCAGCACTTCGAGAAGGACCGCGCGCTGGTGCGGCGCTTCCAGAAGATCGACATCAACGAGCCGACGGTCGAGGACGCGATCGCGATCCTCAAGGGTCTCAAGCCTTACTTCGAGGACTACCATCGGCTGAAGTACACCAACGAGGCGATCGAGGCGGCGGTGCAGCTCTCCTCGCGCTACATCCATGACCGCAAGCTGCCCGACAAGGCGATCGACGTGATCGACGAGTCAGGTGCGGCGCAGATGCTGGTGGCCGAGAACAAGCGCAAGAAGACCATCGGCATCAAGGAGATCGAGACCACGATCGCGTCGATGGCGCGGATCCCGCCGAAGAGCGTGTCGAAGGACGATGCCGAGGTGCTCAAGCATCTCGAGCAGACCCTGAAGCGCACCGTGTTCGGTCAGGACAAGGCGATCGAGTCGCTCGCCGCATCGATCAAGCTGGCGCGTGCCGGCCTGCGCGAGCCGGAGAAGCCGATCGGCTGCTATTTGTTCTCGGGTCCGACCGGCGTCGGCAAGACCGAGGTGGCAAAGCAGCTCGCGGCGTCGCTCGGCGTCGAGCTGTTGCGCTTCGACATGTCCGAATACATGGAGCGGCACACCGTGTCGCGCCTGATCGGCGCGCCTCCCGGCTATGTCGGCTTCGACCAGGGCGGTCTGCTCACTGACGGCGTCGACCAGCATCCGCATTGCGTGGTTCTGCTCGACGAAATCGAGAAGGCGCATCCCGACCTCTACAACGTGCTGCTCCAGATCATGGATCACGGCCGGCTCACCGACCACAACGGCAAGCAGGTCAACTTCCGCAACGTGATCCTGATCATGACCACAAACGCGGGTGCTTCGGATCTCGCCAAGCAGGCGTTCGGCTTCACGCGCTCGAAGCGGGAAGGCGACGACCACGAGGCGATCAACCGGCAGTTCGCGCCGGAATTCCGCAACCGTCTCGATGCCATCGTCTCGTTCGGCCATCTCAGCGTCGAGGTGATCGGTACGGTCGTGGAGAAGTTCGTGCTGCAGCTCGAGGCTCAGCTCGGCGATCGCGACGTCACCATCGAACTGTCCGAGCCCGCCAAGACCTGGCTGGTCCAGCATGGTTACGACGAGCAGATGGGCGCACGGCCAATGGCCCGCGTCATCCAGGAGCACATCAAGAAGCCGCTGGCCGACGAGGTGCTGTTCGGCAAGCTCAAGGGTGGCGGCCACGTTCGCGTCGTCCTGGTCAAGGACGAGGCCGACGAGACCAAGGACAAGATCGGGTTCGAGTTCCTCGACGGTCCGATCACGCCGAAGCAGGAGAAGCTGCCCGGCGCACGCAAGCGTCCGCCGGGCAAGTCCAAGCCGGGCGGTGGCGGCTCCGGCGGCTCGAAGGGGCCGACCTCGAAGGGCCCGCTGGTCAAGGCTTGATTGCGAGCGATATGAATTGAAAAGGCCGGCTGAAAAGCCGGCCTTTTTGTTGGCGTGGCTGTTGCGAGGCGCTAGGTGCCGGTGTCGGGCGCAGGCGCCGCCGGCCGCGGCTTCTTCGGTGCGGGTGGCCGTGCGCGGGCGGGAGCTGACGGCTGCATGGTCACGATGACAGGGTTTGGCTTGTGATCGGTTGCCGCCCCGGTGGCAGCATCGACGCCCATGCCGACGACACCGCCGAGCAAGAGATTTCCGGCAAAGCCGGCGGCCCCGGAGGTCGGTATGTCCCGGCTGAGCGGCACGATCTGCGGTTCATAGCCTTCCTTCTGGAAGGTGATCGAGATGTCGGCGTTCCGCTTGACGACCACGGAGCACGGCGTCGTGCAGGTGGTCGGAACTTCCATTCCGCTGACGACGGCTTCCACGCCCGACGGTGTCGATGAGATGCTGATGTTTTCGGTCGTGCCGCGCGTGACAGACGCGCAGCCGCCCAGCATGACGCTGAGCGCCGCAATTCCAAATGAACGCATGAAATGCCCCTTATTCCCCGCGTCAATGAAGCGCAACCGGAGCGGGAGGGCAATACGTCATTGGTCCAGATAGTTAAGCCACGCACAAGTTGCGCGTAAGGGCAGCAGAACCTGGGCGTGAGCTATTCGCCGCGCAGGCGCTGGTCGTCCTGCACCCGGACGTGCTCGGCGCCGCGCGCGCCCGCGGGGGACAGCCGCAGCATGCTCAGCGCTGCACCGCACAGCGCAAATCCGACGCCGACAAGGAGCGCGATCCTGGTTCCCTCGGTCGGATAGCGGCCGAGCAGCAGCGCCACCAGCGCCGCGCCGGTGGTCTGGCCGAGCAGGCGCGCCGTGCCCAGCATGCCGCTGGCGCCGCCGGCGCGCTCGCGCGGGGCGGCCGCGATCATCGTGCGGTTGTTGGGGGTCTGGAACAGGCCGAAGCCGGCCCCCGCCAGCGCCATCCGCCAGATCACGTCGAGTGGTGTCGGGCTTGCAGGCAGGAAGGCGAGTGCGCCGAGGCCGCAGGCAAACAGCGTGAGCCCGATGCCGCCGAGCAGGCCGGCCGGATAATGCTCGACCAAGCGGCCGGCGAGCGGGGCTGCGAACGCCACCGCGATCGGCCAGGGCGTGATCAGGAGCCCCATATGCACCGCCGAATAGCCGAAGCGGCTCTGGAGGTAGAAGGGGATCGCTACGAAGGCCAGCATCTGTCCGCAGAATGAGGCGATCGAGGTCGCGATCGACAGCGCGAACACCGGGATGCGCAACAGGTCGACCGGCAGCAGTGGCGAGGTCATGTGGGTTTCGCGGTAGATCAGCAGCGCGCCCGCGACGATGGCGATGGCGAATTGAACGAGACAGGTGATGGCGGCCTCGCCATGACCGACGCTGTCGACGGCCGCGATGCCGACGCCGAACGTGATCGCGGACAGGCCTGCGCTCTGCCAGTCAAAGGAACGGCTGGCGGGTTTTGTGTGCGGCAGGCTGCGCAGGCCGAGCACCAGTGTCGCTGCACCGAGCGGCACGTTGATGGCGAACAGCCAGGGCCAGGTTCCGACCGCCAGGATGCCCGCGGCGAGCGTCGGGCCGACCGCGGCCGAGAAGGCGACGACGAGCGCGTTGATCCCGATGCCGCGACCGAGCTGGCTCCGTGGGTAGGTGAAGCGCACCAGTGCCGCGTTGACGCTCATGATGCCGGCGGCGCCAAATCCCTGGATGATGCGCGCGATCGTCAGCAACGGCAGCGTATGCGCCAGCGCGCAGAAGGCGGATGCGAGGGTGAACAGGACGAGCCCAGCCAGATAGACGCGGCGATAGCCGACGATCTCGCCGAGCGATGCCAGCGGCAGCAGCGAGATCGTGATCGCGAGCTGGTAGCCATTGACGATCCAGATCGAGAAGGCCGGGCTCGCATCGAGGTCGGCTGCGATCGTCGGCAGCGCCACGTTGGCGATGGCGCTGTCGACGACCGCCATGATGATGCCGAGCGCAATCGTCAGCACCGCCTGGTTGCGCTGCGGCTGCGGCAGGCCGTCGGCATGCTCGATCGGTGCAGACGACATGATGGAGGCGCGCCTGATTGGAGCCGTGAGTCATCCCCGAATTAGGAAATTGCAGGGTGGATCGCAACCCGGCAGGACCCGGACGGTTCCTGTGCCGGAAGCAGGCCTTCCGGCACAGGAAAACGAGAGTCGGGACCGCTTTCAAGAGGGCTCGGGGAGCCGAGCGGTTGGGCAGTTGGCCGTCTCTACACCGCCGGCGGATTGCGGTCGGAGAAAGTCCCCCGCTGGTGCCAGTAGGGATAGGGCAGTGTCACCTTGCTCGCGGCATCGAGCTTTGCGATCTGGTCCTTGGTCAATGTCCAGCCGACCGCGCCGAGATTTTCGCGCAGCTGCGTCTCGTTGCGCGCGCCGATGATCAGCGTCGAGACCGTCGGACGCTGGAGCAGCCAGTTCAGCGCGATCTGCGAGACGCTCTTGCCCGTCTCCTTGGCGACCTCGTCGATCGCCTCGACGACGCGATAGACGTGCTCATCGGGCACGGGCGGGCCGAAATCGGCGGTCTTGGGCAGGCGACTGACCTCGGGCTTCGGTTGACCCCGTCGGATTTTTCCGGTGAGGCGCCCCCATCCGAGCGGTGACCAGACCACAGCGCCGAGCCCCTGGTCCACGCCGAGCGGCATCAGCTCCCACTCGTAGTCGCGCCCGATCAGTGAGTAGTAGGTCTGGTTGGCGACGTAGCGCGGGAAGCCGTGCTTGTCGGCAACCGAGAGCGACTTCATCAGGTGCCAGCCCGAAAAGTTGGAGACGCCGACATAGCGGATCTTGCCGGCGCGCACGAGCACGTCGAGAGTCGCAAGCACCTCTTCAGGCGGGGTGAACGCGTCGAAGCCGTGAAGCTGGAACAGGTCGATGTAATCGGTGCCGAGCCGGCTCAGCGAACCGTCGATGGCCGCAAGCAGATGCTGCCGTGACGAGCCGATGTCGTTGGGCCCGTCGCCGAAGCGGAAGGTGGCCTTGGTCGAGATCAGAACCTTGTCGCGGCGACCCTTGATGGCCTCGCCGAGGACGCGCTCGGATTCGCCGAGCGAATAGACGTTGGCGGTGTCGAACATCGACACCCCCGCATCGAGGCAGATATCCAGAAGGCGCCGCGCCTCGGCCGCGTCCGTCGTGCCCCATGCAGCAAGGCGGCCGACGCCGCCGAAGGTGCCCGTTCCCAGGCTCAAAGCGGGCACCATGAGGCCGGATCGGCCCAAGCGTCGGTATTCCATCGATATGCTCCTCGGCTGGCCGCTGGTTGATCGGTGCGGCCTTGGGGGCGATGGTAATGCAAGCGCGGGCCGCGTCCTATCACGCGCTCACATACCGGCCTTGCTCGGGAATGGCCTAGTCGTGCAGGCGCATGTCATCGAATGCTGCATGGGCAACGCGTGAGCCGGGCGACTTCACCGATGCCTGAGCCTCGACCCTGGTTGCGGGCGAGGGGAAGCAGGCAGCTTCGCCGTCACGCGCCTGCCGCGGCAGCAGCGTCAGGCCCCAGCCCACCAGGACCAGCACCGCGAGCCGGATCGCGATCACACCCAGCAACAGCTCCGATCCGCATATGGTGGCGTGAGTCCTCATGCACGCCAGCCTGATGCGCGCAGCCGGACAAGGCAATCTGGAATTGACGAGCCGAGCCTTCGCCTGCAGCGAAGGCTCGAGGTGATAGCTGGCTGGATGTCAGTGCCGCAACTGGCTCTGCCTGAAGTCGCGCGGCGACATTCCGAAATGCTCGCGGAAAACGCGGCCGAAATGCGAGAGGTCGTTGAAGCCCCAGGCGAAGGCGATCTCGCTGACATGGCGATGGGCCAGCACGGGCGAGGCGAGGTCACGCCGGCATTGGGCGAGACGCTCGGCAAGCACATGGCGCTGGAACGAGGTATCCTCGTCGGCGAGGAGATCGTTCACATAGCGCGGCGAGATGCCGAGTGCAGCCGCGGCCTCCGACAGCGAGAGGTCGGGATCCGCCAGGTGAGCGCGGATGTGGGCCTTCAAACGATAGAGCAGGGCGGAGCGATGGGTGGAGGACGGCAGCGATGTCTTGCCGAGCCGTTCGCTCAGCGCCATCGCGAGCAGATCGACGGCCTGCTCCGACAACGCCGCAGCGTTGTCCGGCGCAAGTCGGTCCGCGCTCTGGCAAAGCCTGAAGATGAAATCATAGGCGAGCCGTTCGAGCGGCACATCGGCGCCGAACGACATCGCGGTGAGCGTCTCGGTGGCGCCGAGCCGGCGCTGCAACATCTCGCGCGGCACCTTGAAGATGGTCTGCGTGAAGGCGTGGTTGAACTTCAGCTCATAGGGACGCGTCGTGTCGTAGAGCGCGAACTCGCCGGGATGGATCACGGTCTCGCGGCCGTCCTGCACCACGCCACCGTCGCCGCGATTGCCGAGCGCGACCAGGACAAAATCCTGATCCGAACGCGCGATGCGGGACGGCGTCCGGAACACGTGCTGGCGGTCGGAGCAGACCTCGGAGCACACGGCCCTGCCGAGCGGGGCCTGCGTGACCGAGCCGCGAAAGGCGCTGCCGAGGTCGGACTTGCAGTCGAGCCCGACGAAGACGTCGCAGACGATGTCCTGCCACAGCGCCAGCCGCCGGTAGCCGGGGCTGCCGTCTGTCGTGAACTGGATGGGCATCTGGACAGCCTCCCTTTCACATCCTGCAAACCGTATGTTGGCGCAGATCAGCCTGACCGAAGGCAAGTCCCGTACCCGTCGGCGATCCCGGCCAGTCGAGTTTTTGTTCCACCGCGGTCGAGCGCCCGGCCGGGTGGCTTGGCCAAATAGACTGCATCGGACGTGGCTTCCGATCAACCGGCAATGGAGGCGGCAATGGGCATCGAACATCCGAAATACAAGGTCGCGGTGGTACAGGCGGCGCCCGCCTGGCTGGATCTCGACGCTTCGATCGACAAGTCGATCGCGCTGATCAGGGACGCGGCCGAGAAGGGCGCCAAGCTGATCGCCTTTCCGGAGGCCTTCATCCCCGGCTATCCCTGGCATATCTGGATGGACTCGCCGGCCTGGGCGATCGGCCGCGGCTTCGTGCAGCGCTACTTCGACAACTCGCTGTCCTACGACAGTCCGCAGGCCGAGCGGCTACGCGACGCCGTACGCAAGGCAAAGCTCACCGCCGTGCTCGGCCTGTCCGAGCGCGACGGCGGCAGTCTCTATCTCGCGCAATGGCTGATCGGGCCTGACGGCGAGACCATCGCAAAGCGCCGCAAGCTGCGGCCGACCCATGCCGAGCGCACGGTCTACGGCGAGGGTGATGGCAGCGATCTCGCCGTCCATGCAAGATCGGACATCGGCCGCATCGGCGCATTGTGCTGCTGGGAGCATCTCCAGCCACTGTCGAAATACGCGATGTACGCCCAGAACGAGCAGGTGCATGTCGCGGCCTGGCCGAGCTTCTCGCTCTACGATCCCTTTGCGCCGGCGCTCGGCGCCGAGGTCAACAATGCCGCTTCGCGCGTCTATGCGGTGGAGGGCTCCTGCTTCGTGCTCGCGCCTTGCGCGACGGTCTCGCAGGCCATGATCGACGAGCTCTGCGACCGGCCCGACAAGAACGCGCTACTGCATGTCGGCGGCGGATTCGCCGCGATCTACGGTCCCGACGGCAGCCAGATCGGCGACAAGCTGGCGCCGGACCAGGAAGGGCTGCTGATGGCCGAGATCGATCTCGGTGCCATCGGTGTTGCCAAGAACGCTGCCGATCCTGCCGGGCATTATTCGCGGCCCGACGTGACGCGGCTTCTGCTCAACAAGAAGCGATACCAGCGCGTCGAGCAGTTCGCGCTGCCGGTCGACACCGTTGAGCCCACGGACATCGCGGCGGCGGCGAGCTGATCGCCGGGATCAAGGGGAGGGAACGATCATGGAATCCGCAATTCCTCTGCATCTCGAGACCCAGCGCACGCGCCAAAAGCGCGTGCCGGACGATTACCAGCCGCCATATCCGTCGTTCGTGGCGCGCTACAAGCCCGCCGTAAGCCGCGTCGTGATGGCCTATTTCGGTGTGCAGTATCGCGGTGCGGCGCCGGCGGCTGCGACGGCGGCTCTCGCCGAGATCGCGGCGCGGTTTGCTGCCGAGGGCGGGCCTTCGCATTGGGACCGCGCCCGCTACGTCGACCGCGCCGGTTATGAGACCGTCGTGTCGGTTGCCTATTGGGACGACGTCGCGCGCTTCGACGCATGGTTCGAGCCGGCACGCCAGGCGTGGACTGTGAAGGCGCGCGAGGGCATTGGCACCTTCACCGAGGTATTGCGTCCCGCCGTGGCCCGGCACGAGACGCTGTTCTCCTCGCTGGACCGGCCCGAGGGCGTGGCCGCAATCGCCGACGGCATGAGCGGCGAGGTGCGGGAGCACGCCTATTGGGGCGGCATGCGCGATCGCATTCCGCTGTCGCAGACCGATCCGATGACGCCGGGCGGCGCGCCAGAATTGATCCGCGACGGCGCGCGGCTGCGGGTGAAGGCGCACGACAATCTCTGCCTGATCCGCTCCGGGCAGGATTGGAGCGATACGGAGGCATCGGAGCGAAAGCTCTATCTCGACGACGTCGAGCCGGTGCTGCGCGAGGGCATGGATTTCCTGCGCGACGACGGGCTAGCGATCGGATGCTACGCCAGCCGCTACATGCAGGTGCTCTCCACCGACGGCAAAGTGAGCGAAAAGTCCTACGGCCAGAGCTGGTGGAAGAGCCTCGCCGCACTTGAGCGCTGGGCGGAGTCGCATCCGACCCACGTCAAGATATTCGGCGCGGCGATGAAATACCTGTCGACGCTCGGGCCGTCGGCAAAGCTACGGCTCTATCACGAGGTCACGGTGGCCGCCGCGGACGAGCAGTTCTTCGAATATCTGAACTGCCATTCGAAGACCGGCATGCTGGCGGCGGTCGAGACCGTCAACGCCTAGGCTGCGCAATGGCCGAGCAGCTCGGGATGCGCGGCGCAGATGTGATGTGCGCCGGCATCCCGCAGCTCGGCCTCGCTGCCATAGCCATAGAGCACGCCGATCGCGGTCATGCCGTTGGTGCGGGCGCCTATGACGTCGTGGCTGCGGTCGCCGATCATGATCGCGCTGCCGGGATCGACCTTCGCTTCGTCGAGCGCGTAGCGCAGCAGGTCGCGCTTGTCGACACGCGTGCCGTCGAGCTCGGAGCCGAACACGCGCTCGAAATACGGCCGCAAGCCGAAATGATCGACGATGCGGGTGGCGTAGACCGCGGGCTTGCTGGTCGCCACGAACATGCGCTGGTTGGTTGCGGCGATCGTCGTCAGCGTGTCGATGATGCCGGCATAGGCCTCGTTCTCGAACAGGCCCACGTCACTGAAACGCTCACGATAGAGCAATAGCGCGCGGTCGGCGAGTTCCGAGCTGCCGGTGAGCTTTTCCAAGCTGGCATGTAGGGGCGGGCCGATGCACCAGACCAGCTCATCCTCGCTCGGCACCGCGACGTTCAGCCGCTCCAGCGCGTACTGGATCGAGCGCGTGATCCCGGGCTTTGGGTTGGTCAGCGTGCCGTCGAGATCAAAATAGATTGTAACCATCAGGGCGGGACCGGCGTTGATATCGTCGCCCGTTGCTAGTTGGCTGGGCCCCAAGTCAAGGTCCGATTTGTCCGGTATAGTGGAGGCCATGCGCTTAGCCCGGGTTCTCGCTGTCTTGTGCCAGGCCGTCGCGGCGTGGCCGGCGCTTGGCCAGGAGGCGCCGAGCCGGTTCGTGCATCCGAGCGTCGAGGAGCTCGCGATGCCGCCAAAGCCCGCGGATGCGCGCGAGAGCGATACGCGGGAATCGATCTGCCTGATCGTCGAGGCCGCCGCACGGGATGCCAATCTGCCGCTGGAATTCTTCGCCCGCGTGATCTGGCAGGAAAGCCGATTCCAGGCCGATGCCGTGGGGCCCATGACGCGCAGCGGCGAGCATGCGCAGGGGATCGCGCAGTTCATGCCGGGGACGGCCAGCGAGCGCGGGCTGCTCAATCCCTTCAATCCGGTGCAGGCGCTGCCGAAGTCGGCGGAGTTCTTGAACGAGCTGCGCAACCAGTTCGGCAATCTCGGTCTTGCGGCCGCCGCCTACAACGCCGGCCCGCGCCGGGTGCAGGAATGGCTCGCTGGTACCGGTCCGATGCCGGAGCAGACGCGCAACTACGTTTTCGCCATCACCGGCACGAGCGTCGATGCCTGGGCCAAGGCCGGCAGCACCGGCAAGGGGCCGCGGAGTTCGCCGCCGACGAGCTGCCGCGATCTCATGGCGCTTCTGAAGCGCGCGCCAAATGCCTTCGTCGCCGAGCTCGAACAGCACGTGGAGCTCGCTGCCGCAAAGGTCTGGGGCGTACAGCTCGCTGCCGGCTTTGACCGCAACCGGGCGCTGGCGATGTATTCCCGTGCCGTCACGCGGCTGACCGCGGTGATCGGCGAGCGCGATCCGAGCCTGCTGAGTTCGGTGATGCGCAGCCGCGGCACGCGTGCCTTCTACCAGGTGCGCATCGGCGCGGACACGAGGAGCGAGGCGGATGATCTGTGCAACCGTATCCGCAAGGCCGGCGGTGCCTGCTTCGTGCTGAAGAACCGCGGTGTGAGCGGGTAGGCGCGTCTGCCCGCGCGCGCATGCCAGCCCCGCCGCGCGCTTCCTTGACGCCGGTCACGGCATTGCCCGTTATGCGGGCACGATTCCGCAATTCGGCCAAAGACTCCCGTGGCGCTTCCTCCGCTCGATTCCCCTCAATGGCGAAGTTCCTGGCGCGCGTTTGGGTGGGGACTGCGTTCGATCACGCAGACGATCCTCACGCTCGTCCTGTTCGCGACCTATCTCGGCATCGGCGCGCTCGCCCATGACACCCATTTCAGCCTGCTCTGGGCGCTCTGCTCGACGCTGTTCGTCTGGGCGGGGCCGGCGCAGATCATCCTGATCACCACACTCGGCTCGGGCGCCACCATCATCCAGTCGGCGATCGCGGTCACCGTCAGCGCGATCCGGCTGTTTCCGATGGTGGTCTCGGTGCTGCCCCTGATGCGCACGCCGACCACCAAGCGGCGCGAGCTGTTCTTCGCCGCGCATCTTACGGCGGTGACACTGTGGGTCGAATGCCATCGCTTCCTGCCGCAGGTGCCGCGCGAGCGGCGCATCGCCTTCGTCAACGGACTTGGTTTTGGTCTGGTCTCCGTGTGTCTCACCGCCAACACGGTCGGCTATTTCCTTGCCGCCAACCTGACGCAGACGCTCGGCGCCGCGATCCTGATGCTGACGCCGCTGTCGTTCCTGTTCTCGACCGCGCGCAACAGCCGGGAGGCCGCCGACGTCGTCGCGCTGACGCTCGGGGTTCTGCTCTATCCGATTGCCGCAAAGATGAACTCCGGCCTCGACATCCTCGTCAGCGGCCTCGTGGCTGGCACGATTGCCTATGGCGTGCATTGGTGGCGGGAGGTGCGCGCATGAGCTTTGCGCAGCTCATCGGCGACTGGCACGCACTCGTCGTGCTGTTCGTCGCCGGCGTTGTTCCCAACCAGATATGGCGCATGCTGGGCCTGTGGTTCGGCGGTGGCATCGACGAGGGATCGGAGCTGCTGGTCTGGGTGAGGGCGGTTGCCACCGCCATCCTGGCCGGCGTCATCGCCCAGATTGTCGTGGAGCCGCCGGGGGCGCTCGCCAGCGTGCCGGACGTCTTGCGCTATGGTGCGGTCGGCGCAGGCCTAATCGTCTTCCTGCTGACCCGCCGCTCGATCTTCGCAGGCGTGGTGACAGGCGAAGTCTTCATGCTGGCCGGCAAGTGGTGGTTAGGCTAAAACCACCGGCGAACAGCAAGGGACTGGAAATATGGTTCGCGAAAACGAGCTCCGCGAGGGTGAGGTCGCCATCGAGCTGCCGTCGACGGAGGATGCCGGCCTCGTCTTCATCGGCCGCATCCGCACGCCCTGGACCTCGCGGATGGAGACGCCGCGACAGGGGCGTCAGGACGGCCCGGTGTGCCGGCTCGAGATCTTCGAGCCGTTCGTGCCGGCCATCAAGGGCGTCGATTTCTACAGCAATCTTGAAGTGCTCTACTGGCTCGACAAGTCGCGCCGCGACATCGTCCTGCAAAGCCCCAAGAACAACGAGAAGACCCGCGGCACGTTTTCGCTGCGCTCACCAGTCCGGCCCAACCCGATCGGCACCTCGATCGTCAAGCTCGTCGGCATTGAGGGCAACGCCATTCTGGTGCGCGGGCTCGACTGTATCGACAACACGCCGCTGATCGACATCAAGCCAGATCGTTGCGAATTCACGCCGCTGGCCGCGCCGCAAGCAGGGGATTTTCAGACGGAGTGAGGTCTCTCCACGCCGTCATTGCGAGGAGCGAAGCGACGAAGCAATCCAGACTGTCTCCGCGGAAGAGTCTGGATTGCTTCGCTCGCAATGACGATGTGGAGGCAGCTATCCCGCCCTCAGCGCCGCGATCAGCTTGGCCGCGTTCTCTTCCAGGACCTTGACGTCTTCCTTGCGGCTGGCCGGCGGCAGCATGGCCACGCCGTCGTGGCGCGGCATCACGTGCATGTGGAGATGAAACACCACCTGGCCGCCGGCGGGCTCGTTGAACTGCTGCACGGTGATGCCGTCGGCCTCGAACGCCTTCATCGCAGCGGCCGCGATCTTGTGCGCGCCCCGGGCGACGTGGGCGTAGTCGTCAGGCTTGATGTCGAGGATATTGCGGGCAGGGGCCTTCGGGATCACCAGCGTGTGGCCCGATACCCGCGGCATGATGTCGAGGAAGGCAAGCACATGCTCGTCCTCATAGACCTTGTGGCAGGAAAACTCGCCGCGCAGGATCTTCGCGAAGATGTTGTTGGGGTCGTAGGCGGTCATTGCGGCGGCTCCTCGAATTTTGCGCTTACTGTCACCAGCCACGGCAAACCGTCAAGGCGCCTCGTCGACGCCCTTGCGGAACGGGCCGAGCTCAGCCAGCTCGCGCCCGGCCTCGGCGACATAGGCGCGCTCGCGCTTGAGGTAATCGTCGATGGCGCGGCGCAGGCCGGGATCGGCGATGAAATGGGCGGAATGGGTCGTCCGCGGCAGGTAGCCGCGCGCGATCTTGTGCTCGCCCTGCGCGCCGGCCTCGACGCTGTCGAGGCCGTGTTTGATCGCGAAATCGATCGCCTGATAGTAGCAGACCTCGAAATGAAGGAACGGATGATGCTCGACAGCGCCCCAGTTGCGGCCGAACAGCGTATCCGAGCCGATGAAGTTGATCGCGCCCGCGATCCAGCGGCCGTTGCGGCGGGCCATCACCAGCAGCACGTCCTGGCTCATCGTCTCGCCGATCAGCGAGAAGAATTCGCGGGTGAGATAAGGCCGGCCCCATTTGCGCGAGCCGGTCTCCATGTAGAATTCGAAGAAGGCGTCCCAGGCATCCTCGGTGATGTCGCTGCCGGTGAGCCAGTGGATGGTGATGCCGGCCGCAAGCGCATCGCGCCGCTCGCGCTTGATCGACTTGCGGTGGCGCGAATTGAGCGTGGTGAGAAAATCGTCGAAGGTCGCAAATCCCTCGTTATGCCAGTGGAACTGCTGATCGGTACGCTGGAGGAAGCCGTGCCCGGCGAGCCGTTTCCACTCCGCCTCACGCGCGAAGGTCACGTGCACCGAGGAGGCCTTGCTGACGCCGCACAGCGCCACCAGCCCGCTCGCCAGCGCCTCCGCGATGCGCTCGCGATCGACGCCGTCGCGGACCAGCAGCCGGGGCCCCGTGGCCGGGGTGAAGGGAACCGAGACCTGGAGCTTCGGATAGTACCGTCCACCGGCGCGCTCATAGGCATCCGCCCAGCCGCGGTCGAAGACGTACTCGCCTTGGGAATGCGATTTCAGATAGCAGGGCACGACCCCGGCGACGCGGCCATCGACCTTGGCCACCAGATGCCGCGGCCCCCAGCCGGTGCGGATGGTTGCTGAACCCGATTTCTCAATTGCGGATAAAAACGCGTGCGAGACGAACGGGTTATAGGCGGGCTTTGAGAGGTCGAGGGAATCGCCTGGAAGCCCGGATGAAGTTGCCGCGCCATGCCCGTTGCAAGCCTTGCCGGGATTGGCACAGGCGTCCCAATCCTCAGCAGATACCTCGCCAATCGAGGGTACGGCCTCGAGTGTGATTTCAGATGATGCCATCGTGCCCAAGATCGTGCATTGCAGCAGCGACTTCAAGGGTGGGCAACATCATGCCTACGGCACGAACCCCTCAAAGATCATCTGATCCGCATATTGCCCGACCCGCGTCCGCTGTTCCGGGGTGCGCACGGTCCAGCCGAGCAGGGCGCAACCGATGACGTTGCGGGCGATCCAGGGGCGGGGGCCGGCAGGTGGTCGACCTTGAAGGCGACGAAATGCGGCTGGGTCTGAAAGCCGTGGCGCAGGTACAGCATGCTGTCGCGCTGCGCCTGCGTCAGCTTCGCCCAATACTCGTCCTCGTAGGTCCGCTGCGCAACGATGCCGCGCGGGCGGGAGGGGAGCAGCTCACGCAGCGCCAGTACCTGGTCGGGATCGAACGACATGCCGACGGCGGGGCCTTGGTAGGACGCCAGCACCTCGGCCATCCGCTTCACCAGCTTGCGGTCGCCGCCAAAATGGCTCTTCACCTCGATCACCAGCGGCACGCGGCCGGCGACCATGGCGCAGAGGTCGGACAGCGACATCATCCGCTCGTCCGTGTCCTTGAACTTGACCGCCTTCAGCTCGGCCGCGGTCTTCTCGACTACCTCGCCGGTGGCCTCGGTGAGGCGGCCGAGCGCGTGGTCATGGTGCACCATGGCCTCGCCGTCGGCGGAGAGCTGGATGTCGACTTCGATCGAGAACTTGCCCGCGATCGCAGCCTGCACCGCGCCCGGCATGTTCTCGACGACACCGCGGGAAATGTCATGCAGGCCGCGATGGGCGACCGGCCGGGCTGTCAGCCAATCAGGAGCGCGCAACGCCGTCAGCTCCGTGTCAGGCGACCTCGAACACGCCTTCGACCTCGACCGCCGCATCCGCGGGCAGCGAGGCGACGCCGACGGTGGTGCGGGCGTGGCGGCCCTTGTCACCGAAGGCGGCAACCATCAGGTCGGAGGCACCGTTGAGCACCTTCGGCCCGTCCAGGAAGTCGGGCGCCGAGTTGATGAAGCCGCCGAGGCGCACCACGCGCACGACCTTGTCGAGGTCGCCGAGCGCCGCCTTGACCTGGG
Source organism: Bradyrhizobium japonicum USDA 6 (assembly GCF_000284375.1). NCBI lineage: Bacteria > Pseudomonadati > Pseudomonadota > Alphaproteobacteria > Hyphomicrobiales > Nitrobacteraceae > Bradyrhizobium > Bradyrhizobium japonicum. Next base: position 4,654,191 of record NC_017249.1, read on the forward strand.
CCAGCAGGTTGACGGCACAGCCGCGCGCCGCCGCGGCACCGTCCTCGATCGAAACGCCGGCACCGAGCTTGCCCTTGGCGATCAGCTTGCCGGCGGGGTCGAAACAGACCTGGCCGGAGACGAACAGCAGGTTACCGGTGCGCACGAACGGCACGTAATTGGCGACAGGGGTAGGGGCCTCGTGCAGCTTGATGCCCTGTTCCGCCAGCTTCTGCTCGACCGTGCCCGCCATGTTTGACCTCGTTGTCCAATTTTCATCCGCCGGGCTACGTCCATTTGGAGGCCGGGCGCGCCCTGTTTCGCCCATCGTGCCGCCACATGCAAGCAACCGGCGCGACTGCATTTTGTTGTGGCCAGGCAGCAGGTTCAAGGCGGGGCCGCAACTTTACGTGAAACGGCCTCAGTTGCGACGCAATGGAACGGTCATTAAAATGTCGAATCTGCGCTTTCCCCAGGGATGACACATGGTGCACCTTTTCCGGACTTCGCTCGGTGTGATGGCGCTCGCGGCGGCTGCTTTCGGCGCAGGCGGTGGAGCGCAGGCTGCCAGCGGTCCGTTCCTTGCGCACCAGGCGCTCTATGACCTCAGCCTCGTCAAATCGCGCTCCAATTCGGTCAACAGCGCGCGCGGCCGCATCCTCTACAATTTCACGGGAAGTTCGTGCGAGGGCTACACCTCCGAATTCCGCCAGGTCTCCGAGCTCGACAGCGGCGAGGGCAAGATCACGCTGAGCGACCTCCGCTCCAACTCCTGGGAAGACGCCGCGGGAAAAAGCTACCGCTTCAAGATCGAGACGCGGATGAACGAGACCGATGCCGGCCGGGTCGACGGTTCGGCCGAGCGCGACGGTGACCACATCAACGTCAAGCTGAAGCTGCCGGCGCCGAAGAGCTTCACCCTCGACGGCAAGATCGTGTTCCCGACCGAGCAGATCCAGCACATCATTGCCGCCGCCAAGGACGGCAAGTCGCTGCTCGAGCTGTCGGTCTATGACGGCTCCGACGACGGCCAGAAGGTCTACAATACGCTGACCGTGATTGGTCAGCCGATTCCTGCCGACCGCACCGCGTCGCCGGATGCATCGACGTCGGACGAGCACATGAAGTCGCTCAAGCGCTGGCCGGTCACCGTGAGCTATTTCGACCGCGACGCCCAGCAGAAGGAAGGCGAGCAGACGCCGGTCTACGCGATGGCGTTCGAGCTCTACGAAAACGGCGTTTCGCGCCAGCTCGTGCTCGATTACAACGATTTCGTGATTTCCGGCGCGATGGGCAAGTTTGACGCGAAGGACAGCAAGCCCTGCAATTGAGGGCCGAGGCTAGCCCTCCGCTCGCTCTCCAGCTACGCTCCCTCCCAACCACAAACCCGGGAGGCAAGCACAATGCCCAAGCTCGACCATCTCCGCCCCAGCGGCCTGCATCACAATCCGGCCTATTCCCACGTCGTGACCGCTTCCGGTGCGCGCACGATCTACATCTCCGGCCAGGTGTCGGTGGACGAGGAGGGGCGGATCGTCGGCGAGGGCGATATTGCCGCGCAGACGACGCAGGTGATGCAGAATCTCGGCCATGCGCTGAAGGCGGCCGGCGCGACCTACGCCAATATCGTCAAGATCACGACCTTCGTCGTGAACTACAAGCCGGAGCTGCGCCCGATCATCGGCAAGGCCCGCTCTGCCTTCTTCGAGGGCATGGAGCCGCCGGCCAGCACCCTCGTCGGCGTCTCCGCGCTCGCCGCGCCGGAATGGCTGATCGAGATCGAGGCGGTGGCGGTCGCGGATTGAAACGGCCGTAGGATGGGTTTCGCTTCGCTCTACCCATCCTACTTTGCTGCGGGCATAGCTCGCAAAACAGCCATCGCTTTATCGGCCCTGTCGGCAGGTACGAAAAGATGATCGTGGTGGAAGGCCGACACCGCATTCACGCTGATGCCGGCTTCGGCCAGCCGCGCCGTGACTGCAGCCAGGAAGCCCACCGCATCGAGTGCGGAGTGAACCGTCAGGGTGATCAGGCGCGAGGCGAACGCGTAGCGTAAGCCTGACGCCTCGGCTTCTTCGCGCAGGATCACCAGCGTGGTTCCTTCCTGCTCGCGGAACGTGAGCAGCGGGTTGACCCCTGCGGGAATGGGCTCGCTGGGTGGGATCATGCAAAACACGAAGGTGCCGTCCAGCAGCTCCGGCTTCATGTTCCTCAACAGCGCGTCGAGGTCGCGTTCGCCTGTCACGATGGCCAGCCTCTCAGCGCGTTCGGATGCGTACAGCCCTTGCGAAACCCATCAGCGCTGGAACCTGACAGGGGCTTCGCCAACATACCTTTGTATATCTGCTCTAATCCTTCTCATACGCTGACCTTACGCTGGTACAATTGAGCGACGGCGGGAGATTCTTACAATTTGAGTCTACTCGGGTCACCGCGAGGAAGCTCAAATGAACGTCATGATTGGAAGGCTCAACGGCCTGTGGCACCTCATCGTCGGGTCTTGTCAGATCCGAACTCCGTTCCTGGCGAGTCAGGATCGGCAGTTGGTCATTCAGTATGCCCGGCGTGTCTATCCGGGTGCACGGATCTTCGAACGCGACTGAATTGAGCAGGACTCGATCACTCCTGCTGTCCTGTTTCAGGGCCATCATACGCGATACCGCGAATGACGGCGGAGTTGCCGAACTTCTTGCGCAGACTGTCCACCGCGCGCTCGGCATGCGCGGCACGGCGGTCGAGCATATCGGTGTCGTCGGCGGGCGAACCCTCGCGCAGCGCGCTGACGCCGGCGCCCATCAGGCGGAAGGCGGTGCCGTCGATCTCCTTCGCCAGCATCTCGCGGCAGATCGAGAAGATCTTGGCGGCAAGCTGCGTCGGACCTGCGATCGACTGCGAGCGGGTGCGCTGGCGGAAATCGGCGGTCTTCAGTTTCAGCGTCACGGTCGAGCCGGCAAGCTCGCTGCCCTTCAGCCGCGACGACGTCTTCTCGCAGAGCCGCCACAGGATTTTCTCCAGCGTCGCGAAATCGCGGATGTCGGTCTCGAACGTGGTTTCGCTCGAAATCGTCTTGGCGCCCCGATCGGGCTCGACGCGGCGGTCGTCGATACCGCGGGCGAGCCGCCACAGCCTGCGGCCCTCGCTCGGAAACTGTCGCATCATCTCGATCTCGTCGGCCTTTTGCAGGTCGGCGATGATGCGAAAGCCGCGCTGCACCAGGCGCTCCTGCGTGGCCGGGCCGACGCCGAAGATGAAGCCGACCGGCTTCTCCGCCAGCATCGAACGGGCTTCCTCCTGATCGAGCGCGGCAAAGCCGCGCGGCTTGTCGAGGTCGGAGGCGATCTTGGCCAGGAACTTGTTGCAGGACAGGCCGACCGAGACGGAGATGCCGATGTCGCGCTCGATGTTGCGCGCGAACCGCGCCAGCACCTTGGCCGGAACCATGCCGTGCACCCGCTCGGTGCCCGAGAGATCGAGAAAGGCCTCGTCGATCGAGAGGGGTTCGACCAGCGGCGTCAGCGCCTGCATGGCCTGGCGCACCTCGCGGCCGACGCGGACGTATTTCGCCATGTCGGGCGGGATCACGGTCGCGTGCGGGCAGGCCTCGAGCGCCCTGTACATCGGCATGGCCGAGCGCACGCCATAGGTCCGCGCGATGTAGCAGGCGGCCGACACCACGCCGCGCTTGCCCCCGCCGATGATGACGGGCTTGTCGGCGATGTCAGGATTGTCGCGCTTCTCGACCGTCGCATAGAAGGCGTCGCAGTCGATATGGGCGATGGTCAGGCCTGCGAGCGCGCGGTGGCGGACGAGGCGAGGGGAACCGCAGGCGGAGCAGCGCCGCACGCCCATATCCAGATCGGCCAGACAATCCCGGCAGAAGCAGCGGGGGCCGGCCGTATCGGGGATGGTCACGGCACGTCGCGCTCCCAGGAGGGGTCGCCGAGCGCGTCGCCCAGCACCTGCCGCGCCGCAGCAACGTTGGTCGGATGCAGCTCCACGGCCTTGGCGAAGGCCGTCACGGTGGCATCGTCCCGCATCACGAAATCGAGCACGCTGAGGAGGAAATTGGGGTTCGAGGCGGCGTTCCGCAGGGTCTCCGGACCGACCCCTGTCTCAGCCAGGAACAGGCCAAGCCTCTCGGGCTCGCTCGCAACGAAAGAGAGCGCCTGAATTGCAACGATTTCAGCGACTTCGCGAGGGTTGTGAACAGGCTTTTTCAATGGCGCAGTTTGCCTTTCCATTAACTTTCGGTGTCTACTTTGCAGCCATCATGCCCGAGTCTCAAGACCGCCGACAAGCAACTGGAAACCACATCGCAGAAAGTCGGCCCTCGGGTTTAACGAAACTCAAGCGAATCTGAGGCTAGTTTGAATCCAGTTTTCGAAGCGCCGGCGAGCGGCGCCTGAGGCGTCACATGTATACGGCTTCGTGCCAATCAGGAGGGCGGGATGGCTAAGACCGTCCTGATCGTGGAAGACAACGAGCTCAACATGAAGCTCTTCCGCGACCTGTTGGAGGCACACGGTTACCAGACCTCCGGCACCAGCAACGGCTACGAGGCGCTCGATCTCGTGCGCAAGATGCGCCCCGACCTCGTGCTGATGGATATCCAATTGCCGCAGGTGTCGGGCCTCGAGGTCACGCGCTGGATCAAGGACGATCCGGAGCTGCGCGCCATTCCCGTCGTCGCGGTCACGGCGTTCGCGATGAAGGGCGACGAAGAGCGCATCCGCGAGGGCGGCTGCGAGGCCTATTTGTCCAAGCCGATCTCGGTCGGCAAATTCATTGAGACGGTCCGGCGTTTTATCGGATAGGAAGTGAGTTCAAAGTGTCCGCGCGTATCCTGGTTGTCGATGACGTTCCCGCCAACGTCAAACTCCTCGAAGCTCGCCTGTCCGCCGAATATTTCGACGTGATGACCGCCTCGAACGGCACCGAGGCGCTGGCATTGGCCAGCCGCGCCGAATGCGACATCATCCTGCTCGACGTGATGATGCCCGACATGGACGGCTTTGAAGTCTGCCGCCGTCTCAAGACTGATCCGGCGACGCACCACATTCCCGTCGTGATGGTCACCGCGCTCGACAGCCCCGCCGACCGTAATCGCGGGCTGGAAGCCGGCGCCGACGATTTCCTCACCAAGCCTGTCTCCGACGTCGTGCTGATCGCACGCGTGCGCTCGCTGACGCGGCTGAAGATGATGACCGATGAGCTGCGCATGCGCGCCATCACCTCGCTCGAGATTGGCATGCAGGCGCCCGAGCGCAGCGCCGTGGCCGACACCGGCCGGGGCGGCCGCATTCTGCTGGTCGACGACCGTCAGTCCTCCTATGAGCGGCTGGCGACGATCCTCGCCGCGGAGCACACCATCGACGTCGAGCCGAACCCGACCGAAGCGCTGTTCCACGCCGCCGAGGGCAATTACGACCTGCTGATCGTCTCGCTCGACCTCAACAATTTCGACGGCCTGCGGCTGTGCAGCCAGGCGCGCTCGCTGGAGCGCACGCGCCACGTGCCGATCCTGGCGATCGCGGACCCCGAGAACTCGACGCGGCTGCTCCGCGGCCTCGAGATCGGCGTCAACGACTACCTGCTGCGCCCGATCGACAAGACCGAGCTGCTGGCGCGCGCCCGCACCCAGATCCGCCGCCGCCGCTACACCGACCACCTGCGCGACAACGTGCAGAACTCGATCGAGATGGCGATCACGGATGCGCTCACCGGCCTGCACAATCGCCGCTACATGGAGAGCCATCTGGCGACGCTCGCCGAGCAGGCCTCGACCCGCGGCAAGCCCCTGGCGCTGATGATTCTGGACATCGACTATTTCAAGTCCATCAACGACAATTACGGCCACGACGCCGGCGACGACGTGCTGCGCGAGTTCGCGGTGCGCGTGCGCAAGTCGATCCGCGGCATCGACCTGGCCTGCCGCTATGGCGGCGAGGAGTTCGTCATCGTGATGCCGGAGACCGATCTGCACGTCGCCGGCATGGTCGCCGAGCGCCTGCGCCGTTCGATCGCGGGCGAGCCGTTCGCCGTCCACAAGGGCACCAAGCGCATCGAGGTCACGATCTCGATCGGCCTCACCACGTTGGAGCAGAAGGGCGAGGCGGTCGCCGACGTCCTCAAGCGCGCCGACACCGCGCTCTACCGCGCCAAGCACGACGGCCGCAATCGCGTGGTGTCGCAGGCGGCGTGAGGCTGCCAGCAACTAAAAGTGCGAAAACAACCCCATGCACAGTAGCCGACCTTAGTCGGATCAATGGCTTATGCGTGCGGCATGACGGTCGATGCCGGCTGCACTGGCATTTGACACGTCGGGCAAAACAGGAGCATTTTGGCAGGATCGGGCAGGGCGCGGTTGTTGCGCGAAGTCCTCTCCCCAAACTCCGCTGTCATTCCCCGCGAAAGCGGGGAATCCAGTACGCCGCAGCGTCTCGGTTCAATCACAATCGTCTCTGGAATACTGGATCACCCGCTTTCGCGGGTGATGACACCGTGAGTCGTTATTGTGGCGCGCGCTTGTGCCCCTTCACAGGCTTTTCCGCATCACCTACATCCACCCCGCATTCCGCAGCAGCACCTTCGCCGCTTCCTTCGCGGCGCGCGCCATCGCGGGGTCGTCGCGCACGAGATCCTGGGCGATCGAGCCGTCGACCAGGAGCACGAGCTGCGTCGCCAGCGCCTCGGCATCGGCGACGCCGAGCTCGTTCAACCGCTCGCGAAACCAGACGCGGCGGCTTTCCTTGAAGGCGATTGCGATCTTCTTCACGGCGCGGTCCTTTGGCCCGAGCTCGGCGACCGCATTGACGAACGGGCAGCCGCGAAAATCCTTGGCCGCAAAGCGCCGCTCCAGCGAATCGAAGGTGCCAAGAATCTGCTCGGCCGGTGGCTTGTCGGAGGGGCGCGGCTTGACGAAGCGGCGCTCCAGATAGGCCGCGATCAGCGCGTCCTTGGAGGGGAAGTGGTTGTAGAGCGTGCGCTTGGAGATGCCGATCTCGGCCGCGATGGTATCGACGCCGATGGCGCGAATGCCTTGCAGATAGAACAGCTTGTCGGCGGTCTCGAGGATCCGCTCCTTCATCGTCTGTGGCGTGGGCGGGGAGCCATGCGGCAGCGTGCGTCCTGTTCGCTTGACAGCGTGCACCATTCATAGCCTAACTACACAGGTCTGTGTAACCAAAACATCGTGAATTGCAGACGCCGGCGCGCGCGTCGCGCCGACGAGGGAGAAAAATATGCCCCTTTTGCAGGTCCTGCGTCCGACATTGCCCATCCTGATCGGCGCCTCGATCATGCTGACACTGAGCATGGGGCTGCGGCAGAGCCTCGGCATCTTCATGCAGCCGCTGACGCACGACATCCACATCTCGATCTCGGATTTCACGCTGGCGCTCGCGGTGCAGAACCTCGCCTGGGGCTTTCTGCAGCCACTCGCCGGCGCGATGACGGTGCGCTACGGCTTCCGCCCGATCATGATCGTGGGCGCGCTGATGTACATCGTGGGCCTCATCCTGATGGCGACCGCGAACGGCCTCGTCAGCATCATGATCGGCGCCGGCGTGCTGATCGGCACCTCGCTCGCCTGCACCGCGGCGGCGATCGCGATGTCGGTGGCCGCGCGCGCCGTGCCCGAGACCGTCCGCTCCACCGTGCTCGGCATCGTCTCCGGCGCGGGCTCGCTCGGCGCGCTGCTGTCGGCGCCGATCGGGCAGTTGCTCAACGAAGGATTTGGCTGGCGCGTCGGGCTCGCCGGTTTCGTGATCATGTCGGTGCTGATGATCCCTGCGGCCTGGTATGCCGGCCGTGTCGACCAGGTCCCGCTGCCGAAGCCGGCCGCCGACGATATCGGCGATGCCACGGCCGCGTCCGTCGCGAAGGCGGCGTTCGGCAACGCGTCCTTCGCCGTGATGACCTGCGCCTATCTCGTCTGCGGCATGCAGCTGGTGTTTCTCACCACGCATCTGCCGTCCTATCTGGCCATCTGCGGCCTCGATCCGATGCTGAGCGCGCAGACGCTTGGCATGATCGGCGGATTCAACGTGCTGGGCTCGCTGTTTTTCGGCTGGGCCGGCCAGCGCTGGAACAAACTCGCGCTGCTGGGCGGCATCTACATCCTGCGCTCGCTCGCGCTCGCCTGGTACTTCATGCTGCCGGCGACGTCGTTCTCGACCCTGCTGTTCGGCGCCATCATGGGCTTCCTCTGGATGGGCGTCGGACCGCTGGTCGCCGGCGCCGTCGCGGAGATGTTCGGCCTGCGCTGGCAGGCGATGATCCAGGGCCTCGCCTTCATGAGCCACCAGATCGGCAGCTTCCTCGGCGCGTACGGAGGAGGGGTGCTCTACGATTCGCTCGGCTCCTACACCATGGCCTGGCGCATCGGCGTGGCGTTGGGCCTGGCCGGCGGCATCATCCAGGTCGCGTTCGCGCTGATCCGGCCGTCGCAGCCGCCGGCGCCGGTGCTGCGGACGGCGTAGCCAGGGCTGTGCTCGCTTTCGTCAGCGGGCTGCAGTTTCGTGAAATGGGTTCCCGCTCACGGGTGGGGCTGCTTGGCGCGCGGGCGAACTTTTCTCCGGCTGTGACATTGCAACAATCCATGATCCGGCAGGCGGATGGCGCGTCGTCGCGTGCGCCATCCGCTCTTCCTCATGGGCCTTAAGCTTTCAGGTCCGTGATCCGCATAATCGCGACCACATTCCCGTCGTTGTACGCCTGCTCTTTTGTTTCCTTGTTGCAGGTCCAGACAAAATTCTTCTTGCCCGTAAAGGTCTTTCCGTCCTGCTCAAGCCGAAGCTCCCCTTCGGTGATATGGCAGATCATGGCATTCATCATCGGGGGCCCCATGGTCTTCGCCCCCGGCTGCATGATGACATCGCGCATTGAGACGGTCTTAAAGCCTGGGATCAGGGATGGTGTCTCGCCTTCATATTCACGCACCACGACACCTGGCCAAGGCGTCATATCCTTGTAACCTGTGGCTTGAGCGGCGGCTGGCTTGACCATGGCAGCCGAAGCCGCTGCCAACGCGATTCCCAGTGCGGACCTTCGATCGATCTTGCTCATCGCTTTCTCCCGACGTTACCGAACGAGCCGCCGCATAAGCAGCGCGCAAAGTTCGTGGTGAACGGTGGTACGAAACCGAAAAAGAACGGCTTCTAAGAGAGCGTGCTTGCCGATGGCACCAGTGCTGCTCGTTTGCCCAGACGGTGATTCCGGCACATCCCACTTAAGGGCAATGACATTCTACGTCGCCTGACCAGGCTGGGGAACAGGTGAAACGAAGTCTCTGCCTGCCCCACGGGAAGGTCCGGATTGGACCCCAAGCGGTCGACCCGGCATGTCCGCTAGATGTCCGCTCCTTGGGGCTGAAGCAGACTAACGGCCCGTTTGCAGGCTACATCGCCAGGGTCACCTGTTTCACTCTGCCTCAAACCAAACTCCCGCTTCGCTGAGAGCATCTACAATGCGTTCAATGTCCTCGGGATCTAGCTCACGGCCACATAGTTGGTTCAGTTCATCAAAGGTGATCTTGCCGTTCCGTTCACCAATTTCGTTAGCTCGCCGAATGATGTCCGGCACGCTCATGTTACTCTCCCTTTTGCAGCCTCCACTATACGGGGAGGGAGTCGGTTTGGCGCACCGGGAGGGAACAGTGACCTATGACGAGATAGCCGGGGGCGCCGAGCTTGTAAGGTGGTTTGGCCAGGAGCCGACCTTTCACGACGCCGAGATCCTCAGCCTGCACCTGCGCCGCAAAGGGCAAAGCTCCCTTTGTCTCCATGGCTGGATTAACACAGGTGAGGTGGGGCAGGACGGCTACTACGTGCTCGATCGGCACGCCATCGTGACGTTCACGCTCACCGAGGTCGTGGACCTGAAGCTCGACGGTTTCAGCCGCCAGAATGTCATTGGCGGGCTGGTGTTACGGCGCGCGCCTGATCGTGCCGATCGTTACGGCTACTTTAGTCCGCTCCCGCAAGACATTGAGGTCGAGCTTGAGCCTTGCTACGGCCTCGACGGCTTCATCCGGGCGCGCTCAGTTTCCATAGAATTCAAGCCAGGCAAGCCGGACGGTCAGGACGACTGATGACTGCTCTTGGCCTATCGCTGACATAGAGCGACGGTGCATCAAGGTCGTCTCCTGTGTGCATCGGTTGCGACAATTCAGGAGCGTGCATCTACCCACGCTCTCACGTCTCACTGGGCCCCGCCGAAGCGACATGTCTGGAACGAGAGGTAGAGCAGAAGTCGTCTCACTCAAGGCCGACCGCCGCCTTTGATCCATACCGGACATCCCTTGATCTGAATCAATGGGAGCTGCTCGGTGGCGCTGTTGGATTAGGCCGTGCCTCATCCCATTTGGCTGCTGCAGCAAAAAGGTGGCTTCATGAACGTAATTGATCGACGTCTGGTCCTCGCTATCGGCTTGACTTGCTTCACAGCGATCCCACCCGCAAACGCGCAATCCATATCGCCGACCGAAGCACAGCAGATTGCGGAGGATGCGTACGTTTATGGCTATTCACTCATCACAACCGAAGTTACGCGGGTGCAGATGAGCAACGTGCCAAAAGTAGAAGGCTTCACAAGCCCGACCGGACAGTTCGTCAACGTTCCCCGCTATCCGCCGGCGGATTATCGAGGCGTTTCCGCGCCCAATGCCGACACACTCTATTCGGTTGCTTGGCTTGATCTCACCGAGCCGCAAGTGTTCAGTCACCCGGATATGGGCGACCGTTTCTACCTCTTCGAGATCACTGATCTCTGGATGTCGGATTCCACGGACTCGCCGAGCAAGCGGACAGCCAGCGGAAAGGCCGCCAATTACTTGTTCACTGGCCCGGGCTGGAAGGGCGAGGTGCCGGCGGATATGAAGCACTTCCCAATGGCGACGCGCTACATGGTCATTCTCGGCCGCACCTACGCCGATGGTAGCGAGGCTGACTACAGGGCCGTCAACGCGCTGCAGGCGCAGTACAAGATCACGCCGCTTTCTGCTTGGGGCAAGCCATACGCGCCGGTAGCGCCGCCGGTGAATCCTAGTCCTGGCTTCAGCATGACCGACAAGCCGCAGACGGTCATTCTCGGCATGGGAACGGAGGGATACTTCAACCTGATGGCCCAGCTGATGGCTGCGGCAGCACCAGCGCCAGCGGCGGATGCACCGATGCTCGCGAGCATGGCAAAGATCGGCATCGCGCCCGGCAAGCCGTTCGAGATGAGCAAGCTTGATCCAGCAGTGCAGCAAGCCCTGAAGGACATTCCCCGGACAGCTCTGAAAAAGATCGAGGCTAACAAGGAGAACCTCGGTGGCGTAGTCGACGGCTGGTCGATCACAAAAGGTCTCGGTACTTACGGCCCCTCCGACTACATGAAACGAGCAGTGGTTGCGGCCTTTGGCTGGCCCGCCAACCAGGAGCGCGACGCGGTCTATCCGAATACCGAAAAAGATTCGGCAGGACAGAAGCTGACCGGTGCGAACAAGTACACCTTGACTTTCCAGAAGGGGGCGACACCGCCCGTCAACGGCTTCTGGTCCTTCACAATGTACATGATCGATCAGGGCTGGTGGTTTGTCCCCAATCCACTGAACAGGTTCACCGTCAGTATGCGCGATAATCCGAAGTTCGATGCCGACGGCTCATTGACCCTCTACTTCCAAAACGAGTCTCCGGGCGCAGACAAAGAAGCGAACTGGCTGCCGGCGCCGAAGGGCGACTTCGTCCTGATGCTGCGGATGTACTGGCCGAAGGACACTCCGCCTTCGATCATCGATGGGAGCTGGAAAGTGCCGCAGGTAGTCAAGGTCAACTGAACTAACGCGGCGGAGACTTTTACGGTCGATTCTGGCCCATCGTTGACATCGCGCGACTAGGTGTCAACGTCGTCTGCTATGCGCATAGCGGACGCGACAATGCAGGAGCATACATCTACTGCTGCTCTCGTGCCGTGGACGCAACGCGACGCTTCTGTGACCGGGCGCTGTACGAAGCGCTCGGCTCCGACACCATGGCCTGGCGCATCGGCGTGACGCTGGGCCTGGCCGGCGGCATCATCCAGGTCGCGTTCGCGCTGATCCGGCCGTCGCAGCCGCCGGCGCCGGTGCTGCGGACGGCGCAGGCGAGGTGGCGCTCGCGAACGTCAGCTTTCAACGTTTCGGGGTGCGGCCGCGGATGTGGTCAAAGCCTTGCTTGATTGCGGCGAAGCGCGCTTCGATCATCGGCTCAAATTCGAGGTCGGTGAAGATATAGGGCAAGTCCTTTTCGACGCCTTCGCGGACGAGTTCACCGACATAGTCGGGGTCTATGCCCTGAGAGATGCGCTCCCGGAGCATATTGATCCACTCGGCACGTGGGCCTGAAGTCGGCAAGGCAGGGAGCCCCCCCTCGAAGCGCTTGGGGAGATTGCGTCTCGAGTTCATGATTTGAGTGCGGATGACCCCTGGACACAGCACCGATACGCCAATCCCTCGGGGCGCGAGTTCACGCCGCAGTCCCTCGGACAGCGCGACAACGCCATACTTGGAGACGTTGTATGCATTGCTCTCTCCTGAAATGAGGCCAGCGATCGAGGCTGTGGAGACGATGTGTCCACCCTCGCCATGCTGCTCGATCAACGGCCCGAAAATCTCGATGCCCCAAATGGTCGCCATCAGGTTGACGCCCAAGGTCCAGTTCCACGACGCCTCGGTCCAGGCGCCATAAGGCCCACCGCCGCCGACGCCCGCGTTGTTGACGAGGATATGCACCTTGCCATAGCGGGCAGTCGTGGCTTCGGCGGCCGCCACGAGTTCGGCTTTGAGTGAAACGTCCGCTTTCACGCCGTCGACATCGACGTTGGTGAGCCTCAGTTGCTCGAGCGCTGCGGATAGAGCCGCTTCTTCAATGTCGCAAAGCATGACCTTCGCGCCCGCCTGGGCGAAGGCGGTCGCGATCCCCAGTCCAATGCCTGACGCTGCACCGGTCACGAACACAGTCTTTCCAGCGAGTTCCTTCACGCGCTTTCTCCCCGTGCAAGCGGACACCTTTGCCCAAAGACGCCAAGTGTCTCCGGGCGCCATATGACCGCGTTTTCGAGCGATTGGGAAGCGTGCCGGATGTCCGTTCGTGGCGCATCGTTGGCATGGAGCGACCAGATATCAACGTCATCTTCTGCGCTCGTGCCTTGGACGCAACGCGGCGCTTCCGCGACGAGGCGCTGTACGAAGCGCTCGGCTCCCACACGATGGCCTGGCTCATCGGCGTGCCGCTGGGCTCGGCCGGCGGCGTCATCCAGACGCCACGACGTTCACCTTGGCCGATGCGGCGCAGCCCGCGGGCCAGCGTTGGCCGTTTCGATGCGGGCTGCCTTCGCGCTGCGGCTTTGCGTTACCTGCAAATATGGCGGTTGCCGTCCCACCCGAGATAGGTGCCCGTCGCCGGATCGTAGGACCGATAACGCTCCGCGCAGGAACGTGAAGCAGTGCCATCCGCGCGAGCCATGGCGCTGTCCGCGCCTTGCGCAGGAGCTGCGCCGTCCGGCAACTCGAGGCCCAGCCGACCGGCCGGCGTCAGCGTGCCGTTCAGGTTGCGATTGGGGTTCTCGGCCTCGTACGTATCGGGATGGCTGCTCGCAAAGCCGGATTGCGCGTAGGCGGCGCTTGCGGTCAGGCCCGACAACAAAGCCACGGCAGCGAGAATTTTAAGTCCAGTCATGGTCCATCTCCATCATTGCCCGGTGCAATCGTGCTGCCGGTGCGAGAGGAGTTGGATCGACATCTGCGCCGAACAAGCGCGCTTGATCGCATACCCGCGACCTGGCGCGATCTCGTCGTTCAAATCCAGAAAGGATCGTTTGCTTGTGGAACGCAAAAGAATAGGCCACCGCCGCCGGGCGCACGTCTGCCTTTGCTCTCGTGCCCCGGGCACGGCGCAGCGTCACCTCGACGGTGCGCTTGCGCGCGATCGGCGAGCGACGCTGGGCTGGCTGCGGTCAGCGCTGGCCGACATCGGGTCCAATTTCAACTGAAACAGAAAGCCAGCGGGCGGTATGGACTAGCGACGTCCTGATCGCTTGAGTTCGGCGACCTTAAACCTGTTGCCGGCGGCCAGGCTGCTGCAAAACCAGTGGGCCCTGTTTCGGTGGTCGCCCAGGAAAACCCTGGTTTCAACGCAATCCAGGTAGGATTTATGGGTGATGGTGTCTCGGCACGTCGGCGAGAAAGGTCCATAGTTCAGACCGCCGCCCGACTCGCTGCATCCAACCCAGGGATCTTTGCCGCTTCGGAAGCTTGTTGCACAGCCACCGTTGCAGCTGCTGGCGACTTTCTCCAGGCTGGCAAGCCTCGCCATCGCCGAACCCGGCGCATACGAAGGCGTGCTCGCGGTTGACGTTCGAGCGGTTGACGCAGTCCGACGCGGCGCCGTTGTGTTTGCTCCCCGCTCCGACACGCGCGGCTTTGCCACCTGTTTCGGCGCGTCGACCGTGACAGGGGGAATCGTGGCGGCGGAGCCAGTCGGGATTTGCGACGCTGCCGGGGCGCACAGCAAGGCCGTTGACAAGACAGCGATGGCAGAGGGCACGACAAAGCCTGACGACAATTTCATGAGCATGTCCTTCCCAAATGCGGGACGGAGATGCCGCCCCGGTAAATGCACGGTAACATACATTTCGGATTGGGCAACCGAGGGTTGAGGAGTCGTCTGCTTATAAACTCGCCATCCACACGAAGCGTGGCCCCCTGCGGAACGGCTCTGGATTGCTCCGTCGCGAGAGCTCCTCGCAACGACGGCCTGGACAAGGAGCAGCGCGCCAACTTCGGTCTCGTGCCCCGGACGCAGTGCAGCAGAGTTGCGCACTGCAGCGCGTCCGGGACACAGGAGACTTGCCGCGAGATTCCGCTGCCTGCCGCAGCAATCGGCTCCGTGTTTTTTTCGAAAAGCGCCGGCTTCGTGAAATACGCGATCAATTTGCGATCGTACAACGAGAAGCCGCCGGTTGAGGGTCGGTGAGGTGTTCACGGACGATTGTTGTCGATCATGACCGATAGATGCAGGTCGTGAGCGACGTGAAGGCGTTTCACTTCTCCGAAACTCATCGAAGTTCCAGCGCGGTGGATCGACGAGGAAGAAAAAATCAAACAGGGGACGCCCACAATGATCGGACTGCGACGCAGGGAGTTTCTTGCGGGGACGGCCTTGCTGCTGTTCAGCGCGACGACTGTCAAAGCAGCCACAATTGCAGGGAGGTTGCCCTGGGCTCCAAATGCGGGAAATCCGCCGCCGCCAATCAAGCTTGGGCCGTGGGAGTTCTTCAACGGCGAAGAAGGCAGAGCCATGGAGGCACTCGTTGATTGCATCATCCCGCCGGATCCGGAGACGCCGGGCGGCAAGGATGCCGGCTGCGCCGTGTTCATCGACCGGCAGCTGGCTGGGCCTTACGGCCGGCAGGAGGGATTGTATGTGCGCCCACCGTTTCAGGCCGGCCTGAAGAATCAGGGCCATCAGTCGGCGAACGGTCCGGCACAGGATTATCGGGACGGTCTCGCTGCATTCGATCGTGCGTGCAAGCAGCACAGTGGTGGAAAGCCCTTCGCCGAGCTCTCCGGCGACGACAGGATCGCGCTTCTGAAGGCGGTCGAGAAGGGCGAGCTCAAGCTCGACGGCGTCGACGGCAAGGCGTTCTTCACGCAACTCGTCAAGGACGCGCAGATGGGATTTTTTGCGGACCCGATCTATGGCGGCAACCGCGACATGGTCGCGTGGAAGATGATCGGCTATCCGGGCGCGCGCTACAACTATCTCGATTGGGTGAACCGCCACAACGAGCGCTTTCCGTTGCCGCCGGTTGGCATGACCGGCAACGCGCAATGGACGAGGTCGTAGCATGTCCCGAAGGCTTCCCAGGAAAGACGTCGTCATCGTCGGTTTCGGCTGGACCGGCGCGATCATGGCTAACGAGCTGACCGACGAGGGGCTCGAGGTCATCGCTTTCGAGCGCGGTCCATGGCGCGACGCGCCGACGGATTTTCCGCCGGGCTACATGCAGGACGAACTTCGTTATCGCATCCGGCACGAGCTGTTCCTGCGTCCGGACCAGCTGACGTTCACGTTCCGCAACAAGATGGACCAGACGGCGCTGCCGATCCGGAGCTGGGGCGCGTTCATGCCTCCGAACGGCGTCGGCGGCGGGGGCGTGCACTGGAATGCCGAAATGTGGCGTTTTCTTCCATCGGATTTCGTGCTGAAGACACATCTGACCGAACGCTATGGCGCGGCGTTCCTGCCCCCGGATATGACGATCCAGGATTGGGGGATCACCTATGAAGATCTCGAGCCGCATTACGATCGCTTCGAATATCTGTGCGGCACGTCGGGGACGGCTGGAAATCTGCGCGGCAAGATCATGGACGGCGGCAATCCGTTCGAGGGGCCCCGGTCCAGGCCTTATCCGACCCCGGCGCAGGCCCAGCCGTTCAGCCATACGCTGTTCGGGAAAGCCGCGCGCGAGCTTGGCTATAAGCCGTTCCCGCAGCCTTCGGGCAATCTCTCGCAAGCCTATACGAACCCGCTGGGCATGCGCCTTGGCCCCTGCACCTATTGTGGCTTCTGCGAGTGGTTCGGCTGCGGCAATTATTCCAAGGCTAGCCCGCAAACAACCATCCTGCCGCATCTCATTCGAAAATCGAACTTCAGCCTCCGCGACAATTCAGAGGTTGTCAGGATCAATGTCGATCGTTCGGGCAAGCGCGCCACCGGCGTGACATTCGTCGACTCCAGCGGGGAGGAGTGGGAACAGCAGGCCGACCTCGTGATCCTGTCGGCTTACACGATGTTCAACGTCCAGCTTCTCCTGCATTCGCAAATCGGACAGCCCTACGACCCCGTCACCAACACCGGGGTCGTCGGCCGAAACTACACCCACCAGACGATCTCGTCGGTCAACGGCTTTTTCGACAACAAGAAGTTCAACTTCAACCCGTTCATCGCGTCAGGCTCGATCGGGATGTGTGTCGACGAGTTCAACGGCGACAATTTCGATCACGGGCCGCATGGTTTCGTGGGCGGCGGCTATGTCGGCCAGGTGCAGACAGGTGCTCGTCCGATCGAAAGCACCCTGGTGCCGCCGGGAACTCCGGCATGGGGCGCCGACTGGAAGAAGGCGGTGAAGGACAATTATCTCAGCACGGTCAAGCCCGGCACCGGTGTGCATGGCAGCTTCTACGCCTACCGCGACATCTACCTGGATCTCGACCCCGCCTATAAGGACCGGTTCGGGCGTCCGCTGATGCGGATCACGATGGATTTCAAGGAGAACGAGATCAAGCAGAACAAGTTTCTCACTGACAAGTTCGCCGAGATCATCAAGGCGATGGGCGCTGAAAAGCTCGCCGTGCAGTATCGGACCGCTCCATACGACATAACGACCTACCAGACGACGCATCTCAACGGCGGTGCGGTCATGGGATCCGATCCGAAGACAAGTGTCCTCAATAAATATCTGCAGAGTTGGGATGTCCCGAATCTGTTCGTGATGGGGGCAAGCGCCTTTCCGCAGAACGCCGGCTACAACCCGACGCTCACGGTCGGCGCGCTCGCTTATTGGTCGGCGGCCGCGATCCGGAACCAGTACCTCAAGAACCCTGGAAGGCTTGTCGATGCGTAGGATTCCTCGCGTGCGCACGTTCGCCTTGGCAGCGCTCCTTTCGGCCTCGGCGGTTTGCCGTGCCTACGCCGGCTCCCCCAGCATGCAAGAGTTCACTCAGATCGAACGCGGGCGCTATCTTTCGATCCTGTCGGACTGCGCCGGTTGCCATACCGTTCCCGGTGGCAAACCGTTTTCGGGCGGGCGGCCGATCGAGACGCCCTTCGGCAACATCATATCGCCCAATGTGACGCCCGATCTGGAAACGGGCATTGGAGCCTGGAGCGACGATCAATTCGACGCTGCGGTGAGAAAGGGTATCGGACGAACCGGTGCGCATATCTATCCGGCCATGCCGTACAATGCGTATACCCGGATGTCGCGCGACGATGTGATGGCGATCCGGGCCTATCTGAATTCGCTGGAGCCTGTTCGACAATCACGCAATGCAAACACGCTTCCGTTCCCGTTCAATATTCGTTCGGCGATGAGCGTGTGGAACGCGCTCTACTTCACGGCGGGTGAATTCAAGCCGGATCCGACCAAATCCGCCGAATGGAATCGCGGCAAGTTCATTGTCGAGGGGCCGGCGCATTGTGGAGCCTGCCACACGCCAAAGACGCTGCTCGGAGGCGATCGTGCGGATCAATATTTGCAGGGAGCAAATCTCCAGGGCTGGTCGGCGCCTGATATCACCAACAACCGACGGACCGGGCTGGGGAGTTGGACGGCAGAAGATGTCGCGCTCTACCTCAAGACGGGGCACAATCGCGCCGCCGCGGCGACGGGGCCGATGGCGGAGGCAGTCGAGCTGTCGACGTCCAGGATGAGAGACGAGGACACGAAAGCGATTGCGACTTACCTGAAATCATTGCCGGGCAATACGGATCAGGCCGGACCTGCGGCAGTGGACGCGAACGTGATGGCGGCCGGAGGTGCGATCTTCCGCGACCAATGCTCCGCCTGCCACGGAATCGAAGGCAAGGGCGTTCCACACCTGTTTCCCGCTCTCGCAGAGTCCACGATGGTGCACTCGAATGATCCCACAACGGCAATTCGAATGGTGCTCCGTGGTGCGCGAAGCGTCGGCACGAAGGCCGAGCCGACGGCACCCGGCATGCCGTCCTACGGCTGGCAGCTCGATGATCGCCAGATCGCGGCGGTGCTCAGCTTTGTCAGGAATAGCTGGGGTGGTGCCGCTGCCCCGATCGATGCAGCCGAAGTGACGCGTGTTCGGTCCGACACAGCGTTACGCAACGATTGAGTAGGCCGTCCGAGACGTGAGCGGCAAAATAAAACGGGGCCGTGAGGCCCCGTCAAAAGTCCGTAGCTTATTCCGCGATCTTACTTGATCTTCTTACTTGATCTTGGCTTCGCGGAATTCGACGTGCTTGCGCGCGACCGGATCGTACTTCTTCTTGACCAGCTTGTCGGTCATGGTGCGCGAATTCTTCTTGGCGACGTAGTAGAAGCCGGTGTCGGCCGAGGACACGAGCTTGACCTTGATGGTGACCGCTTTGGCCATGTTCAGAACCTCAGGAATGAAGGGAATCTGGAGCCGGCCAAACGGCCCGCGTTGGCCGGCAACCTAGCCAGAAACCGCCTGATGTCAAGGTTTCGAAGCGTTTTCGAGCGAAGTGGGCACCGGTTCGCGTCAAGAAAACGCGTCAAAAACAACAACCTAGAGCCCCGAACGGGGCTCTAGGGCGGAAAACCACCCAAAACGGTCCCATTACGCCTCGAAGAACCGGTTTTTCGGCCGCGGCAGGCCCAGATTCTCCCTCAAAGTGGCCCCTTCATACTCTTTGCGGAAAATCCCGCGCTTCTGGAGCTCCGGGACGACCTTGTCGACGAAGTCGTCGAGGCCGGCGGGCAGGAACGGGAACATGATGTTGAAGCCGTCGGAGCCGCGCCCGACCAGCCATTCCTCCATCTGGTCGGCGATGGTCTTGGCGGTGCCGACGAAGGACAGCCCGCCATAGCCGCCGACGCGCTGGGCGAGCTGGCGCACGGTGAGCTTGTCGCGCCTTGCGAGGTCGACCATGCGCTGGCGGCCGCTCTTGCTGGCGTTGGTCTCCGGAATCTCCGGCAGTTGCCCGTCCGGATCGAAGCCTGAGGCGTCCGTGCCGAGGATGACCGAGAGCGAGGCGATGGCGCTGTCGTAATGCACGCGGCTGTCGAGCAGCGCGCGCTTCTCCTTGGCCTCATCGACGCTGTCGCCGACCACGACGAAGGCGCCGGGAAGAATCTTGAGATGTTCGGGATCGCGGCCGATCTTCTCCATGCGGCCCTTGATGTCGGCATAGAGCTTCTGGCCGTCGGCGAGAGGCCCGCCGCCGGTGAACACGGCTTCCGCCGTCTCCGCCGCAAGCTGCCTGCCGTCCTCCGATGCGCCGGCCTGCACGATCACCGGCCAGCCCTGCACGGGCCGCGCGATGTTGAGGGGGCCGCGCACCTTCAGATATTTGCCGTTGTGGTCGAGCACGTGCATCTTCGCGGGATCGACGAACACGCCGCTTTCGACGTCGCGGACGAAGGCGTCGTCGGCGAAGGAATCCCACAAGCCCGTGACGACGTCGTAGAACTCGCGGGCGCGCTTGTAGCGCTCGGCATGCTCCATGTGGTCGTCGAGGCCGAAATTCAGCGCCGCGTCCGGATTCGAGGTGGTGACGATGTTCCAGCCCGCGCGCCCGCCGCTGAGATGGTCGAGCGAGGCGAAGCGGCGCGCGACATGATAGGGCTCATCGAAGGTGGTCGAGCCCGTCGCGATCAGGCCGATGCGCTCGGTGACGGCGGACAGCGCCGACAGCAGCGTGAACGGCTCGAACGAGGTCACGGTGTGGCTGCGCTTGAGCGCGTTGACCGGCATGTTCAGCACGGCCAGGTGGTCGGCCATAAAGAAGGCGTCGAACTTGCCGGCCTCGAGCTTCCGGATCAGCGTCTTGATATGGCCGAAGTTGAAATTGGCGTCCGGCCAGGCCCCCGGATAGCGCCAGGCGCCGGTGTGGATGCTGATCGGGCGCATGAACGCGCCAAGCTTGAGTTGCCGTTGTGCCATCGCCCCGTATCCGTTCTGGGTGTCGTTGGGGAAGACATAGGGACGCCTGGGGAGTCCGCCATCGGGGGAGGCGGGAAGATTATTTTGTTTTTCGATCAACTCTCAGCACGTTCGCGTCGAGGGGGCTACTGCCCCCGCGCCCTATGATCGAAAGCGCTCAGCACGGCGAGCGTCATCGCGGTGACGCCGGTCTGAATGGTCGGTTTCGGCACCGGGGCGAATTGCGGCGAGTGGTTGCCGGGAAGCGGCGGACCGCTGCCGTTACGCGCGGCGGCGACGCGGTCGGGCTCATAGACGCCGATGTTGAAGAACATCGAAGGCACGCCGGCGTTGACATATTCTGAATAGTCCTCGCTGGTCGTGTTTGCCGGGCTGACGTTGAACTTGTCGCCGAAGGCCACTTTCAGCACCCGCTCGGCCTGGCCGACGACCGCGGCATCGTTCATCACGGCCTTGGTCCCCTCGTCGAGATGGATTTCGGGCGCCGGCGCATCCGCCATCGCCGCCACCGCCTTCGCCGTCCGCTCGATCCCAGCCAGCATCCTGGCGCGCACCTGCGGCTTGAAGCTGCGGATCGTGCCGATCACCCTGGCCTCGTCGGGAATGATGTTGCCGGCGGTGCCTGCGTGGATCGCGCCGATGGTGACAAGGCCGAATTCGGTGGGGTCCTTTTCGCGGCTGATCACGCTCTGCACGTCGACGACGAAGCGGGATGCCATCATCACGGGATCGATGGTCGCCTGCGGTATCGCGCCATGGCCGCCGCGGCCAACGAATCTGATGAAGAGACCGTCAACATTCGACGATCCGACCCCGACCCTATAGCTCACGGAGCCGTAGGCTCCACTGCCGTCGTGCAGGGCAAAACCCGCGTCGGGCTTCGGAAAGCGGGTGAACAGGCCATCGTCGATCATCGCCTTTGCGCCCGTGACCTCTTCCTCGGCGGGCTGCGCGATGAACATCAACGTACCGTGCCACTGGTCCTTTATGCCGACCAGGGTCTTCGCTGTGCCGACCCAGCTCGCCATGTGGATGTCATGGCCGCAGCTATGGGCGACGAATGTCTCGCGGCCCTGCCAGATCTGCTTGTCGCGGCTGGCATAGGGCAGGCCGGTCTTCTCCTCCATCGGCAGCGCGTCGAGCTCGGTGCGAACCATGATGGTGGGACCGTCGCCGTTCCTGTAGATGGCGACAAGGCCGGTCTTGCCGACGTGCTCGGTGACCTCAAAGCCAATCGCACGCATCTCGGCGGCGAGTTTCGCCGCGGTCTTCACTTCCTGGTAGGCAACCTCGGGATGGGCGTGGATGTCCTTGTAGAGCGCGTCGAGCTTCGGGTATTCGCTCTCGAAGGAGGTCTCGATCGTTTGCTTCAATCTGGCGACGTCGAGCTCCGCATGGGCGGGCGGCGAGAGCAGGCCGCACAACGCCACGGAAGCGAGCAGAGGCCTTACGAACCACGTCATCCGATTCTCCAGTCGTTTAAGCGCCCATTCCCCCACCTAGCACATCTCGTCGCATCTTGCCGCGATAGAAATGGAAGAACGGCAGCGGCGTATCGGGGCGTCTCTTCGAACCAATCCGCCTCTCGCTTCGACCAAGCCATGACCTCGTGAGGAGACCTTCAATGGCAGGCGCAATGACCGTGGACGGCGGCACCGTCCGCATCGACCGGCCCATGCCTTGGGTCGGCCGGCTATTGTCGCTGCCGCTGCTGGCCGCGAGCGGTTATCTCTTGTGGAATGTCGCGCTCGGCCTGCGCCAGGATTTTTCCGGCTTCGGCCGGCTCGCCGATGATCTCGTGCCGGTGCTGGTGTTCACGGGGCTGGGACTGCTCGTCGGCATCCCCGGAATCATCCTGCTGACGTTCCGCACTTTCGTCGTGCTCAACGAGACGCTGCGCCAGATCGTCATCACCAGGCAGTTCGGCCCGCTGAGTATCCGCAGTCAGCGCGATCTCGCGGACTATCACTTCGTCAGCATCACCGACGATTATGACACGGATCTGACGACCTACGACGTCAATCTCTGCGGCAACAGGGGCACCGAGCCGATCACGCTTCAGAGCTTCACCAGGCGCGAGGAGGCGGACAAGCTCGCAAGCGAGATCGGCCGCGTCCTGAAACTGCCGGCGCGCGACTATGTCGGCACCGAGCCTGATGCGGACTGATCGAGGTCCAGCCACGACCTGTTGCGACCCGTTGCGGAAATTGCCATCCTCGCGGCCGAACACCGCGATGGAAGGCCATGACCTCAGCGAATAACTCCATTCCCGCGCTTCTACCGCGCGGCAGGGGCCACCAATTCCTGTTGTATGGCGACTCCTGTTCGGGCGTGCCGGGTGCGTTGCACGAAAAGACCTTCGCCTCGGTCAATGCAGTTGCTCAACGCCTGAGTCCGCAGCCTGAGTTCGTCCTCTTCCCGGGCGACGAAATCATCGGACTGACGCCGGATCCGGACGCGCTGCGCGCGCAGTGGAGCTATTGGCTGGATACGGAAATGGCATGGCTCGACCGTGCGGTCATTCCGATGTGGCACACAACCGGCAACCACACGACCTATGATTTGATGAGCGAGGCGGTGTTTCGCGCCGTGCTCGAGCTGCCGAAGAATGGGCCGCCGGGACAGGCGGGCCTCTCCTACTTCGTGCGGCGCGGCGACCTCCTGATGGTGTTCGTCAACACGCTCTGGAGCGGCCTGGGAGGTGAGGGCCATGTCGAGCTCGGGTGGCTGGAAACAACGCTCAGAGAACATGGTGATGCCCGACACAAGCTCGTCCTTGGCCATCATCCGGTGTTTCCGATCAACGGCTTTACGGGGACGTATCAGCGCGAGATCGGCCACGAATATGCTCGCCCGTTCTGGGACATCCTGGTGAACGCAAACGTGCTTGCCTATCTGTGCAGCCACATCCTCGCCTTCGACGTGCAGGCGCATCGCGGTGTCCTGCAGATCTGCACTGCGGGCGCGGGAACGGCTCACAGGATGCCGGAGGGCGTCGAGTATCTGCATTGCGTTCAAGCCGCGCTTGACGAGGAGGGCCTGCGTTATCAGGTGCTCGATATCGACGGCGTTGTAAGGGAGAGGATGGAATGGCCGCTGTGCGATCCTGATCCCGCCGTGTGGAGAGAGCTGCCGCTCGGTGAAATCGAAGCGCCGTTCAGCGGATGTGTGGAGAGCGGGCGGCGGATCGAGCTGAGGCTTGTGGGGCAAAGCGCTGCGACCGATGTCGCATCAGCCCAGACGATTTTCACGGCCTTCGCGCCTGGTTCGATCGCGCCGTTCTGGCTTGGTCTCAGGGGACCGAAGCAAACTCTGACAGCCATCGTGGGGCGAGAGCCGGGACGCAGTCCATCCTATTGGCTTGGACCTGACCTTCCGGCGGGCGACGGTTTCGATATTCACGTTACGCTCTATCCGGACATGGGCCCCGGCGGTCTCCTCTACCGCGATCACGGCTCCCCGCGTTGGTCGTCCTTCACCTCCGCGACGGCGCGAGGGCTGGAGCAGCTTTCGTGGCCGCAGCACTGGGCGATCGGCCACGGACAAGGTGGCAGCGAAGACCGCGCCTTCAGAGGTGCCGCGCTGAGTTTGCTGATCGCGTGAACAGGCCTGGAGAGATCGGTTCGCTCAGCTCAAGATATCCTTCTGCATCTTGCCGCCGTAGAAATGGAAGAACGGCACCGGCGCGTCGTGGCGGAGCGGGCCGGTGGCAAGGCGGGTGTCGAGCTCGTTGAGCACGTTGCGCGTCATCGGATGCAGATCGGCGAGCGGCTTTGAGCCGAGTTCGACCCAGACCAGCTCGACCAGCTCGGCATCCGCATGGATCACCCCCTCGACGTGGTGGGTGATCGCGGAGGCGTCCGCCGTGAAGAAGCGGGTATCGAACCGCTTGACGCGGCCGGGCGGGGTGATCGCGCGTGCGATCAGGAACAGGCTGGAGGGGTCGGGCAGCAGGCCCGCATCCGCGAACGGCTTCCAGGCACCCTCGAGCTTTGCTTTCCCCTCGGTCTTGCGTCCGAGGCAGAGGCCGGTCTCTTCGCAGGCCTCGCGGATCGCGGCAATCGCCAGCGATTTTGCGCGCGAGGCCGGAGTCTTCGGGCTGCCCTTGGCGAGATTGGCTTCCAGCTCGGCGGTGATGGGGGCGGCGACCGGCACGCGGTAGTCGTCCTTGTCGACGCGGCCGCCGGGGAAGACGAACTTTCCGGGCATGAACACCACCTTGTCGTGGCGCTTGCCGACCAGGACTTTTGGAATGCTGCCGCTGCGATCGACCAGGATCAATGTCGCCGCATCGCGGGGGCGGAAATAGGGATGGTGGTCGGCTTCCTTGCCCTCGTGGATCTTGGCCTTCTCGGCTGCCTGCGACGTATCCGTCATGTCCTCACCCAAACCGCTTTTTGATTGTTTTGCTTAGACCGGCGGAATACCATCCGGAGGGTTGTCGTCAAAGCCATGCATGCGCAGAGCCCATTGCAGGCCGACCACAGCTCCCTTGACCGGCTGGAGCAGCGCGAGCGAGGCGACGAAGGTGAAGGGCAGATAGGCCGCGAAGCTGAGCCAGACCGGCGTGGTGTAGTTGGTCTCGATCCAGAGGATCGTGGGCACCACGATGTGGCCGACGATGACGATCACGAGATAGGCCGGCAGATCGTCGGCGCGATGCGGCGTGAAGTCGAGGCCGCAGACCGCGCAATTGTCCGCGGTTTTGAGGAAGGCCCGGAACAGCTTGCCCTCGCCGCAGCGCGGGCAGCGGCTGCGGAAACCGCGCTTCATGGCCGTCCAGACGTCGCGCTTCTCGACGAGGCCGGTCTCGCGCGTCCAGATCTTTGGGGCCGTGCTCGTCGTCACCATGCCTTGCCCTTCTGACCCCCGCCTTTTCCTTTGTTCTTGCCCTTCTTGGGTTTGCCGGACTTTTGCTTCGGCGGCTTGCGTTTTTTATCCGGACTGCGTCCAGGATGTGCCTTGAACGAGGGGCGACGTTGTGGGCCGGGACTCCTGCGGTCGCGCGGTGCGGTCTCGCTGGAGGACGACAGCAGCTCGAAGCGCAGCGCGCCCGCGATGGGGGCCGCTTCGATCAGGCGGACGTCGACGACGTCGCCGAGTTGATACATGGTGCCGCTGCGCGTGCCGACGAGCGCGTGCCGGCTCTCGTCATAGTTGAAATATTCCGTGCCAAGGGATCGGATCGGGATCAGGCCGTCGGCGCCGGTCTCGGCGAGCTTGACGAACAGGCCGGCGCGGGTGACGCCGGAGACGCGGCCCTGGAAGCTCGCGCCGATGCGGTCGGCGAGGTGATGGGCGATCAGCCGGTCGACGGTCTCGCGCTCCGCCTTCATCGCGCGCCGCTCGGTCACCGAGATGTGGGCTGCGACCTCGCCGAGGCTTTCCGGCGTCTCGCTGTCGGGCAGGGCGCCTTCGCCGAGGCCGAGCGCGCGGACCAGCGCGCGGTGCACGACGAGGTCGGCATAGCGGCGGATCGGCGAGGTGAAATGCGCGTAGCGGCGCAGGTTCAGGCCGAAATGACCGTAATTCTCGGCGGAATATTCGGCCTGGGCCTGGGCGCGCAGCACGACCTCGCTCACCAGCGGGAAGTGGTCGTGGCCTTCGAGCTGCGCCAGCACGCGGTTGAACAAAGCCGGGCGCAGCGCGCCGCCTTTCGCGAACGGAACGTCCAGCGTCTCCAGAAATTCCGCGAGCGCGTGGACCTTCTCCAGCGTCGGCTCGTCATGCACGCGGTAGATCAGCGGGAGCGACTTCTTCTCCAGCATCTCGGCCGCCGCGACGTTGGCGAGGATCATGAACTCCTCGATCAGCTTGTGCGCATCGAGACGTTCAGGCACGACGACGCGATCGACCGTGCCGTCGCTCTTCAACAGGATCTTGCGCTCGGGCAGATCGAGATTGAGCGGATCGCGCTCGTCGCGGGCGCGCTTGGCGCAGGCATAGGCGGCATAGAGCGGCCGCAGGATCGGATCGAGCAGGGGGCCGGTGGTGTCGTCGGGCCGGCCGTCGATCGCGGCCTGCGCCTGCGCATAGTTCAGCTTCGCCGCCGAGCGCATCAGGATGCGGTGGAAGCTGTGCGAGCGCTTGCGACCATCGGGGCCGAGCACCATCCGCACCGCGAGCGCGCCACGCGGCTCGCCCGGCACCAGCGAGCAGAGATTGTTGGAGATGCGCTCGGGCAGCATCGGCACGACGCGGTCCGGGAAATACACCGAGTTGCCGCGATCGAGCGCGTCGCGGTCGAGCGCGGTGCCCGGCCGCACGTAGAAGCTGACATCGGCAATGGCGACATCGACGATGAAGCCGCCTCTGTTGTTCGGATCGGGATCGGGCTGGGCATGCACCGCGTCGTCGTGGTCCTTCGCATCCGGCGGATCGATGGTCACGAGCGGCACGTCGCGCCAGTCTTCACGTCCTTTCAGATTGGCCGGCTCTGCCGCTTCGGCTTCACGCTCTGCTGCGGGCCGGAACTGCAGGGGGATGTCGTGCGCGTAGATCGCGATCAGGCTGATCGCCTTCTCCGACTTGACCGAGCCGAGCTTCTCCTTGACCCGGCCGGAGGCCAGCCCAAACGCGCGCGAGCGGATGATGTCGACGCTGACGAGGTCGCCGTCCTGCGCGCCGTGCGTGTCGGCTGCGGCGATGTTCAGCTCGCGGTCGGCGGACTTCTTGTCGACCGGGACCAGCCGTCCGCCGCCTTCGGGCAGACTGCGGAACACGCCGAGGATGCGGCTCTTCGTCTTGTCGAAGACCTTGATGATGTGGCCGCGATAGGCCGGACCTTCGTTCTCATCCGAGCGCTCGACACGCAGCAGCGCGCGATCGCCGATTCCGGCCGCGGTGCCGGGCTTTGGCCGGCGTGGCATGACGATGAGGATTTTTGGCGGTTCGCCGCTTTCGACCTCGTCCCATTCGGTGGGGGAGGCGATCAGCTCGCCGTCACTGTCACGGCCGGTGATGTCGGCGACCAACGTCGACGGGAGCGCGTCCGGCTCGGAAACCTTGTGGCGTTTCTTCTTGATGGTGCCGTCGTCGGCGAGCTCGCGCAGCATGCGCTTGAGCTCGATGCGATCGGCGTTCTTCAGGCCGAACTCGCGCGCAATTTCGCGGGTCCCGACCTTTCCGGGATTTGCCTTGATGAAGGCGACGATGGCGCTCCGGTCGGGAAAGCCACGGTCATTCTTGCGTTTCACTTAACCTCTAATTCTTGATCTAGGTCTTGCCGGCACTCTTCTTGGCCGGAGCCTTGGGGGCGGCGGCCTTGGTCGGCGACGTTTTTGCGGTCGACGACACGGCGGCGCGCGCCTTGCTGGTGGATTCGGATTTGGGTTTGGCCGCCTTCTTCGCGGCCGGTTTCTTCGGCTTCGGCGCGGCGTCATCGCCGTCCGCGGCCTTCTCCGCAGCCTTCTTGGCCTTGGCCGGCTTCGCGGCTTTCTTCGCCTTGGTCTTGCCGCCGCCCTTGGCCGCGCGCTCGTCGATCAGCGCGATCGCCTGCGGCAGCGTGACGGTGTCCTTTTCGAACTCGGCCGGGATCGTCGCGTTGACGCCGCCTGCCGTGACATAGGCGCCGTAACGGCCGCTCTTCACCGTGACGGTGCCGAGGGTCGGATGATCGCCGATCGCCTTGCCGGGGTCGGCGCCGAAGCGACGGCTCGGGCCCTTGGCGACCTTTTCCGCGATCAGTGTCACCGCGCGGTTGAGGCCGATATCGAAGACCTCGTCGCCGCTCTCCAGGCTGGCGTAGGTCTTCTCGTGCTTCACGAACGGCCCGAAACGGCCGAGTCCTGCCGTGATCGGCTGACCGGTCTCCGGATGCTTGCCGATCTCGCGCGGCAGCGACAACAGCTTCAGCGCAAGCTCGAGCTCGACATCGCCGGGCGAGGTGCCCTTCGGGATGCCCGCGCGCTTCGGCTTCTCGCCTTCCTCGTAATCCTTGGGCTCGCCGAGCTGGATGTAGGGCCCAAAGCGGCCGGCCTTGACCCAGACATCGCGACCGGTGTCGGGATCCTGGCCGAGCGAACGGTCGGCGGTGGTCTCGCTGTCGGCGGCGAGCTGGCGGGTGTAGCGGCATTCCGGATAGTTCGAGCAGCCGACGAAGGCGCCGAACTTGCCGGCCTTGAGATTGAGCCGGCCGTTGCCGCAGCTCGGGCACTGCCTGATATCGCCGCCATCGGCGCGGGGCGGATAGATGTGCTGGCCCAGCATGTCGTCGAGCACGTCGAGCACCTGGGCTACGCGCAGATCCTTGATCTCGTCGACGGCGCCGATGAAGCCGGTCCAGAAGTCCTTCAGCACCTGCTGCCAGGAGATCTCGTTGTTGGAGATGCGGTCGAGCTGCTCCTCCAGATTGGCGGTGAAGTCGTATTCGACGTAGCGGTTGAAGAAGCTTTCGAGGAAGGCGACCACGACGCGGCCCTTGTCCTCGCCGTGAAGGCGCTTCTTCTCCAGCTTGACGTAGCCGCGGTCCTTCAGGACCTGGAGGATCGAGGCATAGGTCGAGGGACGGCCGATGCCGAGCTCTTCCATGCGCTTGACCAGCGAGGCCTCCGAGAAGCGCGGCGGCGGCTCGGTGAAGTGCTGGGTGACGGCGAGTGACTGCCGCTTGAGCGCGTCGTTCGGGCTCATCGCGGGCAGACGGCGCGAATCCTCGTCTTCCTCGTCGTCGCGGCCTTCCTGGTAGAGCGCGAGGAAGCCGTCGAACTTGACGACCTGACCCGTCGCACGCAGCTCCAGCGTTCGGGAGCCTGCCTTCGCGGTGATGTCGACGGTGGTGCGCTCGAGCTCGGCCGATTCCATCTGGCTCGCGATGGTGCGCTTCCAGATCAGCTCATAGAGTCGCGCCTGGTCGGCGTCGAGCTTGCGGCTCATGCTGTCGGGGCGGCGCGACATGTCGGTCGGACGGATCGCTTCGTGCGCTTCCTGGGCATTCTTGGCCTTGGCCTGATACTGGCGCGGGGCCTCCGGCACATAGGCGTTGCCGTAATCCTCGCCGATCACCTTGCGCGCCTGGGTGATCGCGGACGGATCGATCTGCACGCCGTCGGTACGCATATAAGTAATGAGTCCGGTGGTCTCGCCGCCGATGTCGATGCCTTCATAAAGGCGCTGCGCGATGCGCATCGTGTGTGCTGGCGCAAAACCGTATTTGCGGCTGGCTTCCTGCTGCAGCGTCGAGGTGGTGAAAGGGGCCTGCGGATTGCGCCGGGCCGGCTTCGCATCGACCGCGGTCACGGCATAGGCGGCTGCTTCCAGCGCCTTCTTGAAGTCTTCGGCTTCCGCGCCGCTGCCGACGTCGAGGCGCTGGATCTTCTTGCCGTCGGCGCCGACGAGGCGCGCCTCGAAGGCGTCGCCGCGCGGCGTCAGCAGCGTCGCGATCAGCGACCAGTATTCGCGCGGCACGAACTTCTCGATTTCGAGCTCGCGGTCGCAGACCAGCCGCAGTGCCACCGACTGCACGCGGCCGGCCGAGCGGGCGCCCGGCAGCTTGCGCCAGAGCACGGGGGAGAGGGTGAAGCCCACCAGATAGTCCAGCGCCCGGCGCGCCATGTAGGCGTCGACCAGCGCGCCGTCGATCTGGCGCGGATTCTTCATCGCATCCGTGACCGCCTGCTTGGTGATGGCGTTGAACACCACGCGCTCGATCTTCTGATCCTTCAGCGCGCGCTTTTCCTTCAGCACCTCCAGCACGTGCCAGGAGATGGCCTCGCCCTCGCGATCAGGGTCGGTCGCCAGAATCAGGCGGTCGGCGCCCTTCAGGGACTTGGCGATATCGTTGAGCCGGCCGGCCGCCTTGGGGTCGACCTCCCAGATCATCTTGAAATTTGCGTCCGGATCGACGGAACCGTTCTTCGCCGGGAGGTCGCGGACATGGCCGAACGAGGCCAGAACCTCGTAGGACGAGCCCAGATACTTGTTGATCGTCTTGGCTTTCGCCGGCGACTCCACAATGACGATATTCATGTAGTTCCAGTAACTTACGGGGAAATTACGAGCCGCTTTCGATGAGATTCGGATCGGCCGTTTCGACCCGAACATGGGTGGTGAGACCCTCGCTGTCAAATCGAGGGGTGTTGAAAGCACCCCGAATGGGAAAAGTTTCATATCGAGAAAGTTGCAAAATACCACCTTGGAGTTGCGGTCAATGTCGGCGTAGAGTCCTCCCGGGGCATGGATTCGGGTGGGGTCTGGTGACTAAGCCAGGAAAGAAACGGGCGCGCGCCGCATCAGGCGCGCCGGGGGGCTCGCGCGGTGAGGAACCAGGGGAGGGCGGCGTCGATGAGGCCGTCGCCTTCATCGCCGAGCAGGTCGGGGCGTTGCGCAAGCTCGCCGAGCGCCACAAGCTCGATGTGCTGCATTATCTCCTGGGGATGACCAAGCTGGAGGCGGACGAGCACTTGCGGCTGCGGAGCAAGCGCAAGCTGTCGTAGCGGCGCTTACTATCCAATCCGCCATCCTGAGGTGCTCGCGTAGCGAGCCTCGAAGGATGAGCGGCCGAGATGCCGCAGCCGGGCCGGCGCCCTTCGAGGGCCGCTGAAGAAGCGGCCACCTCAGGGTGACGGTGATATATGGAGGCGCGCTGCATCAACCGCGTCATTGCGAGCGCAGCGAAGCAATCCAGAGTCTTGCCGCGGTGGGATTCTGGATTGCTTGCGACGCTCGCAATGACGGATGTGGTTAGCCGTTGCGCTTTGCCAATTTGGCCAAACGCTGGCCGAGATATTCAGCCGTGCAGAGGTCACTCTGCAGCAACGCACCGTCGACCAAATGTGTCGCAAGGCCGAACTGGCTGCCCAAACGATTGCGGCCGCTCGGATCCTCGCCTCCGGGAATGTCGAGTCCGCACCAGAGCATGCCGTGCTGCGCGGCCAGGATCGTAAAGTAGGTCAACGTGTGCAGTTGATCGCCGCCTGCGCAGGCACCCGTCGTGAATCCGGCTGCGATCTTGTCGGCCCATCGCTGCTGGCTCCATCGGTAGCTTGAAGCGTCTGCGAAGGCTTTGAACTGGGCCGCCGGGCCGCCCATGTAGGTCGGGCTGCCGAATGCGACCGCGTCAGCGCGGTCGATCGTTTCGAACAAGCGTTCATTCTGGAAGCGGCTTGACACGATGTCGTCGCCGGTGATGCGACAAAGCGCGACGTCCGCCATGCCATCCGCGCCGCGCGTCACCGCATGCGCCAGCTTCTCAGTGGTGCCGGAGATGGAAAAATAGACGATGGCGAGCAGGGGCATGGTGATGCTGCCGCTTTGGTGGACTTAGCCATCTTTGACGGCGTCTATATTTTGTACAAGTCCCTCCGCTGCGCTCGCAATGACGGTGTGGCGGCAGTTGTGCGTCGTCACGCCGACCGCCTGCGCGGCGGCGGCCGTAGCTTCACCATCGTGTCCGCGGGCGTGAGCAATCGCCCGTCCTCCGCGCGCATTTCGAGCTTCCGGATCGGGCGGCCTTTCTCGCGATCGACGAGAATGGTCGTGATCTCCTCGGGGTGATCGTCGAACTCCTCGCTCCACTGCCGGAGCGCCACCAGGATCGGGAAGGTGCCGCGGCCCTTTGGCGTCAGCACATATTCCTGATAGGCGCTGCCGTCGGAGGCGGGGGCGGTGGCGAGGATGCCGTGGTCCACAAGTGAGCGCAGCCGCACGGCCAGAATGTTCTTGGCCATGCCGAGCTTGCTCTGAAACTCGCCGAAGCGGCGCAGGCCGAACAGCGCCTCGCGGATGATCAGCAGCGACCACCAGTCGCCGATCGCTTCCAGCGACCGCGCGATCGGGCAGGAATCGCCCTCGAAGCTCGTTCGTTTCACCATCGTCCTGGTCCTGTCGCGTTCGCCCGATTTCGGCGGCGATCACGCGTTTGTGTGGTTGCATCATAAAACCATATGCCCTAGATGGCAACATAGTTTTATGATGCAACCACTGGAGACGATCGTGAGACTGAAGAACAAGACGGCATTGATTACGGGCGGCAATAGCGGCATTGGCCTGGCGACGGCAAAGCTGTTCGTGGCCGAGGGCGCGAAGGTGATCATCACCGGGCGCAACAAGGAGACGCTTGAGGCCGCGGCGAAGGAGCTTGGCCCGAACGGGTTCGCGGTCGCAGCCGACGCCACCGACATTGCCGCGACTGAAGCTGCGATCAAGAAGGGCGCCGAAAAATTCGGCAAGCTCGACATCGTGTTCGCCAATGCCGGCATTCCCGGCGGCACGCCGCTCGGTTCGGCGACATTGGAGGTTTTCGAGAAGGTCATCAGCACCAACCTCACCGGCGTGTTCTTCACGGTGCAGTCGGCGCTGCCCTACATCAACGACAATGCCTCGATCATCCTCAACGGCTCGGTGATATCAGTGCTCGGCATTCCCGGCTATTCGGCCTATGGCGCCGCCAAGGCCGGTGTGCGCGCGATGGCGCGGATCATGGCGTCGGAACTGTCGCCACGCGGGATTCGCGTCAACGTCGTCGCGCCGGGCGCGATCCGCACGCCGATCTGGGGCGCTGCGATCGCAACGCCCGAAGCCGAGAAGGCGTTCGAGAAGCGCATCGGGCTGGCGACGCCGCTTGGGCGCATTGGTGAACCAGATCACATCTCGAAGACGGTGCTGTTCCTTGCGTCGGACGATGCCGCGCACATCCAAGGCCAGGAGATCTTCGTCGACGGTGGCGCGGTTGCGTCTCCGGCTGGCGCGCCGATCTATCGCGGCTGATCGACGTTTGCGAAAATTGAATCGGTCTGCGCGACGACATCGGTTGTGCCGACCGGTTCATACACCTTGATGGCTGTATTCCTCTGAACCTTGCGTGAGGCGTTGAACCTTCGCTTGCGCTGCCGAGACACTTTTGCGGGCAGGGGTCATAAGACTCACTTTCAGGGAGCCCGCGATGTCAAAGGCAGCTCGTATTTTTCCGTCGATTTCAGAACCGCCTATTTACACCGAAGATTCCGCCATTCCCGCCAAGCACTCCGAAACGTCCGAGTTCATCGGGGTGGCACTTTTCTCAGGCATCGGGCTGTTCATTTCGCTCGTCGCCGTCATTCTTGGCGTTCAGGGCGCCTGGTTTTAGCGCTGTCGAATTCTCAGCCGCCGCCGGAATCCGGCAGCGGCTGGCGTCGGCGTAAGTCTTACGCCGCCTGCAGGCTGGTGGCAGCCTGAAGCGCTCCGGCCAGCGCTTTCTCGCGATGCTCAGGGCCAACCTGGATGCCGTCGGCGACGATGAATTCGGGGCTCGTGATGCCCATGAACGCGAACACGCCGCGCAAATAGGTTTCGAGGTGCTCGAGCGAGGCGGCCGGCGTGCCCGGGCCGTAATAGCCGCCGCGCGAGATCGCCACGATGACGCGCTTGTTGCCGGCAAGGCCCTGCGGGCCGTTCGCATCGTATTTGAACGTTTTCCCCGCCACGAGGACGCGGTCGATCCAGGCCTTGAGCTGGCTCGGGATCGTAAAATTGTACATGGGCGCGCCGATCACGACGATATCGGCATCGAGGAATTCGTTGAGCACGGCCGCGCTCGCGGCAAGGTCGGGTCCGAGTTCCGCCGGCGCCGGCGCGCCTTGCGCGGCCGCGAGGTGCGAGCCGGAGAGGTGGGCGAGCGGGATCTGCGTCAAATCGCGATAGACGAGGTCGAGCGACGGCGTCGCCTGCCTGAGACGGTCGACGATGGCGGCGGAAACCTGCCGTGAGACGGAGTGGGGACCGAGCACGCTGGAGTCGATATGGAGGAGTTTCATTGGGGTTCACCTATGGTATAGATTTGTAACCCGCACTACATGAGTGACTGTCAAATTCCCCGCAAGAACGCACTTTTTTGAGCCATGGGCACATCTTTGAGACCTACACACACCGATTTTCCTGCGCCCCAGATGCCGGATCGCGACCACGCGGACTGCCGCGGGGTCGCCTCGATCCTTGCGCGTCGGCGACAAATGGAGCGTGTTCGTCATCATGATGCTGAGTGACGGGCCCAAGCGCT
The DNA here is from genome assembly GCF_000284375.1 of Bradyrhizobium japonicum USDA 6. NCBI lineage: Bacteria > Pseudomonadati > Pseudomonadota > Alphaproteobacteria > Hyphomicrobiales > Nitrobacteraceae > Bradyrhizobium > Bradyrhizobium japonicum. The sequence continues at coordinate 4,688,822 of NC_017249.1, forward strand.
TCAATGAACTGAAGCGGATGATCAACGGCATCTCGCAGCGGATGCTGACCTTGACCCTGCGCGGGCTGGAGCGCGACGGCCTGGTCACGCGCACGATTTTCCCGACCATTCCGCCGCGCGTGGACTATGAGTTGACCGATCTTGGCCGCGGGCTCCAGCAGCCCGTGATGGCGCTTGGGCTATGGGCGAAGGAGCACCAGGCGCAGATCGCGGCCGCGCGCACGCGCTTCGACGAGCGCCACGAGGACTGAAGCGGAGAATGAGGAGACGCGATGCGCGCGCCACACGGCCGGTTTCACCCTCCCCTGGAGGGGGAGGGTAAGACTTCGAGCCTCATTTCATCATGCACTAGAGCAGCGCCACCAATCCGCCGCCGTGGCGTTCGAGCCGCCCCGCAAGCTCGAGCTCCAGCAACACGGTTCGCACGATCGCGGGCGAGGCGCCGGACATCCGCACGAGATCGTCGATCGAGATGGGGGCAGGGCCGAGCAGGCCGGTGATCTGGTCGCGGTCGTGTGATTGCGGATCGCTCTCGAACGGTTCGCTGTCAGGCTCGCTCGCCGGATGCATCAGCGGCCGGTCCATGATCGGTGCGACTGCGTTGATGATGTCGGACGCTTCGGTGACGAGCGTTGCGCCCTGCTTGATCAGGTCGTTGGTGCCGGCGGCGCGCGGGTCGAGCGGCGAGCCGGGCACCGCGAACACCTCGCGGCCCTGTTCGGCCGCCATGCGCGCGGTGATCAGCGAGCCCGAGCGATACGCGGCCTCGACCACGACCACGCCGAGCGCGGCGCCGGAGATCAGCCGGTTGCGGCGGGGGAAGTCGCGGGCGCGCGGCTCGTGGCCGAGCGGCATCTCGGAAATCGCAGCACCCGCGTGATCGAGGATCGAGGCGAGCAGGTCGCCATGCTCGGGCGGATAGATGCAGTCATGCCCGCCGGCGAGCACGGCGATGGTGCCGCTGTCGACACTGGCGCGGTGCGCGGCCTGATCGACGCCGCGGGCAAGCCCCGAGATGATGATGAAGCCGGCTTCGCCGAGCTCACGCGCGAGTTGACCGGCGAATTTCAAGCCGGCGCCGGAGGCATTGCGCGAGCCGACGATCGCGATCATCGGACGCATCAGCGTCGTGGTGTCGCCGCGCACGGCGAGCAGCGACGGCGCATCGTCGAGTGTCGCGAGCCGCGCCGGATAGCCGTCCTCGCCGGGCGCGAGCCAGGCGATGCCGAACTTGCGGCTTGCGTCGAGCTCGGCCTTCGCCTCGGCCACGCTACAGATGCGCCCCGATCGCTGAGCACCGCCGCGGCGCGCCAGATCGGGCAGGCGCTCAAGCGCCGCACGCGGGCTGCCGAAATGATCGACCAGCGATTTGAAGGTGCGCGGCCCGACATTGTCGGAGCGGATCAGCCGCAGGCGGTCGATCCGCTCAGGCTCAGTCAGCTCCACGCTCGGATTAATGGCGTCCACGGCGTCTCCTTGTGGGAGCAGCATGGAACAACCTGAGGGCGTGGGCAACAGTTGCGTGCGCTTGATCGGGCTTCAAAGGCGCCGCCGGAAGACCCGGCGTGGTCGACGGGTCTTCCGCAAGGTCGTCGATTCAACGCGCGTGCGCTGCCTGAGCGACAGCGATGCCGCTCCGCGAGACGCGAGCGTCAAGGCTAAGCGCACCGGCACCGAAGGCAAAGATCTGGAGCAGGCCGCCTGCCATCATCACGTTCTTGAGGAAGTGGATCATCTGATTCTGGTCGGCAAAGTTGTTGTGGAACGAGACTGCCGCGGCCAGCGAGAATATGGCGAGCGCCAGCGCGACCGAGCGGGCTTGATAGCCCGCGATCAGCAGGAGACCGCCACCGAGCTCGACGAGAACTGCGATCGCATATGCCAGCGGGGGCACCGGCAATCCCGCAGAGGCGATGTAAGCGGTCGTCGCACCATAAGCGGTGAGCTTGCTGAAGCCACTCATTGCAAACGGGAGGCCGATCAGCAGCCGGCCAACGAGGGAAGCATAACGGGTCGTATCCATGGTCATCGCTCCTGTGCTTGGTTGAGGTCCGACGGCGGTGACGCACCAAGCGTTTGTGGTCCGAGGGGGCGCGCCGCAGGGCCCTGTGTTGCGACCTCAAACTGGCCCGATTGAATTGCGATAAAAATAGAAATAATTGAAATATACTGTTTCCATTTTTGATCGCATCGGCGCTCCTCCCGCGGAGGCGAATGCTCTGGTCGAGCCGCTGGTCCCGCTCGACTGCACGCATGGATCGACCGCGTCCACGTGCGCTTGCGCGACCTCGTCCCGATGCTAAAAGCGATGGCAATAAGAAGGGTGTTGCCATGATCTCACTTGCCGACCTCCAGCGCCGCATCGAAGCGGGCAAGCTTTCGCCCGATGACGCCATCGCCCAGTCGCACACGGCGATCGAGGCCAGGGAGAAGGACGTCCGCGCCTTCGTCCGTCACGACAGATCCGCAAAGGCGCAAGCCTCCGGCCTGCTGCGCGGCATCGCCGTCGGCATCAAGGACATCATCGACACCGCCAACATGCCGACCGAGATGGGCTCGGAGATCTATCGCGGCTGGCAGCCGCGCTCGGACGCACCCATCGTGATGATGCTGAAGCGGGCAGGCGCCACCATCATCGGCAAGACCACCACCACGGCGTTCGCCTCGCGCGATCCGACCCCGACGCTCAATCCGCACAATCTCGGCCATACGCCGGGTGGCTCGTCCTCGGGCTCGGCCGCGGCGGTCGGTGCCGGCATGATCCCGCTGGCGCTCGGCACCCAGACCGGCGGCTCGGTGATCCGGCCCGCCGCCTATTGCGGGGCTGCCGCGATCAAGCCGTCGTTCCGGATGCTGCCGACCATTGGCGTAAAGTGCTACTCATGGGCGCTTGATACCGTCGGCCTGTTCGGATCGCGCGCGGAAGATCTCGCGCGCGGGCTGCTGGCGATCACCGGCCGCACTGAATTCGATGGCATCGCCGCGGCCAAGGCGCCGCGCATCGGCGTGGTGAGGCAGGAGTTTGCCGAGGCCGTGGAGCCGGCGGCGGAAGAGGGCTTGCAGGCTGCGATCAAGGCGGCCGAGAGGGCCGGTGCCAGTGTCAAGACCATCGATCTGCCGGAGTCGCTGCAGGAAGCCTGGCGCATCCACCCGATCATCCAGGATTTCGAGGCGCATCGCGCGCTGGCCTGGGAGTTTTCGGAGCATCACGACGAGATCGCGCCGATGCTGCGTGCCAGCCTCGATGACACCGTCGGCTTGACGCCGAAGCAATATGACGACGCGCGTCGGATCGCCCGCCGTGGCCGCCGCGAGCTCGGCGAGCTGTTCGAGGGTTTTGACGTGCTGCTGACTTATTCGGCGCCGGGCACCGCGCCGGCCAAGGAGCTCGCCTCGACCGGCTCGCCCCGTTACAACCGGCTCTGGACGCTGATGGGCAATCCTTGCGTCAACGTGCCGGTGCTGAAGGTCGGCGGCCTGCCGATCGGCGTGCAGGTGATCGCGCGGTTCGGCAACGATCCGGGCGCGCTTGCGGCGGCATGGTTCCTGGAGGACGCGCTGGCGAAATCAGGCTAGCGCAGGCTCACTGGCGGGCAGCGCGCGCTCGGCCTTGGCGCCTGTCGCGCCTTGTCCGAGCCAACGCTCGGCGGCCTCGCGGCCACTCCGGTGCAGCGTGCGAATGAAGCCGCGGCCGAGATCGGTGGCTGAGCGCTGCGCCAGCCCCTCAACGGAGTCTTCGGCCGCGATCCTGGAGAGCCGCAGCGAAGGGGCAGCCGTGGCTCGCGCCCATTCCAGCGCCGCGATCTCGGCGTTGAGGGCGGCGTTGGCCGCGATCTGGTCGAGCCTGCGGTCGATCGCGGCGAGCGTGATCGGCACGTAGCTGTCGCGCGTAGGCGTGACCTGGATGAGCAGCAGGTCGGAGGCTGTCGATTCCTGCGCCAGGCGCACCAGCGGCGGATTGCCGCCAATGCCGCCGTCCCAATAGGCCTCGCCGTCGATCTCGACGGCGCAGTGAACCAAAGGCGGGCAGGTCGAGGCCAGCGCGACGTCGGCGGTAATGCAATCGTTGCGGAAGATCTGCTGCTGCCCATCGCGGATTCGCGTCGCGGCGATCAGCAGTTTTGGGCAGGCCGCGTCGCGCAAGGCGGCAAAATCGATGTCGCGCGACAGCGCCAGCCGCAGCGGATCGAGATCGAACGGATCGAACTGGCCGGAGCGCAGCGTCGGACCGAACGCGACCGAGCTTCCCGCCGGCGAGAATCCGCCGACCAGCATCAAGGAGCGGAACGAGGCCTCGTGCATCAGGCGGGCCCAGAACCGGTTCAACCGCGAACGGGCGCCTTCGCGTCCGCCTTCGGCAAGGCCGGAGGCAAGCAGGAGCGCATTGATGGCGCCGGCACTGGCGCCGCTCACCGTGTCGAATTCGATCGACGGCTCTTCCAGCAACCGTTCCAGCACGCCCCAGGTGAAGGCCGCAAAAGTGCCGCCGCCCTGAAGGGCTAGCGACACTCTTTGCGGAGGCCATTGGCCGGAGCGGATCTGATCACGCGCGACAGGTGCGGCCGCGGTCATGACCTCGACTGGAGCGACAGCTTTCGCGACGGGGGCAGGCGGCGGTGGTGGAGGAACGGGAGCAGGCTCAGGGACAGGAGGCGGCGAGGGCGCATCGGACCACACATTGGTCATCAAGAGCAGCCGGCTTGCCTCGGTGCTGGAAGCACCTTGCAAACCACCCCCGTCATGCGTGCCGACAATCTTCTCGCTCATTCTGAGCAACCGCGTAACGCCATCTTCTCTGTCAGGATGACAGGCATGGAACCTGTTCGCCACTCTCGCCGAGAGTCAGCTGAGAGTTGCGAACAGGATTTGGCACATAATGCGGTAGCGGTGCGGCGGTATCCGTACTTTTTTCGGCCTTGGATTTTGGTTTGACGCGTTTTCTTGACGCGAACCGGTATCCACTTCGCTCGAAAACGCTCTAGGCCTTCTCGCCGATCCGGCTTTCCTTGCCGGATTGCAGTCGCTTGATGTTCTCGCGATGCGCGTAGAACAAGAGCAGCGTCAGCGCGGCGAACAGCGATGCGAGCGCGAGATGCCCGAACCACCACAGGAAAATCGGGGTGATGAACGCCGCCACCAGCGCGGACAGCGAGGAGTAGCGGGTGGTGAAGGCGGTGGCGAGCCAAAGCAGGCAGAACACGACTGCGCCGGGCCAGAACAGGCCGAGCAGAATGCCGATATAGACGGCGACGCCCTTGCCGCCTTTGAACTTCAGCCAGACCGGGAAGAGATGGCCGAGGAAGGCGCCGAGCCCGGCCACCATGGCGGCATTGGGCCCCGCGATGGTGCCGGCGATCACCACCGCGACCGTGCCCTTGAGCGCGTCGAGCAGCAGTGTGCCCGCGGCAAGGCTCTTGCGTCCCGTGCGGAGCACGTTGGTGGCGCCGATGCTGCCGGAGCCGATCGAGCGAATATCCTGCGTGCCGGCGAGTTTGGTCAGGACCAGCCCGAACGGAATCGAGCCGAGCAGGTAGCCGATGACGAAGGCCACCGGCAGGAAGGCTTCAAGCCCCATGGCCGCATCTCCATGCTGAACCGCGACGCCACGCATGAATTTGCCCGTCAGACATGCTCGTACACCGTCCGTCCGCCGACAATGGTGCGCACCACGCGGCCTGTAAAGCGGGCCTCGTCGAACGGGGTGTTCTTGCAGGGCGATTTGAGGTCGGCGGGATCGACGATCCAGGGCACATCGGGATCGATCACGATGACATCGGCCGGGCTGCCCGTGCGCAGGGTTCCACCCGGCAGACCCAGGATCTCGGCCGGCCGCGTCGACATGGCCCGGATCAGCGTCTTCAGCTCCAGTTCTTCATTGTGCACGAGGCGGAGGCCCGCCGGCAGCATGGTCTCGAGCCCGATGGCGCCGGGAGCGGCTTCTGCGAACGGCAGGCGCTTGACCTCGACGTCCTGCGGATTGTGGTCGGACATGATGACGTCGACGAGGCCGGAGGCGACCGCCGCGACCAGCGCCCGCCGGTCGTCCTCGGTGCGCAGCGGCGGCGACAGCTTCAGGAACGAGCGGTAGGGCCCGATGTCGTTCTCGTTGAGCGCAAGATGATTGATCGAGACCGAGGCGCTGACGGCGAGCCCGGCGTCGCGGGCGCGCTTCAGCACGTCGAGCGAGTCGATGCAGGACAGCGAAGCCGCGTGATAGCGGCCGCCGGTCAGCGCGACGAGGCGCATGTCGCGTTCCAGCATCACGGCTTCCGCCGCGTTGGGAATGCCCATCAGGCCGAGCCGCGAGGCGAACTCGCCTTCGTTCATCACGCCTTCGCCGACCAGATCGGGATCTTCGGTGTGATGCACGATCAGCGCGTCGAAATCGCGCGCATAGGTCAGGGCCCGGCGCATCACCTGGGCGTTGGTGACGCTTCTGTCACCGTCGCTGAAAGCTATGGCGCCTGCGGCCTTCAACAGGCCGAACTCGGTCATCTCCTCGCCGCGCATGCCCTTGGTCAGCGCCGCCATCGGCTGGATGTTGACGATCGCGGTGTCGCGGGCGCGGCGCATCACGAAGTCGACGGTCGCCGAATTATCGATCACCGGAGACGTGTCGGGCTGGCAGATGATGGTGGTGATGCCGCCGGTCGCAGCCGCCTGGCTCGCGGAGGCAAAGGTCTCGCGGTGGCTGAAGCCGGGCTCGCCGACGAAGGCGCGCATGTCGACCAGGCCGGGGGCCACGATCTTGCCGGCGCAGTTGACGACGTCGGTGCCTTCGGGGACGCCGGCCGCTCCGATGCCGCGGCGGGTCTCGCGGATGATGCCGTCGGCAATCAGGACATCGCCGGGGCCGTCGAAATCCCTGCTGGGATCGACGACGCGGGCGTTGGCAAGCAGGATGGGACGGCGGTCAGTCAGCATGAGCATCACGCGTTCGGCAAGTTGCGGGCGAGCGCTTCGAGCACGGCCATCCGTACCGCCACGCCCATCTCGACCTGTTCGCGGATCAGCGATTGCGCGCCATCGGCGACCGCGGTGTCGATCTCGACGCCGCGGTTCATCGGGCCGGGATGCATGACGAGAGCGTCCGGCTTGGCGTAAGCGAGCTTTTTCTGGTCCAGCCCGAAATAGTTGAAATATTCGGAGGTCGACGGCACGAAGGAGCCGTTCATTCGCTCGCGCTGGAGCCGCAGCATCATGACGATATCGGCGCCGTTGAGCCCCTCGCGCATGTCGCGCGCAACCTCGACCCCCATCCGCTCGATGCCGGGCGGCAGCAGCGTGGAAGGGCCGACGACGCGGACGCGGGCGCCCATGGTGTTGAGCAGGATGATGTTGGAACGGGCAACACGCGAATGCAGCACGTCGCCGCAGATCGCGACCACGAGGCCCTCGATCCGGCCCTTGTTGCGGCGAATGGTCAGGGCGTCGAGCAGCGCCTGCGTCGGATGCTCGTGCGCGCCGTCGCCGGCATTGATCACGGAACCGTCGACCTTGCGCGCCAGCAGTTCCACCGCGCCGGACGCGTGATGGCGCACCACCAGGATATCCGGATGCATGGCGTTCAGCGTCATCGCGGTGTCGACCAGCGTCTCGCCCTTCTTGATGGACGAGGAGGAGACCGACATGTTCATGACGTCGGCGCCCAGCCTTTTGCCGGCGAGCTCGAACGAGGACTGGGTTCGGGTGGAGGCCTCGAAGAAGAGGTTCACCTGCGTCCGTCCACGCAGGACGGTGCGCTTCTTGTCAACCTGGCGGTTGAGCTCGACATATTCTTCGGACAGGTCGAGGAGGCCGGTGATGTCGGCCGCGGAAAGGCCCTCGATGCCCAGCAAATGCCGGTGGCCGAGGACGAAGGTCGATTTCGATGTCATTAAAGCGAGAGCTATAGGCGCGGATGGCTGGGGGGGCAAGGGCCAATGCCGGGGCGGGGAGTTATCCCCTGATCTGTCGGTTTCGTCGCTGTGGCGTGGCCTGTCGCCAGTATCTCCGTCATGCCCGGGCTTGTCCCGGGCATCCACGATCTTCTATCGCATTTGAGGCAAAAGGACGTGGATGGCCGGGCATAGGCGAGCGGAAGCGACGCCGTCCTTCAGACGGCTATGCCCGGCCATGACGATGGGGATGGATCACGTGAAGTTAATCCGAATTGTGATTGCGCTGACGATGATAACGGCCGAGGCCCACGCCCAATCGCTCCCCGGCGGCTTCGTCTATTTGCGCGACATCGATCCCGGCATCATCCAGGACATCCGCTACGCCAGCTCGAACAATTTCGTCGGCCGTCCGCTCGCCGGTTATGGTGCCGGCGAATGCGTGGTGAAGCGGGAGGTGGGGCTGCGGTTGAAGGCGGTCCAGCAGGAGCTGGCGGCGCAAAGCCTGTCGCTGAAGATGTTCGACTGCTACCGGCCGGCGCGGGCCTCGCTCGACATGGTGAGGTGGTCGCAGAACGGCCACGAGACGGCGGCCGAGCGGCGCTACAATCCGAAGATCCCGAAGACCGAGCTGTTCCGTCTCGGCTACATCGCGAGCCGCTCGCGGCATTCCACGGGCGCGGCGCTCGATCTCACGCTGGTCGATCTCAAGGCTGACAATTCCGCCAGATACGATCCGGCAAAAGCCTATGCCGATTGCACGGCGCCGGTCGAGGCACGATTGCCGGAGGGCAGCGTCGACATGGGCACGGGCTACGACTGCACGGACGCGAGGGGGCACACTGCGGCACCGTCGATCAATCCGGACCAGCGCGCCTGGCGCAAGCGGCTGGTGGCCGCGATGGCGAAGCAAGGCTTTGTGAACTATGCGAAGGAGTGGTGGCATTTTTCCCTGCCGGGGGCGGGCGGGGCGGCCTATGATTTCCCGATTCCGCCGCGAACGAAGTAGATCGTCGTGCGAACGGCCCCGGAATGACGGTGCCGTCCCAACGAAAGCGCTTGAATGGACTCCCTCAATCCCGATCTCCCGCCGATGACCGTGACGCCGGCCGCACCGCGCGTCTGGAAATTCTGGGGCACGGCGGTGTGGGGCCTGCTCATCTTCGTCGCGATGTTCCTCGGCCAGGTCGGTGCCATCCTCTATCTGGCCTGGGACCGTGGCGACCCCCTCGACCTGATGTCGATCCAGCGTGTCGGTCGCGAGCCCGCGGCGCTCGCGCTGTCGGTGACCATGGGCCTGCCGGCGACGCTGGCCGCGGTGTGGCTCGCCATCCGCATCAAGAAGGCCTCGTTCGTCGACTACCTCGCGCTGCATTGGCCGTCCTGGAAGCAAATGCTGTTCGGCGCCATCGGGCTTGTCCTGATCGTGGTCGCCTGGGAGACGATGTCGCGGAGCCTTGGCCGCGAGGCGACGCCGGGCTTCATGACCGATCTGTTGAAATCCGGCCGCGACAAGGGCGCGGCTGTGATGCTGCTGTTCGCCTTCAGTGTCGCTGCGCCGATGTCGGAAGAGGTGTTGGCGCGCGGCTTCCTGTTTCGCGGCTGGTCGGCGAGCTTCCTGCGCGTGCCCGGCGCGATCATCCTGTCGTCCCTGGTGTGGACCGTCGTGCACCTGCAGTACGACATGTACTTCCTCGCCGAGGTCTTCTCCATCGGCCTGTGGTTCGGCTACATGCGCTATCGCGCCAACTCGCTCTGGCTCACCATCGTGCTGCATGCGCTGAACAATCTGACGGCGGTGGTGCTGACGATGTGGCTGGGGAACTAGCCCGGCGGTTGCCTCACACTCCGTCATTGCGAGCGTAGCGAAGCAATCCAGAATCTTTCCGCAGAGAGATTCTGGATTGCTTCGTCGCAAGGGCTCCTCGCAATGACGATGGTGAGAGAGATGCACTCGCAATCGTTGCTTTTGGCGGCCTGAACTACAGGCAGAATGGCAATTGCCGGGCGAAACTTCATTCCGTATGTTAGGTAGAGGTAGTGATTAACCTCGCCATGAAGTTGTCGCGGAATCCAGTATGTCCGAACTCGAAAATGTCCATCCTCTCGGGGCTGACCCATCCCCGCAACCTCGCGCATTCGATTTCTTCGAGACCTTGTTGGTCGCCCTGATAGTCTATGCGGTCTTCCTATTTGCAGCCCAGCTCACGATCATGTTGAGCTTGCCGGCTTTTATGAACGGGCTATCGCCTGAACAGATCGACGTTTTGTGGAAACAACAGCACCGGCAAGGCGCAGCGGTGCTTCTTGCGACTCCGGCGGCGGTCGCCGTGCTTTGGGTTGCGATCCGACGGACGGGACGGGAATTCACCGAGTACTTGGCTCTGAATTGGCCGAGCAGAGACGGCATCGTATCCGTTATTGGCGTCATGACAATTTTTTTAACTGTCGAAGTCTTCGTCACGATCAAACTTGGACTAACGCGACCTCAAACCAATTCGGATTTCGTAGTTGGAGGTGCAACGGGACTGATACTGTTCGCTGTGGTCATCTGCCTAGCTGCTCCGGTCCTTGAGGAATTCGTATTTCGTGGATTTATGTTTCGAGGGTGGTCTCAGTCATTTCTGGGTCCGATCGGTGCGATCGTGATTACGTCGGCGCTATGGGCAATGCTGCACACCCAGTACGGCTGGTATGAGCGCTCCTGGATCTTTATTATGGGTCTCGTGCTCGGCTACTTTCGCCTTCGTTCCAACTCCACTTGGCTGACGGTCGTGGCCCATTCAGCCATGAACATGGAGATCCTGTTTCTGGGCGGGCCGTACGTATAATGTTCACGCCACCAGCGCGATCGCGATCGGCATCGTGACCGCCGCCAGGATCGTCTGCAGCGTGATGATCTGCGCCAGCAGCGGCGCATCGCCGCCCATCTGGCGGGCCAGCACATAGGCGCTGGGCGAGGTCGGCACCGCCGCGCAGATTGCGACGATCGCCAGGCTGTCGCCCGAGAGACCGAACCAGGCGGCGAGCGCCAGCGCGAGCACGGGCATCAGCGCCAGCTTGAACGCCACGCCGATGGTCGCGCTCATGCTTGGGCGAAGCAGGCCGTTGAGCTGCAGGCCGGCGCCGGTGACGAGCAGGCCGATGGCGAGCGAGGACCGGCCGAGCGCGTCCGCAACCTCGTGCCAGATTTTTGGCAGCGGCAGATGGATGACGTTGATGAAGAGGCCGATCACGCAGGCCCAGATCAGGGGATTGCGGACCACCGTCATGACGATGGCGCGTGCGGACTGCTTCTCGGGCGATGCATAGTGCGCGAGCACGGCGACGCTGAACACGTTGACCAGCGGAATGATCGCGACCATCGCCACCGAGGCCAGCGCCAGTCCGACATCGCCGAACATGTTGGCGGACACCGAGAGCGCGACATAGGTCTGCCAGCGCGTTGCGCCCTGGAAGATCGAGGTGAAGGCGGGACCGTCGATGTCGAACCGTACGAGCGCCGGGCGGAGCGCGAGGCAGAGCAGCGACATCGCGAGCACCGACAGCAGCAGCGCGCCGCCGACGCCGGCGACCGGCACCCTTGAGAGATCGGCCTTCACCAGCGTCTGGATCAGCAGCATCGGGAACAGCACGAAATAGGTCAGCCGCTCCAGCCCGTGCCATTGCGTGTCGAGCTGCATCAGGGTGCGCCTGAGAACCACGCCGAGCACGATGAGGATGAAGACCGGCAGCAGCGCCGCGATCACGACCGCCATGCGGCTATTCCTTTGTCAGCACGAAGTCGCCGCCGGGCGTGCCGAAGCGCGGGCCCTTCGAATTGATGGTGTGCTTCGGGTCCATCCAGTCGCCGGCGATCTCGTTCTCCGCCTTGAAGCGGGCGACGTAGAGTCCATGGAGGACGGCGTTCTCACCCTTCAGATGCGCAGTCTCGGTCCATTTGATCAGCGGCCCGTCGACCATTCCTTTCACCCTCGTCCGGGTGTTGTCGAAGCTCGGCCAGTCCATGGTGCCCGAGAATTCAGTCCCCGAGATTGCGTCGACGGTCAGCTTGACCGGGAAGCTGCCCTCGGTGTCGTGCGAATATTGCTCGAAGGTCCCCGACCACATGCCCTTGAGCTTGGCGAGGGCGGGATCATCAGCGGCAAATGCAGGCGGTATCGCCGGCACAGCATGGAGGAGGGCACCCAGGGCTGCGACAATCAACATGGTTGCTCTCGCCGGCGCTGCCATGTCGCTGCCGTCAGCCTTGCCGCAGATTGGCGAGGCGGTCGAGCGCGCCCTGCAGGATGAAGATCGCGGCGTGCTCGTCGATCACTTCGGCGCGCTTGGCGCGGCTGACGTCCATGCCGATCAGCTCGCGCTCGACCGCGGCGGTCGACAGACGCTCGTCCCATAGGCCGATCGGGAGTGCGGTCAGCCCGGCAAGGTTGCGGGCGAAGGCGCGGGTCGATTGCGCCCGCGGGCCCTCGCTGCCGTCCATGTTGATGGGCAGGCCGAGCACGAAGCCGACCGCCTTGCGCTCGGCCGCGATCGCGAGCAGCCGGGCGGCATCCTGCTTGAACGCCTTGCGCTGGATGGTCTCGACGCCCGTCGCGAGGCGCCGGTCCGGATTGGACACGGCGACACCAATGGTCTTGGTGCCGAGGTCAAGGCCGACCAACCCGCCGCGTTCGGGCCAGTGGGTTGCAGCATCGATCAGGGGCAGGATAAGAGCCGGCATGGGACTAGCGCTTATCACGCGTCGCGCTGCGGAGTGAACCCGGAACATGGATGCACTGACACTATTCGGCCTGTTTGCCGTGACGGCGATGCTGGTCTGCTATGCTCTGGAGGATCGCAGCCATTGGTTCGTGCTGCTGTTCGCGGTGTCCTGCGCGCTCGGCTCGGCTTACGGCTTCCTGCAAGGCGCCTGGCCGTTTGGCCTCGTCGAGGCGATCTGGGCCGTCGTTGCATTGCGACGCTGGCATCTCAGGCCGCGATGACGTCGTTGTCTTTCTTCAGGCAGGATATGAAACCTTGAAGCGCGCTGTATTGATGTCCGCCGCCGCGCTGGATGAAGAGCGTCTCGACGCGCGCAAGCGAGGGGCTGAGTGTGTGGATCGACACGCTGCCGTTCATCGCGCTGCGTTCGACCACGGCGCGCGGCAGCAGCGTCACGCCCATGCCGGCGGCGACACAGCCGATCATGCCGTCGAGCGTGCCGAGCTCGAAGCGAGCCGCCGACGGCCAGCCGAACTCGACAAAGATCTGTTCGAGACGCTGGCGGTAGGTGCAGCCGGTGCGGAACACCAGCGCGGTCGGACCGGACTCCGGCGTGCCGGCGCGCAGTTCGGCGAGCGAGGCCCAGCGCCGCGCGCTGACCAGCACCAGCTCTTCGCGAAACGCGCTCGTCGCAGTGAGGTCAGCATGTGCGATGGGGCCCGCGACGAAGGCGCCGTCGAGCGTGCCTTCGAGCACGCCCGCGACGAGGTCGGCGGTGGTCGCGGTGCGCAGGCTCAGCCGCACGGCAGGGAAGTTGCGGTGGAAATCGGCGAGGAGGGACGGCAAGCGCACGGCTGCCGTCGTCTCCATCGAGCCGATCGCGAGCGGTCCCTTCGGCTCGCCGTCGTCACGCGCGGCGAGCACGGCCTCGCGTGATAGCGCGGCCATCCGCTGTGCGTAGGGCAGGAGGCGTTTGCCGGCGCCGGTCAGCGTCATGCCGCGGCTGTGGCGTTCGAACAGCGGTGTACCGATCTCCGCTTCCAGCGCCTTCACGCGCTGGGTGACGTTGGATTGCACCGTGTTGAGCTCTTCGGCGGCGCGGGTGATGCCGCCGGTACGGGCGACCGCGGCAAAGGTCTGGATATCGCTGAGTTCCATGGCGGCGTCGTTTCGCTTTTGTGATGGCAGCGTTCGCAACAATTCATTTTTCGAGAATGCTAGTCGCGCCTAGTCTCCCTGTCCAGATTGGGGAGGGGCTATGCCCATTGAGACGTCGCTGACCAGGCTGCTGGAGATTGAGCATCCCATCCTGCTGGCGCCGATGGATATCGTCGCCGGCAGCCGGCTAGTGACGGCTGTGAGCCGTGCCGGCGGTTTCGGCATTCTGGGCGGCGGCTATGGCGAGAAGGTGTGGCTGGAGCAGGAGACTGCGAAGCTTGCGGGCTTGTCGGCGCCATTCGGGATCGGCTTCATCACCTGGAGCCTCGCCAAGCGGCCCGAGCTTCTCGATCTAGCGCTCGCCGCAAAACCGTCTGCGATCATGTTGTCGTTTGGCGATCCCGCGCCATTCGCGCCGAAGATCAAGTCCGCCGGCGCACGTCTGATCTGCCAAGTGCAGGATGAAGCCATGGCGCGGCAGGCGCTCGATGCCGGCGCCGACATCCTGATCGCGCAGGGCACAGAGGCGGGCGGTCACGGCGCCTCCCGCACCACCGTCGATCTCGTGCCTGCAATCGTCGATCTTGCCGCGGGTCGCGTGCCTGTCGTCGCGGCCGGCGGCATCGCCGACGGGCGCGGTCTTGCCGCCATGATGATGCTGGGGGCGAGCGGCGTGCTGCTCGGCACGCGCTTCTATGCGAGCCAGGAGGCTGATGGCGCGGAGGAGGCCAAGCGGCGCATCTGCGCAGCGAACAGCGGCACGACCGTGCGCGGCATCATCTTCGATCTCTCGCGCAACAATGTCTGGCCGGCGCCGTTCACGGGAAGATGTCTGGTCAACGACCACGCCAGACGCTGGATCGGCCGCGAGGTCGAGCTGATGCAGAATGTTGCCGCAGTCGCGGCGGACTATGCCGCGGCAAAGGCCGCCGGCAATTTCGACGTTGCGGCCGTGATCGCGGGCGAGGCGGCCGGATTGATTCATGATATTCCACCGGCCGTCGAGATCGTGGAGCGGATTGCGATTGAAGCGGAGCAGCTTCTTGCCGGGCGACGCAACGCGATAGTCGCGGCGTAGATTTCTTCACCCTCCCCTGGAGGGGGAGGGTCGCTACGCATGTAGCGAAGCGAAATGCGTAGCGGGGTGGGGTGATCTCTCCACTCGGGCAGTGTCTCAATGGAGAGACTGTCACCCCACCCCGCTCGCGCTTCGTGCGATCGACCCTCCCCCTCCAGGGGAGGGTAAGAACGAACTAAACGAGAGAGACACACCATGTGGCCTGACCGTCGACTGATCGATCTCTTCAAGACCGAATTCCCCATCGTGCTGGCGCCGATGGCCGGTGTGATGGATGCCGAACTGGTGATCGCCGTGGCAGAGGGCGGCGGGCTCGGCTCGCTGCCGAGCGCGATGCTGTCGCCGGAGAAGGCGCGCGAACAGGTCAACATCATTCGCCAGCGGGTGAAGGCGCCGGTGAACATGAACTTCTTCTGCCACACGCCGGTTGACCTCACGACTGAGGCCGAAGCGCGCTGGAAGCAGCGGCTTACGGGCTATTACACCGAGCACGGCCTCGATCCCGCCGCGCCCATCAACGCCGCGAACCGTGCGCCGTTCGACGCCGCCTTCTGCGAGGTCGTCGAGGAGCTGAGGCCGGAGATCGTCAGCTTTCATTTCGGCCTGCCGGAGCAGGCGCTGCTCAAGCGCGTCAAGGCGGCCGGCTGCCTCGTCATCTCGTCCGCCACGACGGTGAAGGAAGCAGTCTGGCTGGAAGAGCGCGGCGTCGATGCCGTCATTGCGCAAGGCGCCGAGGCGGGTGGGCATCGCGGCATGTTCCTGACCGACAAGATCTCCGAGCAGCCCGGCACCTTTGCGCTGGTGCCGCAGGTCGCCGACGCCGTGAAGGTGCCTGTCATCGCGGCAGGTGGTATCGCCGACGGGCGCGGCATCGCCGCAGCCTTTGCGCTCGGCGCATCCGGCGTGCAGATCGGCAGCGCCTATCTGCGCTGCCCGGAATCCAAGGTCAGCGCAGGCGGGCGCAAGGCGCTGGCTGAAGCGCGGGACGATTCCACCGTCATCACCAATGTCATGACCGGGCGTCCGGCGCGCGGCGTCCAGAACCGCCTGATGCGCGAAGCCGGCCCGATCTCGCCCGAGGCGCCGCCATTTCCCCATGCCGCGACCGCGCTGGGGCCGCTGAAGGCGGCTGCCGAAAAGCAGGGCAGGGTGGATTTCACCAATCTCTGGGCCGGTCAGGCCGTGGCCCTGGGCCGCGAGGTCCCCGCAGTCGAATTGACCCGGGATTTCGCCAAATCGGCGCTGGCGCGCATGAAAGCGCTGGCTGGATAGGGCGCGATGACGTTCGACATCGCGCTTTAGGCTATTGTTTGCGCATGATCTTTTCGGAAAACCGCTGCGCACTTTTCCGGATCATGCGCCCAGCGCCGGTTGCGGCGCAAAACCGGCCTCTGCTATACGGCAGTTAGATTTTGCCGTGAGAGGCCTTATATAATGTCCGTCGACGACGCTACCGTCCGCCGCATCGCGCATCTGGCGCGCATTGCGGTTTCCGAGGGCGAGGTTCCGCATCTGCAGGGCGAGCTCAACGCCATGCTCGCCTTTGTCGAGCAGCTCTCGGAGGTCAACGTCGAGGGCGTGGAGCCGATGACCTCGGTCACCCCGATGCAGATGAAGAAGCGGCAGGACGCGGTCAATGACGGCGAGATCGCCGACGATATCGTTGCCAACGCGCCCGCGACCGAAGGTCACTTCTTCCTTGTGCCCAAGGTGGTCGAGTGACCTAGCGTTTTCGAGCGAAGTGGAAGCCGGTTCGCGTAAAGAAAACGCGTCAAACTAAAGAGCCTCAGGACCAAGTCCGATGTGCATGCTTTGCGACGATGAGAAGGCCTATCAGGCCTACATGAACTATCTCGACAAGATGGAGCGGCAGGGCAAGGCTGCCGATCCCAACGTCGCCGTCAATGCCGTGCTCGACGAGATCGAGGCCGCCGCGAACGCCGCCGCCAAGAAAAAAGACGACCCGGCCAACGACAAAACCCTGTCTCCGTTCTTCTGCAGCCCGATCAATAAATGACCGATTTGACATCGCTGACGCTCGCGGAGGCCCGCAAGGGCCTCGCGGCCAAGACTTTCACGTCCCTCGAGCTGACCGACGCGCATCTGAACGCGATCGAAGCCGCACGCGTGCTCAATGCCTTCGTGATGGAGACGCCCGATCGCGCGCGCGACATGGCGAAGGCCGTGGACGAGAAGATCGCCAAGGGTGAGGGCGGCCCGCTCGCCGGCATCCCGCTCGGCATCAAGGATCTGTTCGCGACCAAGGGCGTGCGGACCACGGCGTGCTCGAAGATCCTCGGCAATTTCGTGCCGACCTATGAGTCCACCGTGACCTCGCAGCTGTGGCGCGATGGTGCGGTGATGCTCGGCAAGCTCAACAATGACGAGTTCGCGATGGGCTCGGCGAACGAGACCTCCTGCTTCGGTCCCGTCGGCAATCCCTGGCGGCGTGAGGGAAGCAACACGACGCTGGTGCCGGGCGGCTCGTCCGGCGGCTCGGCCTCGGCCGTGGCGGCGCTGCTGTGCATGGGCGCGACCGCGACCGACACCGGCGGCTCGATCCGCCAGCCGGCGGCGTTCACCGCGACCGTCGGCATCAAGCCGACCTACGGCCGCTGCTCGCGCTGGGGCATCGTCGCCTTCGCCTCCTCGCTCGACCAGGCCGGTCCGATCGCGCGCAGCGTACGCGATAGCGCGATGCTGCTGCGCTCGATGGCCGGGCACGATCCGAAGGACACGACGTCGGTCGACATTGCCGTGCCGGACTATGAGGCCGCGATCGGCAAGTCGGTGAAGGGGATCAGGATCGGCATCCCCAAGGAATATCGCCTCGACGGCATGCCGGCCGAGATCGAGAGACTCTGGAGCGAGGGCGCTGCCTGGCTGAAGGCTGCCGGCGCCGAGCTCGTCGAGGTGTCGCTGCCGCACACCAAATACGCGCTGCCGGCCTACTACATCGTGGCGCCGGCCGAGGCGTCCTCCAACCTCGCGCGCTATGACGGCGTCCGCTACGGCTTGCGCGAGCAGGGCAAGAACATCATCGAGCTCTACGAGAACACCCGCGCCGAAGGTTTTGGCGCCGAGGTGAAGCGCCGCGTCATGATCGGCACCTATGTGCTCTCGGCCGGCTATTACGACGCCTATTATCTGCGTGCGCAGAAGGTGCGGACGCTGATCAAGAAGGATTTCGAGGACTGCTTCGCCAAGGGCGTCGACGCGATCCTGACGCCGGCGACGCCGTCGGCGGCCTTCGGCATCGGCGAGAAGGGCGGGGCGGATCCCGTCGAGATGTATCTCAACGACATCTTCACGGTGACCGTGAACATGGCGGGTCTGCCGGGCATTGCCGTGCCCGCCGGCAAGGACGCGCAGGGCCTGCCGCTCGGCCTGCAACTGATCGGCCGTCCGTTCGACGAGGAGACGCTGTTCTCGCTCGGCGAGGTGATCGAGCAGGCCGCCGGCCGCTTCACGCCCGCGAGGTGGTGGTGAATGTCGCCGCGTTCATCGCGAGCCTCGACGGCGCGGCGCCTGCGCCGGATCTGAGCGCGCCGCTCGCCGGCCTCTGGTGGGCCGCGAAGGGCGACTGGGATCAGGCGCACAAGATCGTTCAGGACGAGAGCAGCCGCGACGCTGCCTGGGTGCACGCCTATCTGCACCGGGTCGAAGGCGATCTCGGCAATGCCGGCTACTGGTATCGCCAGGCCGGCCAACCCGCGGCAAAGGATTCATTGGAGGCGGAGTGGGAGCGGATCGCTGCCACGCTGCTCGGGAGCAGGACATGAGCACGGCCACGCACAAGCTTCTCAAGGGCGCCACCGGTGACTGGGAGATGGTCATCGGCATGGAGATCCATGCCCAGGTGACCTCGAACTCAAAACTGTTCTCGGGTGCCTCGACCACGTTCGGCGGCGAGCCGAACAGCCACGTGTCGCTGGTCGATGCCGCGATGCCAGGCATGCTGCCCGTCATCAACGAGGAATGCGTCAGACAGGCTGTCCGGACCGGGCTCGGGCTGAACGCGCAGATCAATCTGCGTTCGGTGTTCGACCGCAAGAACTATTTCTATCCGGACTCGCCGCAGGGCTACCAGATCAGCCAGTACAAGTCGCCGATTGTCGGCGAAGGTGAGGTCGTGGTCGAACTGGATGGCGGCAAGACCGCGACCATCGGCATCGAGCGCCTTCATCTTGAGCAGGACGCCGGCAAGTTGCTGCACGATCAGTCGCCGGCCATGTCCTATGTCGATCTCAACCGTTGCGGCGTGGCGCTGATGGAGATCGTCTCCAAGCCCGACATCCGCGACGCCGAGCAGGCCAAGGCCTATGTGACCAAGCTGCGCTCGATCCTGCGCTATCTCGGCACCTGCGACGGCGACATGGAGAAGGGATCCTTGCGCGCCGACGTCAACGTCTCCGTGCGCAAGCCGGGCGCACCGCTCGGCACCCGCTGCGAGATCAAGAACATGAACTCGATCACCTTCATCGGCCAGGCGATCGAGTACGAGGCGCGGCGCCAGATCGAGATCCTCGAGGACGGCGGGGAGATCGACCAGGAAACGCGGCTCTACGACCCCAACAAGGGCGAGACGCGATCGATGCGGTCCAAGGAAGAGGCGCACGACTACCGCTACTTCCCCGATCCCGACCTGCTGCCGCTCGAATTCTCGCAAAGCTTCGTCGACGAGCTGAAGACAGAGCTGCCGGAGCTGCCGGACCAGAAGAAGGCGCGCTTCGTCGCTGATTTCGGCCTGTCGGCTTACGATGCGAGCGTGCTTGTCGCCGAGCGCGAGAGCGCGGTGTTCTACGAGACGGTGCTGGACACGCTCGGCAACCGTGCCCGCGACGGCAAGATGGCGGCGAACTGGGTGATCAACGAGCTGTTCGGCCGTCTCAACAAGGAAGGCCGGGATATTACGGCCTCTCCCGTCAACGCCGAGCAGTTGGCTGCGATCATCGACCTGATCGGCGAGGGCACGATCTCCGGCAAGATCGCCAAGGATCTGTTCGAGATCGTCTGGCAGGAGGGCGGCGATCCGCGCGCGCTGGTCGAAAGCCGCGGCATGAAGCAGGTCACCGATCTCTCGGCGATCGAGAAGGTGGTCGACGACATCATCGCTGCCAATCCCGACAAGGCCGCGCAGGTCAAGGATAAGCCGCAGTCGCTCGGCTGGTTCGTCGGCCAAGTGATGAAGGCGTCCGGCGGCAAGGCCAACCCGCAGAGCGTCAACGACCTCTTGAAGTCGAAGCTCGGCATCTGACGTCACGCGTTCGACCGAGGTGACGGATACGCTTCGTCACCTCGTTTCCGGTTCGCGCTGCGACGCTCGCGCGCACCCTCGGCGGCAAACTCCATCCCGACCGACGGCGATGCGGTGACCGAATCGCCGCCACGCGATTCGCGCAAAACGGCGGCTTCCACACGCGCTGACGAGCGTTTGCGCCGTTAAGCATGAAAATATTTTCGTTGCCAAAACTCGCGACTCAGAGTCCGCGAAGCGCCCTTGCGCGGTGATCGCGGGATCGACGATGCACATCATCGCATCGCGCATGCGCAATGCGCGCGTGCAGAAAAATACTTGCTGTGTAGTGTTTTTCTGCAATCGCATCTCGCGTAGACCTCGACGATGCGGGCACTCCCCGCGATCGCAAGCACGCGTCATGCAGTGTGCCCGCATCGTGCTCGCCAAGCGCAGGCGCGTTGTGCCGTCAACACTTCTTTAAGCGAGAAGCTGTTTTTTTCGTCGTGTTGGTGTATTCGGGATGAGTGTGCATTCGATCCCCGACTGCATGCAGCGATTAAAGCCATCTCACACATCGGAGGGCAACATGGCCAAGAAAGCGAAGAAGGCGAAGAAGGCGAAGAGCGCAGTGAAGAAGACTGCGAAGAAGACCCGCAAGGTCGCGAAGAAGAAGAAGTAACTTCGACTTCTGAAGTTGCCGGCTCCTAGAGAGCCGGCACGTCATCAGCGCCTTCTAACAGGTTCTGGTCGGCGATAGAGGGTGTCGGCGAGACATCAGGCCAACGGTCGGATCGTTTTCTTTCGCGGGTTCGCTCGCCAAAGTACGGTCCGGCAGAAGAAACAAGTTTTCTTCGTTCGGTGCGGTTCTCCTTCTCAAGGGCTCCGCAATTTCACAAGCGGCCTTCGGGCCAACGTGGAATCTGGTCCTGACGTGTTCGCCGACGCCCTCGTTCTCTTGAGGCCGGGGTATTGCCGGCATTCCCTTTTCCCACATTGCTGATCTGACCGTGACGTGGCCGCATTGCCCTGGCTATTCGGCCTTGGGGCAGGTGAGGGCTGCGGCCCGATTGCACGCTGTTTGCGCGACGCTCCTCCATTCGCGGTGTCATCGCCCGGCTCCGACCGGGCGATCCAGTACGCCGAGACGGCAGTGGTTGAATCGATGGGCCGCGGCGTACTGGATTCCCCGCCTGCGCGGGGAATGACGGGGCGGGTGTGCTACGTCACCGCGCGCGATGGTTATCGTTCTCCCAAAATCCCAGGGTAAACCGAATCTGACGAATCGCAGAAGTGCCTGCAAAACGGGGACTTCTTGCATTCGTCGCGTGCGCCCCGTGCGGGTGCGTTTACGTCTGCTTCATCGCGATACTTAAACTGCCATTCAAATTTGCCCGCCATCATCGCCTCCAACAAGCCGGCAAACGGCATGGGGATGAGTTGAACAGTTCTTTGGACGGGAGCCGCGCTCGGGGGAACGAGGCGGCAGAAAAAAAGGGGATGCGTTATGTTTCAGGGTACTTTCGATCTGGAGACGGCGACGCCGATCGACGCGAGCGCGCTGTCGGACGTGCTGTTTGAGCGCGGGATCTATTGGGCGAGCGGCCGCTCCGGCCTCGTCGACCTCGTCGCCGCGCATAAATGGTTCAACCTCGCCGCGCTGAAGGGCCGCAAGGACGCCGTGGCGCTGCGCCAGGAAGTCGCCGGGCAGATGTCGGACGCCGAGATCTCGGCCGCGCAGCGCGAGGCGAGGGCGTGGGTCTCGGCTCACTGAGCCGAGAATCGCATCCACACCCTTGTCTCCACGGGGACGGATTGCGCTCAATCAAGTTCCTTCGTCGTGTCGCCACATGGACCCGCGCGGCATGACCGAGCCGCCGCCCGACGAGTCCGCTCTGGAACCCGGACGGCCGCACAAGACGGGCCTCTTGCCGGGGATATAGAGGTCTTGGGCCTTCCGTCCCGGCGCAGCTCCGGCGTCTGGTTCAATATCTGAGCCGGCGAGGTGGTGCTGAATGCGCCCTCGCACCGGCGGATCCGGCAATCCCGCCGCTGGATGCAGACATATATAGAGAGCGCGAATCGGCTGCGCGTGCCGCGCTGATCCTCGCGTCAGGCTTTTGCAGCCGTCCGGCGGTCGCTTTCAGGTGAAAGAACGCACAGACCTTGATTCTGCCGCTTGCGGCTCGCCGCCGTGTCGGGCATACCCGGCATATTGGAGACGTGGCCGAGTGGCTGAAGGCGGCGGTTTGCTAAACCGTTATAGGCTTGTAAAGGCCTATCGAGGGTTCGAATCCCTCCGTCTCCGCCAGCCGAGCTGTGCGCTCCGGTCTCAATCATCCCCGGCATCGATAAAGAGCCTTCGCAGCGCGCCTCGAGCGTCGCCGTGACCATGTCTGCGCCTGCTGGAGAGTCGCGGGAAAGACCTTTGTGCCTTCTCCTTGAGTCTCCTTCTGATTCCACGATTCGTGCGCGTCAAAGCCTGTTCAGGCCGAGGTTCCGTCCACATGCCTCAGGTGGGGAATTTTGACGGCAAATGGAACCGCCCGAGAAACATAAGTAAAAACAACATGTTGCGATGGCGCTTCGATCACATCTGCGTGTTATTTGTGCAACACCCTTCGGAAAACAAACGTCATGGGCTCGCTACCGAGCGTTCTGTTGTTGTGTGTGCAAGGACGTTCGGTAATTGTGACTGAGCGACGGAGGGGGCATCCCGAGGTCGTCCCGTTTTAGGTGGTTCGCTTAAGTCCCTCGCGTTCAGCGGGTGTGTCCGAAGGCGCGAAGCGACTAAGCGGTGAGTTAAGGGACAAGGGAACCAACCTTAGGGTGTCGTCACCCAGCGGATCCGGAACCTTCCCTATAGAGCAAACTTGGAGGTTTAACATGAAGTTGGTTAAGAGCCTTTTGCTCGGTTCAGCGGCAGGTCTGATTGCCGTTGGCGGAGCGCAGGCAGCCGATCTCCCCGTGAAGGCCAAAGCGGTCGAATACGTGAAGATCTGCTCCCTGTACGGTGCCGGATTCTACTACATCCCGGGCACTGACACCTGCATCAAGCTGGGTGGTTACCTGCGTGCTGAAGTCGCGATCAACGCGACCGATTTCAACGGTAACTTCAGCAGCGTTAACGGTTCTCAGAACCGTCTGACGAACTACTACGTCACTCGCGCCCGTTCAGACCTCAACATCGACACACGCACCGCGACCGAGTACGGCGTGGTTCGTACCTTTGCTGATGTGGTCATGTCCTGGACGACGGACAACTACACGGGCAACGGCACCGGCAACGGCTCCACCGTTTACTCGCAGCTCGGCGCCACGGGCGTTGGCGCACCCAACAATGCCAACTCAGGCGCAATCGCCGGCGGTACGCTTGGCGTGTACTACGCTTTCATCCAGTTCGCTGGCTTCACGATGGGTAAGGCGGTTGCCCAGTTCGACGCCCCCTGGACCAACTATCCGGGCAACAACTTCGACGGTCTGGCTGGTGGCGGCGGCACGGTCACTGGTGTGAACCAGTTCACCTACACCGCTGACTTTGGTCAGGGCATCACCGCTGCGATTTCGGCTGTGGATCCGACCGCTTACTACCAGAGCAACCTGTACAACACCAGCGCCGGCTTCTCGGTCGCGAACTTCGGTACCGGCGGCTACGGCATCAACGCCTTCGGCGGCACGCGGGCTCCTGACATCCAAGGTATGGTCCGCATTGACCAGGCCTGGGGTCTGTTCCAGTTGTCCGCAGCGGCGCATAACAACCACGTCGCTTACTACGCGACCCCTGGTCTTGTCGGGACCGAAGCGGCCGGTCATCCGGGCGACAAGTGGGGCTGGGCTGTGCAAGCGGCTTTGTCCATCAAGAACATTCCGACTGGCGCGGGCGACGTGATCAACGTCCAGGCGGTCTACACTGACGGTGCGACCCGCTACAACTTCCAGAGCTTGGCTTCGCAGAACTATGCGATGTTCGGCGGTACCAACGTGGCTGGCGCCTATCAGAGCATTGGCCTTGCCGGCGCTGCTGATGGTGTGTTCGCCAACGGAACTGGCATCAGCACGGTTACGAGCTGGGGCTTCCGTGGTGCCTACACCCATAACTGGGATGCGTACTGGAACACGGCAATCTACGGTTCGTACGCTCAGCTGAAGTACGGCAACGGTGGTGCGGCTCTCATTTGCGGCCAACTCGCTACGTTGGGTGCCGCCACTGCGGGTATCACCTCTTGCAACCCGGACTTCAACCTCGGCACGATCGGTTTGATCACCCGCTGGACCCCGGTGAAGAACCTGACCTTCTCGGCGGACGTGGCTTACACCATGCTCGACCAGAAGTTCGCGGGCACGATCAGCACGCTCGCCGCTGGCCCTGCGTTTGTTGTGGCCAAGCCGGGTGCCGTGTACCAGCTGAAGGATCAGAGCACGGTCAGCATGCTGATCCGCGCTCAGCGCAACTGGTAAGTTTGGTCTAACGACCTGACAGAGAGCCCCGGCGGGAAACCGCCGGGGCTTTTCTTTTGGCGGCAGGGCTGTTCTAACGCCGCGGAATGCTCTCGGAGGGCTGGCGTTGCTCCCGTGCTCCATCGTCCGTGACGATCTGGACGAGGCTGTTACGGAGGAGGGGACTCTGCGCTGCGGGCATCTCCGCGCAATGTATGCAACGGGCCGACTGCCGTTGAGCCATGGCCTTGCAAGCGCCCCATCGTCCTGACGCTGCAGCCAGCGGCAATCGACGCCTTCATCCTCGATGAGGTGGAACGGCGAGCTTGCCGATCGGACGGCGACCAGGGAGCGCTCGGGGCTCAGTGTCGAGCAAGGCTCGCCTGAAGATCGCGCGCGAGCTTCAGCTCTTCTTCAGCGGCTCACGTCCGGACACGTTACGGCGCTCGCCGCCGATGCTTTCGGCGGTAGACCGGGAGCGCATAGGAGGATGGCTCTATTCCACGCTGCCGGTGCCGCGGCGCAGGTCCGCCTCGATCTGCAACCGTGTGCCGCCGCCGAAGCGGGCGCGGTAGACCTGAAGATTCTCCATGATCCGCTGCACGTAGTTGCGCGTCTCGGAGAACGGAATCAGCTCGACCCAGTCGACAGCGTCGACCTTGGGATCGCGCGGGTCGCCGTAGCGGTCGACCCATTTCTTCACGCTGCCGCGGCCGGCATTGTAGGCGGCAAAGGTCATGATGTAGGACCCGCGGTAGTCCTCGAGCAGTCCGCCGAGCTCGGCCGAGCCGAGCGTGGCGTTGTAGACCGAATCGTTCTTCAGCCGCCCCAGATCGTAGGTCGCGCCGTGCCGCTTGCAGACGTAACGCGCTGCGTCCGGCGTCACCTGCATCAGGCCGTAAGCCTGCGCCGGCGAGACCACGGAGGGGTTGAACGCGCTTTCCTGCCGCGCGATCGCATAGACGATGCTGCGCTCGACCTCGGGGCCGATCGGCGTGAACTGCGGAATGCCGTTGACGGGATAGGCGTAGAAGTCGAAGGGGAGGCCGCGGTTGAGCGCAGCCTTGCCGAGCAGCAGCATGCCGCGCGCGTCGCTGTAGCGCTGGGTGAGCTCGCCGAGGCCCGCGAGCGCTTCCGGATCGCCGTTCTCGCCCATGTCGGCGAGAACAGGTATCGCCATCTCGCGCTCGTCGAGCTCGTAAAGCAGGTGCGCCGCGCGCACGATCTCCAGCCGTTCGGCGCCGCGGCCGCGCGGCTGGCTGTTGAGCTCGATCTGCGGCAGGCCGAGTTTTGCGCGCGCGAGCTGGCCGTAATAGCTAGTGGACTGCTCGGCCGCCCGGGCGTAGGCGTTGCGCGCCTCCTGCTGGCGGCCCGCCGCTTCCGCCGCGCGGCCCTGCCAATAGCCGGCGCGCGCCAGCGTGGTCGGATTAACGCTGCCGACGCCGATGCGGGCGAAATGCTGGGTGGCGGCGGCGGGGTCGTTGAGGAAGCGCAGCGCGATCCAGCCGGCGGTGAACTCCTGCTCGGTCTTGTAGATGTCGCGCGAGGGCAGGGCCGCATCGCGCGCGATCAGATAGGCGCTGCGGAATTCCTCGGTGTCGATCATCTTGCGCGCCAGCAGGCGCCGCTCGATCCACCATTCGTCGAGATTGTAGAGTCGGTTCGGATCCTTCGGCGCCGACAGCATCAGCTGGGCGGCTTCGGCGAATTTCTCCTCGCGGCGCAGGATCTGGATCTTGCTGAAGATGAAGCCGGGATCGTTGTGCAACTCGCGCGGCACCGCGTCGAGCAGCGCGCGCGCATTCGGCGCCTTCTTGACGGAGGCGATGCGGGCCTTGGCCAGCGCGACATAGCCGGCGCCGAGGCGTTTTGCGGCGCGGAGCGCGGCTTCGTTCTCGCTGCCGTAGAGCAGGGTGTCCATCCGCGCCTTCTGGTCGCCCGGCGTTACCAGGGCGCCGAACTGGTCGAGCGCGTTGTTCTCGGTTTCCTCCGACATCGGATCACTGCGCCAGGCCTCGCGCACCAGCCGCTCGGCATTGGCGCGGTCGCCGCGCGCCAGCATCGCCTTGGCGAGCGTGAAACGGCCCTTGGCGGACACAGGCGATTCATTCTCGAACCACGACCACGCGACCGAATCGTCGCGCCTGTCGTCCCACATCGCGGCCTCGAGGCGCCGGCGCAGGAAGGTCTGCGACGGCCAGCTCGGATTGGCGGAGAGGAAGGCGCGGTAGCGTTCCACGGTCGCGCCATTGTCCTCGCTGCGCAGGATGATCCATTCGGCGAGCTTTCGTGCGACGGGATCCGAGATCGAGGCGGCGTAACTGGTCGCGTCGGCCGCCTTGCGCTTGCGCACGAGCTCGATGACGTTCTCGAGCGTGTCCTTGTCGGCCTGCGACGTCGAGGAGGTCGCCGCGACCGCGGCCGGCGTGACTAGCTTGCGCGGCGCGGCGTGCTGGCGGGTCGCCGGCGCAAGCAGAGGAGCCGCGACGGGTTTGGCGACGGGCGCCGGGGCGGCGGGCCTGACGGTAGCCGTCACGGCCGGCGCGGGTGCGGTCTTGGGGGGCGAGCCATTGGCGGCCGGCTGTAATTTTGGCGCGGCGGCTGCGGGCTTGGGCTTGTCCCTGGTGGGTTCCTTGCCGGCGTTCTTGCCAGCATCCTTGGCGGCCTTGCCAGGTTTCTTCGCGGCATCCTTGGCCCGGGGCGCCAGCCGCTCCCTTGCTCGCGCCCTTCGGTGTTTTCCCTTGGGGTGTTTTCCCTTGCCCGGTTTCCCTTCGGGGGTTTCCTTGGCTGATCCCTTCGCGGCGTCCTTGGCCGCCGGCTTCGCGGTGTCCTTGGCCCCTTCCGCGGTCGTCTCATTGGACTTGGCCAGGGCGGCGCAGCCGACCGACAGCCCCGCCATGAGGCACACGGCCAGACCGGTGGATCGCCATGCGGAACGAGGAAAGGAAGTCACGGCGTTTGGTCGCCCCGAATCAGTCAGTTGGCTCAAGACCTAGCTGTATTCGCTTGAATATGCGGACAAAATACCAACAGCTGCTTACCTTTGCCCGGTTTGCACCACCACCGCGGCAAAATCGCGGCCTAAACGGTGCGTCACACGGAAGCGGGTCTTTTACCGGCTGGATAGACCCGATATGAATGCAGCTTGCTCAAGAGATAGCCGCGTACGGAGGAAGTCCATGGCAGCCAAGACGAAATTCCGGGGATCGTTCACCGCCTTGGTAACGCCGTTCAAGAACGGCTCGCTGGACGAGGCGGCGTTCCGCTCGCTGGTCAACTGGCAGATCTCGGAAGGCACAAACGGCCTGGTCCCGGTCGGCACCACCGGCGAGAGCCCGACGCTCAGCCATGACGAGCACAAGAAGGTCGTCGAATGGTGCATCGCTGAAGCCAAGGGGCGCGTGCCCGTGGTCGCGGGTGCCGGCTCCAATTCGACGAAGGAGGCGATCGAGCTCGCGCAGCACGCCGAGAAGGCCGGCGCGGACGCCGTGCTGGTCGTGACGCCCTACTACAACAAGCCGACCCAGGAAGGGATGTACCAGCACTTCAAGGCGATCAACGATGCGATCGGCATCCCGATCATCATCTACAACATTCCGCCGCGCTCGGTGATCGACATGTCGGTCGACACCATGAAGCGGCTGTGGGAGCTGAAGAACATCGCCGGGGTCAAGGACGCCACCGCCAGCATGGTCCGCGTCTCGCAGCAGCGCGCGGCGATGGGCGAGGATTTCAACCAGCTCTCCGGCGAGGACGCGACCATCCTCGGCTACATGGCGCATGGCGGCCATGGCTGCATCTCGGTGACCTCGAACGTCGCGCCGCGGCTGTGCGCGGAGTTCCAGGCCGCCTGGGCGAAGGGCGACACCAAGGCGGCGCTCGCAATCCACGACAAGCTGATGCCGCTGCACAACAACCTCTTCATCGAGAGCAACCCGGCGCCGATCAAGTATGCGATGTCGCTGCTCGGCAAGCTGGACGAGACGCTGCGGCTGCCGATGGTTCCGGTCACCGAGCCGACGCGCGTTGCCGTGCGCAGCGCCATGGTTCATGCTGGGCTGATCAATTGATTTAGCCAACCGGGGAGCCGTTCATGAGCGTGGACGAGAAGGGCAGGAAGATGCTCACGGAGTTCCGTGAGTTCGCCATGAAAGGCAACGTCGTCGACCTCGCCGTCGGCGTCATCATCGGTGCGGCCTTCGGCGCCATCGTCACGTCGCTGGTCGGTGACATCATCATGCCGATCATCGGCGCCGCGACCGGCGGCCTCGACTTCTCGAACTACTTCGCCCCCTTGTCGAAGGCGGTGACCGCAACCAACTTAGCGGATGCGAAAAAGCAAGGTGCAGTACTTGCTTACGGCAGCTTCCTGACGCTGACGATCAACTTCATCATCGTCGCCTTCGTGTTGTTCCTGGTGATCCGCGCCATGAACACGCTGAAGCGCAAGGAGGAGGCGGCGCCTGCGGCCCCGCCAAAACCGTCGGCCGAGGTCGAACTGCTGACCGAGATCCGCGATCTCCTCAAGAAGTGACGCGCGCGCTTCATCCGAACTGTTAGCTTACGCGCGCATCTCGATCAGGTTTGTCTTCCATGGCCGACAAGAACGAACGTCCAATCAAGGTCATGGCGGAAAATCGCAAGGCCCGCTTCAACTATGCGATCGAAGACACGATCGAGGCGGGCATTGCGCTCACCGGCACCGAGGTCAAATCAATCCGCAACGGCAAGAGCACGATTGCGGAGTCCTACGCCGATTCCAAGGACGGCGAGATCTGGCTGATCAACGCCACCATTCCCGAATATCTCCAGGGCAACCGCTTCAATCACGAGCCCAAGCGGCCGCGAAAGCTGCTTCTGCATCGCAAGCAGATCAACAAGCTGATGGGCGCGGTCGACCGCGAAGGCATGACGCTGATCCCGCTCAAACTCTATTTCAACGAGCGCGGGCGGGCCAAGTTGCAGCTGGCGGTTGCAAAGGGCAAGAAGCTGCACGACAAGCGCGAGTCCGAGAAGAAGCGCGACTGGAGCCGGGAGAAGGGCCGGCTGTTGCGGGCGAGGGGATAGCGGCAAGAGGTTGGCGGATGACTCAGAAGAACCTGCTCGAGGTCGATTGGAGCCAGATTCCCGCACCCGCCGACGATGGCGGCGCCGCTCATCTCAAGGGCACGACGCTGCCGGCGATCAGCCTGCTCGCGACCGACGATACGTCGGTGAATCTGTCGGCGCTCTCCGGCCGGACCGTGGTGTTCGCCTATCCGCGCACCGGCGAGCCCGGCAAGATCGGGCTGGTCGACGATTGGGACATGATCCCGGGCGCGCGCGGTTGCACGCCGCAGACTTGCGCGTTTCGTGATCTGTTTGCCGAGCTGAAAGCTGCCGGCGCCGCGCAGGTGTACGGCCTCTCGACGCAGAGCAACGCCTATCAGACCGAGATGGCGTCGCGTCTGCACCTGCCGTTTCCGGTGCTGTCGGACGAGAAGCTGGCGCTGACGCGCGCCCTCAATCTGCCGACCATGGAGGTCGCTGGCCTGACCTTGATCAAGCGGCTTGCGCTGATCATCGACGATGCCGAGGTCACGCATGTGTTCTATCCGGTGTTTCCGCCCGACCGGAACGCCGGCGATGTCCTGGACTGGCTAAAGGCCAATCCAGCCGAACCCTAGTCCAGGTCGGCCCTCACCTTCGCGAACACGCTCCGGAACATGTCCGTCGTCAGCACGCCGGTGTTCGTGTTGTAGCGCGAGCAATGATAGCTGTCGTAGAGCCTGAATGCGCCGGCCTGATGTACGGCGCCGTGGCCGAAGGGAGCTTGCGAGGCCTTCAGCTTCAGCGGCTTGAGCACCGTGTCGTGCGCAATGCGTCCGAGCGCGACGATGGCGCGCAAGTTCGGCATCGTCGCGAGGGTAGCCCCGAGGAACTGGCGGCAGGTGTTGATCTCGATTGGCAGCGGCTTGTTCTGCGGCGGAACGCAATGCACGGCATTGGCGATCCGGCAGTCGACCAGCTTCAGGCCGTCGTCGGGCCGCGCCTGATAGGTGCCCTTGGCGAAGCCGTATTCGAGCAGCGTGGCGTAGAGCAGGTCGCCGGCATAGTCGCCGGTGAAGGGGCGGCCGGTGCGGTTGGCGCCCTGCATGCCTGGTGCAAGGCCAACGATCAGCAGGCGTGCCTTGATGTCGCCGAAGGGGGGGACCGGGGCGTTGTGCCACAACGGCTCGCGCGCGCGGTTCGCCTCGCGAAAGGCGACCAGGCGCGGACAAAGCGGACAGTCACGGTCGGGGACGAGGGTGAGAGGCTGGCGGCTTGACCGGGCCGCCTCACTCCTCGAAGTCGTCATCGCCCCTCGGCGCCATCGTGGTCGCGCGCTGGAGGAACTGCGGGGCGTGATGGCGTCCCTCGCCACGCTCGCCGCGGTCGCGCGGGGCAGGGCGTTCGGACGGGTCGCGGCCGAGCTTGGATTGCAGCTCGACGAGGTCGGTGAAGACGTCGGCCTGGCGGCGCAGCTCGTCGGCGATCATCGGCGGCTGGCTCGCGATGGTGGAGATCACGGTGACCCGGACGCCGCGGCGCTGGACGGCTTCGACCAGGGAGCGGAAGTCGCCGTCACCCGAGAACAGCACCATCTGGTCGATGTGCTCGGCGAGCTCCATGGCGTCCACGGCGAGCTCGATGTCCATGTTGCCCTTGACCTTGCGGCGGCCGGAGGCGTCGATGAACTCCTTGGTCGCCTTGGTCACGACCGTGTAGCCGTTGTAGTCGAGCCAGTCGATCAGCGGGCGGATCGAGGAGTATTCCTGATCCTCGATGATCGCGGTGTAGTAGAACGCCCGCAACAGCGTCCCGCGGCTCTGAAACTCCTTCAGCAGGCGCTTGTAGTCGATGTCGAAGCCCAGAGTTTTCGCCGTCGCGTAGAGATTGGCCCCATCGATGAAGAGCGCGATCTTGTTAGTGGCAGAAGGTGACATTCAGTTTGCTCGCGTAGCGTTCGTGATTGATCGTTTATTGTTGGCGCGGCGACAGCAAGCCGCGCAGTCTTATGGTGCCGCCGAAACCCGTCGAAACCGCAAATCCGGAGAAGTCGTGGCAATCAAGGTATAGTTATGGCGGACCTGCATACGCCCGGTGCCACCCTCAATGGCAGCCCGGCAAACCACCCATCCCAGCCCCAATGTGGGGGTAGCAGAGCCGTTTGGCGAGGCCAAATCACAAATTGGCCTTGCGAAATCGCCCTGTCCCCTATAACTAGCCCCAATCATCCACATATTTCGTCCCACCCACAACGGAGCGACAGTCCATGGCTCGCGTCACCGTAGAAGATTGTATCGACAAGGTCGACAACCGGTTTGACCTGGTCCTGCTGGCCGCCCACCGGGCCCGCATGATTTCGTCCGGTTCACAACTAACGGTTGACCGCGATAACGACAAGAACCCCGTTGTGTCTTTGCGCGAAATTGCGGACGAAACCATCTCGCCGGAGGACCTCCGCGAGGAGCTGGTCCACTCGCTCCAGAAATTCGTCGAGGTCGATGAGCCCGAGCCCGATACGGTCCCGCTGATCGGTTCCGCCGGTGCCAGCGTCGACGCCGACGATACCGAAGTTGCCGTTGAGCGCATGACCGAAGAGGAGCTCCTGAAGGGCCTCGAGGGCCTCGCGCCGCCGGAAGAACAGCCCGAGGAGGACGAGTAATCGTCCCGTCGCAGTCGTCGACTTCTTGTGATCTTATCAAAGGCCCGAACCCGTGTTCGGGCCTTTGCTTTTGTTCGCGTTTTCGTGGTTACCATAGCGTTGCCGCATCGCGTTGCTTGCCTGTCACCGAATTGATCGGACGCACGCGCGATCGGGGCTAAGATGTATGCAACGGGCGGCTCATGGTCCGTTTGAAGGCAGGGTGGCATGGTGTATCGGCGCCGGAGACAAACGCAGATGCTGGCCGCAACCGAATCGGTTGCCGTGGCCCCGACTGCGCCGGTGGGGCGCCCGGCCAAGCCTCGCACGCGCATGATGCGTCAATATGACCTCGTCGAGCGCGTCAGGTCCTACAATCCCAATACCAACGAAGACCTGCTGAACCGCGCCTATGTCTACGCCATGAAGGCGCACGGCTCGCAGACCCGTGCCTCGGGCGATCCGTACTTCTCGCACCCGCTGGAAGTGGCGGCGATTCTCACCGATCTGAAGCTCGACGACGCCACCATCGTGGCTGCCCTGCTGCACGACACGATCGAGGACACCGAGGCGACGCGTGCCGAGATCGACCAGATCTTCGGACCCGAGATCGGCGCGCTGGTCGAGGGCCTGACCAAGCTGAAGCGGCTGGAGCTGGTGTCGCGCGAGGCCAAGCAGGCCGAGAACCTGCGCAAATTGTTGCTGGCCATTGCCGACGATGTCCGCGTTCTGCTGGTCAAGCTCGCCGACCGCCTGCACAACATGCGTACGCTGGACTTCGTGCCGCCGGAGTCGCGACGGCGCATTGCCGAGGAGACGCTCGACATCTATGCGCCGCTGGCCGGCCGCATGGGCATGCAGGAAATGCGCGAGGAGCTGGAGGATTTGTCCTTCCGCACCCTCGATCCGGAAGCCTATTCGGTGGTGATGCAGCGGCTCGACGCGCTCGCCGAGCGCAACCGCAACCTGATCGGCGAAATCGAGGACCAGCTCTCCAACAATCTGCGCCACCGGGGGCTGGGCGCGCGGGTCTATGGCCGCCGCAAGAAGCCGTTCTCGATCTGGACCAAGATGGAACGCAAGTCGGTCGGCTTCGAGCAATTGTCCGACATCTTCGGCTTCCGCCTCGTCGTCAACGACATCGAGGCCTGCTATCGCGCGCTCGGCATCGTCCACACCAACTGGCCGGTCGTGCCCGGGCGGTTCAAGGACTACATCTCGACGCCGAAGCAGAACGACTACCGCTCGATCCACACCACGGTGATCGGCCCCGGCAACCAGCGCGTCGAGCTCCAGATCCGTACCGAGGCGATGGACCAGATCGCCGAGCGCGGCATCGCTGCACACGTGTTCTACAAGGAAGACGTGGGCTCGCCGACCGAGTTTCTCAAGCGCGAGTCCAATGCGTTCGCCTGGTTGCGCCACACCATCGGAATCCTCTCGGAGAGCGCCAACCCCGAGGAATTCCTCGAGCACACCAAGCTCGAGCTGTTCCACGACCAGGTGTTCTGCTTCACCCCGAAGGGCAAGCTGATCGCGCTGCCGCGCCATGCCAACGTGATCGACTTCGCCTATGCCGTGCATACCGACGTCGGCAACAGCGCCGTCGGCTGCAAGATCAACGGCCAGTTCGCGCCGCTGTCCTCGGAACTCCAGAACGGCGACGAGGTCGAGGTGCTGACCTCGGAGGCGCAAGCGGCGCCGCCCTCGGCCTGGGAAACGCTCGCGGTCACGGGCAAGGCGCGCGCCGCGATCCGCCGCGCCACCAGGACCGCGGTGCGCGACCAATATGTCGGTCTCGGCCGGCGCATCGTCGAACGCCTGTTCGAGCGCGCCAAGATCGAATACGCCGACGACAAGCTCAAGGGCGCGCTGCCGAGGCTGGCGCGTACCTCGATCGAGGACGTCATGGCGGCGGTCGGCCGCGGCGAGATCAAGGCCTCCCACGTCGCGCGTGCGATGTATCCCGACTACAAGGAGGAGCGCATCGCGCGCTACGGCGTCAAGAAGGGGCTCGCCGCCAAGCTCAGGGAGAAGTCGTCGGAGCCGCCGCGCAGCCCGGTCGCGATCCCGATCCGCGGCATCAATTCCGACCTGCCGGTGAAGTTCGCGCCGAACGGCGGCGCCGTGCCCGGGGACCGCATCGTCGGCATCGTCACGCCGGGCGAGGGGATCACGATCTACCCGATCCAGGCGCCGGCCCTGAAGGATTTCGAGGAGGAGCCGGAGCGCTGGCTCGACGTGCGCTGGGACATCGAGGATTCCGCCCCGCAGCGCTTCCCGGCCCGCATCAAGGTCGAGAACGTCAACGAGCCCGGCGCGCTGGCGCAGATCGCGACCGTGATCGCCGAGCACGACGGCAACATCGACAACATCAGCATGCAGCGCCGCTCGCCCGACTTCACCGAGACGACGATCGATCTCGAAGTCTACGATCTGAAGCATTTGAGCGCGATCCTCGCCCAGTTGCGCGCGAAGGCGGTCGTCGCCCGCGTCGAACGTGTTAATGGATAGACGCCTTTCGTAGGCGTTCGTCCCCCCGATTTCGTGAGTCCTGAAATGCGCGCACTTCCGCTCCGCCTCGGTGTCAATGTCGACCATGTCGCGACCCTTCGTAACGCGCGCGGCGGCCGCAATCCCGATCCGGTGCGCGCCGCGCTGCTTGCGATCGAGGCCGGCGCCGACGGCATCACCGCGCATCTGCGCGAGGATCGCCGCCACATCCGCGACGAGGACATGGCGCGGCTGAAGGCCGAGATCTCCAGGCCGCTCAATTTCGAAATGGCGGCGACCGACGACATGATGCGCATCTCGCTCGCGACCAAGCCGCACGCGGTATGCCTCGTGCCGGAGCGCCGCCAGGAGGTGACGACCGAAGGCGGCCTCGACGTCGTCGGCCAGCACAACGCGCTCGCGCCCTACATCGCCCGGCTGAACGATGCGGGCATCCGGGTCTCGCTGTTCATCGCCGCCGATCCCGCGCAGATCGAGATGGCGGCGCGGCTGCATGCGCCCGTGATCGAGATCCACACGGGCGCCTGGTGCGACGCCGTCGTCGATGGCCACACCGCGAAGGCCGAGGCGGAATGGCAGCGGATCGTGGCAGGGGTGAAGCTGGCCAAGGAAGCGGGGCTCGAGGTTCATGCGGGCCATGGGCTCGACTATGCGACGGCGGAGACGATCGCGGCCCTGCCGGAGATCATGGAACTCAACATCGGCTACTACATGATCGGCGAGGCGCTGTTCGTCGGGCTCGCCGAGACGGTGCGCAGCATGCGCGCGGCGATGGACCGCGGCCGGAGCCGGGCATGATCATCGGCATCGGCTCCGACCTGATCGACATCACCCGCGTCGGCAAGGTGATCGAGCGCCATGGCGAGCGTTTCCTCGACCGCATCTTCACCGCGGCGGAGCGGGCCAAGGCGGAGCGGCGCGCCAAGAGCGAGAAGATGGTGGTCGCGACCTACGCCAAGCGCTTCGCCGCCAAGGAGGCCTGCTCGAAGGCGCTCGGCACCGGCATCCGGAACGGTGTCTGGTGGCGCGACATGGGGGTGGTCAACCTGCCGGGAGGGCGGCCGACCATGCAGTTGACGGGCGGGGCGCTGGCGCGGCTCCAGGCCCTGACGCCCGAGGGGTTCGAGGCGAAAATCGACCTGTCGATCACCGACGACTGGCCGCTGGCGCAGGCCTTCGTGATCATTTCCGCCGTGCCGCTGGCCAAGCCTTGACCGTCAACGGCTTGTTTTTATAATTCGCATTAAGAATCAATGCTTTATGCAGTTTTGATGCGATCCTTGATTGCGTGGCCCCCGACAACCGTCTAAAAGTCCGCGGACGCAAATCAGGCTGGGCGAATTCGGCTTTACGCCGGAATTGGCCCTCATTATCAGAATCAGGACAATCTCCTTGGGCCGCGAAGCGATGGGCTGTTCGCGGAAGGAGGGCGCTCTGTGACCGCCGGCCGGAATTGAGAGAGCAATGAGCGTGACTTCGGGAACGAAAACTGAAAGCGGCGTCGGCGAAACGATCCGCGTCGTGATCCACGCTCTCCTGATCGCGCTCGTGATTCGCACGTTCCTGTTCCAGCCGTTCAACATTCCGTCCGGCTCGATGAAGGCGACGCTGCTGGTCGGCGACTATCTGTTCGTCTCGAAATACTCCTACGGCTATAGCCACTACTCGATCCCGTTCTCGCCGCCGCTGTTCTCGGGGCGAATCTGGGGCTCGGACCCGAACCGCGGCGACATCGTCGTGTTCCGCCTGCCGAAGGACGACTCCACCGATTACATCAAGCGCGTCATCGGCCTTCCCGGTGACCGCATCCAGATGAAGGATGGGCTGCTCTACATCAATGACACTCCGGTCGAGCGGCAGCGCATGAGCGAATTTGTCGGCGAGGATCCCTGCGGCTCCGAAGGCGGGGGCATCTCGCGGGTGAAGCGCTGGAAGGAAACGCTGCCGAACGGCGTGTCCTATGAGACGCTGGACTGCGCCGATAACGGCTACATGGACAACACCAACGTCTACAACGTGCCGCCGGGCCATTTCTTCATGATGGGCGACAACCGCGACAACTCCACCGACAGCCGCTTCCTCGGCCAGGTCGGCTATGTGCCGCAGGAGAATCTGATCGGCCGCGCCCAGATGATCTTCTTTTCCATCGCCGAAGGTGAGCATGCCTGGATGTTCTGGCGCTGGCCTTGGGCGGTGCGCTGGAACCGTTTCTTCAAAATCGTCCGATGAAAGACGAAGCCAAGGACATCCCGATCCAATCGACCGAGCCCGCGGCGGGCGCCGACGGCGACGGCGAAGCGGCGACCAAGACGCTTGCGACCAAGACGCCTGAAACCAAGACTTCCGAAATCAAGACTCCTGAAACCAAGACGCCTGCAAAGAAGAAGCGGGTGCGCAGCAGCAAGGCCAAGGGCTCGGATGCGAACGCGGCGCTCGAGGCGCGCATCGGCCACAGCTTTGCCGATCCAAATCTGCTGATGCAGGCGATCACGCATGTCTCGGCGCTGAAGTCCGGGCGCAAGCGCGGCGACAGCTATCAGCGGCTGGAATTCCTGGGCGACCATGTGCTGGGGCTCGTCGTCTCCGACATGCTCTATCACGCCTTCCCGAATGCCGACGAGGGCGAGCTATCCAAGCGACTGGCCGAACTGGTGCGCAAGGAGAGCTGCGCCGACGTTGCCAAGTCGCTCGGTCTGCTCGACGACGTCAAGCTTGGTTCGGTCGGGCCGAGCGCCGATGCCCGCCTGCGCAAGAGCGTGCTCGGCGACATCTGCGAGGCCGTGATCGGCGCCGTCTTCCTCGACGGTGGCTACGCGGCGGCGGCGGAATTCGTCAGGCGCAACTGGACCGAACGCATGCACAAGCCGCGGCGTCCCTTGCGCGATCCCAAGACCGTGCTGCAGGAATGGGCGCAGGGGAAGGGGCTGCCGACGCCGGTTTATCGCGAGGTCGAGCGCACCGGCCCGCATCACGATCCGCAGTTCCGCGTCGCGGTGGATCTGCCGGGATTGGCGCCGGCCGAAGGCATCGGTGGCAGCAAGCGTGCAGCGGAGAAGGTGGCGGCTTCAGTGATGATCGAACGTGAAGGTGTTGGCGGCGGCAATGACGGCTGAAGCAAGCGGCGAGGCGCCCTCCGCAACGCGCTGCGGCTTCGTTGCGCTGATCGGCGCGCCGAATGTCGGAAAATCCACGCTGGTCAATGCGCTGGTCGGGGCCAAGGTCACGATCGTCTCGCGCAAGGTGCAGACCACGCGCGCGCTGATCCGCGGCATCGTCATCGAGAACAACGCACAGATCATCCTGGTCGACACGCCCGGCATCTTCCTGCCCAAGCGCAGGCTCGACCGCGCCATGGTCTCGACGGCCTGGAGCGGGGCGCATGATGCCGATCTCGTCTGCGTGCTGCTCGACGCCAAGACCGGGATTGATGAAGAGGCCGAGGCGATCCTCACCAAGGCCGCGAGCGTCAATCACGACAAGATTTTGGTCATCAACAAGGTCGATCTGGTCCAGCGCGAGAAGCTGCTGGCGCTGGCGCAAGCCGCCAACGAGCGCATGGCCTTTGCGAAGACCTTCATGATCGCGGCGATCTCGGGCGACGGCGTCGACGACCTCAGGCATACGCTGGCTGAAATCGTACCGCCGGGCCCGTTCCTCTATCCCGAAGACCAGATGTCGGACGCGCCGATGCGGCAGCTTGCGGCCGAGATCACGCGCGAGAAGATCTATCGCAAGCTGCACCAGGAATTGCCCTACCAATCCACGGTCGAGACCGACAAGTGGGAGGAGCGCAAGGACAAGTCGGTGCGCATCGAGCAGACGATCTTCGTCGAGCGCGAGAGCCAGCGCAAGATCGTGCTCGGCGCAGGCGGCGCCACCATCAAGTCGATCGGCGCGGACTCGCGCAAGGAGATCGGCGAGATCCTGGGCGTGCCGGTGCACCTGTTCCTGTTCGTCAAGGTACGCGAAAACTGGGGTGACGATCCCGATCGCTATCGCGAGATGGGCCTGGAATTTCCCAAAGAATAACCAAGAAAAGATCGGTCACCGATGAGCGTACCCAGCAACGTCCAGCGCTTCGAAGCGCTGCTCTATGCATCATTGATGCTGGATGCCCTGTCGGTCGCGGTGCAGGACCGCACGCCCAATGCCGAGATGACCGATCAGATGATCATGATGGCGACCCTGCTCGCCGGCGGCATGATCCTGCTGCTGGTCTATTTCGTCTGGTTGGCTGCGCGTTGGCGCAAGAACTGGCCGCGCTGGGTGCTGGCGGCGGCCCTCGTGCTGTCCGTGATCTCGCTCGGCCAGATCATCGGCGAGAAGGGCCTGGAGCTCGACAGCGTCATCGAGATCGTCTCCTGCGTGCTGACCGCGATGGGGCTGTATTTCTCCTTCACCGGCGACGCGCAGGGCTGGTTCAACGCCTAACGTCCTGCGCGATGCCGTAGGGTGGGCAAAGGCGCGCCCTTGCGCGCCGTACCCACCATAATCGTGCCGTAAATCAAATTGGTGGGCACGCTTCGCTTTGCCCGCCCTACGATCGCTCGAACTGCGCTACACTTCCTCCATGGAATGGACCGACGAAGGCATCGTGCTGGGCGTGCGGCGGCATGGCGAGAGCAGCGCCATCGTCGAGCTGCTGACGCGTGCGCACGGCCGGCATCTCGGCCTCGTGCGCGGTGGTGCCGGTTCGCGGATGCGGCCGCTCTTGCAGCCCGGCAACAGCGTCAGCGTGGTGTGGCGGGCGCGGCTCGACGAGCATCTCGGCACCTATGCGGTTGAGGGCCTCAAGCTGCGCGCGGCGACGCTGCTGGGATCCTCCCACGGGGTCTATGGCGTCACCCATCTCGCCTCGATTGCGCGGCTGCTGCCGGAGCGCGATCCGCACGAAGACATCTTTGCGATGCTCGAACATTCGCTCGATGATTTCGAGGATATCGGCAGTGCCGCCGTGCACCTCATCCATTTCGAGCTGGCGATGCTCGCCGAGCTCGGCTTCGGGCTCGCGCTGGAGAACTGCGCGGTGACCGGCGAGACCACGGACCTGATCTATGTCTCGCCGAAATCCGGCGGCGCGGTGTCGCGCGGGGCCGGCGAACCGTGGCGCGACCGGCTGTTGCGCCTGCCGCCGTTCCTGCGTCGTGGCGAGGCCGCGAGCGACCTCACCGACCAGGATCTCCAGGACGGCTTCCGGCTCACTGGCCTGTTCCTGCTGCGCCATGTGCTGGAGCCGCGCGGCCAGGGCCATTCCGACGCGCGCGCCGGCTTCATCAATGCGCTGACGCGGCAGCAGGCGAAGGCGGCCATTCCAGCACCATGACCTGGGGGCGCCTCTGTCTTGCCTGAGGGCATGATATTCCCGGGAACCAAATCCGCCTGGTTGAATTGGCCTCGCTGGGTTCCACAACGGGGACAGCCTAAATGTTGATCAAGGGATTCGCCTTGTCGGCGGCGCTGCTTGCGTTCGCGCCTGACGCGGTGGCTGGCGAGCCGCAACCGGGTATCTTTCGCCGGGCATCCTGCACCGTGGTCCGGTATTACGTGGCGAAATATTCCGCTGCGGCCGCAGAGGCATGGGCGCGGTCCAAGGGGGCAACGGAGGCCGAAATCGAGGTCGCCCGGCGTTGCCTGACCAATGCGCCGGTCACCGCGCAAGCCAAGACCCAGCAGCCAGTGACCGCCGGTTGGGCAGGGCAATAGCTGCCCACAGGAAACCAATCGATCCTTGCCCGATTCGCTTCCACGGTTTAACCGGGCGGCATGGGAAAACGATTGATTCCGCCGGAGGAACCGGCCGAAATTCACGAGGTGCCGCTGCGTGAGGCTCTGGAAGAGCGCTATCTCGCCTATGCGCTCTCCACCATCATGCACCGTGCGCTGCCGGATGCGCGCGACGGCCTGAAGCCGGTGCACCGGCGCATCCTCTACGGCATGCGCCTGCTCAGGCTCGACCCCGGCACGGCCTTCAAGAAATCCGCAAAGATCGTCGGCGACGTGATGGGCTCGTTCCATCCGCATGGCGACCAGGCGATCTACGACGCCATGGTGCGCCTCGCGCAGGATTTCTCCTCACGCTATCCGCTGGTCGACGGCCAGGGCAATTTCGGCAATATCGACGGCGATAACCCGGCCGCCTACCGCTACACCGAAGCGCGCATGACCGACGTCGCGCGGCTTCTGCTCGAGGGCATCGACGAGGACGGCGTCGAATTCCGCGCCAATTACGACGGCCAGTCGAAAGAGCCGGTCGTGCTGCCCGGCGGCTTTCCGAATCTGCTTGCCAACGGCGCACAGGGCATCGCGGTCGGCATGGCGACCTCGATCCCGCCGCACAACGCGGCCGAGCTCTGCGACGCCGCGCTGCACCTGATCGAGAAGCCCGACGCGAAATCCAAGGCGCTGTTGAAGTGGGTGAGGGGCCCGGATTTCCCGACCGGCGGCATCTGCGTCGATTCCAAGCAGGCGATCGCTGAAGCCTATACGACCGGTCGCGGCTCGTTCCGTGTTCGCGCTCGCTGGGAGCAGGAAGAGGGTACGCGCGGTACCTGGGTCGTCGTCGTCACCGAGATCCCCTTCCTGGTGCAGAAGTCGCGCCTGATCGAGAAGGTCGCCGAGCTGCTGGACCAGAAGAAGCTGCCGCTGGTCGGCGACATCAGGGACGAGTCGGCCGAAGACGTCCGCATCGTGATCGAACCGAAGTCGAAGAACGTCGATCCCGCCCTGATGATGGAATCGTTGTTCCGGCTGACCGAGCTCGAAAACAAGATTCCGCTGAACCTCAACGTCCTGATCAAGGGCCGCATCCCCAAGGTCGTGGGGCTCGCGGAGTGCTTGCGCGAATGGCTCGACCATCTGCGCGACGTCCTGATCCGCCGCAGCAATTACCGCAAGGCGCAGATCGAGCATCGGCTGGAGGTCCTCGGCGGCTTCCTGATCGCCTATCTGAACATCGACAAGGTCATCAAGATCATCCGCACCGAGGATGAGCCGAAGCCGGCTTTGATGAAGGAGTTCAAGCTTACCGAGGTGCAGGCCGAGGCCATCCTCAACATGCGCCTGCGCAGCTTGCGCAAGCTCGAGGAAATGGAGATCCGCACCGAGGACAAGAACCTCCGCGCCGAGCTCAAGGGCATCAACGCGGTGCTCGCCTCGGAGCCGGAGCAGTGGAAGAAGGTCGGCGAGCAGGTCGGCAAGGTCCGCGACATGTTTGGACCGAAGACGCCGCTCGGCAAGCGCCGCACCACCTTTGCGGATGCACCCGAGCACGACCTCGCCGCAATGGAAGAAGCTCTCGTCGAGCGCGAGCCGGTGACGGTCGTGGTCTCCGACAAGGGCTGGATCCGCACCATGAAGGGCCATGTCGAGGATCTCTCGGGGCTGGCCTTCAAGCAGGACGACAAGCTCGGTTTTGCCTTCTTCGCGGAAACGACCTCGAAGCTGCTGCTGTTCGCCACCAATGGCAAATTCTACTCGCTCGATGTCGCAAAGCTTCCGGGCGGTCGCGGCCATGGCGAGCCGATCCGACTGTTCATCGACCTCGAGCAGGAGGCAGCCCCCGTTGCGCTGTTCGTCAACAAGGGCGGGCGCAAATTCCTGGTCGCGAGCCACGAGGGCCAGGGCTTCGTCGTCAACGAGGACGATTGCGTCGGCACGACCAAGAAGGGCAAGCAGGTCC
The DNA here is from genome assembly GCF_000284375.1 of Bradyrhizobium japonicum USDA 6. Taxonomy (NCBI): domain Bacteria; kingdom Pseudomonadati; phylum Pseudomonadota; class Alphaproteobacteria; order Hyphomicrobiales; family Nitrobacteraceae; genus Bradyrhizobium; species Bradyrhizobium japonicum. The sequence continues at coordinate 4,731,170 of NC_017249.1, forward strand.
TCAACGTCGACATGCCGAACGAGGCGCGCACGGTCACCGAGGTGATCGGCGACACCGTCGCGGTCATCGGCGAGAACCGCAAGATGCTGATCTTCCCGCTCGACCAGGTGCCGGAGATGGCCCGCGGTCGCGGCGTGCGCCTGCAGAAGTACAAGGACGGCGGCCTGTCCGACGTCGCCGTGTTCGAGGCCAAGGCGGGCCTGACCTGGAAGGACTCCGCCGGCCGCGAATTCTCCGCGACCATGAAGGAACTCGCCGAGTGGCAAGGCACCCGTGCGGACGCCGGACGCCTGCCGCCGAAGGGTTTCCCGAAGTCGAACAAGTTCGGCAAGGTGATCGGGTAAGGCGGGTAGGTCGCGACTGTCGCCAAAACACCGGTGTCATGCCCCGCGAAGGCGGGGCATCCAGTACGCCTCGGCTTCTCGGCTCGATTACCGACGTCACGGAGTACTCAAGCCGGGCGATGACAGCGAGGGGGGGGGCGCGCAACTGCCTCCCCACCGTCATTGCGAGCGGAGCGAAGCAATCCAGACTGCCGCCGCGGAAAGACTCTGGATTGCTTCGCTGCGCTCGCAATGACGAGATGCGATCGCGCGGCTCTTCAACTCAAAAGTGCGCATCCGGCAAACGCGTGGCAGATAGCCACGAGAGCATACGTGCGGGCACGAACATTGCTTTTTCCTGGTGACTGCGAACGTTTCAGTCAAAAGGCAAAAACACACCAATGTTCAAACCGAAGGCTTTCATCCCCGCGCTGTTCGGCCTCGCGCTGGTCGCGGCGCCCGCGCATGCGGCGGGCAATCTCGTTGCGGTGCTCGAGGCGGAGATCGTCACGCTCGATCCGCATTTTTCGACGGCCTACATTTCGCGCACGTTTGGCTACATGGTGTTCGACACGCTCTTTGCGAAAGACTCCAAGGGCGACATCAAGCCGCAGATGGTGCAGGACTGGAAAGTCTCTTCCGACGGATTGACCTATACGTTTACGCTGCGCGACGGCCTGAAATGGCATGACGGCCAGCCGGTCACGGCGGCCGATTGCGTGGCGTCGCTGCGCCGCTGGGGCACCCGCAGCGCGCTCGGTCGTCGCATCTTCGCGATCACGGCCTCGCTCGAGCCGACGGATGCGAAAACTTTCGTGCTGACGCTGAAGGAGCCGTCCGGCCTCGTGATCGATGCGCTCGGCAATCCCGTCAGCCCGGTCGCTTTCATGATGCCCGAGCGCATCGCGAAAACACCCGGCGACCAGCGCATCACGGAGATCATCGGCTCCGGCCCGTTCGTCTACAGCAAGGCCGATCACCGCACCGGCGATCGCATGATCCTGAAGAAATTCGCCGACTATGTGCCGCGCCCCGAGCCCGCCGATTTCCTCGCCGGCGGCAAGCGCGTCGGCATCGACACGCTCGAGGTCCGCGTCATCCCTGATGGCGCGACCGCCGCGTCCGCGCTGCAGGCCGGCGAGGTCGACTTCATGCAATATGCGCCGTTCGATCTGTTGCCGCAGCTGGAAAAGAACTCCCGCGTCAAGCTGGTCAATTTCACCGGTGGCAACATGTTCGCCGGCGCCTATCGTCTCAACGCCGCATCGAAGCCGTTCGACGATCCCGAGATTCGCCGCGTGCTGTGGAAGCTGGTCGACCAGCGCGAGGTGCTGGATGCGCTCGGGCTGGATGCCAAATACGCCGCTCCATGCGCGACGTTCTTCACCTGCGGCACCACCTATGAGAGCAAGGCAGGCACGGAAGCGGCCGCAAAGACGTCGATTGAAGCGGCGAAAGCCGCGTTGAAGGCGACCAAATATGCCGGCGAGCCCGTCGTCGTCATGGAAGCCAACGACCTCGAAGCTCCGCGCGTTTCGGCGCAGGTGCTGGCCGAGCGGTTGAAGCAGGCCGGGTTCAACGTCGATCTCCAGGTGATGGACTGGGCGAGCGTGCTGGCGCGCCGCGCGAAGAAGGAGGGCTGGAGCGTCTATGGCGTCCACGCCGGCGGTTTTGATCTCGGCTCGCCGCTGACCAACGTCATGGTCGCCTTCAACTGCGCAGACTTCACCGGCTGGCAATGCGATGCGCGCATCACGCCGCTGATGGAAGCCTTCGCCAAGGCGCCTGCCGAGGAGGACCGCAAGAAGATCGCCGGCGAGATTCAGAGCGTCATGTACGATCAGGCGCCCGCGATCCCGTGGGGCCAGTTCGCGCAGCCGGCGGCCTATCGCGCCACCCTGCATGGTCTGATACCGTCCGCCATCCCGGTGTTCTGGAACGTTGAGAAGTAGCGCGATGTACGATGTCATTGTTGTCGGCGGCGGCTCCGCCGGCGCCGCTGTTGCGGCACGGCTTTCCGAGGATCCCGCACGGCGTGTCCTGCTGCTCGAGGCGGGGCTGGACTGGCGCGCCGACGAGGCGCCCTGGGAGGTGATGACGCCAAATCCGATCCCGATCATCCACAAGCGTGAGTACCAGGAGAAATGGCAATGGCCTGATCTGCTGACGCGCCGGGTGGCCGGGCAGGAGCCGCGCTTCTACTGGCGCGGCAAGGGGCTTGGCGGCTCATCGATGATGAACGGCCAGATTGCCATCCGCGGCGTCGCCGACGCGTTCGACGAATGGGCGGCCAATGGCTGCACCGGCTGGTCGGCCAAGGACGTGATGCCGCTGTTCTCGGTGATCGAGGATGATCTGGAATTTGGTGACGCCGCGGGCCATGGAAGCGGCGGACCGCTGCCGGTCTATCGCGCGCCGCCCGAGAAGTGGGGCCCGATCGATCGCGGCCTGCGCGATGCCGCGCTGGCGAGCGGCTATCCCTGGTGCGCCGACCTCAACGGTCCTGATGGCGAGGGCGTCGCCTGCTATCCCATCAACAGCCACGACAGCCGCCGCATCACGACCAACGAGGGCTATCTGGAGCCCGCGCGTGACCGTGCCAATCTCGAGATTCGCGGGCACGCGCTGGTCGATCGCGTGCTGATCAGCGACGGCCGGGCGACCGGCCTTCGTGTTCACATCGACGGGCAGGGCATCCACGAGATCAGCGCGCGCCAGATCGTGCTCTGCGCCGGCGCCATCCACAGTCCGGCGATCCTGCTGCGTTCGGGCATCGGACCGGCGGATGAGCTGAAGGCGATGGGGATTGCGGTCGAGCGCGATCTGCCGGTCGGCCGCCACTTCTTCGACCACCCGCTGTTTCGCGCCACGATCCAGCTCCACGAAAACCTGCGGCCGACCGATCCGGACACCCGCCACACCAATTGCTGCGTGACCTATTCCTCCGGCCTCGCCGATGGCGGCAAGCGCGACATGATCCTGATCGCCTTCAACCACCGCGGCATCGGCGTGCCCGGGGCGATCGGCGCCGGCCTGTTCAACGCCTATTCGCGCGGCACGCTCAAGCTGGCTTCGACCGATCCGGCGATCGATCCCATCGTCGAGGAGAACATGCTCGCCGATCCCCGCGACATGCTGCGGATGAAGGACGCGGTGAAACGGCTCGCCGTGATCACCTCGCAGCCGGCGCTGGCCGGGATCGCGGACTGGATACGGCTGACCGACACCGATCTGACGCTTCCGCAAGCAGCTAGCCTGCCGGATCACGAGCTCGATGCGCTGTTGCGGCGAGAGACCGGAGACATCCAGCATGCCGCCGGCAGTTGCCGCATGAGCGGCGTCAACGACGCTGACGGCGTGGTCAACCCCGATGGCACGGTGAAAGGCATAAGCGGCCTGCGCGTCGCCGACGCCTCGATCATGCCGTCCGACTGCCGCGCCAACACCCATTTCACGACGGTGGTGATTGGCGAGGCGATTGCGCGGATGATGATGCGGTAGGCGAAAGCCAGATAGGAGGGCCGCCTGCCGCTACAACACGGCTGTCATGCCCCGGCTTGACCGGGGCATCCAGTACGCCGCAGCTAATCGATTCAACCACAACCCTCTCGGCGTACTGGATCGCCCGGTCAAGCCGGGCGATGGCAGCGAGGATGCAACCCGTACCTCAGATCACCCCCACCAGCCGCAACGCCACACCCGCCGCGCAACTGCCCGCCAGCACCGTGAGCATGCCGAGCTTGAATCGGAAGATCGCGGTTGCCGCCGCGATCGACAGCACGAGCGCGGGGACATCGACGCTGCTCAGCACCGGCCTGTCGAAGGACAGCGGGAAAGCGTGCACCGGAACAGTCTCGCGGAACAACGTGTGCAGCGCGAACCAAATCGAGAGGTTGAGGATCACGCCGACGACGGCGGCGGTGATCGCACCGAGTGCGCCGGCGAGGCCCGGGTTGCCGCGCAGGCGCTCGATGTAGGGGGCGCCGACGAAGATCCAGAGGAAGCAGGGGGTGAACGTGACCCAGGTCGCAAGCAATCCGCCGAGCGTCGCCGCAAGCATCGGCGACAGGCCGCCTGGATCGCGATAGGCAGCCATGAAGCCGACGAACTGAAGCACCATGATCAGCGGGCCCGGCGTGGTCTCGGCCATGCCGAGACCGTCGAGCATCTCGTGCGGCTTCAGCCAGTGATAATGCTCGACCGCCTGCTGCGCCACATACGCCAGCACGGCATAAGCACCGCCGAACGTGACCAGCGCCATCTTCGAGAAGAACAGCGCGATCTGGCTGAAGACGCTGGCTTGACCAAGAATCCAAAGCAGCGCGACCACCGGCACCAGCCAGAGCGCGAGCCAGAGCGCACCGACGCGGATCGCGCGCGCGGTGTTGGGGCGCACATGCTCGGGAACGGCTTCGCCGAGCATGCTGTCGATCACGGCGGTGCCGCCGCCATGGCCGTGGCCGGCCGGGGCGAATTCCGGACGGCCGGCCCGCGCGCCGACATATCCGATCACGCCGGCGGCGATGATGATGATCGGGAAGGGGACCGCGAAGAAGAAGATCGCGACGAAGGCGATTGCGGCGAGCGCAATCATGATGCGGTTCTTCAGCGCGCGCTTGCCGATGCGCACCACGGCCTCGATGACGATGGCGAGCACGGCGGCCTTCAGTCCGAAGAACAGCGCCTCGACGAAGCTGACATTGCCGAAAGCCGCGTAGATGTAGCTGAGGCCCATGATCGCGATGATGCCGGGCAGGATGAAGAGCCCGCCCGCCATCAGCCCGCCGGCGGTGCGATGCATCAGCCAGCCGACATAGGTGGCCAGCTGCTGCGCCTCCGGTCCGGGCAAGAGCATGCAGTAGTTCAGCGCATGCAGGAATCGGCCTTCGGAGATCCAGTTCTTCTCCTCGACCAGGATGCGGTGCATCACCGCGATCTGGCCCGCGGGGCCGCCAAAGCTCAGGCAGGCGACGCGGAGCCAGACGCGGAAGGCCTCGGCGAAGCTGATGCCGTGACCGGCATCAGCTCCTGCTTGAAGGTTACGGGCGTCCATCACGTCTTCACCTTGTTGGTCGGCCAGTTGTGGGTCTCGGCCGTAGCGTCGCGGCACCAGCGGTAGAAGGCGTCGTAGAGCAGCATGCCGGCCTCTAACTGTTCGAGGTCGTCGTCATACATCCGCGACAGCCCGAGCGAGGCCGCGAGCAGGCCGGGGGCTTCCGGCGCGAGGTCGGGCCGCGCGGTGTCGGCGCCACGGACCAGCGTCGCGAGCCGGAGCAAAGGCGGCGTTGCGATCCCGAATTCCTCGATCATCACGTCGAAGGTGCAGAGCTCGCCGCGGTGACTCCAGAACACGTTCTCGATGTCGAATGGCGCCGCGTTGAAACGCTCGCCCACGGCGACGACCTCGGACGGCGCGACAAACAAGAACACCGCGTTGGGATCGACGAAACGGCGGATCAGCCAGGGGCAGGCGATGCGGTCGACCTTCGGCCGGGCCCGCGTCACCCAGACCGTGCGCCCCTTGGCGTCGCGCGGCGGCAGCTTGCGCGTGTCGAGCAGCGGCAGCTTGGCTGCTTTCCAGCCTTCGAAACCTTCTTCCAGGGTCTCCGCGTCAGCACCGAGCTGCCTCAGCCAGGCGGCCGTGCCCTGTGCGAGCTTGGCGCCGCGCAGGCAGGAGACGATGGCGGAACGGCCGGCAAACTCACTGCCCCATTCCGCAACGGTTTCGTGGCTGAGCTTGATGGAGCCGGGGATCAGTCGCCGGTCGGCGGCAAAATCCTCTTCCGTCCGCACGTCGATCAGGACAGGCGCGTTCGCCGTGCCGATCAGCCTTGCCAATTTGTCAGATGATATGGTCGTGAACGTAGACATGATGCGTCCTCGCATAAACCGAACGGGACGCGATACTTGGGCATGTCGCCTCGTGGGGAGATCGCTCAAATCCCCATAGGCCAATTACAGCGAAACTAAACGGAACTGTCAATCCACGGAGCGATTGCGCCTTAGAAAACAGGTCGCCGCCAGTCTATAGTGCGCGCCGACAGACCTGAATCTTCTGGAGAATTTGATGCATTCCCACTCCATTGAACAATGGACCCATGACCACGCCTTCCTCGGCGAGAGGCACGACGAGAACGAGCGGCGCACCTGGCTCGTGGTCGTCCTGACCCTGGTGATGATGGTCGGCGAGATCGTGGCCGGCTCGCTGTTCGGCTCGATGGCACTTTTGGCCGACGGCTGGCACATGGGCACGCATGCGGCGGCGCTCGGGATTGCCGCCTTTGCCTACCGCTTCGCGCGCCGGCATCTGGGGAACTCGCATTTCACTTTCGGCACCGGCAAGTTCGGCGATCTCGCCGCCTTCTCCAGCGCGATCATCCTGGGCCTGATCGCGGTCGAGATCGCCTATGAGAGCGTGCTGCGGCTGTTCACGCCGGTGCCGATCGTCTATGGCGAGGCGATTGCGGTCGCCGCCCTCGGCCTCTGCGTCAACCTCGCCAGCGCGTGGCTGCTGCGCGACAGCCATGATCACCATCATCACGGACATGACCACGGCCATGGGCATGCGCATGATGATCACGACGATCATGACCACGATCACGGTCATCACGGTCATCACCACGACAACAATCTTCGTGCGGCCTATGTCCACGTCATGGCCGATGCGGCGACCTCGGTGCTGGCGATCGCAGCGCTGGTGGTCGCGATGTATTCGGGATGGGTCTGGGCCGATCCGGCCGTCGGCCTGATCGGCAGCGCCGTGATCGCGAGCTGGGCGTTCGGCCTGGTCAAGACGTCAGGCGCGGTGCTGCTCGACGTCCGCGCAGACGAGAAGCTCGAACGCACTATCCGCGCCCGCATGGAGGTCGGAGAGGACCGCGTCACCGACCTGCATCTCTGGCAGGTCGGGCCCGGCCATTGCGCCGTGCTGGTCTCGGTGGTGTCGGACAAGCCGGAGCAGCCGGCCGTCTACAAGAAGCGGCTCGCTGGGCTGAAGGGCCTGAGCCACGTCACGGTCGAGGTCGAGACCTGCCCGCATTGATGTGATCCGCCGAAACGGAATTCGGCGGCGCGGCCGGGGTTGATCCTCGGTCGCAGCCGTACAGGGCTCAGCAAGAGGGACCACGGATGATTTCAGGGATGAAGTTTGCTCTCGCCGTCGCCGCGCTGGCTCTGTCCGGCCACGCGGCCGTTGCGCAATCCGAGAAATCGGGCGTCGAAAAGCTCTACGTCCTCAATTGCGGGGAGGGCACCGCCGGGGACATCTCGCGCTGGACGCCCGGCCTGAACGAGGGCAAGTCGATGGACTTCGTCGACAGCTGCTATCTCATCAAGCACAGCAGCAAGGGCTGGTTCCTGTGGGACACCGGCATCGCCGATGCCGTCGCCGCCATGCCGAATGGCCTTGTCCCCGCCGATTCCAAGGCGGTCACCTGGCGCCGGCCGAAGACGTTGGCCGCCCAGCTCGAACAGCTCGGCCTCAAGCCGGATGACATCAAGGCGATGGCGGTGTCGCATACGCACCCCGACCACACCGGCAATGTCGAGCTGTTTCCGCAGGCCACGCTCTACGTGCAGAAGGCCGAATATGACTGGCCCGGCGCCAACAACGAACCGCGCTTCAAGCCCTCGCATCCGGTCGAGTTGCTCGCGGGTGACAAGGACGTGTTCGGCAACGGCAGCCTGACCATCCTGTCGACGCCCGGCCACACGCCGGGACACCAGTCGCTGCTGGTGAAACTGCCGAAGACCGGCGCCGTGGTGCTGTCGGGCGACGCCGTCCACTTCAAGGACAATTGGGACAATCGCCGCGTCCCGAGCATGAACGCCAACAAGGACCAGAGCGCGGCTTCGATGCAGAAGATCGCGGACACGCTGACCAAGGAGAAGGCGCAGCTCTGGATCAACCACGACAAGGCCCAGCGCGACAGCCAGAAGATGGCGCCTGAGTTTTACGACTAACGTTTGCGCCGGGGCTGCTGCCATGACGCTGGCAGCAGCAGCGTGCTACGGCCCGGGAAAGCTCCGCGACAGGAGATGATCGTGGGAGAGTGGGCCGGGGTTGCGATCGCGCTGGCGTCGAGCAGCCTCGGCGGCACCGCCGCGGCGATCACCCGCTATCTCGTCGGCGGCGCCGATCCCGTTCTGCTGGCGATCCTGCGCTGGGGGATCGGCTTTCTCTGTCTGTTGCCTTGCGCGCTGCTGCTTGGCGTGCGCTGGCCGCAGCGGCCCGACTGGCCGGCGGTGGCGCTGCTCGGCATCTGCTTCTTCGGCCTGTTCTTCATCCTCTACAATATCGCGGTGTCCTACACGACCGCCGCGCGCGCCAGCCTCGCGCTGGCGACGCTGCCGCTCCACACCATGGTGGTCGGTGCGATCCTCGGCGTCGAGCGGTTGACGGTTCGCAAGATCATTGGCGTCGGCATCGCCGTGCTCGGTGTGACAGCCGCGCTGGCCGCGGGGCTCGCCCAGAGCCCGCCCGGCGCCTGGCGCGGCGAACTGATCATGACTGGTGCCGTGTTCTGCATGGCGTTCTACAACGTGCTGTCGCGCCCGCTGATGCAGCGCTCCAGCGCGCTTGGCTTCCTTACCGTCGGCATGGGCGCGGGCGCTGTCGTGCTGGTGCTGGCGGGACTCGTGAAGGGCAGCTTTGCGGCGCTCGATCACTTCACGCCGGGGCAATGGATCGCCGGCATCTATCTCGGCGCCGGCGGCGGCGCGCTCGCCTTCATCCTCTGGGTGATGGCGCTGGCGCGGGCGACGCCGACCCGCGTTGCCAACACCATGACGGTCAATCCGATTGCCGCGACCTTGCTGGCGGCGCTGCTCATCGGCGAGCCGATCACGGCAAACCTTCTGATCGGGCTGATTGCCGTGTTCGCCGGCATCTTTATCGCGACCAGCCAGGCGAAGCCGGCCTAGCTGCGCGGTGCCGTGACCGGGGGCGGGCTGGCGTCCGGTGTCTTCTTCGGCTTGAGCGTGCCGGCGTAGAACGAGAGCAGCCAGACCAGGATGATGGCGAGGAGATAGACGCCCCAGGCCTGTGGCGGCGTGGTTGCCCAGCGCAGCAGGCCTTTGAAGGTGCGGGGCGGGCTGTTGTCTTCGCTCATGGCCCGCTTGTGCGCGAATGCGGCTGCGCGGTCAATCCGGCCGCCGTTCGGCGCGGATCAGGAACAGCGCCGCCAGCGCCGAGAGGCTGAGCGCGGAGGAGACCATCAGCACCTTGGCGCCCATGACATCGATGAGCAGGCCGAAGGCCAGCGGCGCCACGGCCTGCGCCATCCGTGCCGGCGCGCCGATGATGCCGAGGCGGTAGCCGAAATCTTTCGGGCCGAAGATCGACAGCGGCAGCGTGCCGCGCGCGATCGTGAGAATGCCGTTGCCCGAGCCGTGGAGCAGCGCAAACGCGCTCGCAGCAGGCGCGCCGAAGATGGCGACGACGGCGGCGCCGAGCGGGTGGGTGACGCAGGCAAGGCGCGTCGACCACAGCGGATGGAAGCGGCTCAGAAAGCCCGCTTCGAGAATACGCGCGGCCACCTGTGCCGGGCCGATCAGCGCGCCGGCCGCGATGGCCTCGACATGCGTCGCGCCTGTGGCCTCCAGCAGGCGCGGGAAATGGACGGCCATCGCGCCGGTGACGGTCCAGACCGCCGCGAAGACGAAGGCGAGCAGCACCATGGTGCGGTCGAGCGGCAAATGCGGCTTCTCGGCCGCCGCCGCCTGCCTGGCGCCCTTGATCGCCGGCAGCATGAAGAAGTTCAGGGGCAGGCCGATCAGGATGTTGGCGGCCGCCCAGGCAAAACAGGTCTCGCGCCAGCCGATATGGGACAGGCCCCAGGCGGTGAGGGGCCAGCCGACGGTGGAGGCGAAGCCTGCCATCAGCGTGATGCCGGTGATAGGCCTGCGCGCCTCGGTGCCGTAGATGCGGCTGAGCGCGGCGAAGGCGGCATCGTACAGCCCCATCGCCATGCCGATGCCGAGCACGAGCCAGGCGAACGCCATCACCGCCAATGAGTGCGAGAGGCCGAGCAGGACGAGACCGGCGGCCATCGTGAGGTTCGAGACCGACAGCACCTGCCGGCCCCCGAACAGATCGATCTGCCGCCCGATGCGCGGGCCGAGCATCGCGGAGATCACCAGCGAGGCCGAGAACGCGCCAAAGATCCAGTTGGAGGAGACGCCGAGGTCGCGCGCCATGGGATCGGCGAGCAGCGCCGGCAGGTAGTAACTGGAAGCCCAGGCCAGGGTCTGCGTGGTGCCGAGCGCCAGGATGATCGGAAGCTGGCGCTGGCTCATCTTGGTGCGATTCTGGTCGCGGTGTGCGGCGGTGTCATCGGTTGCATTTGCGGCCCGCGGCGAGAGCGCGTCAACAGCGCCTGCGGCATATTCGACCTGCTGCGGGCGGGAGCCTTGGTTGCGCAGCGTTCGCGCGCGGCCTTTCGCTCGTCACGAATGCACGCCATAATGGCGTATGCAATTGACCTCGCGCCTCGCGCTGATGAACTGGCTGACCGGCCAGGGGCTCACGGGCCTGCCCGAAAACGAACTGCTCCGCGGGTTCTGCGAGCGCTGCCGCGCCGAGGGCCTGGAACTCTCGCGCGCGCTGGTCGTGATCGACACGCTGCATCCGATCTATGAGGGGCGCGGCTTCCGCTGGAGCGACCGAGCCAGCAACGAGAGCGAAATGTTCGAATACGGCTCGACCGCCGAGGGCGATGCCGCCAAGAGCTGGCGCCGCTCGGTGTTCTTCCACATGCTCGAGCACGGCCACGACGAGATGGTGATTGATCTCGCCGATGCGCCGTCGATGGACTTCTCGCAGATCGGCGAACTCGCCGAAAAGGGCCACAAGCACTATCTCGCCTTCGTGCATCGTTTTGGCGAGAACGGTGCGCTCGGCCTGATGGATTGCCTCTACTCCTGCTGGACCACGCGCCGCGACAGCGGCTTCTCCGAACCCGAGCTCGAATCTCTGCGCGATCTCGTGCCGGTGCTGGGGCTCGCGATCAAGTCGGCGCAGCAGGTCGACATCGCGCGAACGCTCGGCCGCGTCTATCTCGGCCGCGATGCCTCCGCGCAGGTGCTGGGCGGGCGCATCACGCGCGGCGTCACCGAGCGCATCAACGCCGTGCTGTGGTATTCGGATCTGCGCGGCTCGACCGGGATCAGCGAGAGCATCGGCCCCGACGAGATCATCCCGTTCCTCAACGACTATGCGCAGGCCGTGATCGACGCGATCCACGATGCCGGCGGCGACGTGCTGAAGCTGATCGGCGATGGCGTGCTCGCGATGTTCTGGGGGGAGGACATGTCGGACGCGCGGCGCGCTGCGCTGCGCGCCGAGCACCTGTTCCGCAAGAACGTCGCTGCGCTGAACAAGCGGCGGGAGGCCGATGGCCGCCCCACAACGTCGGCCTATATCGGCCTGCATGTCGGCGAAGTCTTTTACGGCAATATCGGCAGCGCGGACCGGCTCGACTTCACCGTCGTCGGCCCCACCGTCAACGAGGTCAGCCGCATCGCCTCGATGAGCCGCTCGGTCGACCGCGAGCTGCTGGCCTCGGCCGAGTTCTACAAGGGTCTGGACGCCACCGGCCGCCGCTACCTCGTCTCCACCGGACGCTATGCGCTGCGCGGCATCGGCCGCGCGCAGGACCTCTACACGCTCGATCCCGAGGTCGATACGAGCGAGCCGGTGACCGGGAGCTACGAGCGGTATCTGGCGAATTAGGCTGACTGCTGCATCAGACGCGGCGGCACTAACACCGCGCCGCCACCGCCTCGTCGCCCACCATGGCCGGCTGCCGATCCAGCGCCACGGCGGGAGAGAGCCAGATCACCAGCGCCTGCGCGCCGAACACGGCGGCTGCGAGATACAGACAGGCTTCCGCGCTCCAGAGGCCGCCGACGATCGCGCCCAGCGCCGAGCCGAGCGGGCGGGCGCCGTAGCTCATGATGTTGATGGCGGAGACGCGACCGAGCAGGCGCGGCGGCGTCACGGATTGGCGCAGGGTCGTGGTCGAAATCACCCAGAGGATCGGCCCGACGCCGAGCAGGAAGAAGCTCAAGGCCGCGAGCCAGGGCGAGGGGACCAGCACCGTCAGCGCCATCACTACGGCGGCGACGAAACCCGTGACCGGGCCAAGGCCGACGACCGTGCCGAAGGCGATGCGCTTCATCACGCGCGTGGCGAACAGCGCGCCGATCACCATGCCGACGCCGTACATCGTCAGCACGGTGCCGACGCCTGCGGCCGTCAGGCCGAGATGGCGCACCGCATAGGGCACGAACACGGCGATCTGGAGGAACCAGCCGGTGTTGAAGATGAACTGGGTGATGAACACCGGCCGCAGCAGCGGATGGTGGAACACGAAGGCCGCGCCCTCGCGGATGTCCTGGAACGGATGGCGCCGCGGCGAGGGCGTCCGGGTGGGCTCGTAGATGCCGGAGAGCAGCACGACGGCGATGGCCGAAAGCGCCGCGGCGAAGCCGAAGGCCGGGCTCGCGCCCCACCAGCCGACCAGCGCGCCGCCGAGCGCAGGCCCGCTTGCAAAGGCGATGGTGCGGGCGAGCTCGATGCGGGCATTTGCCGACGGCAACAGCTCCGCGCTCACCAGCGAGGGCACCAGGGCCGGCGCCGCCACGCTGTAGACGACCGTGCCGCATACGGCGGCAAAGCCGAGCAGAGCCAGCAGCGGCAAATTGAGCGCGCCAAGTGTGAGCAGCAGCACGATGGCCGCCAGCGCGACCGCGCGCAAAGCTTCGGCACCGGCCATCACCGAGCGGCGGGAGATGCGGTCGGCGAGCAGGCCCGCCGGAATGGCGAACAGGACGAAGGGCAGGGTGAGGGCGGTCTGGAGCAGGCCGGTCTGGCCTTCGGCAACACCCAGCGTGAGCACGGCGACGATGGGGGCCGCCGCCAGCGCGATCTGCTCGGCCGATTGCGCCGCCAGGTTGGACCAGGCGAGGCGGTTGAAGGTGTCGGGGAGGCGAAGCGGGTTTGACATGGCGCATTTCCTGCAAAGTCGTGTTGGCGCCAGTATCCGCCCCCGAGGACGGCCAAACCCACCCGCTTCCCGACAGGGCGGCGAATACCGCCCGGCCGGGAACTCATGCGGCCAGATGCAGTTGCAAATGAGTTGCAATAAGCTTCGACTTCGGTATTCTGCCGCTATGGATGCCCGCTCCCCCGATTTGACCCAAGATGCCGCCGGTTGGCGCACTGATGCGCCTGCTACCAAGAGCCTCGCCGAGGTGAACGCCACGATCGCCATCCCCACGGCGGGGGTGTGGTGGCGGCGGTTGCTTGCCTTTGTCGGCCCCGGCTACCTGGTCTCGGTCGGCTACATGGACCCCGGCAATTGGGCGACCGACCTCGCCGGCGGTTCCAGATTCGGCTACACGCTGCTCTCGGTCATCCTCCTTTCAAACCTGATGGCGATCCTGCTCCAGTCGCTGGCGGCGCGGCTCGGCATCGTCACCGACCGCGACCTCGCGCAGGCCTGCCGCGCGACCTATTCGCCGGCGGTGAACTTCCTGCTCTGGCTCGCCTGCGAGGCGGCGATCATCGCCTGCGATCTCGCCGAGGTCATCGGCACGGCGATCGCGCTCAAACTCCTGTTCGGCATTCCCCTGATCGGCGGCGCGCTGCTTGCCGCGCTCGACGCCTTCCTGCTGCTGCTCCTGATGAACCGTGGTTTCCGTTTCCTGGAAGCCTTCGTCATCGCGCTGCTCGGCGTCATCGCGGTCTGCTTCGCGGTACAGGTCGTGGCCGCGGCGCCGCCGGTGGCGGAAGTCCTGCGCGGCTTCATGCCGAAGACCGAGATCTTCACCAATCCGGAAATGCTCTACATCGCGATCGGCATCATCGGCGCGACCGTGATGCCGCATAATCTTTATCTGCACTCCTCGATCGTGCAGACGCGCGCCTATGAGCGTAACGACACCGGCCGGCGCGAAGCGATCAAATGGGCGACCACGGACTCGACCATCGCCCTGATGCTGGCACTGTTCATCAATGCGGCGATCCTCGTCGTGGCAGCCGCCACCTTCCACAAGAGCGGCCATTCCGACGTCGCCGAAATCGGCCAGGCCTTCGAGCTGTTGTCGCCGCTGCTCGGCCTCGGTATCGCCTCGACGCTGTTTGCGATTGCGCTGCTCGCCTCGGGCCTGAACTCGACGGTGACGGCGACGCTTGCCGGCCAGATCGTGATGGAGGGGTTTCTCGACCTGCGCCTGCCGAGCTGGGCGCGCCGCCTCCTGACGCGCGGCATCGCCATCGTTCCCGTGATCGTCGTCACCGCGATCTATGGCGAACGCGGCACGGCGGATCTGCTGGTGTTCAGCCAAGTCGTGCTGTCGATGCAGCTGCCCTTCGCCGTCATCCCGCTGGTGCGCTTCGTCTCGGATCGGCGCAAGATGGGGAAGTTCGCGATACCCACGTCAGTCGCCGCGATCGCGTGGATCGTCGCGGGAATCATCGTGATTTTGAACGTGAAGCTGCTGGCGGATACGCTGTTCGGGTGATGTCACCACAACCTTGCTGCCCGGCTTGACCGGGCGATCCAGTATTCCAGAGACAGTTGGAATTGAGTCGAAAGGCCGCGGCGTACTGGATGCCCCGCCTGCCGCCTACGCTAAAGCTTCGGCGCCCCTAGACCTCAGCCCCGGCGAAGCCTTGGCGTAGCCGGGTCGCGGGGCATGACTGAGAGTGCGGGTCGGCTAATCCTGCGGCTCTGATGTCGCATCGCCTTGCGCGTCGATGCGCAGCCAGCCTGAGGGCGCGAGGCGCTGCTGCGGCAGGAAGCGGGCCTTGTAATCCATCTTCTTGGAGCCCTCGATCCAGTAGCCGAGATAGACGTAAGGCAGGCCCTGGCGGCGGGCGCGGGCGATGTGGTCGAGGATCATGAAGGTGCCCATCGACCGGCTGACCTGGCTCGGCTCGAAGAACGAATAGACCATCGACAGGCCGTCGCTGAGCACGTCGGTCAGCGCCACCGCGATCAGCTCCTCGCCGCGGCCGGTGATGCCGCTGTCGGGGCCGCGCTTGCGGTATTCGATGATGCGGGTCTCGACATGGCTGTCCTCGACCATCATGGCGTAGTCGAGCACGGTCATGTCGGCCATGCCGCCATGGCGGTGGCGGGAGTCGAGATAGGCTCGGAACACCGAATATTGCTCGGAGGTCGGCACCGCACTGCGCTGCTCGCCGATGATGTCGGCGTTGCGCGCGATCACTTTCCGGAAGTTGCGGGAGGGGCGGAACTCGTTGGCGACCACCCTGACCGAGACGCAGGCGCGGCACTGGTCACAGGCCGGCCGATAGGCGATCGACTGGCTGCGGCGGAACCCGCCATGAGTCAGGAGGTCGTTGAGGTCGCCTGCGCGCTCCCCCACGAGGTGCGTAAACACCTTGCGCTCATGCCGGCCCGGCAGATACGGGCAGGGAGAGGGCGCCGTGAGGTAAAATTGGGGGGTGTCGCGCGAGTGTTGGGTCAAGGGACGTCGTGGGCCTCCAAAGTGGGCATCAGCATCGCGCTACGAAGCCCCCCGGTCAATCGGTCTACTCGGCAGGTCAGATCAGTCAGTTTAGTCGGTCCTGGTTGATAGGTTCTTGATCACCAGGCTCTCAGTAGGTCCTTGCGGCCCGCGGAACGGGCGCGCGGACGGAATTGTTGATCACGACCGTTCCCAGCACGACATCATGCAGCAGGCGCCGCCGGCCGTTGAACAGCCCAACCAGCACCACGAAAGGTGTCAGGAACGAGACCGTCACCCAGAACAGCACGGCATGGGTGGCGCCGAGCACGAAATAACCGGGCGCGCCGTACCAGGTGCGCAACTCCAGATCCATCAGGCGCATGCCGATCGTCGCGGACGACGGACCGCCGATGCAGGCGCCGTAATAGACGATGGCCCAAACGACGGAGGCCGGCCAGGCCAGCCAGAACAGCGCCCAGCCGATGCCGAGCGTGACGATGCCAAACAGCGCGATGAAGATGTAGCCGAGGATCACGGGAACGGAGATCACGACCATGTCGATCAGGAACGCGAACGCCCGCCGCGTCGCCACGCCGCGGAACAATTCGGGGTGCAGATAGGGATCGTAGGCGTGCGGTTGCACAGCGCCGTCATTGCGCCAGGCATTGCCCGAGTCCGAATACGACATGGTCCGCTCTCCCAAGGGGAAACTCCCGTGGCAGGACATGGGAATAAGTCATCCCCGTGCCAAGGGCGCGCGGGCGTCAACAAGCCGAAATATTCCGGCGATTCGGGGGCGATGCTGTTACCGCTGTCGCTCAGGGATGGTGTCGTAGGGTGGGCAAAGGCGCGTTAGCGCCGTGCCCACCATCGTTCCGCGATCGCTAGCTGGCATGGTGGGCACGCTTCGCTTTGCCCACCCTACGATTACTGCGATGCCTTACGTTTGGCTCCGCAGCTTCTCGGCCACCTTCGGCGCAAAATAGCTGAGCACGCCGTCGGCGCCGGCGCGCTTGAACGCCAGCAGGCTTTCCATCATCGCGCGCTCGCCGTCGAGCCAGCCGTTGTTGGCGGCGGCTGCGATCATCGCGTATTCGCCGGAGACCTGGTAGGCGAAGGTCGGCATCGCAAAGGTGTCCTTCACGCGCCGGACCACGTCGAGATAGGGCATGCCGGGTTTCACCATCACCATGTCGGCGCCCTCGGAGATGTCGAGATCGACCTCGCGCAGCGCCTCGTCGGTGTTGGCGCTGTCCATCTGGTAAGTGCGCTTGTCGCCGGTCAGCGTCTTGGCCGAACCGATGGCGTCGCGGAACGGGCCGTAGAAGGCGGAGGCGTACTTTGCCGCATAGGCCATGATCTGCACGTCGAGCAGGCTGGAGCGATCCAGCCCCTCGCGGATCGCGGCGACGCGGCCGTCCATCATGTCGGACGGCGCGATGATGTCGCAGCCGGCTTCGGCCTGGACCAGCGCCTGACGCACCAGCACCGCGACCGTCTCGTCATTCAGGATCTTGCCGTCAGAGATCAGGCCGTCATGGCCGTGGCTGGTGAAGGGATCGAGGGCGACGTCGCAGAGGATGCCGATGTCGGGAAACTCTTTCTTGATCGCGCGCACCGCCTGGCAGACCAGGTTGTTCGGATTGGTCGCCTCGGAGCCTTCCTCATCGCGCAGGGACGGGTCGGTATAGGGAAACAGCGCGAGGCAGGGGATGGTGAGCTTCATGGCGCGCTCGGCCTCGCGCACAGCCTGGTCGACGCTGAGGCGGTCGACGCCCGGCATCGAGGCGATCTGCTCGCGCTTGTTGTTGCCGTCGATCAGGAACAGCGGCCAGATCAAATCGTCGGTGGTGAGCACGTTCTCGCGCACCATGCGCCGGGCCCATTCGGCCTTGCGGTTACGGCGCGGGCGGACGGTCAGATCGAGGGCAGGGGAGGCGGCAGCGCCATCCCGGCGCGAAACCTCGCGCAATTCGATCGGACGTCCGTATTTGATCGCCATCATTCTTCCTCCGGCTGGAATTATTCTTATACCAGCTCGCATGGTTCCCGCCACCGCGGCTTGACCTGCCGCAAGGCAAAATTGAGGTCGCTCGGTCAGCCGATTGATTTTGCGGGGCGAAGCAGCCAGAAGGGGACCATGTCCGAAACCTCCACCCGCGATGCGGCCCGCGACGGCGCCAGTGCCCGAGACAACGCCAGAGACAACGCGATGTCGGTGGCGGCGATCTCGTCGGAGCGTCCCGAGTCCGACGACAATGTCTGGACGCGCCGGCTCGTGCTATTCCTGCGCGTGATGGCGCTGCTGTCGATTCTGAAGGGCCTCTATCACTGGGCCCAGGTCACGGGCTTCGTCGGCGGCGAGGACGAGGCGTTCGAGAACCAGTCGATGGCCTGGCAGGCCGCCACCGTCTATTTCGCCGTGATCGAACTCGTTGCCGCGGTCGGCCTCTGGCTTGCGACGCCCTGGGGCGCTGTGGTGTGGCTGACGACCGTGGTGTCGATGGCGGTGATCGAACTGATGTTCCCGGGCATCTACGGCGGCAGCCTGATCGTCGTCGGTGTCGAGGCCTTCATGCTCGCCGCCTATCTCGCGCTCGCCTGGATGGCCGCGCGCGAGCGGCCGCCGTAGCGCGCTTACGATTTCAACGCACACTCTCTCGTGCCCCGGACGCAGCGCAGCACCATAAGCGCGTTTACGCGCGTCTTCCACGCGCTATGGTGATCCGCTGCTGAGCCGGGGCCCAGCTCTCCACGATCTCGGTTGCGGCTTCTGGGTCCCGGCTCTGCGCTCCGCTTCGCCGCGCTTGTCCGGGACACGAGAGCGGCATTTCCGAAGTCGTGGCTTGGTTGACCGTTGGTTGCCTAAAATTCGAGGTAACTTTTCATTGACTCCGTGCATTCCGCCACAGCTCTTACGCGCCCGTTTCGAAACGGGGCGGCCCTGTACTGGAATGCGACAGAGGTGGCGGACGGAGGGTGAACAGGACCTTGCGAGGGTCAACAGACGGTTGCGAAAAGCCCTTGTGACACAGGCTTAATCCGCAATTCACTGTCTTAAATTCATGATCTCTTTATTCTCTTATTTAAGCCGATCTTCAAACGCCCCCTTAAGTTGCACCTATCAGACGGAGCACAAGTTTCGTCGAATGAGTGTCGATAAAAACGACAACAGGGGAAGTGTCATGATGAAAGCCGTCGCAACTGCGGCAGATACCGCAGAGCGCGTCTCCGGCCAGCAGGGTTCGGTGCAGTCGCTCTATCTGGAAGCTTTGACTCTGGTGGAGCGGCTGCATCGCCGGCTCCTCGACGTCATCAAGGATGAATTCGATCGCCGCGGCCGTGCGGACATCAACTCGGTCCAGGCGCTCCTGCTCTACAACATCGGCGACAAGGAGCTGACCGCGGGCGAGCTGCGCACGCGCGGTTACTATCTCGGCTCCAACGTCTCCTACAATCTGAAGAAGCTCGTCGAGCTCGGCTTCCTCGATCATCAACGCTCGCGCGTCGATCGCCGTTCGGTGCGCATCCGCCTGACCCCGCAGGGCCAGGAAGTCCGCCGCATCGTCGACTCCCTCTACCAGAAGCACGTCAAGACGGTGGAGCAGGTCGGCGGTATCTCGGGCGAGGAATTCTCGACCCTCAACAAGTCGCTGCACCGCCTCGAGCGGTTCTGGACCGACCAGATCCTGTATCGTCTCTGAGTTCTTTACGACGGGACTTGGCCAAGCCGGCCCACAACAAGACCGGCAAGCCTCCCGAACGTGCCTGACCTCCCCAAGCGCGCCGGCCCGGCTCTGCCCGGACCGGTGCGTTTTGTCGTTTCGCGACTGCGAAATAATTGCCCGGCCGGGTGGAACCAGTCCCCCGCACCGCAGTTGTTACTGCGGATCGGAGGATGCGATGCTGGTCGAGCGCGGGCTTCAGGCAATGAACGTCGAACTCGTGAGCGACGCCTATGCCATCGCAGCGAATTACCTCCGCCGCTCCGGCGCGATTCCCGACACGCTGGTCACCAACGAACGCCTGCTCGAGATCATCATCAAGCTGCTCCAGCACGGCGAATTGAACAAGATCAAGCTCGCCAACAAGGCCATTGGCCGGTTCGAGGCCCAGTCCGGGGCCCGCGCGGTTGCCTGATCAAAACTCCCGAAATTCGACAGAACCAGAGGGTGACATGGAAGCTGCCATCGACCGGATCATGCAGACCTATGACCTGCTCGCCAATCGCACGGCGGCGGCCAGCGAGGAGGCGCGGGCCAAGGTCACGAACTATCTTAATACGTTGATGGAAGCCGGCGAGAAGGACCCCCACAGGTTGACGGTCTGCGGACTGACCTATCTGCGCCAGCTCGATGGCAGCGTGGACCCGGTGAAGGCGGGGTATACCGGGCTGTAGGGGGGCGGTCCGGCCGGCACGGATTTTAAGGTCCAAATCGGACCCTTCAGGACTGATCGGGGCGGACGGTTCAAGGAGCCGCCCGCTCGCCCGGGTCCTTCAATCCCCACCATATCTTGCATAAATATCAGGCCCGACCCGCAAATACTTGGCCGGGGCGGGTGATGTGGTAGATCGCGCTCGCCGCTTCCGATCGCCACACCAGACCGCCCGTAGCCCGCCAAAAGGCTGCGGCGGTGGAGATATTCGCAAGATGACCTCAGCCAGAACCGCCTCCGCGCCCGACTCGTTTTTCACCGCCTCGCTCGACCAGGCCGACCCGGAAATCGCCGCCGCCATCAAGGGCGAGCTCGGCCGGCAGCGCCATGAGGTCGAGCTGATCGCCTCCGAGAACATCGTCAGCCGTGCCGTGCTGGAAGCGCAGGGTTCGGTGATGACCAACAAGTACGCAGAGGGTTATCCGGGCGCGCGCTACTATGGCGGTTGTGAGTGGGTCGACGTCGCCGAGAACCTCGCGATCGATCGCGCCAAGAAGCTGTTCGGCGCCAACTTCGCCAATGTGCAGCCGAACTCCGGCAGCCAGATGAACCAGGCGGTGTTCCTGGCGCTGCTGCAGCCCGGCGACACCTTCATGGGCCTCGACCTCGCGGCCGGCGGCCATCTCACCCACGGCTCGCCCGTCAACATGAGCGGTAAGTGGTTCAAGGCCGCGCACTACACCGTGCGCCGCGAGGACCAGATCATCGACATGGACGCGGTCGCCAAGCAGGCCGAAGAGGTCAAGCCCAAGCTGATCGTCGCCGGCGGCTCGGCCTATTCGCGCGCCTGGGACTTCAAGCGTTTCCGCGAGATCGCGGACAGCGTCGGCGCGTACCTCCTGGTCGACATGGCGCACTTCGCCGGTCTCGTCGCCGGCGGCGTGCATGCCTCGCCAGTGCCGTATGCCCACGTCACCACCACCACCACCCACAAGTCGCTGCGCGGTCCGCGCGGCGGCCTGATCCTCTCGAACGACGAGGTGCTCGCCAAGAAGCTCAACTCGGCGATCTTCCCGGGCCTGCAGGGTGGGCCCCTGATGCATGTGATCGCGGCGAAGGCGGTCGCCTTCGGCGAGGCGCTGCGTCCGGACTTCAAGATCTATGCGAAGAACGTCGTCGAGAACGCCAAGGCACTGGCCGAAGCGATGAAGAGCCACGGGTTCGATATTGTCTCCGGCGGCACCGATAACCATCTGATGCTGGTCGACCTCAGGCCGAAGGGCCTGAAGGGCAACGTCTCGGAGAAGGCGCTGGTCCGCGCCGCCATCACTTGCAACAAGAACGGCATTCCGTTCGACCCCGAAAAGCCCTTCGTCACCTCGGGCCTGCGTCTTGGCACCCCGGCGGCGACGACCCGCGGTTTCGGCGTCGCCGAATTCCAGCAGGTCGGCGGCATGATCGCCGAGGTCCTCAACGCGATCGCGCAGTCCGACGACGGCAAGGCGCCGCTGGTCGAGGCCGCGATCAAGGAGCGGGTCAAGGCACTCACCGATCGGTTCCCGATCTATCAGTAAGGCCTAGGGTAAACGGATGCGCTGCCCGAACTGCAACAGTCTCGATACGCAGGTAAAGGACTCGCGTCCGACCGAGGACTCTTCCGTGATCCGCAGGCGGCGCGTGTGCGTCGCCTGCAATTTCCGTTTCACCACTTTCGAGCGCGTGCAGTTGCGCGAGCTGACGGTGATCAAGCGCAACGGCCGCCGCGTGCCGTTCGACCGCGACAAGCTGATGCGCTCGGTGTCGATCTCCTTGCGCAAGCGGCAAGTCGAGCCGGAGCGGGTCGAGAAGATGGTCTCCACCATCGTCCGCGAGCTCGAGACCGGCGGCGAGGCCGAGATCTCCTCCGAGGTGATCGGCGAGACCGTGATGGAGCATCTGCGCACGCTCGACGACGTCGCCTATGTGCGCTTTGCCTCGGTCTATCGCAATTTCCGCGAGGCCAAGGATTTCGCCGACGTGCTCGGCGAGCTCTCCGGTGAGGAGGAAGCGCGGCTCGCCGCGATCCGCAAATGATCTTCCGGATCCTGGAGGATCAGTTCGCGCAGAAGGCCCGTGAGTCCAAGGACGCCGATCGCCGCTTCATGCAGCTGGCGCTGGCGCTGGGCAAGCGCGGGCAGGGGCGCACCTGGCCCAATCCCGCCGTGGGCGCTGTCATCGTCAAAGACGGGGTCATCATCGGCCGCGGCTGGACGCAGCCAGGCGGGCGACCGCATGGCGAGCCCGAAGCGCTGCGCCGGGCCGGCGAGGCCGCGCGCGGCGCCACGCTCTATGTCACGCTGGAGCCGTGCTCGCATTTCGGCAAGTCGCCGCCTTGCGCAGACGCGGTGATCGCCGCCGGCATCACGCGGGTGGTCGCGGCGATCGAGGACCCCAATCCGGAAGTCGCGGGCCGGGGTCATGCGCGCTTGCGCGCCGCCGGCATCGCGGTGGATGTAGGTCTGTGCGCGGCGGAGGCCGCATTCGACCATGCCGGGCATTTCCGCCGCATCCGTGACAAGCGCCCGCACGTGATCCTGAAGCTCGCGGTCTCGCCCGACGGCAAGATCGGTGCCGCTGGCGGCAAGCCGCTTGCGATCACGGGCGAGGCCGTGCGCAATCGCGTGCATCTGCTCCGCGCACAGAGCGACGCCATCCTGGTCGGCATCGGCACGGTGCTGGCGGATGATCCGCAGCTCAACTGTCGCCTGCCGGGCATGGAAGCACGTTCTCCGATACGCGTCGTGCTCGACCAGAATCTGCGCATTCCGGCCGCGAGCCAGCTTGGTCGTTCCGCGCGGGAGACGCCGCTCTGGGTGATCGGCTCCGAGCTTGCGGAAGCCGCCGCTGCCACGCGGCTCGGAGCGGCAGGCGCTCAGATCATCCGCGTACCGCCGGGAAACGCTTCCGGGCTTGATCTTTCGGCGGTGCTGCATGCGCTGGCGGAGAAAGGCATCACGCGGCTGATGGTCGAGGGCGGCAGCCGTGTCGCGGCGTCCTTCGTCGCGGCCGGCCTGGCCGACGAGATCTGGCTGTTCCGCGGAGCGGAAGAGGTCGGCCCGGGCGGCGTCGATGCGCTCGATGCATTGCCCCTGTCGAAAATCACGCAGTCGCGGGCCTATAAGGTTCATGCTAGCGAGACATTCGGCAAGGATACTCTCACCATCTACGAGCGCGCGTAATGTTCACTGGCATTGTCACCGATATCGGCGAGATCGTCGGCTTCACGCCAACGGCGCAGGGCCAGTTGCACAGGCTGCGCATCGCTTGCCGCTACGATCAGACGACCATCGCCGACGGTGCCTCGATCGCCTGCAACGGCGTCTGCCTGACGGTGGTTGCTTCCGGCGTCGAAGGCGGCAGAACCTGGTTCGACGTCGATGCCGCCGCGGAGACGCTGGCGCTGACGACTGCAAAGCACTGGAAGGTCGGCACGAGGCTCAATCTCGAGCGCGCGCTCAAGATCGGCGACGAGCTCGGCGGCCATATCGTCGCCGGCCATGCCGACGGTGTCGCCACCCTCGTCAGGCGCGAGGACCTGCCTGATATGGCGCGGTTCGAGCTCTCGACCACACGGGAGCTCGCGCGCTTCATCGCCACCAAGGGCTCGATCACGCTCGACGGCGTGTCGCTGACGGTCAATACGGTGAGAGACGTGACCTTTTCGGTGCTGATCATCCCGCATACGCTGACGGTCACGACGATCGGCGGCTGGAAAGCGGGCGCCGAGGTGAATATCGAGGTCGACCTGATGGCCCGCTATGCGGCGCGGCTGACGGAAATGACGGTTTAAAACTTGGCTTACCCGCTCGCGGCGACTACATAACGCGCCGACCCAAGAGACTAACCAAGAGACGACTTAACTAAACGGATTGAGACGATGGCAGACGCGCGGCGCGCACCCCTGAAGGACCAGACCGACATTTCCGGCGCACGCGCGCTGATTGTCGAGGCGCGGTTCTATGACGATCTCCAGGATGCGCTTCTGGACGGCGCGGTGACCGAGCTGAAGGCGGCGGGGCTGACGCATGACGTCATCACGGTTCCCGGCGCGCTGGAAATCCCGGCGGCGGTCGCCATCGCGATCGATGCCGCCGCGGCGAACGGCAAGCCCTATGACGCGGTGATCGCGCTCGGCTGCGTGATCCGCGGCGACACCATCCATTTCGAGATCGTCTCGCAGGAATCCTCGCGCGCGCTGATGGATATTGCGGTTTCGCGAAAGCTGCCGCTCGGCAACGGCATCCTCACCGTCAACACCGAGGCGCAGGCCTGGGCGCGGGCGCGCGCCAGCGAGCTCAACAAGGGCGGCGATGCCGCGCGCGCCGCGCTCGCGATGCTACGCATAAAACGCCGCGTGGCGCAGGCCTGAGCCATGGCTGACAACACCAAGAAACCGGCGGGGCTCACGGAGAAGAAAGCAAACCGGCGCGGTGCCGCGCGGCTCGCGGCCGTGCAGGCGCTGTACCAGATGGACATCGCCGGAGCCGGGATCAACGACATCTTTGCGGAGTTCGAGAGCCACTGGCTCGGCAACGAGGTCGAGGGCGATACCTATCTGCCGGCGGAAGCCGCGTTCTTTCGCGACGTCGTCTCCGGCGTCGTGCGCGACCAGAAGAAGCTCGACCCCCTCATCGACGAGGCGCTGTCGAAAGGTTGGCCGCTCAAGCGGATCGAGGCCATCCTGCGCGCGGTGCTGCGGGCAGGGGCCTATGAGCTCCAGCATCGCAAGGACGTGCCGGGCCGAGTCGTCGTGTCAGAATATGTCGACGTCGCGAATGCCTTCGTCGACCGCGAGGAGACCGGCATGGTCAACGCCGTGCTCGACCAGATCGGCCGCCAGTTCCGCGGCGACGAGTTCGGGCGGGGGTAATTATCCACGAGGGCGGTGAAGAGATGCGATGCGGCTGCCCCATACTCCGCTGTGATCACCCGCGAAGGCGGGTGATCCAGTACGCCGCGGCGGTCGTAATTCATCACTGCCGTCTCGGCGTACTGGATCGCCCGGTCAAGCCGGGTGATGACAGCATTGGGTGTGGCTAAGGCCGATGGCAGACCCTCAAAACCCCTCAGCCGAAGACTCCCTCATCGCGCGCTATTTCAAGCCGCTGGCGACTGACCCCGGCGCGTTCGGGCTGGTCGATGATGCCGCGGTCCTGTCCTCGTCCGGCGACGACATTGTGGTCACCACCGACGCCGTCGTCGAGGGCGTGCATTATCTGGCCACCGATCCGCCCGACACCATCGCGCGCAAGGCGCTGCGGGTGAACCTGTCCGATCTCGCCGCCAAGGGCGCGGCGCCCGCCGGCTTCGTGCTGACGCTGGCGCTGCGCAGCAAGGAGGATAGCTGGCTCAGGCCGTTCGCCGATGCGCTCGGCGAGGACAGCAGGACCTTCGCGTGCCCGCTGCTTGGCGGCGACACGGTGTCGACGCCGGGGCCGCAGATGATCTCGATCACCGCCTTCGGCCGCGTGCCGAAGGGACGGATGGTCGGCCGTACCGGCGCGCGGCCGGGCGACCGCATCCTGGTGACGGGAACAATCGGCGACGCCGCGCTCGGCCTCGACGTGCTCACAGGCGGCGCCGCGGCCGGGGCGCTCGCGTCCGAACCGCAAGCGAAGGAGATGCTGGTCTCCCGCTATCGCGTGCCGCTGCCGCGCAATGTGCTGGCGCAGGCCGTGCGTGACCACGCGACGGCCGCGATGGATGTCTCCGACGGGCTCGCCGGCGATCTGACGAAACTCTGTGCGGCGTCCGGCGTCTCGGCCAGGGTTGACGTCGCGAACCTGCCGCTCTCGGCTGCTGCGGCCGGCCTGGTCGCGGGCAACGTCGTTTGCGTTGAGACGCTGCTCGCCGGGGGCGACGATTACGAGGTGCTGTGCACGGTGCCGCCGGCGCAAAGCGATGCGCTGATTGCCGCGGGGCAGGCGGCGGGTGTGGCCGTCACGGCGATCGGTACGATCGTCACGGGCCGCGAGCGGCCGCGCTTCCTGGACGGCCAGGGTCACGAACTGACCTTGAAGCGTCTGTCCTACAGCCACTTCTAGGAATTGCGCCAGGGCGGCGGCCAAGCGCTCGGGATTAGGTCTAAATACTTGCCGAGATCGGCTTTTTCGGCCTCATCCGGCGTTGCACCCTCAATTTGATTTTGGCAAGCTTGTGGCCGACCAGGGCCACACCTTCGTGCAAGGGGCGGCCCTGTTCAAATAAGGGCGCCCACCGCATGACGGAAAAACAAAAGGCGCCGGGGGTACGTACATCAAGGATCTGAGGCAAAAATCACATGACAGCATTATGGTTGATAGTGCTCTGCGGAGTGCTTTCCGTCGTCTACGCGATTTGGGCGACGTCTTCGGTGTTGAGTGCGGATGCGGGGTCGCCGCGCATGCAGGAGATCGCGGGAGCGGTGCGTGAGGGCGCACAGGCGTATCTCCGGCGCCAGTACACCACGATCGGCATCGTCGGCATCGTCATCTTCGTGCTGCTTGTCTATTTCCTCGGGCTTTATGTCGCAATCGGCTTTGCCATCGGCGCCATCCTGTCGGGAGCGGCCGGCTTCATCGGCATGAACGTCTCGGTTCGCGCCAACGTGCGCACCGCCCAGGCAGCGACCACGTCGCTTGCCGGCGGCCTCGAGCTCGCGTTCAAGGCTGGCGCCATCACGGGCATGCTGGTGGCGGGTCTCGCGCTGCTCGGCGTGACCCTCTATTTCGGCTTCCTGGTGCACTCGCTGAAACTCGCGCCTGACAGCCGCGTCGTCGTCGACGCCATGGTGGCGCTCGGCTTCGGCGCCTCGCTGATCTCGATCTTCGCCCGTCTCGGCGGCGGCATCTTCACCAAGGGGGCGGACGTCGGCGGCGACCTCGTCGGCAAGGTCGAGGCCGGCATTCCCGAGGACGATCCGCGCAATCCGGCCACCATCGCCGACAATGTCGGCGACAACGTCGGCGACTGCGCCGGCATGGCCGCCGACCTGTTCGAGACCTATGCGGTGACTGCGGTCGCCACCATGGTGCTCGCGGCGATCTTCTTCGCCAAGACGCCGATCCTCGCCAACATGATGACGCTGCCGCTCGCCATCGGCGGCATCTGCCTCATCACCTCGATCATCGGCACCTTCTTCGTGAAGCTCGGGCCGAGCCAGTCGATCATGGGCGCGCTCTACAAGGGCCTGATCGCAACCGGCATCCTGTCGCTGATCGGCATCGCCGGCGTGATCTACTATCTGATCGGCTTCGGCAAGCTCGACGGCGTCGACTATACCGGCATGGCGCTGTTCGAATGCGGCGTGGTCGGCCTGATCGTCACCGCGCTGATCATCTGGATCACCGAATACTACACCGGCACCGATTATCGCCCGGTGAAGTCGATCGCCCAGGCCTCGGTGACCGGTCACGGCACCAACGTGATCCAGGGTCTCGCCGTCTCGATGGAAGCGACCGCGCTGCCCGCGATCGTCATCATCGCCGGCATCCTGGTCACCTACAGCCTGGCCGGCCTGTTCGGCATCGCGATCGCGACGGCCACCATGCTGGCGCTGGCCGGCATGGTCGTCGCGCTCGACGCCTTCGGCCCGGTCACGGACAACGCCGGCGGCATCGCCGAGATGGCGGGTCTGCCGAAGGAGGTACGCAAATCGACCGACGCGCTCGACGCGGTCGGCAACACCACCAAGGCGGTGACGAAGGGCTACGCGATCGGCTCCGCCGGTCTCGGCGCCCTCGTGCTGTTCGCGGCCTACAACCAGGACCTCAAGTTCTTTGTCGCGGGGTCCGCTCAGCATCCGTACTTCGCCGGCGTCAATCCGGACTTCTCGCTCAACAATCCCTACGTGGTTGTTGGCCTGCTGTTCGGCGGCCTGCTGCCGTACCTGTTCGGTGCGATGGGCATGACGGCGGTGGGCCGTGCGGCCGGCGCGATCGTCGAGGAGGTGCGTCGTCAGTTCCGCGAGAAGCCGGGCATCATGCAGGGCACCGACAAGCCTGATTACGGCAAGGCGGTCGACCTGCTGACCCGCGCGGCGATCAAGGAGATGATCATCCCCTCGCTGCTGCCGGTGCTGTCGCCGATCGTCGTCTACTTCCTGATCTACGTCATCGCGGGCGGCGGCGCGGCCGGCAAGTCGGCGGCGTTCTCGGCCGTCGGTGCGATGCTGCTCGGTGTGATCGTGACGGGCCTGTTCGTCGCGATCTCGATGACCTCGGGCGGCGGCGCCTGGGACAACGCCAAGAAGTACATCGAGGACGGCCATTTCGGCGGCAAGGGCAGCGATGCCCACAAGTCGGCCGTGACCGGCGACACCGTCGGCGATCCCTACAAGGATACGGCGGGACCGGCCGTGAACCCGATGATCAAGATCACGAACATCGTGGCCTTGCTGCTGCTGGCGATCCTCGCGCACTGAACGGCGCAAGCGACACACGAAAAAACCCCGCGGCGCGAGCCGCGGGGTTTTTGTTGGTAGACTTCGCTCGATCCGCGTTCTCGGCGGCGCAGCGTTGCACGCTGCACAGCGTCCGGGACACGAGACCTACTGCACGTCCATCTGCAGGCCTTCCTTCTGGATGATGCCGGCGAACTTCTTCGTCTCGGCGTCCACGAAGTCGGCGAACTGCTGCGGGGTGCCGTAGTCGGCGCGGGCGCCCATGGCGGCGATGTTCTTCTTGATGTCGTCGCGCTCCAGCATCGCCTTGACCTGAAGATTGAGCGCTTCCAGCACGGCGGGCTGCACACCCTTCGGCAGGAACACCGAGAACCACGACGACACGTCGAAATTGGCCAGCTCCGGCGCGCTCTCGCGCATGGTCGGCAGGTTCGGCGCGAGGTCGCTACGGTCGGTCGTGGTGACGCAGAGGCCGGTGAGTGTGCCGTTCTGCACCTGCGGCAGGCTCGGATAGAGATTGTCGAACAGGATCTGGATGTCGCCGGCCAGCGCGGCCTGGAGCGCGGGGCCCGCGCCGCGGAACGGGATGTGCGTCATCTTCAGTCCGGTGAGCTGGAGGAACCAGGCGCCGGTGAGGTGAGGGCTCTGGCCGACGCCGGACGAGGCGTAGCTGAGCTTGTCCGGGTTGGTCTTCAGATACGCGATCAGCTCGGCGATCGACTTGATGCCGGTCTTCGGATGCGCCGAAACGATGTTCGGGATCCGGATCATGTTGGAGACCGGTTGGAGCTGCTCCGGCTTGTAGGTGAGGTTCTTGAAGATGCTGTAGGCGATCGCGTTCGGCCCGGGGTTGCCGATCAGGATGGTGTGGCCGTCAGGCTTGGCGCGGACGGCCTCGGCCGTGCCGATCGTACCGCCGCCGCCGGAGCGGTTCTCAACGACGGCCGACTGGCCCCAGGCGGCCTGCAGATGCGCGGCCAGGAGCCGGCCCATGACATCGGTCGAGCCGCCGGCCGCAGCCGGCACGATGATGCGGACGTTTTCGGTGGGCTTCCAGTCCGCCAGGCTCGATCGCGGCAGGATCGCTGCTGCCGAGAGGCCGGCAGCACCGGCGAGCACGCGACGGCGGGACAACAAAGTCTTGGGCACGAATCCACTCCCTGCTTCTTGTTTTGCAGGGAGCGTATGGAACCGGGCGGGCAACGGCAAGCCGCACGCGACGGCAAGTGCCGCGCGGAGGGCGGCACGACGCCGCAGGCTGAAGACTCAGTTAAAGCTGAGCAGCTTGAACAGCGGCGCGAGGTAGCTCATCTCCTGACCCGACGTCGCCGTGGTCCGGCTGATGAAGTCGAAGATCTTGCCGTCCTGAAGGCCGTAATTCGCCAGCCGGCGCACGCGCCGATTCTTGTCGAAATAGACCGCGATGACGCGCTGGTCGACCACCTTCTGGTTCATGAAGGCGACCATCCGCTCCGAGCGCTGCGAGATGTAGTAAAACACCTCACCGTCGAGGGTTGCGACCGTGGACGGCGTGCCCATCACGATCAGCACCTGGTCCTGGCTCGCGCCGATCGGAATCTGCTCCAGCGCGCCGGGCGGCAGGATGTAACCCTTCTGGAACTGCTCGCCGGTGCAGCCGGCAAGGGCGGCGCCGACCAGAGCGACGGCCGCGAGCATGCGCAAACCGCGCCAGCGTGCATGAAGGCCGCGCGGCTTGTTGGCGCGCAGGCTGGTCTGGTTCGTTATCGTCATAGTGGAACTGATTCCGTCCCCTTGCGTCGCGCGAGGCGCTGAAGTACCGGGCGGAGACTGCAATTGCAACACGCGCACGCCCGCTTGCGGAACCCACAATGGTTTGGCCGTTCAATCACTTCAGGAAACCCCGGCAAGCCCCGCGCGGCACCATTGAAGCCATCTATGGCATGATCGTGACGCAGGCGCGAGAACCCATATTTTACCGCGACTTCGGCGTGCCCGATACGGTTAACGGGCGTTTCGACCTGTTGCTGCTGCATCTCTGGCTGCTTCTGCGACGCCTGCGCACGGTCCAGAGCGTCAACCAAGCCGTCAACCAAGGCGCCACGGAGCTGTCGCAGGCGCTGTTCGACCGCTTCTGCGAGGACATGGACGACAATCTGCGCGAGATGGGGATCGGCGACCAGACCGTGCCGAAGCGGATGCGGGCCTTCGGCGAGGCGTTCTACGGTCGCGTCCAGGCCTATGATCAGGCCATCGAAGCTGGCAGCGAGGCGCTGGCAGCCGCCATCTGCAAGAATATCCTGAATGGGACCGGCATGGACCAGGCGCGGCGGCTCGCAGCCTACGCCCGGGCCACCGAGGCCGATCTTGGCCGGACCGACGAGGCCACGCTGCTGCGCGCGTCTTTCAAGTATCCTCCAGCGCTCACTGAGGACATCACGCGATGAGCCGACCGAACGCCGAATCCAGACCCGATCCCTGGCGGTCTCCCGTCATTGTCGCGCAGATTCCCGACACCGGCCTGCATCGCAAGCTCGAGGCCTCCGCCATCGAGCGGCAGTCCATGGCCGAGGTTGCGGGCTTGCGCGAGGTCCTTTCCGCCCAGGCCGACCTCGAAATCGTGCCGAAAAGCGGCGGCCGCTTCCAGGTCACGGGCAGCGTCCGGGCCCGGATCGGCCAGATCTGCGTGGTCACCCTCGATCCGATCGAGAACGAGATCGAGGAGGAGGTGGACCTGGTGTTTGCCCCCGAAGCCGAGGTTCGGAAGATGGCCGACCTGATCGAGGAGGGGCAGGACGACGCGGAGCCGCCGGAGGTGATCGATCCGCCGGAGGCGATCGTCAATGGAATCATCGACCTCGGCCGGATCGCGACCGACGCGGTGTTTCTCGCGGTCGATCCCTATCCTCGCAAGGAGGGAGCCGTATTCGAGGCCGAAGTCACCGCCCTCGATCCGGAGGACCATCCCTTCGCGGCGCTGAAGGCCCTTCAGGACAGGAAGAAAGGCAAATAGCTGGGCATTCCCCGTAAGACCCGCTTTGCTACGGGGCGCGAGGCGCTTGCGGGACTCGGTTGAAAGGTCGGCTTATCTATCTGATTTCGATATGTTTCTTTTGAAATCGCGCTGTCGCCCGCAGATCGCCCGAATGCAAAAGGCTGGGGGCAAGAGGTTGTTTCGGGATAACAAAACGCTATTGTCGCGCCCCGGTCCGGGCGCGGCGTGGCGCTAGGCCGGTCGCCATGTCCATGGCGAATCCATTTGCGGCCCCGCTCGTTCAAGACCGCACCAGACCAGGTTTCCAGGACTTTTATGCTAAGCAAGGTTCGCATCGCGCTTGACGCCATGGGGGGCGACGTCGGCGCCGCCGTGGTCATTCCAGGCGCCGCCATCTCGCTTCAGAGGCATCGCGAGATCGAATTCCTGCTGGTCGGGGACCGCGCCAAGATCGAGCCCGAGTTCGAGAAGCATCCCGCGCTGAAAGCCGCTTCGAAGATCATTCATACCGACGTCGCCGTCAGCATGGAGGACAAGCCGAGCCAGGCGCTGCGGCGCGGGCGCAGGACCTCCTCGATGTGGCTCGCCATCGATGCGGTCAAGAAGGGCGAGGCGGACGTCGCGGTCTCCGCTGGCAATACCGGCGCGCTGATGGCGATGTCGCGCTTCCACCTGCGCACGCTGCCGGGGATCGACCGCCCGGCGATCACCGGAATATGGCCGACCAAACGTGGCCAGTCTGTCGTGCTTGACCTCGGTGCGACCATCGGCGGCGATGCACACCATCTGGTCTCGCTCGCGCTCATGGGCGCGGCCATGGCAAGCGTGCTGTTCGACAAGAAGCGGCCCACGGTCGGTCTGCTCAATATCGGGACCGAGGAGATCAAGGGGCACGAGGAGATCCGCGAGGCCGGAGAAATCCTGCGTGCCAGAAACCTGCCGGAGCTCGACTATATCGGCTTCGTCGAGGGCGACGGCATCGGCAAGGGGCTCGCCGACGTCATCATCACCGAAGGTTTCAGCGGTAATATTGCCCTGAAGGCCGCCGAGGGAACCGCCCGGCAGATGGCGGAATTACTTCGCAACGAGATGCAGCGGAGCTGGCTGTCCAAGCTCGGCTATCTCTTTGCACGCAGCGCCTTCCAGGCCTTGCGCGACAAGATGGACCCGAACAAGTCCAATGGCGGCGTGTTCCTGGGTTTGAATGGACTGGTGGTCAAGAGCCACGGTGGAATCAGCGCCGAAGGCTTTGCCTATGCGATCGATGTTGGCTATGAGATGGCTCACTACGATCTCCTGAACAAGATCAATCAGATGCTCAACCGCGAGGGTGGTGCACTTAGTTCCGTGCAGACCGCGCCGGAGGATGTTTCGTGACTCAAATTCGTTCGGTCGTGCTGGGCTGCGGCTCTTATCTGCCGGAGCAGGTGGTGACCAACGCCCAGCTGGCGGCGCGCATCGACACGTCCGACGAATGGATCGTGCAGCGCACTGGCATTCGCGAGCGGCATATCGCGGCCGAGGGCGAGTTCACCTCGCATCTGGCGATCAAGGCGGCGCAGGCTGCGCTCAGCGACGCCGGCGTGGACGCGCAGTCGATCGAGCTGATCGTGCTGGCGACCTCGACGCCTGACAACACCTTCCCCGCAACCGCGGTCGCAGTGCAGCATGCGCTCGGCATCAATCATGGCGCGGCGTTCGATCTCCAGGCGGTGTGCTCGGGCTTCGTGTTCGCGCTCGCCACCGCCGACAATTTCCTGCGCACCGGCGCCTTCAAGCGCGCGCTGGTGATCGGCGCCGAGACCTTCTCGCGCATCCTCGACTGGAACGATCGCGGCACCTGCGTGCTGTTCGGCGACGGTGCCGGCGCGGTGGTGCTGGAGGCACAGGAGCAGCCGGGCAATGCTGCGACCGACCGCGGAATCGTGACCACGCACCTGCGCTCCGACGGCCGCCACAAGGCAAAGCTGTTCGTCGACGGCGGTCCGTCCTCGACCCAGACCGTCGGCCATCTGCGCATGGAGGGCCGCGAGGTCTTCAAGCACGCGGTCGGCATGATCACCGACGTGATCGTCGACGCCTTCCAGACCACCGGGCTCAACGCCGACAGCATCGACTGGTTCGTGCCGCACCAGGCCAACAAGCGAATCATCGACGCCTCCGCCCACAAGCTCCACATCGCGCCGGAGAAGGTGGTGCTGACGGTGGACCGCCACGGCAACACCTCGGCGGCCTCGATCCCGCTGGCGCTGTCGGTGGCGCGCAAGGACGGCCGCATCAAGCGCGGCGACATGGTTCTGCTGGAGGCGATGGGCGGCGGGTTCACCTGGGGCTCCGCGCTGGTGCGCTGGTAGAGCCACAATCGCTGGTAGAGCCACAATCGATAAAATTTTGCCGGAATCAGCCGCGATTATCGATGCGTCTGCATTGATGAGCGCTGTTGACCGCCGTATCGTAACCTCATAATTTCAGACAACAATTGTTCGCCGTGATGTGGGGCAGGGCGATGACCGACCAAAGCAAAACCGTAACGCGTGTTGATCTCTGCGAGGCCGTCTACCAGAAGGTGGGCTTGTCGCGCACGGAATCGTCTGCGTTCGTGGAACTCGTCCTGAAGGAAATCACCGACTGCCTCGAGAAGGGCGAGACGGTGAAATTGTCCTCTTTCGGCTCCTTCATGGTCCGCAAGAAGGGTCAGCGTATCGGTCGCAATCCGAAGACCGGCACCGAGGTTCCGATCTCGCCGCGCCGCGTCATGGTGTTCAAGCCGTCGGCGATCCTGAAGCAGCGGATCAACACCCAGCATCGCGGCAATGGCGACGCCAGCAAGGCTCAACCCGAGGCGTAACCGCCTGCGCGAAGGATTTGGCATTTGGACAAGGCGCCGGATGCGTTCCGAACCATCAGCGAAGTAGCGCAGGAACTCGACATTCCGCAGCACGTGCTGCGGTTCTGGGAGACCCGATTCTCCCAGATCAAGCCGATGAAGCGCAGCGGCGGCCGCCGCTACTACCGCCCCGACGACGTCGACCTGCTCAAGGGCATCCGCCGCCTGCTCTACGGGGAGGGCTACACCATCCGCGGGGTGCAGCGGATCCTCAAGGAGCACGGCGTCAAGTCGGTGCAGGGCCTCGCCGACGGCGCGGCCGCGGTCTCGTTCGGGGCCATCGAGGACGCCATCGGCCAGAGCCTGATGGAGCCGGACGACGACGAGGCGCTCATCAAGGGCGTCACGGATGCCGATGAAGACGACTACCAGGGCGACGAGGAGGAAGGCATCGACTTCCGCTTCACGGAGGTCGACGACGAGGACATCCTCACCACCTTCCGCAAGGGCGGCACTCCCGCCGCACCTGCCGGGCCCAGCGCCATCGACCGGGAGCGGCTCGGACGGGTGCTCGCCGACCTCGTGGCGTGCCGGGAGATGCTGGATCAGGCGCTGAAGGACGGCTAGGGGCGCTTTCGCGAGCTTGGCCGGCAGTTCCGGGGCTGTGGGCACGGACGCCAAAATGCTGCGACCTCGCCTTGCGCAAAGCGGCGATCCTAGCTAATGGAACGACGTTCGGAGCGTGGCGCAGCCCGGTTAGCGCACTAGTCTGGGAGACTAGGGGTCGGAGGTTCAAATCCTCTCGCTCCGACCATTTTTTCCAACTCATCGGTGGATTGACCGTCGGCGTGGAGCCTGCTCCCGCGGTGTGTCGCATGCGCGACGACCGGTAGCGGGCGGATGCTTCTGGGGCGGAAAATTAAAATGTCGAAAACAACCCCATGCACAGTAGCGAAGTCATTGGCGAATTATGTTTTTCCGAATCGATTTGACGCGTCGGGCAAAACAGGAGCATGATGTCACCATGCCAGCCTGTGAGACGGGGGAATATTCACGACAGCTGCTTCAATGCATTGCGTCGCAGGGATCTGGGAGGCGCGACGTCCTGAGCGGAGCTGTCTTCTCCCCGCGCTATGATGTGTAACCTGTCCTGACGGCAAGCAAGCAGCGTCCGCGCCGCGCGAGTTTCACGGTAGCCGACCTCCCGGTTGCGAAGGTGCTCGGCCTGGTGCTTCCAACTTTTGTCCTGAGCGTCGGGGGACGCCAAAAGAAACCATTGAACTAGATCAGACAGCGCGACTTACCGAATGTCCTGGTGTTGGGCCGTTGGTTCCTGAAGTTCAACGACGACTAGCGCTGGCGTGAATTCCCTTTGGGACACGATGCCCCGATGGACACAATCTGCTCTCGGAGTCGTTGCGCGCGTCGCATGGTCGGTGGGTGCGCCTAATGACCGTCAATGGCTTCGCAGGCATGATCCAACCGGACGACCACCTGTGGACGCGAGATCGGGGTTGCTAGGGTGGTGGTAGTCCGCCGCCCTTGGCGAGGTCGCGGACAGGTTTAAACGGTTTGGTAAGAATGGAGTATTGATATTGGGACGGGCCTGGGGACTCACGGGGTCCCTTAGATGGAGCGTTCAGCGCGATCCAAACGAAAAGTGAGTCGAAAGCGCTGGGTTGTTTGTTACGGTAATTTCTCTATTGAATGTCGAGACGAAG
The DNA here is from genome assembly GCF_000284375.1 of Bradyrhizobium japonicum USDA 6. Lineage (NCBI taxonomy): Bacteria > Pseudomonadati > Pseudomonadota > Alphaproteobacteria > Hyphomicrobiales > Nitrobacteraceae > Bradyrhizobium > Bradyrhizobium japonicum. The sequence continues at coordinate 4,767,291 of NC_017249.1, forward strand.
ATGGCGCGAAGAATTTGGCAGCCAAGCTGCATAAGCGCCGATACCGTGTCACAGCCCGGACAGCCGATGGCGTCTCACCTTCGTGGCGAGTAGAGCCAGACGAAATCGACGAGTGGATATCTTCACCCACGCGCCCTAGTCGCTCGCCGCGGGTTCGGCCTACGAAGAATCGATGATTTGCGAAACACTCGACTTGGATAGCGGCTTCAGCACGTTGGTTTCGCCCGGGTCTAGTTCAACTTCGGACACACTCTAGCCCCGATTTGGCTGCTGGAATGCTGGCTCTCGCGACTCATCTGGAGTTGCAGCCAACTTGGGTCGAGATTGGTTCCGCAGGAGGAACGAGCGCTCCTGCAGTTATCCAGCGATCGGTCTTGCGTGTGATCCATCGCAAGGCCTGTCAAGGCCCCAGTCTTCCCCATTGGCTGGGGCCTTCCTTTTGCGCCAGATCACAAAAATATTGGCATCGCGGTGTCTGAGGAACGACTCTCCAAGGGAGAGATTGAAAAATCGGTCTGTGGCGAATCTGGACCTCCTCAAGGTCTCGCCATCCACCCGGAACGGCCCCACCGTCCGACGCGCGTTTGGCGATGGGCCGGTTTTCGTAGGTATTCACTCAACTCCCGCCGGCTCACAAAGTCGGCGGGGTTTTTGAGCTAGCCGTCTTGGCATCGGACTCCGAAGTCGTCGCAGGTGCGAGCGAAGGCATCTGTAGCATTTGCGTCTTCAAAGCAAAAAAGTGTGCCGACGTCGGCACGATCGATCCACCAGTCGACCTTGTTCGCCTTCGCAATGCGGGAGGCCTCTCCGCGCAGTAGGTCGAGCTGTCTTCCGGCGGCATGGACTATCAGGCAATTTTTCTTGGGCATATGTTTTGTCCTCAATTGGAAAGCTGAATTCATCGCCATCAAAAATGGAAAACTCATGGCCATGGGCTCGGCTCCATGCAGCCCGCAGATCAATCAACTGCTTGGCAGGATGCCCGCTCTCCCGCGTCGAGCGCACATGAGGCGACGTTTTCGCAAACTACCTCAAATATCCCGCCACCATCCGCGTCGTCTCGTCCACCAGCGTCCGCACCATCTTCTCCGACAGCATCTCGGCCGGGTTCAGCACCGTGTTGTGCGCGACTGCCTCGATCGCGCTGACGCACATGAAGGCTGCCAGTCCTGGATCGATCTTGCGCATCTCCTTGCGGTGGTTTTCGAGATAGGTGCGGACGAGGCCGTGGACCTCGTGATTGAAGGCTTCGACCTCGGCGAGCCGGCCGGAGCGTGGAATCTGCTCGGCGAGGACGCGGTGCAGGTCCGGGTCGATGTGATGGGCCTCGATCGCGACGGTGACGAGGCGGCGCACGGCCCTTTCGATCGGCATGTCAGCGACCTCGACGAACGCGGCGCGAACGATTTTCATGATCTCGTCGTTGTGGCGATCGATGACAGCGACAACCAGCGCCTCCTTGCTGGGAAAATACTGGTAGAGCGAGCCGACGCTGACGCCGGCGATTTCGGCGATGCGGTTGGTGCTGGTCTTCTCAAAACCTTCGCGGACCAGAATGCGAGCGGTTGCCTCGACCAACGCGTCGACGGTGGCGCGGGATCGCTCCTGCGAGGCATTTTTCCGGGGTTTTGTCGGCGGTTTGCGGGCCACGGCCTTGTGATCTGAATGCGAGTAGGAAAAGCGAGTGAATGCTCGCATTATATCCGCAAGTGGCGGCGGGTCGGCAAGCCTCTTTGTCGCCGTGTCGAAAGAGCCAGATGGGGATGTGGCCATGAGCGTTGCCAGAATCGTGTCGGCCTTGCAGTTCTGTCCGGGTGGTTGCGTCTTCGGCGCCCCGGCCCGGCGCGATCCCGCGCCAAGCCTGCAAAGCCGTGCCCTCAACCTGCTCCTGCGGCAGCTTCCGTACAAGCAACAGCTCGCGTCCGCCGAGGCCGTGCAGGAGCATGTCCAGAAGCTCGCCTTGCAACCGGTCTCGTTCGAGCCGCCGAATCTGGGCCGCGGCGTCGAGGTGACATTGACCAAGATGGGCGGATGGCCGGTCTATTACACGGCGCCGTCGTCGGGCCATGAGGGCTGCAACCACGTCATGTTCCTGCACGGCGGTGGCTTCATCAACGAGATCGTGCCGGCGCATTGGCGCTTTGTCGCCCAGATGACGCGCAAGGCGCGCATCGTGTGCGTCGTGCCGATCTATCCGCTTGCGCCGCGCGCGACAGCGAAGGATGTCGTGCCGGCGACGGCCGAGCTGTTGCGGATGCTGCTGGAGGATGCCGGGCCCTCAAAGGTGACGGTGGTCGGCAATTCCGCCGGAGCTAGCCTGGCGCTCGCCGCCTGCCAGTGGCTGCGCGACCGCGGGCATCGGCAGCCGGGCCGGATGATGCTGATCTCGCCGGCGGCCGATGCATCGGTCAGCCGCCCGGAGCAGGTCGAGATCGCGGCGCGCGATCCGATCCAGGACATTCCGGGGATCATCGAGGCGGGGCGGCTCTATGCCGGCGAGCTCGATGTCGGTCATCCCTTCGTCAGCCCGCTCAACGGCGCCTTCCGCGCGCTGGCGCCGATGACGATCTTCTCGGGCACGCGCGACCTTCTCTATCCCGATAGCGTCGATCTCGCGGAGCGGGCGAGGGCGGCGGGCGTGGCGGTCGAGTTGCATCTGCTCCGTGACCAGCCGCACAATTTCGCGCTGATGCCGACGCCGGAAGGGCGACGGGCGCGTGCGATCATTCTGCGTGCAGTGGCTTAAAGGAAGGGCGTGATCGTTGTCACAGAGGCGCGCCGCCGCAATGGGGTCTGGCGCTAGCGGTTCCCGCGCGGAGAGACCAGGCGGCCTCCGGGGCGTTTCCTCATCCGTAGTCTTGCGGGGCCTTAGGCGTGGCCCTTGATCTCGTAGTGGCCCGGCACGCATTTGTAGCGCTCGAGGCGCCAATTGGCGTGATAGATCGGATGCTCGCCCATCCATTTGGCAAGCGGGGCCTGTGCGCCGATCGCGCACTGCATCATCGATATCTCGGGCGTCATGTTGCTGTCGGTCACGATTTCCTCGATGCAACTGCCTGAGCTGGCTGCGCTCAGCCGGCAGAGCACGGCAACCACGGTCACGAACATTCCAGTCACCTCATCGGTAGTTTCAGACCACGAAGAGGATGCAAGCGGAGTGCCAGAGCCTGTGACACAAACAACACGCTGGCCTGGCCGACCCGACCCAGCGTCCATCCCCATTTGGTGATTCGGATTGTAAAAAATTGCCCATAAACCGAAGCCGGGCAAATACGGGGAATCCCCAAGGAAAAGGGCGCGGGAGGATCGCAGGAATGAGCGATTGTGGGGGCAGCGCCGCGCGAACCGCCCCTTCACAAGGCCTGCGCAGGCGATAGGCTCGGAAGCGGGCGGATACTCGTCAAAAGAGCGGGACCGCCACAGAACCAAAGGAAACGCGAGGGCAGACCATGAAGGCACGACCGACCGGCGTGATCCCGCCGATGACGACGCCGTTCCGGAAGGACGGCGAGATCGACTTGGGGCTGGTGGCGCCCCAGGTCGACTGGATGATCGGCGCGGGCGCGCATGGCGTTGCGGCCGGCGGGTCGACCGGCGAAGGCCACACGCTCGATCACGAGGAATATCGCGACCTGATGGCCGCGACGGTCGAGGCGGTGAAGGGACGCATTCCCGTGATCGCCGGCATCATCGTGGACTCCACGCGCGATGCGATCCGCCGCGGCAAGCTCGTGCGCGACATGAATGTTGCGGCACTCCAGGTCACGCCGGTGCACTATCTGTTCAAGCCCGATGACGAGGCGATGGTCGCGCACTTCCGCGCCATGGCGGACGAGACCGGCATGCCCATCATCATCTACAACGTGGTGCCGTGGTCCTATCTGTCGCCGACGCTGCTGGTGCGGATCATGACCGAGGTGCCGCTGGTGGTCGGCGTCAAGCAGAGCGCGGGCGATCTCAAGCTGTTCGCGGATCTCATGATGATGGCGCCGGACAAGCTGATCTACAGCGCGGTCGATGCCCTCATGTATCCGTCCTACACGCTCGGCGCCCATGGCTCGATCGCCGCGATCCTGACCGCGGCGCCGCATGCCTCCGTCGCGCTGTGGGATGCGGTGAAGGCGGGCGACCATCCGCGCGCGCTCGACCTGCACAAGAAGCTGCTGACGCTGTGGAACGCCGTTATCGCCGACAATCTGCCGGCCTGCACGCGTTACGCCCAGACGCTCCAGGGCTTGCCGAAGACTTATCCGCGCGCGCCGATGCCGGAGGCCTCGCCGGCGCAGCAGGCCGCCACCCGCAAGGCGCTGGAGGCACTCGGCGCGTTGGACGGGGTGCGCGTCGAAGCGGCCGAATAGTCCGCGGGCCGAAATAACTGATGTGAAGATGGCAGCGCCGATCCGCTTTTACCTGCGGATGCGGCGCTGCTACATTTTGCGCGCGCCGCGATGCGCGGCGCCAGCTGTGAAGAAACATACCGACAAGGGGAGGGACCGAAGTCCCATGAAGGATTTTGCAGGAAAGATCGCCGTCATCACCGGCGGCGGCACGGGGATGGGACGCGAGCTCGCACGGCAGCTCGTCGCGGAGGGCTGCAATGTCGCGATGTGCGACGTCTCGGAGGCCGCGATGGCCGAGACCAAGCGATTGTGCGAGGTCGAAAAGCTGCCGCAGGGCCTGCGGGTCACGACCCATGTCGCCGACGTTTCGATCGAGGATCATCTCAAGCGGTTTCGCGATGAGCTCGCCGAGCAGCAGAAGACCGATCGGATCCATCTCCTGTTCAACAATGCCGGCATCGGTGGCGGCGGCAGCCTGTTCACCAACACGCGCGAGCAGTGGGAGCGTACCTTCAACATCTGCTGGGGCGGCGTCTATCTCGGCGTGCGCACCTTCCTGCCGATGCTGGTGGCGGCGGATGAGGCCCACATCGTCAACACCGCGAGCGTCAACGGCTTCTGGGCCTCGATCGGGATGAACCAGGCGCACACCGCCTACAGCTCGGCCAAGTTCGCGGTGAAAGGATTTACCGAAGCGCTGATCAACGACCTTCGCCTGCACGCACCGCATGTCAAATGCTCGGTGGTGATGCCCGGCCATATCGGCACCTCGATCGTCTCCAATTCGCGCAAGGTGCAGAGCGCCGACGGGTCGGAGCGGCTCAATGCCGACGAGGTCGCGCTGACCCGCAAGCGCATGGTCGCGGCCGGCGTGCCGGATGCTGACAAGATGTCGGACGAGGACATCCAGGCTGCGTTCGCCGAACGCGCCCGCAGCTTCCTCGAGGACGCGCCGACGACGGCTGCGCAGGCCGCGAAGATCATCCTCGACGGGGTCAAGGCGGAGCGGTGGCGCATTCTTGTGGGCGAAGACGCAAAGCGCCTTGACGGACGCGTGCGCGCAACGCCGGAGCAGGCCTATGACCGTGCCTTCTATGAAAGCTTTACGCAGGAAGTTGGCTGGCGGCTCGGTTGAGTCGGTTTGACTGAGACTGTCAACGAGCGTCCGCCTATGTAGGTATGACGACCATCATGGCAAGAGGTGCGGACGTATTATTACGCAGGTAATTTACATGTTACGCAGGTAACTTTACGTGCCACCTCTTGCCAATTTCCGACGCCTTATGACGATTTGGAATGTCACGCATGCGACAGGCCCGATCGTTCAAGCAATGTTCAAGCGATGGTGATGTGAAACGGGTCTCATTCGGCGCACGGCAGCTTGGTTGGTGAACCAAAATAGTTTAGTCAATCAGGGGTAACGCCATCATAAAGCGTAGCTCCGATGATACCCGCATGCCTCTCCGACGACTGGATCCTCTGCCCGGAGAGAGAGGATATTTCCGCTGAATTCACGCGGCTCCTCACCGCGGCGCAGGAGGGCGGCGCCACCATCGCAGAATGCCTGATGATCGCGCGGCAGCTCAAGCAGGGCGGCGAGCAGTCCTGGCACCGCGAGTGGAAGCGGCTGGCGCAAGCCAACCGGCAGCGTGCCGAGGCGGCGTTCGCGGAGGGCCACATGGCGACCGCGCAGCGCAACTGGCTGCGGGCGATGAACTACTACGGCGCGGCCGCGATGCCGCTGGACCAGGCCGACGAGCGCCGCTGGGTCGCGGTGCTCGCCATGCAGGAATGTGCGCGCCGTTTCCTCACTGCGCGCGGTCCGGCTGGCGAGGTCGTCACGATTCCCTGGGCCGACGACGGACACGTTTTGCAAGGCTATTTCCTGCCTGCGTCCCCGGGCAGCAAGCGGGCTCCGACCGTGATCTGCATCGGCGAGCCCGGACACCGCAAGGAGGAATTCCTGTTCAAGCTCGCGCCGCATGCGCGTGAGCGCGGATTGTCGATGCTCGCGCTGGATCTGCTCGGCGACCAGCGTGACGACTATACCGACACGCTCCTGCAGCGCCGCGACCTCGAGAGCTCGATTGCCAGCGTCATGGATTATCTGGAGACGCGTGGCGACGTCGATTTCGATCGCGTTGCCATCGTGGCCGACGGGTGGGGCTCTTCCTTTGTCGCGCGCGCGGTGTTGCAGGAGCCGAGGCTCGCCGCTGCCGTCTGCGACGGCGGTCTGTGGGACCTGCACGAACGATCCTTCTTCGCCAGCCGCTTTGCGATGAGCGATCTCAGCATCGTCCCGGTGCCGTCGGCGCCGTTGATGGCCTCGAGTGCCGACTGTCCGGTGCTGATCACACTCGGCGAGGACGGCTGGCTCAAGGCCGACCGGGCGCGCCAGATCGTGCAGAAGTCACGACTCGGCAGCTCCGACATCGTGCTGAAGGTGTTCACCGCGCAGGAGACCGGCGCGGCGCAGGCCCACGCGGACAATCCCAGCCTTGCCAACGAATACATCTTCGACTGGCTGGAATCGCAACTGGGCGCCACGGGGCGGCGGATCTGAACGCCGCCTGCTGTCTTAAAGCGCGATGAGATTGAGATGAATCGTCATCGCGCTTCAGGTTGTTGTTTGGGCATGATCTTTTCGGAAAACCGCTTCGCACTTTTCCGGATCATGCTCTAGTAGTCGAGGGAGATCCTGACGCAGGCCTTTTCGAGCCTGGTCTTCAGCGTCGCGAGCTTGCCGGTGAATTCGGTCAGTTCGGTCTCGTCGAATTCCTGGAAGACGAATTCGCGGATCGTCTTGTACTGCTCGTTGAGGCTTGCGATGTGCTTCTGCGTCTTCTCGACCAGGGACAGCCGCACCACGCGGGCGTCGGTCGGCGAGGGCCGCCGGCGCAGCAGGCCCTTCTTCTCCAGCAGCTTGGACTGGGTTGTGACGAAGGACGGATCGACGTGGAGCAGCTTGGAGACCACGTTGACGGGCACGCCGTCGTCCTTGTCGAGGTCGGAGATCGCCATCAGGATCAGCCATTGCGGACCGCTGATGCCCAGCGTTCTCGCCCAGAACTGACGCAACTCCTCCAGGTACATGTTGATCGACGATATCTCCCAGGTGAAACGCCTGATGATATCGAGATTGCCGATGGAGCGGAGGCGCGCTCCTTCCTTCCTCGTCGCTGACACAGCGTCACTCCCGTGATCTGATTCTTTTCCGGCCGGTGTCTTGCACGGCCATAGTCCACGCAAGTCTGCCCTGACGCAAGTGCAGAGCAGGGTAATTTTGTCACTAAAATTACAAAGATGATCAGCTCAGCATATTCCCCCGCCCGCAGTGTTGCGCGCGGGGCACAGGTTTAGTGAAACAACAAAGGTGAGCTAATAAACTATTTTGATTAGTGGAACGGCGCAGGCATATTGACGCGTGACGGTGGGGGTACTCGATCGTCCCGTTGCAGGTGGTTCGCTCACGTCCCTCGCGTCGATGCGGGTGTGTCCAAAAGCGCGAAGCGGCCGAGCGGATTTGAAAAGACGGGGATCTGGGGGGCCTCACGGTCCGGTCTCCGTAAAATGAGCAACTTGGAGGTTTTATATGAAAGTGGTGAAGAGCCTTTTGCTCGGCACTGCGGCGGGTCTGATCGCCGTCGGTGGAGCCCAGGCGGCCGATCTTCCGGTCAAGGCCAAGGCGGTCGAGTACGTGAAGATCTGCACGCTCTACGGCGCGGGTTTCTACTACATCCCGGGCAGCGATACCTGCATCAAGCTCGGCGGCTATCTGCGTGCTGAAGTCGCGCTCAATGCCGGCGGCAACTACAGCGGCTCCTACAACAGTGTTTCCGCCTCGAATAACCGCCTGACCAACTACTACTCGGCGCGCGCCCGCGAAGACCTCAACATCGATACCCGTACCGCGACCGAGTACGGCGTGGTTCGTACTTATTTTGACGCCGTGTTCACCTGGACGACCGATTTCACGACGGGAAGCGGCACGACGCCGGGTGCGACCGTTTACTCACAACTCGGAAGCACCGGGGTGTCTGCGCCGAACAACGCAAACGCGGGCAATATCTCGGGCGGTACGCTCGGCGTCTACTACGCCTTCATCCAGTTCGCGGGCTTCACGATGGGTAAGGCCGTGTCGCAGTTCGACGCGCCCTGGATCAACTATCCCGGCAACAACTTCGACCAGCTCGTCGGCGGCAGCGGCACCACCAACGGCGTTGCCCAGTTCACCTACACCGCTGATTTCGGCCAGGGCGTGACGGCTGCGTTCTCGGCGCAGGATCAGACCCAGGCCTTCCAGACCAACATCTGGAACACCGCGGGCATAACCACCTCCGGCGTTCTCGGCGGCGCTTACGGTTCGAGCGACTTTGGCGGCACCCGGTCTCCCGACCTGGTCGCCATGGTCCGTGTCGACCAGGCCTGGGGCCTGTTCCAGGCGTCGGTGGCCGCGCACGACAACCACGTCGCCTACTACGGCGCGACGGAAGTCACCGGTCATCCGGAAGACAAGTGGGGTTGGGCCGTGCAGCTCGCTCTGCAGATCAAGAACATCCCGACCGGCGCCGGCGACGTGATCAACATCTCGGGCGTCTACACCGAAGGTGCGAGCCGCTACAACTTCCAGGAGCTGGCTGCGACCAGCTACTCGATGTTCGGCGGTTCGGGCAGCGCGTATCAGAGCATCGGCTTTGCCGGCGTGTCTGACGCGGTGTTCGGTCCCAACGGCCAGCTCGAGCTGACCAAGACCTACGGCTTCCGTGGTGCCTACACCCACAACTGGAGCCCGTACTGGAACACGGCGCTCTACGGCGCGTGGGCTGCGGTCAACTACAGCGGCACGGCCAAGTCCATGATCTGCGGCAGCGCCGCGTTCGCGACCCTGACCGGCACCTGCAACCCGGACTTCAACATCGGCCAGATCGGTGTCATCACCCGCTGGACGCCGGTGAAGAACCTGACCTTCTCGGCTGACTTCACCTACAGCCACCTCGACCAGAAGTACTCGGGCGTGATCACCAGCCCGACGCTCACGTCGGTTGCCAAGCCTGCGGCAACCTACGAGCTGAAGGACCAGGACACCTACAGCCTGCTGCTGCGCGCCCAGCGCAACTGGTAAGCTCAAGTCCGTTCCGATCTGAGAGAGCCCCGGCGGGAAACCGCCGGGGCTTTTTCATGAAAGCTGACTTCGGAAATCCGGTAACACGTTGCAAACGACGAAGACGAGCTATGCGATTCGATCGCCCTCAAATTTATTTACTTACCTGAGTTGATCAGCTATCTTGTTTTCAGCCGATTACGAAAGTCGCGGCTCTTAGCTTCATGCTAAGCCTCCAGAAACCTCCGGCGATGCCCCGCCGGAGGTTCTTCATTTTGGGATTTTCCTTCAGCCGCGCATCACACGGGCGCGCGAGTTCGGCCGGTAGGCGAGGCGGCTGTGGCCGACGCAGTAGGGTTGGCCGTCGGGCGCGGTATTGCCGCAGAAGCAGAAGTCGTCCGCACCCGGCGTCGAGATCGGCCAGCGGCAGCGGTTCTCCGAGAGCTCCAGCAGCGAGCAGCGGTTGGCATCGTCGATTGGACCCGCGACCACAGGTGTGTCGGTGTCCCCGTAGATCGTGGCGAGCATCTCATATTGCAGCCGCGGTACGGCTCGCGTCCCGCGCCGCGGCGCGAGGCTCCGCTCGAGCTTGCGCTCGTCGCTCGTCCTGCCGCGCGTGAGATTGAGCCGGGACAGCTTGCCGATCACCGCGTTGCGGCTGACGCCGATGTCGGCAGCGATCTCGCTGCAGGTGAGGCCGGCCTCGAAGTGCTGCTTCAGAAGTTCAATTCGTTCGTTGGTCCAAGTCGGTGAAGAAGCAGTCGGTGAAGAAGCAGTCGGCGAAGAAGTTGGTGAGAGAACAGGCATTGTAACGGTCCCAGGTTGCAGATGTCGGCCATCCGCCTCTCGAGATCCGTCCGCCTCACGTCCGGCGCGTGCTCACGTTCTGCCGTTGTCGCGAATCGACAGAAGCCCGTCCTTGATGGCGAGACGGATGCCTTCCTCGATCAGTGTGCGTGCGACGCCGGGAACGCTGGTGCCGTGGGTGCCCTGTCTCACCAGTTTCTCCAGATAGGTGATGGTCGAGAGCGCCAAGGTTACGGGAATGCGGTCAGTCTCGGCTTTTTCGGTGGCCATGGCCCGAACGCTAGCCTCTTACTCGGGTACATAAAAGTAACTATTAAGACTCTATTTAGGTTCAGGGGTCGGAGTCAAATCCGGGCAAGACCGGTGTTTCAGCTCATTGGAATCGCTGGGGAAATCGGGCGCAGCTCCGCGCGCCGCGCGGGATGCCGAGCGGCGGCGGAGTGGAGACGGGGTCGGGCAGGCGGGTGCGGCTAGCCGTGCACGATCGCCTTTTCGATCATGCAATGGATGCCCTTGCAGCCGTTGACGGTCTGCGTCACCCGCAGGTCGGCGGCCAGGCTGCACAGCGTGTAGGCGTCCTCGCGCGACAGGTTTCGCGTCTCGCCGAGCAGCACGATCATGTCGCGCAGCGCGCGCACTGCGCACTGGTCGAGGTCGGGGTCCATCGCCATGGTCATGTAATGCGTCGCCGTTTCGGCGCGGGGATAGTCGAACCTGAGATCCTTGCGCAGCGTCAGGCGGAAGCGGCCCTGGAGCGCGGTCTCGATCGCGGTGACGCAGACTTCGCCGTCGCCTTGCACGCCATGGCCGTCGCCGCAGGAGAACATCGCGCCCGGGACGAATACCGGCAAATACAGCGTCGCACCGGCCCCGAGCTCCTTGTTGTCGAGATTGCCGCCCATCGCGCGCGGCACGAGCGAGGAGATGCGGCCCCAGGCCGGCGGCGGCGAGACGCCCATCACGCCGAAGAACGGCTTGAGCGGCAGATCGAGGCCCCAGGGCATGCGGCCGACCATCCGCGACCGGTCGAGCGGGATGTTCAGGATTCGCGTCTCGTGGAAATCGTCGGGCAGGGTGCCGGACAGCGGCTTGATCATGTTCCAGCCCCAATCCTGCCGGAGCTGGACGTCGAGGATCTCGACTGCGAGCACGTCGCCGGGCTCGGCGCCCTCGACTGCGATCGGGCCGGTGAGGATGTGGCCGGGCAGCATGCGCTCGTTCCTGGCGTGAACCTCGAACATCTCCGGCGGAATGTGAAATTTGTTGCGGTCGGGCAGCATGTCGGGCCCGCCGCTGATGGTGTCGACCGTCACCTCATCGCCGCTTTTGACGGTGAGGGCGGGCTTGAGCGCGGCTTCGAAGAAGCCCCAATGGCAGGTCTCGGGGCTTGAATGCAGGTGGTGATGGGTCATTGGCCGCGTCCAATCGGTTTCATCAGAACTCGTCATGAGAACCTGTTATGCCCGGGCTTGACCGGGCGATCGATCCTCTTTCAAGAAGATTTCTGAAGATGGACGGGCCGGTCAAGCCCGGCACGATCATTCCAGCGAGGCTCCCCTGTATTTCGTTCTTTCCAAGACCCTCGGCACCGCTCTGCTGCCGATCAATCTCCTGATCGAGCTCGGAATCCTGTCGCTGCTGCTGATGGCGACGCGGTTTGCTGCGGTCGGCCGCAAGCTTGCCGTGACCACGCTGGTGCTGCTGGCGCTGGTCGCGTTCTCGCCGATCGGCAATCTTCTGCTCTATCCGCTGGAGTCGCGTTTCCCTGCGTGGGACCCGTCGCGGGGCGCCCCCGACGGCATCATCGTGCTTGGCGGCTCGATCGACACCGATCTGTCGGCGGCGCATCGCACGCCCGTGGTTGCGCACGCGGCCGATCGCATGCTGGCGCCGGCCGAGCTCGCGCGGCGCTATCCGAACGCGCGTATCGTCTTCACCGGCGGCTCGCCGAACCTGGTCTCGACGGGGGCGAGGGAGGCCGACTACACCGCGCCGATCCTGGAAAGCCTGGGCATACCGAAGGAGCGCCTGATCCTCGAGCGCGACTCCCGCAACACCTGGGAGAACGCGATCTTCACAAAGCAGCTGGTGACGCCCAAGCCGGGCGAACGCTGGCTTCTGGTCACGTCGGCCTTCCACATGCCGCGCGCGATGGGGATGTTTCGCAAGGCCGGATTCGATGTCGAAGCTTATCCGGTGGATTGGCGGATGGGCGGGCGCGACGGGCTGTTTGCCTTCACCCGCAACGGGGCCGATGGTCTCGGCAAGACCGACGTCGCCGTGCGCGAATGGATCGGCCTTTTGGCGTCTCGCATCATGGGGCGGACCGGCGAGTTGCTTCCGGGACCGGGCAAGGACTAAAACGAGAGTCGCAAAACAAGAACAGAGTACCGGCGCGCGATCGCCGGTCGGGAGGATGCCATGCAGCAGCAGAGCGCAGACAGGATCGATCTTGCCGGCCTCGTCGCCGACCTCAACGGCCTGCTGCGGCTGAAGACGACTGTGATCGGCATGAAGCTGTTCGCGCGCACCGCCGACATGGAGGCGATCCCGAAAATCCGGCGGCCAAGCGCGGTCCACACCACCGACCAGATCGTCAGCATGGCTGCACGTCTGGGCTGGACGGTCGGCATCACGGCCGACGATCTTGTCGGTGCGCAGTGTCGCGCCGTGATCGGGCTTGCGCCGCAGGACGAAAAATGGCTCGCCGGCGAAAACTATGTCGGGGTCTGGCACGGCACCGCTGAGGACGCGCGCAAGCGCCAGGAGGCGCTGGACGTGGTTCCGTTCGGGCAGTATCAGGCGCTTGCGGTCAGTCCGCTCGCGAGCGGTCGGCTCGATCCGCCCGACATCTGCCTGGTCTATGCAACGCCGGGGCAGATGATCATCCTGATCAACGGGCTGCAATATACCGGCTACAAGAAGTTCGAATGGGGCGTCGTCGGTGAGACCGCCTGCGCGGATTCCTGGGGGCGGGCGCTGAAAACCGGCGAGCCCAGCCTGTCCTTGCCATGCTATGCCGAACGGCGCTATGGCGGCGTGCCGGACGAGGAGATGCTGATGGCCTTGAAGCCCTCGCATCTCGCCAAGGCGATCGAGGGCATGAAGGCGCTGGCCAAGAACGGCCTGCGCTATCCGATTCCGCCCTATGGGATTCAAAGCGACGTCCGCGCCGGCATGGGCGTGAGCTACGCGAAGAAGTAAAGGTCGATCATGAGCTCAGCGAAATTCGACATCGTCGTCTACGGCGCGACCGGTTTCACCGGCCAGCTCGTCGCCGAATATCTGACTCAGCACTACAAGAGCGACCACACGCTCAAATGGGCGATGGCGGGCCGCAGCCTCGGCAAGCTCAAGTCGGTACGCGATGCGATCGGCGCGCCCGGGAATACGCCGCTGATTGTCGCGGACGCGTCGGACGCGGCCTCGCTGAAGGCGATGGCGGAGCAGACGATGTCGGTGATCACCACCGTCGGCCCGTATCAGCTCTATGGCGAGGAACTGCTCGCGGCCTGCGTCGCCACCGGCACCGATTATTTCGATCTCTGCGGCGAACCGATCTGGATGCGGCAGATGATCGACAAATACGAGGCGGCCGCCAAAGAGAGCGGCGCGCGTATCGTGTTCTCATGCGGATTCGATTCCGTGCCGTTCGAGCTCGGTGCGTTCTTCGTGCAGGAAGAGGCCAAGCGCGTGTTCGGCGCTCCGGCCTCGCGTGTGAAAGGCCGCGTGCGCGACATGCGCGGCACGCTCTCGGGCGGCACCGCGGCGAGCGCCAAGGCGACCTTCGATGCGGTCGCAAAGGACATCAGCCTGATCGCGATCCTGAACGATCCGTTCGCGTTGACGCCGGGCTTCACCGGCCCGAAGCAGCCGAAGGGCAACAGGTCGCTGCTCGAGGAGGACCTGCAGTCCTGGGCCGCGCCGTTCATGATGGCGCTGATCAACACGCGCAACGTCCATCGCTCCAACATGCTGATGGGCTTTCCCTATGGTCAGGACTTCGTCTACGACGAGATGGTTCTGACGGGGCCCGGCGAGAAGGGCGAAGCCAACGCGCAGCGCGTGGTGGCCGCCAACGCCGAGAAGACCGGTCCGAACGCGCCGAAGCCGGGCGAGGGGCCGTCGAAGGAAGAGCGGGAGAACGGCCGCTTCGACCTGCTCTATGTCGCGATCGCGCCCGACGGCCGCATGGTTCGCGCCGGCGTCACCGGCGACCGCGATCCCGGCTACGGCTCGACCTCGAAGATGATCTCCGAATGCGCGATGTGCCTGTTGCGCGATGTGACAGACGTCCCGGCGGGATTCTGGACGCCGGGCGCGGCGATGCAGCACAAGCTGATCAAGCGCCTGCGGGACAATGCTGGGCTGACGTTCGGAGTGGAAGCGTAAGGTCCGTGTCCGCGAAGTTCGACATCGTCGTTTACGGCGCGACCGGATACACTGGCCAGCTCGTCGCCGAATATCTCGCTGCAAGCTACGCCGGTGACGGCGCGCCGACATGGGCGATGGCCGGGCGGACCAGGGACAAGCTCGCCTCCGTTCGCGATGCGATCGGCGCCCCCGCGGACACGCCGCTGATCGTGGCGGACGCAGCCGACCCTGCGTCGTTGCGCGCGATGGTCGATCAGGCGAAGCTGGTCATAACCACTGTCGGTCCCTACCAGCTCTACGGTTCCGATCTGCTTGCCGCCTGCGTCGCGTCGGGCACCGACTACATGGATCTCTGCGGCGAGCCGATCTGGCTGAAGCAGATGATCGACAAGCATGAGGCGGCAGCCAGGGCGAGCGGCGCGCGCTTCATGTTCTCCTGCGGCTTCGATTCCATCCCGTTCGAGCTCGGTGCGTTCTTCGTGCAGGAGGAAGCCCGGCGCGTATTCGGAGCGCCAGTGCCGCGCGTCAAGGGGCGCGTCCGCGACCTCAGCTGGAAGTTCTCCGGCGGCACCTCGGCGAGCGCGAGGGTCACCTTCGAAGCTGTCGCGCAGGATCTCAGCCTGGTGTCGATCCTCAAGGACCCCTTCGCATTCACGCCCGGCTTCGAGGGGCCGAAACAGCCGCGCGGCAACAAGCCTATTTTCGAGCAAGACCTGCAATCCTGGTCCGCCCCGTTTGCTATGGCGACGCTGAACACGCGCAACGTCCATCGCTCCAACATGCTGATGGGATTCCCGTATGGCCGGGATTTCGTCTACGACGAGATGGTGCTGACGGGGACGGGGGACGAAGGGCAGGCCAACGCGAAGCTCGTCATGGCCGCCAACAGCGAAAAGACCGGCCCCAAAGCGCTCAAGCCCGGCGAGGGGCCGTCGAAGAAAGAGCGCGATGACGGTCATTACGACCTGCTCTATGTCGCGATCGCGCCCGACGGCCGTCAGGTGCGCGCGGCGGTGAAGGGCGATCTCGATCCGGGCTATGCCTCAACGGCGAAGATGGTCTCCGAATGCGCGATCTGCCTGCTGCGCGACACGCCTGATGTCCCGGCCGGTCTCTGGACGCCGGGCGCAGCGATGCAGCACAAGCTGATCAAGCGGCTGGTCGATCACGCCGGGCTGAGGTTTGAGATCGAAACCCAGGCGTAGCTTCCGTAGGGTGGGCAAAGCGAAGCGTGCCCACGCCTTTTTTGCTATCACGGAGAGATGGTGGGCACGGCGCTTTGCGCCTTTGCCCACCCTACGGCAGCGGAGGCCTATGCCGCCCGCGCATCATACGCGTACATGAACTCCATGCTCCTCGATCCCAGCGGCAACAGCCATTTCATCATCTGATTGCGGACCCATGCGCCGGTGGCGCTGAACTCGCGCTTGCTGTTGCCGTTGCGGCGGGCCATCGCGACGATCCTTTCCGTGCGCGGCCGCCGCTCGGCCTCGAAGGCCTGGAAGGTTGCGCCGAGCTCCTGGCCCTCCTGCATCAGCCGCGCGAGCCGCATCGCATCCTCGAGCGCGAGCGAAGCGCCCTGGCCGGCGTGGGGGCTGGTCGCATGCGCGGCGTCGCCGATCAGCAGCGAGCGCTTGCGCGACCAGGTCGGCAAGGTTGCGACGTCGAGCGTGTCGGTGACGACGATGTTCTCGGCCGCGTCGATGATGTCGGGGATCGGATCGTGCCAGCCGTGATGGAAGCCGCGCAGATGCTGCTTGAGCGTCGCGTGGTCGAGCGCGCGGAACATCGCCGCGTCCATGCCGTGCGCGGGCTGCGTGCTCCACCACATCACGCCGTCGTTCGGATCCGGGCTGCAATAGCCATAGCCGAAGAACCCGCTCTTGCCGAACGTGGTCTCGACGTGCCGGCCGATCGGCCTGCCATCGAGGACGGCGTGCGGCACGAAGCCGCCGAACCCGATCAGTCCTGTGTCGAACGGTTGCGGACCGTCCGGTACGACCTGGCGGCGCACGACCGAGTGCACGCCGTCGGCGCCGATCAGGAAGTCACCTTCGGCCGTGGTGCCGTCGGAGAAGTAGGCGATGATCGGCTGGTCGCCGCGGTCCTCGATCTTGATCAGGCGCTTCTCGAAATAAAGCGAGACGCAAGCGCACCAGGCCTTGTCGATCAGGATTTCGTTCAGCGTGGCGCGGCAGACGTTCACGGCCGGCTGGCCGAAGCGCCGCGCCATGTCGCGGTTGATCGAGCCGAGCCGTTCGCCGCTCTGCGAATAGAAGTCGAAGGATTCGGCGATCGAGCCGCGGCTGATCAGCTCGTTCGCGAGCCCGATCTCGTCCAGCACATGCATGCCGTTCGGTGCGATCTGGAGGCCGCCGCCGATGCCTTTCGAATAGGGCCAGGCCTCGTAGATCGCGGATTCGATGCCGGCGCGGCGCAACAGGATTGCGGCGACAGGGCCGGCGATACCGGCGCCGATGATCAGGGCTTTGCGGGGACGGTTGGACATGGCTTGCTCCCGACGTTTCCGTGGTGCTAGGAGAAATTACGGTTGCTAAATCTCTTAGTAGCTAAGATATATATCGACTAAGATATGAGGTCGGCCTTGTCAAGGACGAAGGCGCGCGCGGCGCTGTTGCAGGAGCTCGAGGAGGCGATGCGGCGATCGTCCGCACAGGGCGTGCTCTATGGCCAAACGGTTGCGAACGTTGCCGGAATTGCCAACTCCGACCTCGAATGCATGGACATCCTGTACCTGGAGGGCCGCGTCACCGCGGGCCGGCTTGCCGAGGTCACGGGGCTGACGACGGGCGCCATCACCGGCGTGGTGGACCGACTCGAGAAGGCCGGGCTGGTGCGCCGCGAACGGGACGAGAAGGACCGCCGCAAGGTCTTCATTTCCGTCGTGCCCGAGACGGCGATGAAGATCGGCCGGCTCTACGTGCCGATGCAGCAGGCGATGGAGAAGGTGTTTGGTGCCTATTCCGACGAAGAGCTGCGCCTGCTGCTGCGCTTCGCGACCGAGGGCTACAAGGGTGTGCTCGCCGCAACCGAGGCGCTGAAGGGCCTGCTCGATACGCCGCCGGAAAAGCGGCCGGATCTCAAGCTCAAGAAGCTTCGTCGCTAGAGCGTTTTCGAGCGAAGTGGATACCGGTTCGGGTCAAGAAAACGCGTCAAAACAGAACGCCAGACATTACCGTTCCGATTCCATCGGAACGGTATTGTCCTTGACCTTGTAAGCCTGCGCGGCCGCGATCATGCCCCACATCGCGCCCAGCATCATCCAGAAGTGCCGCCAGTGGTCGGTGTCGATCACAAAACTCTCGCCGACGGTGCCGACGAAGGCGGAGAAGATCACGAGATAAGCGCGCTGCCAGGGTACACGAACGAAAATGTGCCGGAAGCCCATAATCACCGTGGTGAAGACCAGCGCGGGATAGCACACGCCGGAGAGCCAGCCGCCGGACATGAAGGCGTTGAGGTAGGAGTTGTGGGTGTCCTCGGGGAAGTAGCGGTGGAATTGCAGGGGGCCGATGCCGAATGGCAGGTCGAGCGCCATCTCCGCGCCGAGGATGTGCCGGCCGAACCGGCCGAAGCGGCCTTCGTCATAGCTCTGGTCGAAGCTCGCGCGCTGCTTGAACATCTCGGCAGTGGAATCGAACGACAGCAGCACCGCGATCAGCGCGAGGCCCAGCACCGCGGCGACGATCGCCATGACGACGATGCGCGAGCGCTGCGCGTTGGTGCGGCTGGTCAGCACCATCAGCGCCAGCATGAAGGCGGAGGTCAGCACCAATCCGCCCCAGGCGGCGCGGGAGAACGCGAGCAGGATCGCCAGCGACATGATGCCGAAGGCGATGACGTTGCGGAACGCCTTGGCCAACTTGTCGGAGACCACGCTCTGGAGCGCGAACAGCGCCGGCAGGATCAGGAAGGCGCCGAGCACGTTCGGGTCCTTGAACGTGCCGCGCGCGCGCCCGTAGAGTGTGAGGAGATCGTCTCCGCCGGGAACCAGATGGAAGTAGCCGGCGACCGCAGACAGCGAGGCGACCATCGCGCCGACCACGAGGCCGCGGCGAAGCATGTCGAGCCGGGCCGCGGTATCTTCCGAGGTGACCATCGCGAAGAACACGACGGTAACCGCCATGTACCAGGAGGTCGCAATCCAGCTCGCCACCTCGAACTGTTCGAACAGAGGGACCGCGCTGATCGTGTAGCCGACGTTGAGCAGGACCAGCATCAGGATCAGCGGCATCAGCACGAGCCGCAGGCGCAGGCCGGTCGCGAAGAAGGTGACGGCGGCGAGCAGCGTCACGATCTCGTAGGGACTCGGCTCGATGAAGACGATGGCGCCGGAAGCGCCGACCAGCCACACCAGCGCGCGCTGGATGGCCAGCACGCCGGGCGCAGCCGGCGCGGCTAATTTCACTCCACCGGCTGTCGCCGCATACGCCATCAAATGCTCATACGCTTACGCAACTTGTACGCCACAAACACGGCGGTCATCGCCCGGCTTGACCGGGCGATCCAGTACTCCGCGGCGCCTATTGCGGAAAGCGGCTGACGCCGCGGAGTACTGGATGCCCCGCCTTCGCGGGGCATGACGGAAGGACTCAACTCAATACGCGTTCTCGTTTTTGGTCAGCAGCGAGACCGGCGTCTTCAGGAGAATGACGAGGTCGAACAGCACCGACCAGTTTTCGATGTAGTAGAGGTCGAATTCGACGCGCTTCTGGATCTTCTCTTCATTGTCGATCTCGCCGCGCCAGCCGTTGATCTGGGCCCAGCCGGTGATGCCGGGCTTGACGCGGTGACGAGCGAAATAGCCGTCGACGGCTTCGTCGAACAGGCGGCTCTGGAGCTTGCCCTGCACCGCGTGCGGACGCGGGCCGACCAGGGACAAATTGCCTGAGAACACCACGTTGAAGAGCTGCGGCAACTCGTCGAGGCTGGTCTTGCGGATGAAGCGGCCGACGCGGGTGACGCGCGGATCGTTCTTGGTCACGACCTTGGAGGCGGTCGGGTCGGCCTGATGGTGGTACATCGAGCGGAACTTGTAGACGTCGATACGCTCGTTGTTGAAGCCGAAGCGCTTCTGACGGAACAGCGCCGGGCCGGGGCTGTCGAGCTTCACAGCCAGCGCCACCAGTCCCATCACCGGCAGGGCTGCGAGCAGCGCGAGGCCGCCGACGATACGGTCGAACAGCCACTTCATCACCAGGTCCCAGTCGGTGATCGGCGCCTCGAACACGTCGAGCGTCGGCACCTCGCCGAGATAGGAATAGGAGCGGGGACGGAAACGCAGCTTGTTGGTGTGCGCGGAGAGGCGGATGTCGACCGGCAGCACCCAGAGCTTCTTCAGCATCTCCAGGATGCGCGTCTCCGCCGAGATCGGCAGCGCGAACAGCACGAGGTCGACGCGGGTGCGGCGGGCGAATTCGACGATGTCGTCGACTTTGCCGAGCTTGCGCGCGCCGGCGCAGGTGTCGAGCGCGCGACTGTCGTTGCGGTCGTCGAACACGCCGAGCACGTGGATGTCGGAATCCTCCTGGGCATTCAGCGCCTCGACCAGTTGCTCGCCGTTGCTATCGGAGCCGACGACGATGGTGCGGCGGTCGAGCCGGCCCTGGCGTGCCCAGGCGCGCACCAGCGAGCGCAGCACCAGACGTTGGGAGATGAGCGCGGCGAGCCCGAGGAAGTAGAAGGCGGCAAGCCACAGCCGCGACATTTCGCTGCCGAACTTGGCGAAGAAGGATACGCCGATGAACAGCAGGAAGACGAACGACCAGGAGGAGATCATCCGCGTCATCTGCCGGAGCTGGCCGCGGAACAGCTGCACCTGATAGATGTCGGCGGCCTGGAAGCAGACCACGGCGGCGACCGCGACGGCGATGATCTCTGCGGGATAAACCCAGCTGAAGGAGCCGGCGAGCGGCATGACATAGCCGACATAGAGCGCGATGCCGACGAGGCTCAGCAGCGCGAAATCGGCCAGGCGGACGAATCCGGTGATCACGATCGGCGAATAGGCGCGGGCGACCTTCTGGTTGACGACGTCGAGCGCGGCGGGCGAGAGCCGGCGACGGCGTTCCACAAAGGGTTGATCAGCCGGCTTCGTCGCGGCGCCTGTCGCGGCGTCGAGCATCGAGCGTGCGTTGAGCGGTTCCACGGGCGTCCACGTCCATTCCAAAAAACCCGCGGGTCGCAGCGTTGCGCCCCGGGCGAGCATCCCCTGGCAGGTCGATTATCGGACAAATCGGAAGATTCTCTAAAGCGGCCTTAAGGATGGTTAATGATTGGCAAATGCGTCGCGATAACCCGCGAGCACGCCGTCAACCATCGCCTGCTGGGAGAAGTGCGCGGAGATGCGCTCGCGCAGGGCGGATGCGCGCTGCGCGGTCGCCTGCGGATCGTCGAGTGCGGCCGCGATCGCTTCCGCCATGGCCTCGGCGTTGCTCGCCGCAAACAGCGCCGGGCTGTCAGGCCCGAAGATCTCGGGGATGCCGCCGACGCGGGCCGCGATCATGGGAATGCCGGCCGCACCGGCCTCGATCACGACATAGGGCATGGAATCGCCGCGCGAGGGCACGACCAGCAGCCGCCCCTTGGAGAAGCCGTAACGCGCCTTGACGTGACCGATGAAGCGGATGGCGCTGGAGAGACCGAGCTTCTCGACCTGCGCCTTCAGCGCCGCCGTCTCCTCGCCGTCGCCGCCGAGCGTGAGCGTGACCTTCTTGCCGCCTTCGTGCAGGCGTGCCACCGCATCGACCAGCAAATCCGCGCCCTTGATGTGCCTGAACTCGCCGACATAGGCGAGATCGGTGGCATCGTCGGCGATGCCAACAGGCTCGAACTCTTCCGGCGTCACGCCATTGAAGACGCAATGCACCACGCCCTTGGGCGTGCCGACGATGCGCTGATAGGTGTCGCGCGCAAACGCGCTCTCGAACAGGAACAGGTCCGTCGCGTCCATCAGCGTGCGTTCGAGCCGCGCGTAAAACTCGCCCTTGAAGGTGTTGAGGGGATAGTGCAGCGAGCCGCCATGCGGGGTGTAGATGCGGATGGTGTCGTCGGATCGCCGCCGCATGCGGACGAAGGCGCCAGCCTTGGCTCCGTGGCCGTGCATGACGTCGGGCTTGAGCGCGGCGATCAGGCGCCGCATCCGCAGCCACACCAGAAAATCGTCAGGCGACGGTTCGCGGCGGATCGCCAGCCGGTGCACGCCGAGCTTCAGTCGCGGCGCGAGTTCGGCCAGCGCCTTGTCCGCGCGCTCGCCGCCGGTGAGGCTGTCGGCGAGAATCCCGACGTGATGACCGCGATCGACCTGACCGTTGGCGAGATCGAGGATGTGGCGGAAGATGCCGCCCACGGGAGCGCGCACGGCGTGCAGGATGCGGAGCGGCCGGTCGGGAGAGGGGGGCATGATCAGAACCAGCGCTCGACGGCGAATGCTCGAACAATTCTCGAAATATCGAGATGGATTAAGAGCCCTCGTGGTTAACAAACGGTGTCGGCGCCGTTCGTGCCGGCCGCGGCAGGGCGCGATTAACCCAGCAGCAACCTTAATGGAGTGTAATCGCCCCGGTTGAGGTAGAGTCGCAGCGTTGCCCTGCGGGAGTGTTCGATGCGTTTAGGGTTCTGGCGTGCCGGCAAGGACAAGGCGGTGGTCGAGCGGGCTATTTCGAAGCCCACAGCCGAAGCCATGGTCGTCGAAGCCGCGCCCAAGGTCGAAGCCAAGCCTGCATCCGTTGCTCCGAAGCAGGCACCAGTCGAATCCGGCGACATCGATCTCCATGCGCTCGGCGCCGCACTGGCCCGCAAGCGCGGCTGGATCATCGTGCCGACGGTGCTGGCCCTGGTCGCCTCCGTCGCTGCCGTCAACCTGGTGACGCCGCGTTACAAGTCGGAATCCCGCATCCTGATCGACGGCCGCGAGAACGTGTTCCTGCGGCCGAGCAGCGACCGCAGCACCGAAGAGCGGCAGTCGCTCGATCCCGAGGCGGTGACCAGCCAGGTGCAGCTCGTGCTGTCGCGCGATCTCGCGCGCGAGATCATCAAAAAGAACAAGCTCGCGGAACGCCCCGAATTCGATCCGGTGCTGCAAGGCATTTCGCCGCTGAAGTCGCTCGCGGCGCTGATCGGCATCGGCCGCGATCCGTTCTCGATGACGCCGGAAGAGCGGGTGCTGGATGCCTATTACGAGCGGCTCCAGGCCTACGCCGTCGACAAGTCGCGCGTGATCGTGGTCGAATTCCAGTCCGCCGATCCCGACCTTGCCGCGCGCGTCGCTAATTCGATCGCCGACGGCTATCTCGTGCTCCAGCAGAATGCGCGCCAGGACCAGGCCCGCAGCGCCAGCCAGTGGCTTTCCGGCGAAATCGAAAATCTGCGCAAGAAGGTTTCCGACGCCGAAGCCAAGGTCGAGGACTTCCGCTCCAAGTCGTCGCTGTTCGTCGGCACCAACAACACCACGCTCTCGAACCAGCAGATGGGCGAGGTCAATACCCAGCTCAACAACGCACGCTCGATGAAGGCGGATGCTGAATCCAGGGCGCGGCTGATCAAGGAGATGCTTCAGAGCGGTAAGCCGATCGAAGCGTCCGAGGTGGTGAACTCCGAACTGATGCGGCGGCTGTCCGAGCAGCGGGTGACGTTGCGGGCGCAGCTCGCCGAACAATCATCGACGCTGCTCGGCAATCACCCGCGGATCAAGGAGCTGAAGGCGCAGCTTGGTGACCTCGACAATCAAATTCGCGACGAAGCGGCCAAGATCTCGCGCTCGCTCGAAAGCGATGCGCGGATCGCCAGTGGCCGGGTGGACGGCCTGACGGCGAGCCTCGAGCAGCTCAAGAAGCAGGCGACCTCGACCAACGGTCAGGACGTCCAGCTCCGCGCGCTCGAGCGCGAAGCCAAGGCCCAGCGCGACCTGCTCGAGACGTATCTTGGGAAGTATCGCGAGGCCAGCACCCGCGAGAGCATCGATACGGCGCCGGCGGAGGGCCGCATCATCTCGCGCGCCATCGTCTCGAATACGCCGGCCTATCCGAAGAAGCTGCCGATCGTGCTGATCGCGACGATCGCGACGCTGCTGCTCTCGTCCGGCGTCGTCGTCACCGGTGAGCTGCTGCGCCAGACCGCGCCGCGCGCGGTGGCCGTGTTCACGCAGGCGCCGGTGCGCCAAGAGCCGGTGGTCGAGCCGGTCGTCCAGCCGATGGCCGAACCGATGCCCGACCCGGTTGTGGAGGACCTCGCGCCGCTTCAGCCCGAGATGACGGCCGATGCCGACGTCACCGAATTCGCCGAGATCGAGCATCTCGCCGACAGCCTGCGAACTGCGGGACCGGCGGCGAAGAAGGTCACGGTGCTCGGCACCGCGGCCGGCGAAGCCATCACGCTGTCGACGCTGACGCTGGCCCGGCACCTGGCGCGCGATGCGCGCGTCGTTGTGGTCGATCTCGCCGCATCCTCGCCGACCATCGCCGCGGTGTCCGTCGATGCTTCGGCTCCCGGTCTCGCCGAGCTGATGCAGGGCGAGGCCTCGTTCGCGCAAATCATCACCCGGGACAAGCTCTCGCGGCTGCACCTGGTCATGGCCGGCCGTCCCGGCTTCGACCGCAGCCTGCTGCAATCGCCGCGGGTGACGCTCGCGATCGATGCGCTGCTCCGCGCCTACGACCACGTGCTGGTGGATGCCGGGAGCGCCTCGGACCTTCCGGCCGAACTCCTGACGGCGCATGCCCGCGCCGTCGTGGTGCCCGATGCCTCGATGGCCGCCGATGCGCGCACGCTGATGTGCGAGCAGCTGAAGGCGGTCGGCTTCAGCGAGGTGACGATGCTGAGCAGGCCGGTGCAGCCGTCTAATGCGGTGGAGACGCCGCGGGTCGTGGCGGCGTAGGCGAGGGCGCGGGCTCAGCCTATCGTTCAGTTGGACGCGACATCGGTGCTGCCTCTTACCCTACTGTCGATTGTGGAGGGACCGTCACCCCACCCCGTCGCGCATTGCGCTGCGCTCCATGCAGAACGACCCACGAGCGAGCTACGCTCGTCTCGGACCCCTCCAGGGGAGGGTAAGGGACAGCTCCGCGAGTGGTTCGATATTCGGAGAAGGGTTCGCCTACCCGAACGCCTGTCGCAGCCGCCGCGCTAGATCGAACAGCATCTGGTTCTGCTTCACCAGCCGTTTGCCGTGGCTCAGCGAGGACATCGCCATCGCCGCGAGTTTTCCGCGCGCGGTCAGGGGCACGAAACTATCGAAAATGTCGTCGTCGTCCTTGCAGAACATGCGCTTGTAATCGTCCGAGCCGATGCCGAGATCGAGCGAGCGGTAGCCGCGTTCGGCGTAGCGGTCGATGATGTAGCGCATCAGGATCAGCCCGGGGCTGTAACGGGCGTGCTCGGACATCGTGTAGGTGTTGAACATCATCGAGAAGCGCTGGCCGTCGGCGACGCCGGCGAAGATCGCGATCACCTCGTCGTCGCATTCGAGCGCATGGATGTCGATGACGCGGCCTTCGCCGCGCGGCGACAGGCATGCGCTGCGGATGAACGCTTCGACGCCGGGCTCGGCAAAGACGTTGGGCAGTTTCTGTTCGGCCATCCGCGCCGGCTTGACCCGGAAGAACCAGTCGAGCAGGCGGGTGACGTCCGCATCCGTGGTGGCGAGGTGATAGCGATAGCCGGCAAGCGCCTGGAGCTTCTTTTCCTTGCTCTTGAGCCGGCGGCGAAAGGAGTTGCTGATCCGTGATGCGGGCGGCCCGCCCGGCTCCATCGCCAGGAGGGGGCAGCCGTTGATCGCACTCTGCCGCGGCAGTTGCGCGAACGGGTTGTGCTGGTCGTGCCAGCGCAGCGGCTGCTGCGTCAGCGCGAGCACGTCGGCATGCTCGCGTACCGTCTCAAGCAGCGCGTCGAGATCGGCGATGGCGACCTCTGCTGCGAACTCGGCGTTCCACAAGCCCATGTTGAAGGTGGTGTGCTTGCCGCCCATGAAGCAGGCCGTGCGCACGCCGTGGCCTTGCCGCAGTGACAGTGGCAGCAGCAGGAGCGGCTGGCGCTCGGCGTCGCGGGCAATGACGATGAAGGGGCTGGCGCCTTCGTGGCTGCCAACCAGCCGCTGCCATGGGCTGAGCAGGTCGAAGCGCTGGTAGGGTGTGAAGAGGTGGCCGCTCTCTTCGAACGCGCGCCAGACCGTCTCGGCCTCGGCCAGATCGGTGACGATATCGACATGCGCGATACGGCTCGCTTTCGACCGCGCTGGCGATTCTGCCGTCCGGCTTTGCATCGCCGCAGCCATGGTCATTCACGAAACCTGTCGAGAAACGAAAAATTTGCGTATTTCGGCCTGTGGCCGACCTTTGCAAAGAAATGTCAACAAAGGGTAATGACAATCAGGCGAACGCGAAGGTGGGATATTGGCATCCGACGACAGATGGCTGGAGCGGTTGAGGCTCGAGCTGGCCTGGTTCACCGGTCAGGCTGTGCTGCGCAGCCGCGGCGCCGGCGCGATCCTGCGGTTTCGGCACGTGCGGCCGCGGCGGCGCGGCGCGTTTCAGCCGCTGCGTGAAAGCGAGATCAGTCCGCAATTTCTCGATCGCGCCATTGGTGCGCTGAAGCAGTGGGGATATGACTTCCTCGGCATGGACGACGTCTGCCGCCGCGCGGTGACGCTGCCGGAGAAGCGGCGCTTCGTGGCGCTCACCTTCGACGGCGCCAACAAGGACCTGATCAGCTTCGCCTATCCGGTGCTGGCGCGCCACGCCGTGCCGTTCACGATCTATGTGCCCACCGCGTTTCCCGATGGAGTCGGAGAGGCCTGGTGGCTCGGGCTCGAGCGGATAATCGCGCGCGAGAGCCGCATCAACCTGATGATGGGCGAGAAAGAGCAGCGCTTCACCGTCACAGGCAACGCCGAGAAGCAGGCGGTGTTTTCGTTCGTCGAAAGCTGGCTGCGTTCGTTGCCGCCGGTGGATGTGTCGGCTGCGATCGCCGATCTCTGCGCGCGCTACCGGATCGACCTCGCTGCGCTCTCGCGCGAAGCGTCGATGGATTGGGATGATCTGGCAAGGCTTGCGGCGGATCCGCTGGTCACCGTCGGCAGCGCGACCGTGAACTATCCCGTTCTCGCCAACATGAAGGACGTCGCCGCGTTACGCGAGATGACGATGGGCAAAGCGGTCGCGGAAGCGGCCTTCGACCGCGAGATCAGGCATCTGGCCTTTCCGTTCGGCGATCGCTCGTCTTTCCGGCGCAGCCACGTCGTCATGGCGGAGGAGGCCGGCTTTGCCAGCGCCGTCTCGACCATCCCGGGCATCGTGGATGCGGAGGGGCGCACCAATCTGCGCGCACTGCCGCGGATTTCCTGGGACGGCCGGATGAGATCACTGCGCATGCTGCGCGTGCTGATGTCCGGTGTTGCCTTCGCGCCGGTGAAACCGACCGGCAGCGTTACGAATTAAGATTTGACCCGATCCGGCCGCTGCATCCAGCTCACGATCGGCATCGCTGGCAGCACCCAGCCCATGCCGACCACCACGTAGTAGATCGCCTGCCGCCAGCCGGATTCGGCGATCCACGGCATCTGCGCCAGCGCCATGCCGAGCAGGGCCCAGACGGTGGCCAGCACCAGGAGCAGGATGGCGCCGAGGAACTTGCGGGTGCGGATCGTCATGGCGGAATGCTGCGGCCTTCGCGTAACTTGCGCTGCGGGAGCGGGGGACTATAAGGGGCACGCAGTCCGGTTCAAGTCTCTTTGCAACAAGGCTTGGTTTTGCCCCTGAAATGACGACGATTTTCGCTCCGACGAACCCGCATCGCGCCGTGCGCTGGTGGTTGATTTCCGTGGCCGCCCTGATCGCGCTGATGGTGCTGGTCGGCGGCGCGACGCGGCTGACGGAATCCGGCCTCTCGATCGTCGAATGGAAGCCGGTCACGGGCAGCGTGCCGCCGCTGTCGGAGGCGCAGTGGACCGACGCCTTCGAGGCCTACAAGAAGATTCCGCAATACCGCGAGCTCAATGCGGGCATGAGCCTGTCCGAGTTCAAGGAGATTTTCTGGTGGGAATGGAGCCACCGCTTTCTCGGTCGCTTCATCGGCGTGGCCTATCTCTTGCCGTTCCTGTTCTTCCTGTGGCGCGGCGGCCTGTCGGGTGAGTTGAAACGGCGGTTGTGGCTGCTGTTCGCGCTCGGCGGACTCCAAGGCGCCGTCGGCTGGTGGATGGTGGCCTCGGGTCTCACCGAACGGGTCGAGGTTTCGCAATATCGGCTGGCGACGCATCTGATGCTGGCGCTGCTGATCTTCGCCGGCATCGTCTGGACGGTCCGGCGGCTCAAGGAGCGGCCGCAAACTGCAGCGCCTGCACGGCTGAGATTCACGAGCGTGCTGCTGCTCATCGTGACCTTCGTCCAGATCTATTTCGGCGCGCTGGTCGCGGGTCTGCGCGCCGGGCGTGCCTACAACACCTGGCCGCAGATCGACGGCGCGTTCATTCCCGCAGGCGACCGGCTCTGGTTCGAGACGCCGTGGTGGCGCAACATGTTCGACAACGTGCTGACGGTGCAGTTCGAGCACCGCATGACGGCCTATGCGCTGTTCGTGCTGGCGGCGCTGCATGCGCTCGATGCGGTGCGCTCGCGCACGGCGGCCGGCGGTGCGCTCTGGTTGTTCGCCGCGGTCAGCCTGCAGGCTGTGCTCGGGATCCTCACGCTGCTCAACCAGGTGCCGATCGATCTCGCGCTTTCGCACCAGGCGGTTGCGATCGTGGTGCTCACGCTTGCAGTGATGCAGGTGGAGCGGCTGGCCTCGCGACAATCTGCACAGGCGCAGCCGCGCGCCGTTCCGGTCGGTCAGGCCGGCTGATCAGGTCAGCAATAGCCGTAGACGCCGCAGGCGTAGGGCAGGCGCCAGAAATAGCCGACCTGCGGTCCGCCGTAGTATGGGCCTTGATAATCGTAATCCCAGGGGCGTCCGTAATAGCCCGGCAACGTGTTGGAGCCGGGCAGCAGCGGCGTGCCCGGCAGGTTGCGGATGTAGCTTCCGATGCCGTAGGCCGGCGAGATCAGCGCATCCGGATCCGTCTCGACATAGACCCTCGGCGGCTCCTGCGGCGGCACGGCAGCGCGCCGTCTCGCTGTGGCCGGCAGATCGGCGGCAGCGGCAGCTGAGACCGTCAGCATGGCGGCGAGGGCAGGTACCATCCAGCGCAGCATCGTCGGCTCCGAATCAAAGGGGCGATCCAAGGACGATTTATGCGGCAGATATGGTTAATGACTGTTAATTGACTGCGGCCAAAACGGTCGCCGTCGTTCCGGGGCGGTCCGACAGGACCGAACCCGGAATCTCGAGATTCCCCGGTGCGCAATTGCGCACCTGAGGTCTGGTCCTTCGGACCAGACCCGGAATGACGATGGCAGTTACGCCCCCAGCGCCTGCTCCAGATCTGCGATCAGATCTTCCTTGTCCTCGATGCCGATCGAGAGCCGCACCACGTCGGGGCCGGCGCCGGACTTCACCTTGGCGGCGTCGTCGAGCTGGCTGTGCGTCGTCGAGGCCGGGTGGATGACCAGCGAGCGGGTGTCGCCGACATTGGCCAGGTGCGAGAACAGCTGCAGTTTCGACACCAGGCTGACGCCGGCGTCATACCCGCCCTTCAGGCTGAAGGTGAACACGGCGCCCGCGCCCTTCGGCGCGTATTTGCGCGCAAGCTGGTTGTATTTGTCGCTGGCAAGCCCGGCATAGCTCACCGAGGCCACCGCCGGATGGCCCACGAGGAATTCTGCAACGGCCTTGGCGTTGTCGCAGTGCTTCTGCATGCGGAGCGGCAGCGTCTCGATGCCGGTCAGGATCATGAAGGCGTTGAACGGCGACAGCGCCGGTCCGAGGTCGCGCAGGCCCAGCACGCGGCAGGCGATCGCGAATGCGAAATTGCCAAAGGTCTCCTGGAGGCGGATGCCGTGATATTCGGGCCGCGGCTCCGACAGCATCGGATATTTGCCGCCGGTGGACCAGTCGAACGTGCCGGCATCGACGATGATGCCGCCGAGCGAATTGCCGTGGCCGCCGAGGAATTTCGTCAGCGAGTGCACGACGATGTCGGCGCCATGGTCGATCGGGCGGATCAGGTAGGGCGAGGCCAGCGTGTTGTCGACGATCAGCGGCACGCCCGCCTTGCGCGCCACCGTCGAGATCGCCTCGATGTCGGTGATGCTGCCGCCGGGATTGGCGATCGACTCGATGAAGATGGCCTTCGTGCGCGGCGTCACCGCGCGCTCGAAGCTCGCGATGTCATCGGAATCGGCCCACACCACGTTCCAGCCGAAGCTCTTGAACGCATGCGTGAACTGGTTGATCGAGCCGCCATAAAGCTTGCGCGCGGCGATGAACTCGTCGCCGGGCTGGAGCAATTGCTGCAGCACCACGACCTGTGCGGCGTGGCCCGAGGCGACAGCAAGCGCGGCGGTGCCGCCTTCGAGTGCGGCAACACGCTCTTCCAGCACCGCGTTGGTGGGGTTGCCGATGCGGGTGTAGATGTTGCCGAATGCCTGCAGACCGAACAGCGAGGCGGCGTGGTCGGCGTCGTTGAAGACGAAAGAGGTGGTTTGATAAATCGGGGTCGCGCGCGCACCGGTGGTGGGATCGGGCTGTGCTCCGGCATGCACGGCGAGGGTTGAAAATCCCGGAAGGCGATCGCTCATTGAGGGCGTCCTGTTCTTGTGATCTGAAATCGCGCGGCATGCTGATCGGCGACGCGCCCGCGGTCAAGGCGCCGCGTCACATCGGAACGATCGTGCTACGCGTTGTCGCGTGAGCGAAATGAATCCTTCGCGATTGCGTCAGCTTTGTTCGCTCTTGTTTTTGGCGGCGCGATCCGATGCCGCGGTGTCGCCGCCGCCGACACTCATCCGATTGATGGATAGCCGCATGCCTTGCGTCGGCGCCGGCGGCCGTTTGGAGCTCAGGGTGCGTGAATTGACGCCCATCCAGGAGATCTCCGACGACAAGCGGCCATATTCGATCTTGGGGCAGCGGTTCATCACGACCTTGATACCGACCGATTCCGCTTTCGCCGCTGCCGCGTCGTCGCGCGCGCCGAGCTGCATCCAGATCACCTTCGGCAGCGGATCGAGCGTGAGCGCTTCTTCGACCACCGGCATGATGTGGCTGGAGTTGCGAAAGATGTCGATCATGTCGACAGGGCGCCCGATGTCGGAGAGCGAGGCGACAAACGGCTTTCCGAGCAGATCCTTGCCGACATGGCCGGGATTGACCGGGATCATGTCATAGCCGCGCTGCGCCAGATATTTGAACGCAAAATAGCTCGGCCGCACATTGACCGGCGAGGCGCCGACCATCGCGATCGACTTCACGCTGTTGAGGATGCCGCGGATGTAATTGTCGGGATAGGCGTCGTGGTTCATCTTTTTCTTTCGTTCGTCATTCCGGGGCGATGCGCAGCATCGAACCCGGAATCTCGAGATTCCGGGTTCGGCTCTACGAGCCGCCCCGGAATGACGGTGTAACAAATTCAGTCATTCATCCCGCCATGTCGGCGTGCGCTTCTCGATGAAGGCGCCGATGCCTTCCTCGGCGTCGCGCGCCATCATGTTCTCGGTCATCACCTCTGCCGCATAGCGATAGGCGTCCGCAAGGCTCATCTCGGCCTGGCGGTAGAACGCTTCCTTGCCGAGCTTGACGGTGTAGGCCGACTTCAGCGCGACCTGTTCGGCGAGGGCAATCGCGGCCTCGCGCTCGGTGCCGGCTGCAACCACGCGGTTGATGAGCCCGATCTCGCGGGCGCGCGTGGCCGGGACCGGCTCGCCGGTCAGCAGCATTTCCATCGCCTGCTTGCGCGGCACGTTCCGCGACAGCGCCACCATCGGCGTGGAGCAGAACAGCCCGATATCGACGCCCGGCGTGGCGAAGCTCGCCGCTTCCGAGGCGATCGCGAGGTCGCAGCTTGCCACGAGCTGGCAGCCGGCCGCGGTCGCGATGCCCTGGACGGCGGCGACCACGGGCTTCGGCAAGTGCACGACCGCCTGCATCATCGCGCTGCAGGCGTTCATCATCTCCGCAAAGAAGGCGCGGCCGCGATCCGGGTCAGTGCGGCGCGCGGTCAGTTCCTTCATGTCGTGGCCGGCGGAGAAGGCGCGGCCGTTGGCTGCGATCACCACGCCGCGGACCGCCTTGTCGTCGCGGATCTCATTGAGCTCGGCATGCAGGCTTGCGATCATCGCCTGCGACAGGCTGTTGCGCGCGGCCGGGCGGTTCAGCGTCAGGACCGCGATGGGGCCTATGGTCTCGCGCAGGAGGATCGGCGGTTGCGGGGAAGGGGCGCGGGCGGCCTGGGCGGACATCGGAGCGTTTCCGGTTGGATTCTTGCAATTGGATGACGCAGATAACTTAATGTAACAGGGGATGTGAAGCGAGGGTGAGGCGAAGCATGGCGTTAGCGAAAATGAGCGTGGCGGAGGTCGAGCAGTTTCTTCGTGACGAGTTTCCCCAGGCCTTCAGCGGCGATGACATCACGATCGAGAGCGCCGACGGCCAGACCTGCCTTTTGCGCCAGCGCTACAGCGAAAGGATGCTGCGGCCGGGTGGAACCGTGTCCGGCCCGACGCTGATGGCACTGGCCGATTTCGCGATGTACGTGGTGTTGCTGTCCGCGATCGGGCCGATCGGGCTCGCGGTCACCACCAATCTCAACATCAACTTCCTGCGCAAGGGCCAGCCCGGCCAGGATGTGCTGGCGGAGGCACGGCTGCTCAAGCTCGGCAAGCGCCTGGCGGTCGGTGAGGTGAAGCTGCTGTCCGGCACCTCGCCCGATCCGATCGCCCATGTCACCTCGACCTATTCCATTCCAAATATTTGAGCTTTTTGCAGGTAATATAGCACCTTAATTTTAAGATATTGATTTTGCTATTGTAATTAACCCCCTGGGGCATTGACCGTTGCGCGTCTCTTCTCTAGAAAACCGCCAGTCCGACGCGGTGTTCGCGTCGATGTCTCCCCGTCCACGGAAACTCCGATATGAAAACCTTTTCGGCAAAGCCGGCTGAGGTGACGAAGAAGTGGGTACTGATCGACGCCAAGGGTCTGGTCGTCGGCCGTCTCGCCACCATCGTCGCCATGCGCCTGCGCGGCAAGCACCTCCCGACCTACACCCCGCACGTTGATTGCGGCGACAACGTCATCATCATCAACGCACAGCATGCGGTCCTCACCGGTCGCAAGCGCGAGCAGAAGACCTACTACAAGCACACCGGTTACGTCGGCCACGTCAAGGAGCGCACCGCGCGCCAGATCCTCGAGGGCAAGCATCCCGAGCGCGTGCTCGAGAAGGCCGTCGAGCGCATGATCCCGCGTGGTCCGCTCGGTCGCGTCCAGATGGGCAACCTCCGCGTCTATGGCGGCGCCGATCATCCGCACGAGGCCCAGACGCCCGAGAAGATCGACATCGCCAAGTTGAACCGCAAGAACACGAGGGCCGCATAACATGGCCGAATCCATCCAGTCGCTCGACCAGCTCTCGCAGCTCAAGACGGCGGCGGCGCCCGACGCGCCCAAGCACGAGAAGAAGGTCGACAAGTTCAACCGCGCCTACGCCACCGGCAAGCGCAAGGACGCGGTCGCCCGTGTCTGGATCAAGCCGGGCGCCGGCAAGGTCACGGTTAACTCGCGCGAGGTCGAGGTCTATTTCGCCCGTCCCGTGCTGCGCATGATGATCGAGCAGCCGTTCTCCGTGGCCGCGCGTTCCGGCCAGTACGACGTGATCTGCACGGTCGCCGGCGGCGGTCTGTCCGGCCAGGCCGGTGCCGTCCGTCACGGCATCTCCAAGGCGCTCACCTATTTCGAGCCGGAGCTGCGCACCGTGCTCAAGAAGGGCGGCTTCCTCACCCGCGACTCCCGCGTGGTGGAGCGCAAGAAGTACGGCAAGGCCAAGGCCCGCCGGTCCTTCCAGTTCTCGAAGCGTTAATCGCTTCGGTCACATTCGCCGCGAAAGCGGCTTCAATGAGATGCAAAAGGGCGCTGATTTCAGCGCCCTTTTTGTTGTTCGTTTGTATGCAAATTGATGGCGTGTTTCAGGAAAACTTGGCCTCGCGTGAAAACCTGAATGGAACTCGCGGGACATAGCGTCGCATCTGGAAGGGCGCGCAAGTCGGCTGGGCCGATCGCGTAACTGCTATGTCTAGAAGGGGGCCGACATGATGTCGCTCGATAGCATCACGCTCTATTTGGTCGCCACCATGGTTGCCGCACTGCTCGGCGCCATGATGGTGTTTTTCGGCAGGCAGGAAAACAGTCCTGCGCTGAAATGGTGGGGCACCGCGTATCTCCTGGGCGCGGCCTCGGTCGCGCTATGGACCGCGGCCGGCGACAAGCTTGGGTCGCACCTCTATCTCGCGTTAAACGCGGTCGGCTTCGTTGCCTGCGGCATGGTGTGGAATGCGGCGCGCGTTTTCCACGGCCGCAAGCCGAATTGGCCGGGCCTGCTCGTCGGCGCGCTCGCCTGGGTCGCCGCCGTCTCGCTGCTCGATCCTTCGGCCTCGATGCTGCGCATGATCGTCGGCGCCGGAATTGTTTCGGTCTATGCGGCACTGACCGCGAGCGAGCTCTGGGTCGAGCGGCGCAAGAGCCTGCAACGGCGCTGGCCGGCCTTCGTGGTGCCGGTGATGCACGGCTGCGTGCTGATGCTGCCGATCGTGCTCGGCAGCTTCCTGCGTCCGAACGATGCCGGCTTCTCCGGCAGCATCTGGGTCACGGTGTTTGCGGTCGAGCTCATCCTCTACGCCGTCGGCACCGTGTTCGTGATCTTCATGCTGGTGTCGGAACGCACGGTGACGGCGCACCGGACCGCCGCGTCCACCGATCCCCTGACCGGCATGCTCAACCGCCGCGGCTTCTCGGAAGCCTGCGGGCGCGTGATCGAGCGCGAAGCCAAGGCCGGCCGTCCCGTGACCGTGATGATCTTCGACATCGACCATTTCAAGTCGATCAATGACCGCTTCGGCCATCCCGCCGGCGACGAGATGCTCAAACTGTTCTCGACCGTCGTCGTCAGCAACCTGCGCATGACCGACATGTCGGGCCGCATCGGCGGCGAGGAGTTCGCCGCGCTGCTGCCGTGTTCGCTGGAGGAGGGTGTGCTGGTTGCCGAGCGCGTGCGCGAGGCGTTCGAGACCTCCGGCGTCGTGGTCGACGAAGGCCCGGTCGACACCACCGTCAGCATCGGCGTCGCCGGCGGTCCGGCCGGCACCGAGCTCGAGGTGCTGCTGGCCTCGGCCGATACCGCACTCTACCAGGCCAAGCGCGGTGGCCGTAACCGGGTCGAGGCGGCGGAGGAACTGCCGCTGTCGCTGGAGAACTGGCGCCGCCAGAGCGCGGCGCGGGTCGGTGCGCCGCAGGCGCGTCCGGCCACCGTCTGAGCCGGAGCAAGCCTTGCGGTAATCCGCTGTTTACCATTCGATCCCTACCATTGCGGTCATGGAATCGATCCGTCGACAGAACCCGCAGGCTGCCCTGATGTCGCTCGAAGCCGCTGCGGCCTCGGCACGCGGCGGCTTCGCATGCGTGTTCTCCACCGCGGATGAATACGAGCGCGCGCTGATCACCGAGCGCCGCGCCCAGGGGCGCTACACGCAAAGCCGTAGCTACTGGCCGCTCGCGCTGTTCATCGGTTGCGCGCTCATCGTGGCAGGCACCGCTCTGCTGTTCGCCTGAGAGCACGCATTTTTGACCGGTCAGGGCGCCGATTCGGTGCCTTTTTCTTCGCTGCGGTCTACGGTAGACACACCCATCAAACAAACAGGGTGGAAATCGATGATCACCGAGATTGCGCAAATCGACGTCAAGCCGGGCAGCGAGAAGGACTTTGAGGCGGCCGTCGCCAAGGCCAAGGCCGCCTTCGGCAGCTCCAAGGGCTTTCACGGCTTCGAGCTGCACAAGTCGATCGAGAAGCCGCAGCGCTACCGGCTGATGGTGAAGTGGGCGACGCTGGAGAACCACACCGTCGATTTCCGCGGCTCGGAGAACTTCACCGAATGGCGCGGCCTCGTCGGCCAGTATTTTGCTTCGCCCCCGGAGGTCGAGCACACCGAGACCGTGCTGACGACCTGAGCGGCTTCACGACGGCGTACGCCGCCTCGGCGCCTGAGCACGATCTTTTCGGAAAGCCGCTGCGCACTTTGCGCTAACGCGGCCCTTCGGGCCCGGATCATGCTGCCAGAGGCGGCGCCTCATACGTCTTGAAATGGTCGATCATGACCTTGGCGATGGCGACCAGTGGCAGCGCCAGCGCCAGGCCCCAGATGCCGAACACGACGCCGAGCAGGATCTGGAACGCGAACAGCGTGGCCGGCGGGATGTCCAATGCCTGCCGCTGCAGGATCGGCGTCAGCACATAGCTCTCCATCGCGTGCACGCCCATGAACAGGAGGAAGGCCGACAGCGCCGGAATCCAGCCCGAGGCGAGGCTCGCGAGCACCACGACGACGCCGGCAATGATGGCGCCGACGGTCGGAATGAAGGCGAGCAGGCCCGCCTGGATCCCCAGGATGAACGAGCCCGGGATGCCGATGATGGCGAGCCCGATCCAGGTCACGATGCCGACCGCAATCATCACGACGATCTGCGCGATCAGCCAGCGTTCCAGCGTCTCGCTGATGCGGTCGATGATCAGGGTGACGCGGGTGCGATGCCGCGCCGGCGCCAGGAACAACAGGCCGTCGTGATAGACCCTGGGCTGGGCGGCGAAGGACAGCCCCAGGAACAGCACGATGAAGATGTTTCCGACGCCGTGAATGGTGCCGAGCAGCAGCTTGAAGGTCTGGCTCACGATCGCGCCACCGCTGGAGGCCAGCGCGCCGGCGCCGGGCAAGGAACCGCGCGGAGGCACTGCTGGTGGGGGCGGCGAGTCCGATGGCGTATTGACCGAAGTGTCAGACGCAGCGTTGCCGAGATCGAAGAAGCTGGTGTCGATCCCGTGGTTGTCCAGGAAGGTCTTCACGTTGCCGATCTGCGACTTGATGGTCTTGCTCAGCACCGAAGCCTGCTCGGCAATGGTGGCGCCGCCGAGATAGGCGACGCCCGCGAGCAGCACCGCAAGCACGACGCAGACGATCCCGAGCCGGACCGGATGCCGCAGGTGCACGCGGCGGCCGAGCGCGTTGGTCAGCGCGTTGAGGCCGACGCCGAGCAGCATGCCGGTGAAGATCAGCAGCAGCGTGGTCGCAAAATACCAGGTGAAGACCAGCATCGCCGTGAACAGCACGACACCGATGCCGCCGACCGAAATTGCCCAAGCCAGATCGGTGCGGGTCGTAGGGCGTTGGTCTGCGCGGATGGTCACATCATGTCCTCTTCGGCGGCTGCGGGCGGGGCACTGTTTCGACAAACGTGCCTTCGATCAAGACCGCGTCAACGCGCTGGTTTGACGCTGTCGCGCGAACGGTGCAGAGCGATGAGGAGAAAACAGGTGGGGGCGCTTGAGTTTCATCAGCAAGTGGGCCGGTCTGCTGGGGCTACTGGCCGTGATCGTGATCGGCGACCAGATCCGGATCAACCGGCCCGGCCACAAATACCGCCTCACGGTCGAGGTGACGACGCCTGACGGGATCAAGACGGGGTCCGGCGTTCTCGCCGTCGTGCCCGACCGCAACTATAACCGTGGCGGCCGCACCACGATGCGCGGGGAGGCCGTGTTCGTTGATCTCGGCCAAGACGGCGGCAAAGGCAAGAACCTGGTGGCATTGCTGGCGCATCAGCAGGGCGGCAAGCTCGACCTCGACGACATCAACTATGTCGCGCTCCGTGCCTATGGCGCCGCGCGCGGCAATCGCGTCTCGTTCAACGATATCAACCGGCAGGCCGGCATTGTCCCGGTGCAGGGGGAGCTGATCCCCGTGCTCGTGAGCTTTGGCGATCCCAAGGACCCCAAGACCGCGCGCCTTGTCGCCGGCGACCACGCGGACACGGTCCTGGGCGACGGTTACGCCATCCGTGCCCTCACCGCCGAGGTGGTGCCCAATGGGGTTTGGCCGATCGATTTCGGCGGTGTTCTCGGGGAGCCCGTGACGCGCGGAATTGAGGCGAAACTGCCCTGGCTGGCCACGCCGGGCGACGTGGCGACAACCGCGCTGAAGGCCGCCGGCCTGCCCGTCGTGGGGACAACCGAGGCCCAGGAGGCATTTGCGCGAAAATAGCATTGCCGTCCCGCGATCCCTTCTGTTGAATTTGTTCCATCCCAAGGGCATGTTTGGAGAATCTTCTTGCGCGGGAGGTCGGAACGGAAGATGAGAAAGCCGGTCGTCGGCGTGATCGGGAACGCCCATCGCGTCGAAAATCGATTTCAGGTCCAGATGGTCGGCGAGCGCAATTTGCGCGCCGTGGCCGAGGTCTCGGGCGGCTTGCCGATGATGTTTGCGGGTGCGCCCGACATCACTGATATCGGCGCGCTGCTCGACGTGGTCGACGGGATCGTGCTCACCGGCGCCCGCGCCAACGTCCATCCGACCCGCTTCAATGTCGACCCGTGCGAGCGGCACGAGCCCTACGACATCCACCGCGACGAGGTGGCGCTGGCGCTCTCAATCGCTTGCGTGTCCCGCGGCATTCCGCTGTTCGGCATCTGCCGGGGCCTGCAGGAGATGAACGTCGCCTTCGGCGGCTCGCTGCATCCGGAGATCCGCGAAATCCCCGGCCGCATGAACCACCGCATGCCCCGGCTCGAGAACGGCGAGATTCATCCCGATCCGACCGTGGTGTTCGCCGACCGTCATGACGTCGACCTCACGCCCGGAGGCGCCTTCGCGCAGCTGCTCGGCTGCGAGAAGATCAGGGTCAATTCGCTGCACGGCCAGGGCATTCTCGACCCCGGCAAACGGGTGCTGATCGAGGGCATCGCCGAGGACGGCACCATCGAGGCGATCCGCATCGCGGAAGCCCCGACCTTCGCGCTCGGCGTGCAATGGCACGCCGAATACGACCCGCAGCGCAATCCGATCAACCGCAAGCTGTTCGAGGCCTTTGGCGAGGCGATGGTCGGACGCCAGCGCGCGACGGTGTAACAAGGGGCTCGCTCGCAGCCCTCCACTGAACGGCGCCTTGGTTTCGCGGCTTACGCCGTCTGCACCATCCGTCTTGCGCGATAGGCCTGCGGCGACATCAGGGTCAGCTTGCGGAAGGCCTTGCGAAAGCTGCTCTCGTCCTCGTAGCCGGCCGTGCGCGCGATGGTCTTGATCGGCTGCGCCGTCGTCTCCAGCAGCGTGCGCGCGTGCTCGACGCGGCGGCGCATGATGAAGGCTTGCGGCGGCTCGCGCGTCAGCTCCTGGAACTTCCGGTTCAGCGTGCGCTCGCTGAGGCCGAGCGCATCGGCGAGGCGCTTGACCGTCATCGGGCTCTTGCCGGTGCGGCGAACCAGGAGGTCGGCCCGGGTCAGCAGCGGGTCCTGCGACAGCAAATAGCCGACGGGCATGAATATCGACTGGGTGCGCTGCGCGGTGTCGATGACGACGTAGTCCGCGCATAGTTTTGCGATTTCCTTGCCGTCGACCATCTCGATTAGCCTGAGCAGGAGGTCGACCCACGACATCGGTCCGGCCGCGCAGACGATGCGGTCCGCGACGGTGATGACGGCGTCGGCGGCGAGGTCGATGGTAGGGTGGCGCTGCCGCAGCTCGCCTTGCAGCCACCAGGTGATGGTGGCCCGGCGGTGGTCGAGCAGGCCGCTGCCGGCAAGCAGGAACACGCCGCTGCAGAATGCGCCGATCAGCCGGCCGCTCGCATGCTGCTGCCGAAGCCACGCGCCGGCGCGGGCATATTGCGGTTGCAGGCGTTCCGCGGTGACATGATCGACGAGGTTGCCGGGGACGAGGATCGCGTCGAAGCGACCGCGCTTGCCGACCGCGCCATCGACGGCGACCATCTGGCCGCCGCCGGCACGCACCGGCTTGCCGTCGAGCGAAAGCACCTCCCAGGCGAAGCGCGTTTTCGCACCGCTCTGCTGCGTCACGTGATTGGCGAGCGACAGGATGTCGGCGACCCCGGCGATCGCCGAATGCATGCAGCCTTCCAGCGCCAGAATTGCGAGCTTCATGAGACCTCCAGGACAGGCGCGGCGATCCTAGCCGATCGGCGCGGGGCTACGTGGCGGAAATTGCCCGATCTCTGTCTCATCCGCCACTGCCTTGCCGACGCTGTCGGGTCCAGTCTCGTGCCGTCGTCACACGACATGATTGGAGAGAGACATGCCTTACGTCACCATTTCCACCGTCCGCGGCATCCTGGATGCCGGGCAAAAGAAGACCCTGCTCGAGCGCGTCACCGATCTCCTGGTCGAGGTCGAAGGGCAGGGCAACCCGGATTTCCGCCGCAACGTCTGGGTCAGGATCGAGGAGCAGGAGCCGGCGCACTGGTCGCTCGGCGGCATGCAGCCGACGCCTGAGATCATCGCCGGCATGTTCGGCACGATCGGCGCGGATGGCGTGCGGGTCCCGCGGCCGTAGCAGCGCGGCGTGCGCGGGCGGACCAGCCCAAGGCATGGTTCGCCACCGCCCTATGCTCAATCGATCTGCCGGACGTTTTCCATTGCATCGCACAATCACGACCATGGCCTGCACGCGGCCGCATTGAGGTTCGCAAGACGCGCACCATATGCTCTGCAAGGGAGCCCTGCCGTGCAGACCATGAAGGCGGCCCTCGTTGCGGCGATTGGCGTCGTGGCTTTGATCTGCTGCCTCCTTCCCAGCTCAGCGGAGGAGAACGGCCGTCTTGCATTGGTCGTTTCGATCGACGGAGCCATCGGCCCTGCGTCGGCCAGCTACGTCAAGGAGGCTTTGGCCAAGGCAAGCGAACGGCGCGCCGAGGTCGTGCTTCTGAGACTGAACACGCCCGGCGGTCTCAATTCCAGCATGCGCGAGATCATCGCGGATGTGCTGGCCTCGCCGATCCCTGTCGTCGGTTACGTCGCGCCCTCCGGCGCCCACGCGGCGAGCGCGGGGACCTATATCCTTTATGCGACCCATATCGCGGTGATGGCGCCGGGCACCAATATTGGCGCCGCGACGCCGGTGCAGATTGGCGGGCCGCTGCCCGGACTTCCGAGCGGACCAGCGGACAAGGGCGGCAAGGACAAGAAGGACGGTGGCCAGCAGAGTGAGTCCAAGGATCAGCCCAAGGACGCCATGACGGCCAAGGCGACCAATGATGCGGTTGCCTTCATCCGCAGCCTTGCGGAGCTGCGCAACCGCAATGCGGACTGGGGAGAGAAGGCGGTCCGTGAGGCTGCCACGCTCTCTGCCAACGCCGCGCTGGAGGCTCATGCCATCGATCTCGTTGCGCGCGATCAGGCTGAATTGCTGAGGCAGCTCGATGGCCGCGTGGTCGAGGTTGCAGGCGGCAAGACGCAACGCCTGGTGACGAAGGATGCCGTCGTTGAAGCCATCGATCCCGGATCGATATCCCGCTTCCTGGCCGTCATCACCGATCCGAACGTGGCGTTCATTCTCCTGATGGTCGGCATCTACGGCTTGATCTTCGAGTTCATGTCTCCCGGTGCCGTCGCGCCCGGAGTCGTCGGCGCGATCTGCCTGCTGATCGGCCTCTATGCGCTCAATCTGCTGCCGATCAATTATGCCGGCCTCGCCCTGATGCTGGTTGGACTCGTGCTGCTCACCATCGAAGCCTTCAACCCGACCGTGGTGATCGGGCTCGGAGGGATCATCGCTTTCGTGCTGGGAGCGCTGATGCTTTTCAGGGGCGAGGCGCCTGGCTACCACCTGTCGTGGTGGGTGATCGGCATCACTGCGGCAGTGTTCGCCGGCTTTGCGCTCGTCGTGCTTGGTTCGCTTCGGCGCGTCGGCAGGGCGCCTGCACTGGTCGGCGCGCAGGCCATGCGAGGCTTGCCCGCCGAGGTCCTCGACTGGAATGGGAACGAAGGTCATGTCTTCGCCCATGGTGAGCGCTGGCAGGCGCGCGGCGCCGAAACGTTCAAGCCCGGAGAGACGGCCGAAGTCGCCAATGTCGTCGACCTGACGCTGCTGATACGGCGCGCACCAACAGGCGAGGGAGGTACATCATGATGCTGGAATATCTGACCTATGCGGCGCTCGCGTTGCTCGTCATCATGTTCTTGTCCCAGGCTATTCGGATCTTGCGCGAATACGAGCGCGGCGTCATTTTTACGCTCGGCCGCTTTACCGGCGTGAAGGGCCCGGGCCTTATCATCCTCATTCCGATCGTGCAGCAACTCGTGAAGGTGGACCTGCGGGTGATGGTGCAGGTGGTGCCGCCGCAGGACGTGATTTCGCGGGACAACGTCTCCGTCAAGGTCAACGCCGTTCTGTACTTCCGCATCGTCGACCCCGAACGGGCCATCATCAAGGTCGGTGACTACATGGCCGCCACCAGCCAGCTCGCCCAGACCACGTTGCGCTCGGTGCTCGGCAAGCACGAGCTCGACGAGATGCTCGCCGAGCGCGACAGATTGAACGCGGACATCCAGGAGATCCTCGACAAGCAGACCGACGTCTGGGGCATCAAGGTGACCGGCATCGAGATCAAGGACGTCGATCTCAATGAAACCATGGTGCGCGCGATTGCCAAACAGGCCGAGGCGGAGCGGTTGCGGCGGGCCAAGGTGATCAATGCGATGGGCGAGCAGCAGGCCGCCGAAAAGCTCGTCGAAGCCGGCCGGATTCTCGCGCAGGAGCCTCAGGCGATGCAGCTACGTTATTTCGCGGCCCTGCACGACATCGCGGGCGAACGGTCCTCGACCGTCGTCTTTCCGCTGCCGATGGGCCTGTTCGACCATCTTTTGCCGCGGCGCGACAACCCGTAGCCATCAGCGGCAGGATGACCCATCTTCGGCCCAAATGGAGGTGTCGAATATTGCTCCCAACTTAAACGGGAGGAGAATTCGATGACGAAGCACGCCGCCAGACCAGCAAGCCGCCGCCGAAATCGGACATTGATGCTCACCGTCCCGCTGGTCGCCCTCGCACTTTGGTCGTGGGGGATCGATGCGGCGCAGGCCGCAGAGCCGGGCAAGGACGCGACGGCGGCCGGCCTGCCGCGCATTCTCGTGCTTGCGACGGGAGGCACCATCGCAGGCCAGGCCGACGCGCGCGCGACCGGCGCGTACAAATCCGGCCAGATCACAGGCGAACAGTTGATGCAGTCGGTGCCGGGCCTGGACAAGCTCGCGAAGCTGAATGCCGAGCAGATTTCGTCGATCGGATCCCAGGACATGAACGACAAGGTCTGGTTTGCCCTGGCCCGCCGCATCCAGGATGCCTTCGACAAGAATGAAGCCGACGGAATCCTCATCACCCACGGCACGGATACGCTGGAGGAGACCGCGTTCTTTCTCGACAATGTCGTACGCGGCGACAAGCCGGTGGTGATCGTCGGGTCGATGCGCCCGGCCACGGCGGTGAGTGCGGACGGCCCCGGCAATCTGTACGAAGCGGTGCAGGTGGCGGCCGATCCGCGCTCTCGCGGCCGCGGCGTGATGGCCGTGCTGAACGACAAGATCCAGAGCGCCCGCTCGATCACCAAGACCAACACCACGAGCATCGAGACGTTCAGCTCCCCCAATGACGGCCCGATCGGCTATGTCGACACCGCCGGCGGCATCCGTTTCATGGCCCAGGCCGCCGGCTTCAAGCGCACCACCTATCCGCTCCCGGCAGGCGAGCAATTG
This sequence comes from Bradyrhizobium japonicum USDA 6, assembly GCF_000284375.1. Taxonomy (NCBI): domain Bacteria; kingdom Pseudomonadati; phylum Pseudomonadota; class Alphaproteobacteria; order Hyphomicrobiales; family Nitrobacteraceae; genus Bradyrhizobium; species Bradyrhizobium japonicum. Next base: position 4,810,600 of record NC_017249.1, read on the forward strand.
CCGCGCGTCGAGATTGTCTACTCGCATGCCAACATGGACGCCGTTCCGATCGAGGACGCCATTTCCCACGGCGCCAAGGGCATCGTGCTGGCCGGCGTCGGCGACGGCAACACGTCGAAGCAGGCCCTCGATGCGCTCGAAGCGGCGGCGAAGAAGGGCATCATCGTCGTCCGCTCGACGCGGGTTCGATCCGGCTTCGTCACCAGGAATGTCGAGGTTGACGACGACAAGAACGGGTTCGTCGTGTCCGAGGACCTCAATCCGCAGAAGGCCCGTGTTCTCACTCAGTTGCTGATCGCGGGCGGCATGACGGCTCCGGCCGAGCTCCAGCGCGCCTTCACGGCAACGTGGTGATTGGGCAGTCGTATCCTGCAGGGTGGGGTAGCCGTAACCCGGCCTGCGCTCCCAAAACGAAAAGGCGCTCCTCGCGGAGCGCCCTTTGCTTGTCGCAGAGAGTTCGAGCGGCTTAGCCCGAATAGTACATGTCGAACTCGACCGGGTGCGGGGTCATTTCGAAGCGCTCGACTTCGGTCATCTTCAGCTCGATATAGGCGTCGATGAAGTCGTCGTCGAACACGCCGCCGTTCTTGAGGAAGCCGCGGTCCTTGTCGAGGTTTTCGAGCGCCTCGCGGAGCGAGCCGCACACCGTCGGGATCTGCTTCAGCTCTTCCTTCGGCAGGTCGTAGAGGTCCTTGTCCATCGCCGGACCCGGATCGATCTTGTTCTTGATGCCGTCGAGGCCGGCCATCAGCATCGCGGCGAAGCCGAGATAGGGATTGGCGAGCGGATCGGGGAAGCGCACCTCGACGCGCTTGGCCTTCGGCGAAGCGGTGTAGGGGATGCGGCAGGAGGCCGAGCGGTTGCGCGCGGAGTAGGCGAGCAGCACCGGGGCCTCATAGCCCGGGACCAGACGCTTGTAGGAATTGGTCGACGGGTTGGTGAAGGCGTTGATCGCCTTGGCGTGCTTGATGATGCCGCCGATGTAGTGGAGGCAGGTCTCCGACAGGTCGGCATATTTGTTGCCGGCGAACACCGGCTTGCCGTCCTTCCAGATCGACTGGTGCACGTGCATGCCCGAGCCGTTATCGCCATAGACCGGCTTCGGCATGAAGGTGGCGGTCTTGCCGTAGATGTGGGCGACCTGGTGGATGCAGTATTTGTAGATCTGCAGATGGTCGGCCATCAGCGTCAGCGTGTCGAACTTCATGCCGAGCTCGTGCTGGGCGGAAGCGACCTCGTGGTGATGCTTCTCGACCTTGACGCCCATCTTGGCCATGGCGCCCAGCATCTCCGAGCGCATGTCCTGAACCGAGTCCTGCGGCGGGACGGGGAAGTAGCCCGCCTTGGTGCGGATCCGGTGGCCGAGATTGCCGCCCTCATATTCCGTGTCGGTGTTGGTCGGCAGCTCCGAGGAGTCGAGCCGGAAACCGGTGTTGTAGGGGCTGGACGAGAAGCGCACGTCGTCGAACACGAAGAACTCGGCCTCGGGGCCGACGAACACGCTGTCGCCCACGCCCATCGACTTCACCATGGCCTCGGCCTTCTTGGCGATGCCGCGGGGGTCGCGGTTGTAGGGCTCGCCGGTGGTCGGCTCGAGCACGTCGCAGGTGATGACCATGGTGGTTTCGGCGAAGAACGGGTCGATCGTCGCGGTCACCGGATCCGGCATCAGGCACATGTCGGACTCGTTGATCGCCTTCCAGCCGGCGATCGAGGAGCCGTCGAACATCGTCCCTTCGGCGAAAATGTCCTCATCGATCATGCTGACGTCGAACGTCACGTGCTGCCACTTGCCGCGCGGATCGGTGAAGCGCAGGTCGACGTATTTGACGTCGTTGTCCTTGATCGATTTCAGGACGTCTTTGGCGGTCTTCATGCATACCCCTTTTGGCTCTGCGGGTCGGTTTCCAGGTGAGCAGGATTGTTCTCGCTTTTGGCGAGTTCGCGCGCGACCGCACAAACGAAATCAGGCCGCCGAAGCAGCCTTTTTCTTGTCGGAGTGTCGCAAAATGCGGGATAGCACCCGGCTCAGATAGCGTCCAGCCCGGATTCGCCGGTCCGGATGCGGATCGCCTCTTCGATGTTGGAGACGAAAATCTTGCCGTCGCCGATGCGCCCGGTCTGCGCGGCGCGGCGGATCGCGTCGATGGCGCGCTCGACCAGATCGTCGCCGATCACGATCTCGATCTTCACCTTGGGCAGGAAGTCGACGATGTATTCTGCGCCGCGGTAAAGCTCGGCGTGACCCTTCTGCCGGCCAAAGCCCTTGGCCTCAGTCACGGTGATGCCTTGAAGGCCGACTTCCTGAAGCGCTTCCTTCACCTCGTCGAGCTTGAATGGCTTGATGATGGCTTCGATTTTCTTCACTGCGCGCCTCCCGGCCTTTCGATCAAATAGCAACGTCTTCGTCAGGATGCGCTTTTCTTAACGCACGATCTTGTCTTCGCTATGCCGGGATACCTGACCAGCCCGGCAACAACGGCCGGCCACACCCTGATAGAATGCCAGTGAGCACGACGAACCGAAGCGGCTTCCTCGAAAGCAGGGTCTATGCCAAGTTGCAAATGCCCTGATTATTGGAGCGTTATCAGCCTTTTAACGCGCATCTCTGATAGGTGGAGCCGACTGGCTCAAAATACCCCAGACTACGAAATAGGCAATCGGTTCAATATCTGTGCAAATCGTTGTTCTGCCGGGTGGGTCGGTACGGAACGTGCCTGTTGAAGAGGCGTTTGGACTAGGGAAGTGGCATGGAAGTTCTGACCAACGCTGAAATGCAGCGTGCCGACCAGCTCAGTATTGCGGCAGGCACGCCCGGCTTCAAGCTGATGCTCAGCGCGGGACAGGCGGTCGCGGAGGCCGCCAATGCGCTGGTGGAGGAGGGGCCGATCCTGATCGTGGCTGGTCCCGGCAACAATGGCGGCGACGGTTTTGTCGCAGCCGCCGAGCTCGCCGCGCAAGGGCGCGACGTCTCGGTGATCCTGATGTGCGAGCGAGACCAGCTCCAGGGTGACGCGGCCTCCGCGGCGCGCGGCTGGAAGCACCCGGTGCTGCCGTTCAATCCGCAGGCGATCGGAAAGCCCGCGCTGATCATCGATGCGCTGTTCGGCGCGGGCCTCAGTCGCCCGGTCGACGGCGAGGCGCACGCGATGATCGAAGCGATCAACGCCAACGGCGCCCCGGTGCTCGCGGTCGACCTGCCGAGCGGCATCAACGGCACCAGCGCAGCCGTGATGGGCGCGGCGGTGAATGCCACCGAGACCGTCACCTTCTTCCGCAAGAAGCCGGCGCATCTGCTGCTGCCCGGCCGGATGCATTGCGGCCATGTGCGCGTCGCCGACATCGGCATCGACGCGCAGGTGCTGGACGAGATCGCGCCGCGGACCTTCGAGAATGATCCTGATTTCTGGGGCACCGCCTTTCCGGTGCCACGCATCGACGGCCATAAATACGCGCGGGGCCACGTTCTGGCGGTCTCGGGCGATGCCGCCGCGACCGGCGCGGCGCGGCTCGCGGCCCGTGGCGCTTTGCGGGCCGGAGCGGGCCTCGTGACGCTGGCGACCCCGCGCGATGCGCTTGCGATCAATGCCAGCGCGCTGACTGCGGTGATGGTGCGGCCCGTCGACACCGCGATCGAGTTCGGCGCGTTGCTCGGCGACAAGCGCTACAACACCTGCCTGATCGGCCCCGGCGCCGGCGTCGGCGATCGCACCTGCGATCTGGTCCACACCGCGCTTCACGCGCAGCGGCATCTGGTGCTGGACGCGGATGCGCTGACGAGTTTTGCCGCAAACCCCGAACGGCTGTTTGAATCGATCAAATCCTCGCAGGACAATGCGGTGGTGCTGACGCCGCACGAGGGTGAGTTTCCGCGCCTGTTCTCCGACCTCAGCAACAAATATCCGGGCCGCTCGAAGCTGGAGCGCGTGCGCGCCGCCGCCGAGCGCTGTGGTGCGGTCGTGCTGCTGAAGGGGCCGGACACGACGATCGCCGCCCCCGACGGCCGCGCCACCATCGCCGCCAACGCGCCGCCCTGGCTCGCCACGGCCGGCGCGGGCGACGTGCTCGCCGGCATCATCGCAGGACTCCTGGCGCAAGGCGTGCCGGCCTTCGAGGCCGCCAGCATCGGCGTCTGGATGCATGGCGAGGCGGGAAGCGAAGCGGGGCCGGGGCTGATCGCGGAGGACCTGACCGAGACGCTGCCGGCCGTGCACCGGCGGATCTATAATGCGCTCGGGGTGGAGTACTAGTGCTCAGGCAGCTCGCGCTCACCGAGATGGGCGCGGCTGCGCAGGTCCATCGGATTGCGTTCGACCAGGCGATGCCGTGGCTGCTCGGACTGCACACGCCGGCGGAGGACCGTTGGTTCTACCGGGAGCGCGTCTTTCCGACATGCCGGGTCTGGGGTCGCTTCAACGATGACGAACTGACCGGGATCATCGCTTTCCAAGACGGCTGGATCGAGCAGCTCTACGTGCTTCCCGCGGCCCAGGGTCGCGGCATCGGCACCGAACTGCTCGACGTCGCCAAAGCTGCCTGCGATCGGCTGGAGCTCTGGACCTTCCAGCGCAACACGCCGGCACGACGCTTCTACGAAGCACGCGGGTTCACGCTGGTCGAGCAGACCGACGGCGCGCGGAACGAGGAGAGGGAGCCGGACGCTCGCTACGTCTGGACGCGCTGACGCCGACGGGCCGGGTAGGATGGGGACCCATCCTACAAAGTCTCACTCCACCGCGTACCAGCGCACCAGCCGCGGCGCGGCCCAGTCGGTCACGACGGATTCGATCAGCCAGGGTCCGGGTGAAGTCGCCGCGAACGCGATGCGCTGGGTTTGGCCGGGCTCGATTGCGAGCGTGTCGAGCCAGTAGGGCTTCCAGCCGTCGTCGAGCTTGTCGAGCAGGCGGAAATGATGGCCGTGCAGGTGAAACGCGGTCGTGGCCTGTCCGGGGTTCTTGAGGGCCAGCACGACGGTGCGGCCGGTCCTGACGCGGAAGACGGGATTGGAGGAGACGGAGAAGCTTGCAGGCCGTGACCAGCCGGCCTCGGGCGCGCCGAGCGCGACATCGAACCGCAGGGCGCCTTTGAGGTCGAGCTTCTCGGGGAGGTCGTTCAGGGGGAGCGGCTGTGGCGGCAACAGCGGCGCGCGCCGCTCGAGTTTGCCTGATATCGTGAGGCTCCCGACCTGGCGCGCCTCCTTGCCGTCATGCAACAGGAATGGGGCCGATGTGGCCGCATCCACGAAGGCGTCGGCGCGTGCGCCGGGGGCGAGCACCAGGGCGCCGTTGCGCGCCGGGAATGGCTCGGCCGGCTGTCCATCCAGGGCCATCACTTGGACCTCGTGGCCTTCCAATTTGATTGCCAGAACAGAACGTTGCGAGCCGTTGATAAAGCGCAGCCGCAGCCGCTCGCCGGCCGCGGCTGAGAGTTCGAATGAAGTCCGGCCATTGAGCGTAAAGAGCGGTGTCGTGTCTCCGGGGGCGCGGCCGGGCGGAAGCGCGGTCCCATCCGGCCGCAGCCGCCATTCCTCGATCAACAGGACCTCGTCGCGGTCGACGGCGACGCGATTGGTCTCGCCGGCGATGATCGGAAGCGGGCGCGCGGGCAGCTTCAGACCGTCTTCGAAGAGGCGGAAGTCGGCTGCCAGAGTTCCTGCATTTGGTATTGAAACAATTGAGGTTTCAGTCACATCCGGCGCGGTCGGCCTGCGCCCTCGCAACGGGTCGGCCGCGGCCGGGCTATTCAGGCCGTACCAGACTGGCGCAAGCGGGACAGGCAGGTCGTTCCGGAAGACCACCTCGCAGCGGTCACCTCGCTTGAGACGGACGTTCCCGATATGGCTTGCGGCGGCCAGCTCCCAGATCGGTGTCGCCGGCTGCCCCGGCCTGAGCGCCAGGGTTGCCGGCCTTGCCTGCAGGGCGAGCTGGGCCGTGACAGCGGGCGCCGCGCCGCCGGCGATCAACCCGGCCGCGGAGGCTCCAAGTCCGGCTCGAAGTCCAGCTCCAAGTCCAGCTCCAAGTCCGGCCAAAACCTCGCGCCGAGTCGGGTCAGAGATCCGCGTTTTCATGGCTCGATGCGGACCATGAAGCGCTGGATAAGTCCAGCCGTCGCGCCTACTTAAAGCCTGCCGCTATCGGGCCATTTTTTGCTGCGAACAGTCAGGCACATGCTATAAGCCCGGCCGCCCGCGGCATCGCGGCCGGTCTTGATGCAAATTACGCGGGCGTGGCGGAACTGGTAGACGCGCTGGATTTAGGTTCCAGTGACGAAAGTTGTGGGGGTTCGAGTCCCTCCGCCCGCACCAAGCGCTTTCAGCGTTTGCACGGATTACCGAAGGGCTGCTTCCTCACGGAGTTTTTCCGGCGGAAGTGGTCCGATGAACCACCGGCGTTGAGGCGTCTTGCCTCGCGCCGGTTCGATTAATGACAGCGTCCCGACGCATGCGTGCCGGGGCCGAGCGAGAAGAAGATTGGACGCCATGCAGGTCACAGAAACCCTCTCGGAAGGTTTGAAGCACGAGTTCAAGATCAGCGTTCCCGCGTCTGATCTCGACGCCAAGGCTGGTGCCAAACTCGTCGATCTCAAGGACAAGGTCCGCATCAACGGCTTCCGCCCCGGCAAGGTGCCGGTCGCTCACCTGAAGAAGGTCTATGGCCGCTCGGTGATGGCCGAGACCATCGACCAGACCATCCGCGACACCAACACGCAGCTGTTCTCCGACCGCGGTTTCCGCCTTGCGACCGAGCCGAAGATCACGATGCCGACCGAGCAGGCCGAGGTCGAGGAGCTGCTCAACGGCAAAACCGATCTGACCTACACCGTCGCGATCGAAGTGGTGCCCGCGATTGCGCTCGCCGATTTCAAGAGCTTCCAGGTCGAGAAGCCCGTCGCTGACGTGTCCGACACCGATGTCGACGAAGCGATCAAGCGCATCGCCGACACCAACCGTGGCTACGCAGCCAAGGCCGAGGGCGCCAAGGCCGAGTCGGGCGACCGCGTCACCATCAACTTCAAGGGCACCATCAACGGCGAAGTCTTCGAGGGCGGCACCGGCGAGGGCATCCAGGTCGCGATCGGTTCCAATACCTTCATCCCCGGCTTCGAGGAGCAGCTGACCGGCATCGGCGCCGGCGAGACGCGCACGCTGAAAGTGTCGTTCCCCAAGAACTACATGAACGACAAGCTCGCCGGCCAGCCGGCCGAGTTCGAGACCACCGCGACCGCGATCGAGGCGCCGCAGGACGTCGCGATCGACGACGAGTTCGCCAAGACGCTTGGCCTCGAATCGCTGGACAAGCTGAAGGAAGCCGCGCGCGAGCGTCTGGCTGCCGAGTTCGCCGGTGCGACGCGCCAGCGCGTCAAGCGTGCGCTGCTCGACCGCCTCGACGAGGCGCATCGCTTCGAAGCGCCGCCGTCGCTCGTCGACGAGGAGTTCAATCTGATGTGGAACTCGGTCAAGGCCGAGATGGACTCCGCCGGCAAGACCTTTGCCGATGAGGACACCACTGAAGACGCCGCCAAGGAAGAGTACCGCAAGATCGCCGACCGCCGCGTGCGGCTCGGCCTCGTGCTCTCCGAGATCGGCGAGAAGAACAAGATCACCGTGACCGACGACGAGGTCGGCCGCGCCGTGATCGAGCGGGCGCGCCAGATGCCAGGCCGCGAAAAGGAAGTCTGGGACTATTACCGCAGCAACGCCCAGGCGCTGGCCCAGCTTCGTGCACCGATCTACGAGGACAAGGTCGTCGATTTCATCCTCGAGCTCGCCAACGTGACCGAGAAGAAGGTCTCGCGCGAGGACCTGTACAAGGACGAGGACGCGGAAAAGACCGCAGCCTGAAGGCTTTGAGAAAGCCTTCCATTAAGGATGATCATCAAAGGGGCCCGGCTAGCCATCTGGCTGGCTGGGCCTATTTGCGAGAATCAGCTTCAAGTGCCCCGTGGATTAAGCCTTAATTCGCTCCGCACTTGTCTGGCGCGAATTGGGCTATATCTGTCGGTACGCCCTGTACCCAAGTCTTATACCAAGCGTTCTACCTCTACCCACTTCCTGCATCACTGGCGTCCATCGGCCGTCCGGCAAATCCAGCCAAACTGGCAGCCAAGACTGGCAATGTCCGCCTCCTAAAACCTTAGGTGACTCATGCGCGATCCGGTTGAAACCTATATGAACCTCGTGCCCATGGTGGTCGAGCAGACCAACCGTGGCGAGCGCGCCTACGACATCTTTTCGCGCCTGTTGAAGGAGCGCATCATTTTCCTGACCGGGCCGGTCGAGGACGGCATGTCGACGCTGGTGGTCGCACAGCTCCTGTTCCTTGAAGCGGAAAATCCGAAGAAGGAAATCTCGATGTACATCAACTCGCCGGGTGGCGTGGTGACGTCGGGCCTCGCGATCTACGACACCATGCAGTTCATCCGCCCGCCGGTCTCGACGCTGTGCACGGGCCAGGCCGCCTCGATGGGCTCGCTGCTGCTCGCCGCCGGCGAGAAGGACATGCGCTTCTCGCTGCCGAACGCGCGCATCATGGTGCATCAGCCCTCCGGCGGCTTCCAGGGCCAGGCCACCGACATCATGCTGCACGCGCAGGAAATCCTGAACCTGAAGAAGCGGCTCAACGAGATCTACGTGAAGCACACCGGTCAGACCTACAAGACGATCGAGGACGCGCTGGAACGCGACAAGTTCCTGACCGCGAACGACGCCAAGGAGTTCGGCCTGGTCGACAAGGTCATCGACAAGCGCGCCGAGGAGCCGGCGGCGAAACCGCAGTAGCTCGGACGGGGCTGCAACATCGATCCCTGGAATACCTCTGAGGATTTCCCGGGATCGTCAGGGCGACGTTCACGTTAACGGCGCACTACGCGGGGACGCAAAAAGCAGTCTTGCGCCCCGCGACAGGCAGAAAGTTCCGCTTTCGTGCTTGTTTTTCGTGGCAATCCAGCAACTCCGGGTCGATTTCGATCACTTCGTCCGTGCCAAGACGTGAAATCACGGTATTGTCACGGGTAGCCAGCGCCCCCTCGATTAGCGAATTCTTGATAGTCGGGTGACAGCATGGTTGGCTACGATTGATCGGCTATGATCGCGGAGAATCGAGTGACCGTGATTCGCACGGGATGTAACGCGTAGGGTCTTTTTGGTACGGAATTTGCTCTATTTGAACTTCATACGGCCTGCGTGCCGGCATGGAGCGATCGAGCGGAGCGGGATCGAACCGCGGACGGAGACATGAATGAGTAAGGTCGGCACGAGCGACTCCAAGAACACGCTGTATTGCTCGTTCTGCGGCAAGAGCCAGCACGAAGTCCGCAAACTGATCGCGGGTCCCACGGTCTTCATCTGCGACGAGTGCGTTGAGCTCTGCATGGACATCATCCGCGAGGAGAACAAATCCTCGCTCGTGAAGTCGCGCGACGGCATTCCGACGCCGAAGGAAATCTGCAAGGTCCTGGACGATTACGTCATCGGCCAGAGCCATGCGAAGAAGGTCCTGTCGGTCGCGGTGCACAATCACTACAAGCGCCTCAACCACCAGACCAAGCACAACGACGTCGAGCTCGCGAAGTCGAACATCCTGCTGATCGGTCCGACCGGTTCGGGCAAGACGCTGCTCGCGCAGACGCTCGCCCGCATCCTGGACGTGCCGTTCACGATGGCCGATGCAACGACGCTGACCGAAGCCGGCTATGTCGGCGAGGACGTCGAGAACATCATCCTGAAGCTGCTCCAGGCCGCCGACTACAATGTCGAGCGCGCCCAGCGCGGCATCGTCTACATCGACGAAATCGACAAGATCAGCCGCAAGTCCGACAATCCCTCGATCACGCGCGACGTGTCGGGTGAGGGCGTGCAGCAGGCGTTGCTGAAGATCATGGAAGGCACGGTGGCTTCGGTCCCGCCGCAGGGCGGCCGCAAGCATCCGCAGCAGGAGTTCCTGCAGGTGGATACCACCAACATCCTGTTCATCTGCGGCGGTGCGTTCGCCGGCCTCGAGAAGATCATCTCGGCGCGCGGGCGGTCGACCTCGATCGGCTTCGCCGCCCAGGTGCTGGCGCCGGAGGATCGCCGTACCGGCGAGATATTCCGTCACGTCGAGCCTGAGGACCTCCTGAAGTACGGCCTCATCCCCGAATTCGTCGGCCGTCTGCCGGTCGTGGCGACCCTCGAGGATCTGGACGAGACCTCGCTGAAGAAGATCCTCACCGAGCCGAAGAACGCGCTGGTGAAACAGTACCAGCGGCTGTTCGAGATGGAGAACATCGAGCTGACCTTCGCCGACGAGGCGCTTGGCGCGGTCGCCCGCAAAGCGATCGAGCGCAAGACCGGCGCGCGTGGTCTGCGTTCGATCCTCGAGGCGATCCTGCTCGAGACCATGTTCGACCTGCCGGGCCTGGAAGGTGTGGAAGAAGTCGTGATTTCGCGCGAAGTCGTGGAAGGCACGGCCCGTCCGCTCTACATCTACGCCGATCGGTCCGATCGCGCAGTCGAGAACGCCAGCGCCTGATTTACGGCGCTGGAACGCTCCAATCGTCTTTGATAGTAGCGGCTGCGGAATGGTTCTCCGCAGCCGATGTTGCGTCGCTTATACGCGTGCGTAAGCGCCTGATGGCGCGCGTCTTTCAATGACTTGACACCCCCCGGTCGATAGCCACCTAATGTCGACGGCGAGCGAGAATTCTCTTCAAGATTCGCCTCAGTTCCGATCCGGCAAGCCCGGTCCAACCTTCGAATGGTAGGCCGGTTTTGTGGATCACCTCGGCACCTTGTGGCGGTTGCGCATGAGCATGGCGGGCTGCGTGCAAGGGGGCAAAGCAAAAGGAAAAGGCCATGACTAATCCAAAACCCCGGCCAACCATCGTCCATGGCGAAACGCACGCCTATCCCGTGCTGCCGCTGCGCGACATCGTCGTCTTCCCGCACATGATCGTTCCGCTCTTCGTCGGTCGCGAGAAGTCGATCCGCGCGCTCGAAGAGGTGATGAAGAACGACGCGCTGATCATGCTCGCGACGCAGAAGAACGCGTCCGACGATGATCCGGCGCCCGATGCCATTTACGAGACCGGTACGCTCGCCAGCGTGCTTCAGCTCTTGAAGCTTCCCGACGGCACCGTGAAGGTGCTGGTCGAAGGGCTCGAGCGTGCGCGCGTGCAGAAATACACCGATCGCAGCGAGTACTACGAAGCGACCGCGATTGCGCTCGCCGACACCGATGCGAAATCGGTCGAGGCGGAGGCACTGTCGCGCTCGGTCGTGTCCGATTTCGAGAGCTATGTGAAGCTCAACAAGAAGATCTCGGCCGAGGTCGTCGGCGTCGTGCAGGCGATCACCGATTTCGCCAAGCTCGCCGACACCGTTGCCTCGCATCTCGCCGTCAAGATCGCGGATCGCCAGGGTATCCTGGAGACGCTGTCCGTCACCACGCGCCTCGAGAAGGTGCTGGGCCTGATGGAGAGCGAGATCTCGGTGCTGCAGGTCGAGAAGCGCATCCGCTCGCGCGTCAAGCGCCAGATGGAGAAGACCCAGCGCGAGTATTATCTCAACGAGCAGATGAAGGCGATCCAGAAGGAGCTCGGCGACGACGACGGTCGCGACGAGCTCGCCGATCTCGAAGAGAAGATCTCCAAGACCAAGCTCTCCAAGGAAGCGCGCGAGAAGGCGCAGCATGAATTGAAGAAGCTGCGCCAGATGTCGCCGATGTCCGCGGAAGCGACCGTCGTGCGCAACTATCTGGATTGGCTGCTGTCGATCCCGTGGAACAAGAAGTCCAAGGTGAAGAAGGATCTGGAATCGGCGCAGGCCATCCTGGACTCCGATCACTACGGGCTCGAGAAGGTCAAGGAACGCATCGTCGAGTATCTCGCGGTGCAGTCGCGCGCCAACAAGCTGACGGGCCCGATCCTGTGCCTCGTCGGACCTCCCGGCGTCGGCAAGACCTCGCTCGGCAAGTCGATCGCGAAGGCGACGGGGCGCGAATTCGTGCGCGTCTCGCTCGGCGGCGTGCGCGACGAGGCCGAGATCCGCGGCCACCGCCGCACCTATATCGGCTCGATGCCCGGCAAGATCATCCAGTCGATGCGGAAGGCGAAGTCGTCCAATCCGCTGTTCCTGCTGGACGAGATCGACAAGATGGGCGCCGATTTCCGCGGCGATCCGTCTTCGGCGCTGCTCGAGGTTCTCGACCCCGAGCAGAACGGGACCTTCAACGACCACTACCTCGAGGTCGACTACGATCTGTCCAACGTGATGTTCATCACGACCGCGAATACGCTCAATATTCCGGGACCGCTGATGGACCGCATGGAGATCATCCGGATCGCGGGCTACACCGAGAACGAGAAGGTCGAGATCGCGCGCAAGCATCTGATCCCGAACGCGGTGTCCAAGCACGGCCTGGACTCCAAGGAGTTCGCGATCGACGACGACGCGCTGCTGCTGTTGATCCGCCGCTACACCCGCGAAGCGGGCGTGCGTAACCTGGAGCGTGAGCTCTCCACACTCGCCCGCAAGGCGGTGAAGGAGCTGATGATCTCCAAGAAGAAGTCGGTCAAGGTCACCGAGAAGACTCTGGAAGAGCTGCTCGGCGTGCCGAAGTACCGCTTCGGCGAGATCGAGAGCGAGCCGCAGGTCGGTATCGTCACGGGTCTTGCCTGGACCGATGTCGGCGGCGAGCTGCTGACCATCGAAGGCGTCATGATGCCCGGCAAGGGCAAGATGACGGTCACGGGCAATCTGCGCGACGTGATGAAGGAATCGATCTCGGCAGCGGCGTCCTACGTGCGCTCGCGTGCGATCGTCTACGGCATCGAGCCGCCGCTGTTTGACCGGCGCGATATCCACGTGCACGTGCCGGAAGGCGCGACGCCGAAGGACGGTCCGTCGGCAGGCGTGGCGATGGCCACCGCGATCATCTCGGTCATGACCGGCATTCCGGTCCGCCACGATGTCGCGATGACCGGCGAGATCACGCTGCGCGGCCGTGTGCTGCCGATCGGCGGCCTGAAGGAGAAGCTGCTGGCGGCTGCCCGCGGCGGCATCAAGACGGTGCTGATCCCCGAGGACAACGCCAAGGATCTCACGGAGATTTCCGATGCGATCAAGGGCGGCATGGAGATCATCCCGGTGTCGCGTCTGGACGACGTCGTCGCCAAGGCGCTGGTGAAGAAGCCGGTGCCGATCGTCTGGGAAGAAGACACCAAGGTGACGGTGAAGCCGGACGGGGACGAGGCCGCCGGCGGACTGACCGCTCACTGAGGTTCAGCGAAAGATGATAAAACGGCGCCTTCGGGCGCCGTTTTTGTTTTGGGGGCAGGGATCAGGGCGATGCAGATCGACGGGCAGTGCCATTGCGGGCAGATCACCTTTGAGGCCGAGATCGACCTCGAGGCGGTGTCGGTCTGCCATTGCCGCGACTGCCAGACCCTGACGGGATCGCCGTTCCGGGTGACCGTGATCTGCTCCAAGGCCGACGTACGCGTGACCAGCGGCACGCCGAAAGTCTACGGCAAGCGCGGCGACAACGGCCGGATGCGCTTCCAGCACTTCTGCGCCGACTGCGGTTCCCCGCTGTTCACCAGCGGCGAGGGCGACCAGGCCGACGATTGGGGCATCCGCTGGGGCAGCATCCGCCAGCGCGACAAATTGCGGCCCGCGAGGCAGATATGGTGCCAATCGGCGGCAGTGTGGATCGATGCGGTGCCGCTGCTGCCGGGCCGGCCGCAGGACTAGGCTGGCTTGCCAAGCCGAAGCTCGCTGCAAAAAGCCCGCCTTCGCCCGTTGGGGATTCGGCGTGGCAGCCTGCGTCGCTGCGCGAGCGCAGGCTGGTGGGCGGTCACGGATTCGAACCGCGGACCCTCTCGGTGTAAACGAGATGCTCTAACCAGCTGAGCTAACCGCCCCAAGGCGCCTCTTTAGCCCTCCCGCGGGTGTTCGAGCAAGGCCCGAACGCATCGCAAATAGGGCTCGAGCAATGCCGCCTTGGCCGCTGGCGGCTGTCCTGCCTCGTTGCGCCTGGCATCGGACGCCCACGAACCGCCCTCCAAGGGTCCAAAATTGCCCTTTTTCGGTCATCTTTTTGATCGCCATCCGAACCACCGTTACGGCTCCCTGTGGCAGCGTGGAGTATCGCCGTGATGAGTGATCTTCGCATCAAGCTGGAAAGGTACGAGTCGAAAGCCGCCCACTGCATGAAAGCGGCTCAAGAAGCTCCTGATGAGGCCGGTCGGGCCTTCTACGAGGAGCTTGCCAACTATTACGACGAGCTGGCAGCCGACTTTCGCCGCGTCCTCGCCAAGCGAACCGGAGTTTCGCTCGCGGCCGAATGATCCGGCGTAGCGCAGGTCCGCAGTTGAAGATCTCAGCGTCCGTCAACCTCTGACGCCGTGGCGTGCGGCGTGAACGCAAGAACGTCTCGCTGACAGGTGGACCGAACAGGCCGCCTCAGTTGACGGCGTCCTTGCTTTTCGGCATCGGGGTCTTTCGACCAAGCTGCCGGAGGGGATCCATGGAACAGCCGAGCGGACACGCAGAGAATGCGGATCAGATCGCCTATTGGAACGGTCCGAGCGGGCAGCGCTGGGCCGATCGGCACGCGGCCCAGGAGAGCCTGCTCGGCCCCATCGCCGACGTGCTGATCGATCGCGCCAGGCCGAAGCCGGGCGAGCGGGTGCTCGATGTCGGCTGCGGCTCCGGCGCGACGACGTTCGCGTTCGCGAAAGCGGTCGCGCCCGATGGCTTCGCGCTCGGCCTCGACGTTTCCGACCCGATGCTGTCGCAGGCACGCGCGTTTGCGCCAAAAGGCCTGCCGCTCGATTTCGTGCTGGCGGATGCGACGGTCCATCCGTTCGAGCCGGTGAGCTTTGACCTGTTGGCGTCGCGCTTCGGCGTGATGTTCTTCGCCGATCCCGTTGCGTCCTTCACCAACCTCCGCCGCGCGCTGAAGCCCTCGGGGCGGCTCGCCTTCGCCTGCTGGCGCGAGCCGAAGGAAAATCCGTGGATGATGGCGCCGCTGATGGCGGTCTACAAACATGTCCCGAAGATGCCGCCGGTCGGGCCGGAAGAGCCGGGCCCGTTCGCCTTCGCCTCGGAAGAGCGCGTGACGCGCATCCTGAAGGGCGCCGGCTTCGTGGACGTGGCGATGGTGCCGCACAATCTCGCGATGGATGTCGCGATCGGCGGCGGGCTCGATGCGGCGGTCGAGGGCGCGCTCCAGATCGGCCCCGCCAGCCGCGCGCTGCAGGGCCATCCGCCGGAGACATATGCGGCCGCAAAAGCCTCGATCCGTGAGATGCTCACGCCGTTCCTCAAAGGACAGAGCGTTGCGCTCCAGGGCGCAATCTGGATCGTGACGGCGAAGGCGGCGTAGGCGCCGCTCCATCCACCGTCATTGCGAGCGTAGCGAAGCAATCCAGACTGCCTTCGCGGAGACAGTCTGGATTGCTTCGTCGCTTCGCTCCTCGCAATGACGACGTGGACGGGCCTATGAGTCCTACACCACATCATCCGGCGCCAGCGCGCACCCGTTATCCGGATGCGTCTCGATCTGGAGCGTGGTGTGGCCGATGCGGAAGGACGCCCTCAGCATCTGCGCCGTCTCCATCAGGAATGCATCGCCGGCCCCGGCGGGCATCACGAGATGGCAGGTCAGCGCCGTCTCGGTGGTCGAGATCGGCCAGACGTGGAGATCGTGGATTCCCGAGACGCCGGGCCGCTCCAGCAGAAAGACCTTGATCGCGGCGATGTCGGTGCCCTTCGGCGCAGCCGCCATCGACATGTCGATGGAGCCGCGCAGCAGGCTGGTGGTGCTCCACAGGATGGTGGCGCAGATGACGAGGCTGGTGACGGGATCGAGCCAGAGCCAGCCGGTCCAGATGATCAGCGCCGCCGAGATCACGACGCCGAGCGAGACCGCGGCGTCGGCCGCCATGTGCAGATAGGCGCCCTCGATGTTGATGTCGTCCTTGCGTCCGCGCGCGAACAGCATGGCGGTAAAACCGTTGATGAGGATGCCGATGCCGGCGACCACCATCACGGTGACGCCCGCAACCGGCTCCGGCTCGCGCAGCCGCAAGATCGCTTCCCAGCCGATCGCGCCGGTCGCGACCAGCAGGAACACCGCGTTCGCCAGCGCCGCCAGGATGGTGGAGGCGCGAAAGCCATAGGTGAAGCGGCCACTCGGCGCGCGCCTTGCCGCGATCGATGCGCACCACGCCACGACCAGGCCGAGCACGTCGCTGAGATTATGGCCGGCATCGGCGAGGAGCGCGGTGGAGTTGCCGATATAGCCGTAGATCGCCTCGGCCACGACCAGCGCGGTGTTGAGCGAAATGCCGATCGCGAATGCCGTGCCGAAATTCGCGGGCGCATGGACATGCGCGTGGCCAGGACCGTGGTTATGCCCGTGATCATGCCCGTGGCCGGCATGATCATGGTGGTGATGTCCGTGATGGTCGTGGCTGCCCAAATCTAGCGCTCCCCGGACGCCGCCAAATCAGGTGCCATTGTAGGCGTTTCGGCAGCTCCGTCACGCCGGAACAGCGCATAGAGCGCCGGCAGCACCAGCAGCGTTAGCACAGTGGAGGAGATGATGCCGCCGATCACCACGGTCGCCAGCGGACGCTGCACCTCGGCGCCGGCGCCGGTGGCGAGCGCCATCGGCACGAAGCCCAGGGAGGCGACCAGGGCGGTCATCAGCACCGGGCGCAGCCGCGTCAGCGCACCCTCGCGCACCGCGTCGGCCACGGGGAGCCCCTCGCTGCGCAGCCGCTCGATGAAGGCGATGATGACAAGGCCGTTGAGAACGGCCACGCCAGACAATGCGATGAAGCCGACACCGGCGCTGATCGACAGAGGAATGTCGCGCAGCAGAAGCGCGGCAACGCCGCCCGTCAACGCCAGCGGCACGCCGGAGAACACCAGAGCCGCATCCGCCGCCGATCCCATGCCCATGAACAGCAGCAGGAACACCAGCAGGAGCGCCACCGGCACCACGATCGTCAGCCGCTTGGTCGCCGAGACCAGCTGCTCGAACTGGCCGCCCCAGCCGATCCAATAGCCCGGCGGCAGCTTGACCTTCTCGGCGACGGCCGCTTCCGCCTCGCTCACAAAGGAGCCGAGGTCGCGCGCGCGGACATTGGCGGTCACGACGATGCGCCGCTTGCCGTTCTCGCGGCTGATCTGGTTGGGACCGGGCGTCGCATCGACGGTTGCGACCGACGACAGCGGGACATAGCGCATCTGGGCAAGGGGAGAGGCGGTCAGCGCTGTTCGCACGGCGGTGCCGCCTGCTGCTTCTTCGCTCGGCGGCAGCGGGATCGGGATGGCCCGGATCGCCTCGAGATTGCCGCGCAGGTGCTCGGGCAGGCGCACGACGATGTCGAAACGGCGGTCGCCCTCGAACAGCTTGCCTGCCGACTTGCCGCCGACCGCGATTTCGACGATGCCCTGCACCTCACCGATGCTGAGCCCGTAGCGGGCGAGCGCCTGGCGGTCGAGCCGGACGGTGAGGATCGGCAGGCCCGAGACCTGCTCGATCTTGACGTCGCTGGCGCCGCGGATGCCGCGGATTGCGGCCTCGACCTGCTTTGCGGCGCCCTGGAGGATGTCGAGGTCGTCACCGAAGACCTTGATGCCGACGTCGCTGCGCACGCCGGAGATCAGCTCGTTGACGCGGAACTGGATCGGCTGGGAGATTTCATAGGCGCTGCCGGGAATTTCGTCGGCGGCGTGGTCGATGGCCTCGATCACCTCCGATTTCGGCTTGCCCGGGTCGGGCCATTCCGCGCGCGGCTTCAGCATAATGTAGCCGTCTGTCTGCGCCGGCGACATCGGGTCGGTCGCGATCTCGGCGGTGCCGATGCGGGTGAAGAATTCCTTCACCTCGGGAATCTCCTTGATGCGCTTTTCCAGCGCCTTTTGCAGATCCAGCGACTGCGTGAGGCTGGTCCCGGGAATCCGGATCGAGGCCAGCGCGACGTCGCCTTCGTCCAGGCTCGGGATGAACTCGCCGCCCATGCGCGCGGCGGCCACGCCGCTTGCGATCACGATGATGGCGGCCATGACGGTGACCGCGACCCGATTGTCGATCGCGCGGCGGAGCAGGGGGAGATAGATGCGCTTCGCCACCCGCATGAACAGGTTTTCGTGTTCGGACACCTTGCCGGTGACGAAGATGGCAACCGCCGCCGGCACAAAGGTGATGGAGAACAGCACCGCGGCGCCCAGCGCCATCAGCACGGTCAACGCCATCGGCGTGAACATCTTGCCCTCGACGCCGGTCAGCGTCAGCACGGGCAGGTAGACAACCGCGATGATCAGCGTTCCGAACAGGCTCGGCTTGATGACCTCGCACGACCCGCGCAGGATCGCGCGCAGCCGTTCGGGGGTGGAGAGCAGGCCGCCTTTCTGGCGCTGCGCCTCGGCCAGCATGCGCAGGCAGTTCTCGACGATGATCACGGCGCCGTCGACGATGATGCCGAAATCGATCGCACCCAGGCTCATAAGGTTCGCGCTGACTTTTGTTTCGACCATGCCGGTGATCGTCATGGCCATGGAGAGCGGAATGACACAGGCCACCACGAGCGCGGCGCGGATGTTTCCGAGGATCAGGAACAGCACGGCCACGACCAGGGCCGCACCTTCCAGGAGGTTGTTTTCGACCGTGCGGATGGTGGCCTCGACCAGATGGGTGCGGTCGTAGACGGTCCGGGTCACGACGCCGTCGGGCAGCGATTTGGCGATCTCGTCGAGACGGGCTGCGACGCGGCGCGCCACGCTGCGGCTGTTCTCGCCGATCAGCAGCATGGCCGTGCCGAGCACGGTTTCCTCGCCGTCGCGCGTCGCCGCGCCCGTGCGGAGGTCGCGGCCTTCCGCGACTGAGGCGACATCCCTGATCCTGACGGGATTGCCGCCGCGCGAGCCGATCACGATGTCCTGGATCTCGCTGATGCTGCCGACCTGGCCCGGGGAGCGCACCAGATATTGCTCGCCGTTGCGTTCGATATAGCCGGCGCCGACATTGGCGTTGTTGGCGGCCAGCGCCGTCATGACGTCGCGAAAGCCGAGCCGGTAGGCCATCAGCTTGCCGGGGTCCGGCAGCACGTGGAACTGCCGCTCGAAGCCGCCGATGGTGTTGACCTCGATCACCCCGGGCACGTTGCGAAGCTGCGGCCGGATGATCCAGTCCTGCACGGTGCGGAGGTCAGTCAGCGAATAGTCGTGACCGCCCTGCGTCTTCGCCCCCGCCTTTGCCTCGACGGTGTACATGAAGATTTCGCCCAGGCCGGTCGAGACCGGGCCCATGGCGACCTCGACGCCCGCCGGAAGCTGGTCCTTCACCTGCTGGATGCGCTCGCCCACGAGCTGGCGGGCAAAATAGATGTCGGTGCCGTCCTTGAACACGACCGTCACCTGGCTCAGGCCGTAGCGCGATAGCGAGCGGGTGTAGTCGAGCTTCGGCAGGCCGCCCATGGCGGTCTCGACGGGGAAGGTGATGCGCTGCTCGGTCTCGAGCGGCGAGTAGCCGGGCGCGCGGGTGTTGATCTGGACCTGGACGTTGGTGATATCGGGGACGGCGTCGATCGGCAGGCGCTGGAAATTCCACCCTCCGAAAGCGACGGCGCCGAGCGCGAGCAGGAGGACGAGCCAGCGCTGCTGAAGCGAGACGGCGATGAGACGCTCAATCATGTTCGGCCTCGCCCTTGCCCATCTCCGCCTTAACGACAAAGCTGTTCTCCGCGACGTAATGCTCGCCGGCCGAAAGACCGGCCTTGATCTCGACATGGCGCGGATCGGAATCCCCGAGCTCCACGGGACGCGCCTCGATCTTGTCGCCGTCCTCGCGGACGAACACGATGGTCCTGTTCTCCAGCGTCTGGATCGCACTTCGGCGTACGGCGACAGCGACGTTGCGCGCGGCGAGGATCAGCCGCGCCGTGACGAACAGGCCGGGACGCAGGCGCCCGTCCGGATTTGGCAGCACCACGCGGGCGAGCGCGGTCTGGGTCTCGCTGCTGCCGATCGGCGCCATGTAGGAGATCGTGCCCTTGATCTCGCCGCGGCCGTCGTCGGGATCGATCAGCACCTCGTCGTTGAGACGAACGCGCCGGAGGTCCTGCCGGTAGATCGACAGGTCGACCCAGATCGTCGAGAGGTCGGCGACCACGAAGGCCGGCTTCTGCTCGGAAGCGTATTCGCCGAGCGAGATCTGCCGCTCGATGATCGTGCCCGCGATCGGCGCCTTCAGCTCGTAGACGGTGAGGCTCTGGTTGCTCTCGATCGCGGCGAGCAGATCGTCCTTGCCGACCCTGTCGCCGATGCGCTTCTGGATCGATTTGGCGACTCCCGGAAAGCGCGGCGTCACCTGCACGACGGCTTCCTGGTTGGCGCGCAAGATGCCGTTGAAGGACAGTGTATCGGTCAGCGTCGCGCTTGCAGCTTCCGCCAGCACCACGCCGGCGGCGGCCAGCTTGACGTCTGAGATGCGGATGCGGTCGGCGCCGTGCTCGTCCTGCTCGACATGGTCGTTCGGCTTCTTCTGTTCGGAATGCTCGGCATGCTCGGTGTGCGTGACCCCGGCAGGCGCGAGCAGGGAATAGCCGTAGGCGCCGAGTGTTGCGGCCACGATGGCGACCAGGATGGTGGAGGATGTCTTCATCGCGCGCTCTCCCGGGCCAGCGCAAAGGGATTGCCGACGAGGCCTTCGATGGTCGCAACGCCGGCATGGAAGTTCTGCAGCGCCTCCTGCTCGCGCAGCCGCGCCTGGGTGACGCTCGCCTGGGCGTCGAGCACCTCGAGCAGGGTGAAGCGGCCCTGGCCATAGCCTTGCGAGATCGCCTCGGACGCTTCGACGGCCTTGGGGATGGCGGTCTCGCGCAGCACCGCGAGCTCGCGCAGCGAGCCCTGCAGCGAGTCGTAGGCGCGGCCGGCGACCACGATCAGCGTGTTGCGGTTGGCTTCGCGCTCGGCCCTTGTCTTGGCGAGGCTTTCCTGCGCCGAGAGGATGTTGCCCTGGTTCTGGTCGAACACGGGGATCGGCACCGAGACGGTGAGGCGCACCGCGTCGTCGTTGCTCTCGTTGAAATGGCGCCATCCCGCCGCGATCCGCACGTCGGGATAGGGCCTTAAGCGCGCCATCAACAGCTCGGCGTTGCGCTGGGCATAGACCGCGGTCCAGCGCACCAGCTGCGGATTGGCATCGATGGCGGCGACGACCGACTGGAACGTCGGCGTCTTTCCCGTGGTGTCGAGCCGGCCGGAGACCTCGCCGAATTTTGCCGCGGGATCCCCCATCAGCACTGCAAGCTCGCGCCTGGCACTCGCCAGCGTTGCCTTGAAGCGCTCGCGGTCGGCCTTCACCAGGGCGGACGCGACCTCGGCGCGCCCGGTCTCGGCCGGCGAGGAGGCGCCGGCCTCGACGCGGCGGCGCAGCAGCGGCGTCAGGCGGTCGATCGCGGCGATCTGCTCGTCGAGGATCTGGATGCGCCGCTGCGCGCCGAGCACGCTGAGGAAGGCGATCGCAGTCTCTGACAGCACCTCCAGCCTGACGGCCTTGCGCTGGATCGCGGCCACCTCGATGCCGGCGGCGCCTGCGGCGATCCGCGCATCACGCTTGCCGAACAGCTCGAAGGCCTGGCTGATCTGGAGCGTGGTCTCGGCCGATCTTGTGCCGCGATAGATGCCCGATCCGAACGAATTGTCCTGTTCATAGGACAGTTCCGGATTGAGCAGCGCGCCGGCCTGGATGCGCTGCCCCGTGGCGATGCCGACGTCGCGCTCTGCTGCGGTGAGCCGCGGGCTCGCGGCCAGCGCACGCGATAGCGCGCTCCGCATCGTCAGCGTCTGGGCGTGTGTGTGCTGCGTCAGCCAGGGGCCAACGAAAATTGCCATCGCGCACGCCAGGCGCGCAGCAGTCCGTCTGCAAGACATGAAGGTGACCTGTGAACAATCGTATCGTGGGCGCACGGGCGCCCGGCTGATCAGTTCAGGTCAGGTGTTTGGGGGCGGAGAGTCGGTGTCGGGCGCAATGCCGAGCAGCGCAGGCTCGCGCTGCGGAGTTGGTGCGGCAACGATGTCACCGGCAGCTCCAGCCGGCAGCGGCTGCGCGACGGCGACCGAGAAGCAGCCGTGGCAGTGATGGCCGCCGAGCGCCTTGTGATCGCCATGACCCGCGGCAGACCCGTCTTCGACAATCGAGGCGATCTCCGAGCCGCCGGAGGGGCTGGTGACATCGATGTCGTGCGCGCCATGGAGCGCGCCGGACAGCAGATACATGACCGCAACGAGCACAGCCACGAGCCCGCGCCAGTTGCGCAGGCGGCTGGATCGATGGGCTCGGCGGATCGCGGTCACGGTATCACTCAGGTTCCCCGGTTCGCTCCGGTAGCATGGCGGCCGCAACGATGTCGACCCGCTACATTGTTACGTGTGGGGAACTTGTTGTCGCGGCCGTCGCGGGCGCGATTGTTCGGTCTGTAAACTAAGTCTGCGAACAGCAATCACCCGCCTGGATTGGCGGACAGGGGGCCGAGCCGAAGGAGCAAAACACGCAACAGTCGCCTTCCTTCGGCTTCAGCCGTTTGCCGCACCCCGCGCAATCATAGAAGAACTGACACGCGTCCGCCGGCATGGCCTCGACCGTTTGATGGCCGCACTCTGGACAGGTGAGGGTCGATTCAAGCTGGATCATTGCGACTCGGAGCGCTCAATCGTCATTGCGGCCGTAGTCGCTTTTGAGAAGCCGATACTGGCCGCCTCCTGAGAAAATCGAGGCTATCACAATCCCCGGCCGGCGTCTTGTTTGAGGCAAGGCTCTCGCAAAGTTGCGTGATCTTTCGCTGTGTTGCGGGAGAGGCCGGCTCCGCAAGGATGCGAAACTGCGTTTGGAACGCTGCGGTCTGAATAGTGAGAAGGGCCCGCAATAATGTTACGTGTGGCGAACTGAAGGTCGCACCCGCATGTGTCCTTGTGAATGCAAGCGGCGCCGACCATCGCCATCGCTACCCGTCGCGTGGTAAGATGGGAACGCCGCGAGGGAGCCTGGAATGCCCGAAGAGTCTTGCTGCTCGCACGATGCGTGCTGCGGGGAAGCCGCCAAACCCCGTATGGAGGAAGTCGCCGCGTCAGGCTGCGCCGACTGCTGCTCGGCGGGCGTTCCGGTCTTCGACGGGCTCGATCCGCGATACAAGCGTGTGCTGTGGACCGTCATCGCCATCAACGCGACGATGTTCGTCAGTGAAATGACGGCGGGCCATTTGGCCGGCTCGCAGGCTCTCAAAGCCGACGCACTCGACTTCCTGGCCGACACCGTCACCTACGGCCTGAGTCTTTCGGTGATCGGCGCGAGCATCAAGACGCGTGCCACCGCCGCGTTGTTCAAGGGGTTGTCGCTCAGTGCCATGGCCGCCTGGGTGTTCGGGTCAACGCTCTATCAGACCCTGGTCCTGGGGCTCCCGCGTGCGGAGCTGATGGGAGCGATGAGCCTCGCCGCGCTAGCGGCGAACCTGACCTCGGTTCTCCTGCTCGCGCGCTACAAGGACGGTGACGCCAACGTGCGCTCGGTTTGGCTCTGCTCGCGCAATGACGCGATCGGCAACGTCATCGTGATGGTCGCTGCCATCGGTGTATTTGGAACCGCGACGGCATGGCCCGATCTGGCTGTCGCCGCCGTAATGGCTGGAATCTTCCTGACCTCTTCGCTGCAAATCTTGCGGCAAGCATGGGCAGAGCATCGCGGCGGGCAAGCTGCCGTGACTGCCTGAGGTGGCCTTTGCGCGCGATACCAAACGCGGAAAGGCCCCAGCCCGGGGCTGACCGGCTGAGGCCTCATGTGCTCACATTCTCATCCTTGGGACTTGCAGCGCTAACGTGCCCCGCACTGGATCGTTCCGCAGGGCTCGGAATTATTTTGCCCTGCTGCCGGGAGGTGCGGCGTTCCTAAGCCTTCTCCTCCCAGATCATCGCGAGATGCACGATCGTCTGCACCGCCTTTTCCATGTCCTGCCGGCTGACCCATTCGAGCCGCGAATGAAACGCGTGCTCGCCGGCGAAGATGTTGGGGCAGGGCAGGCCCATGAAGGACAGGCGCGAGCCGTCGGTGCCGCCGCGGATCGCGGTGCGCATCGGGCGCAGGCCGGCACGGCGGATCGCCTCGATGGCATATTCGAGGATCTGCGGGTGACGGTCGATCACCTGCTTCATGTTGCGGTACTGCTCCCTGACCTCGAACTTGTAGGTCGAGCGCGGATAGTCCTTCATCACGTCCTTGACGATGTTCTCGAGCAGGACTTCCTTCTCCTTCAGCCCTTCCTCGGTGAAGTCGCGCACGATGAAGGAGAGCGTCGCCTGCTCCAGCGCGCCGTCGATGCCGATCGGATGCAGAAAGCCCTGCTTGCCTGACGTCGTCTCGGGCGAGCAGCCTTCCTTCGGCAGCCGCTCGACGATTGCCGCGGCGATCTTGATCGCGTGCTCCATCTTGCCCTTGGCGTAGCCTGGATGTGCGCTGACGCCGTTGATGGTGATGGTGGCGCCGTCGGCCGAGAAGGTCTCGTCCTCGACGCTGCCGGCGCTCTCGCCGTCCATGGTATAGCCGAAATCGGCGCCGAGCTTCTTCAGGTCGACATTGTCGACGCCACGGCCGATCTCCTCGTCCGGCGTGAACAGGATCTTGATGGTGCCGTGCTTCACATCGGGGTTGTTGATGAAGAAGTGCGCGGCATCCATGATCTCGGCAACGCCGGCCTTGTTGTCGGCGCCGAGCAGCGTGGTGCCGTCGGTGGTGATGATGTCGTTGCCGATCTGGTTCTTCAGCGCGGGATGTTCAGTGAAGCGGATCACCTGGCTGGTATCGCCCGGCAGGGTGATATCGCCGCCGCGATAGTCCTTCACCAGCTGCGGCTTGACGTCCTTGCCGGTCACGTCGGGCGAGGTGTCCATGTGCGAGCAGAAACAGATCACCGGCACCTTCTTGGTCGTATTGGCCGGAATCGTTCCGTAGACGTAGCCGAAGTCGTCGAGATGCGCGTCGGCGACGCCCATGGCCTTCAGCTCGGCGGCGAGCACGCGGCCGAGATCTTTCTGCTTCTCGGTCGAGGGCGAGGCCGGGGATTCCGGATCGGACTGGGTGTCGATGGTGACGTAGCGCAGGAAGCGTTCGGTCACGGTGTGCGAAAAGGAGAGGGAGGACATTTCTGGTCAAACCGCCGGGTCTTGGGGAAGGCTTGGGGGAAGCAGGCGGTATATCAGAAAAGCGGGCCGTGATGCGGCCGGAACGAAGCGGATCAGGCTTAACGAAACGTAGCTGCTAGATCGCTTCCTTGAGCTCCTTGACCGGGCGGAAGGCGACCTTCTTGCTGGCCTTGATGTGGATCGCCTCGCCGGTGGCGGGGTTGCGGCCGGTGCGGGCGGCGCGCTTGCGGACCTGGAGGATGCCGAGACCGACGATGCGGACGCGGTCGCCCTTCTTGAGGTGCTTGGCGATCAGATCGACCATGTCGGTCAGGACGGCCTCGGCGTGCTTCTTCGAGAGGTCCTGGCTCTCCGCAATGTCAGCGGCGAGGTGCTTGAGCGTGATGGTGGCAGGAGCGGCTGCCTTCTTCGCCGAATCCTTCTTGGCCGAATCCTTCTTAGCCATGTCTGGCCTCCTCAATGACAGGGAAGCCCCGGAAAAGCCGGTAAAGCGTGGGGATCCCTCAAAGTTCTCGAAGGCGTAGACGATTCGGGCGCGGGCTGACTATGCCACGAGTTCCCGACCACCAGTTCCCGCCGGATGCCGGCAATCGCCGACCGTGCCGAGAAAGGCATCGAGAAGTTCGGGCTAAGACTATGAAGGGATTGCCAAAATGGCGCGAGAGACGGGGCTCGAACCCGCGACCTCCGGCGTGACAGGCCGGCGCTCTAACCAACTGAGCTACTCCCGCGTGGTTCGCTGAAAGCGCGCGGAACGAGGGGGGACTTAAAGGGGCGACATGTTGAAGTCAAGGACGTTGCGCTTTGTCAGGACGTATCGGCTAAGCATTGCTCTGGAAAACGAAAAAGGCCGCCAGGCGGCGGCCTCTGTCAGCCCGAAACAAGGCGTGTCAACGAATCTCGGACGTGCCCGCGTTGGTCACCACCACCGGCTTGCCGGCCTTGATCACGTGGGTCGACTGGGCGGTCTGGCTGTAATCGACGTTGGTGCGGGCTGCGATCCCGAAGCCGGCGACCAGAATACCAGCAACCAGCGCCACCACCACGATCTTCAGGTGGGTACCGCGATCAGCCGAGTGAAATGAGTGGTTCATCTGAGCCTCCCGACGGGCTTCGCCGTCGTCTATGGGCTCACGTCTTAAGGACCATCTGTTTCCGGATGGTTTCGCGGGTTCCGCAAAATGGTTTCATTATTACGCCGGCTGGGTTTCGCCGGGCTTGCGGCCGAGCCGGCTTCAGGCGGTCCGGCCGATATCGCCCCGGATCGTGCGGGCCGCCCAGACGAACAGCAGGGCTCCCAGCGTGGTCGTGACCGCCGCCGAGAGCAGGGAATAGCGCACGGCGTCCGCGCCATAAGTGCCCTTCAGGGCGTCGTTGACCATGCCGACGGCCAGCGGGCCGACGCCCTGGCCGAAGCAGGTGGCGGTCAGCGCGATCAGGGCGGAGGCGAGCGCCCGCATGCTCGGCTTCGCCACCGTCTGCGCGATCGCGAAGATCGGTCCGAGATGGAAGCCGACCAGGAACGAGGTCAGCGCCAGCATGGCGACCATCAACGAAAAATCCTGCGTCAGCATGCACAGCGCGAACACCGGGCCGGCCAGCCCTGAGGTGATCGCCGGCGCCCACAGCTTCCAGCGGTCGTCGCGGCGGCTGATCTGCGCCACCACGAAGCCGCCGAGCAGGGTGCCGGCCATGCCGGCGAGCCCCTTGAAGGTGCCGGCATAGGTGCCGATCTCGGCGCTCGACAGATGGTGCACGCGTGCCAGGAACGGCGGGATCCACGCCGCCGTTGCGTAGTTCGTGTAGGTGGTGAGGCAGAAGCCGACCAGCACGATGATGAAGCTCTGCTGCGAGGCCAGGAAGCGCAGTGTCGGCCCGAGCGGCTCGGGCACGAAACTCTCCTGCATCGCGCCGCGCTTCGGCTCGGAGATCGTCAGCCACAGGATCAATGCGAGCAGGATGCCGGGCAGGCCGGCGACGTAGAACGCCATCCGCCAGCCATAGTGCTGGTTGACGTAGCCGCCGATGAAATAGCCGAGGAAGACGCCGAGATAGGTGCCGATGGCGTAGATGCCGAGCGCGCGCGGCCGCTCGTTCTTGGTGAAGAGATCGGCGACGATCGACTGCGAGGCGGGCGAGCCCGCGGATTCGCCGATGCCGACGCCGATGCGCGCCAGCGCCAGCGAGGTCACGCTCGAGGCCGCGCCGCACAGCGCGGTCATCGCACTCCAGAACGCAAAGGCCACCGCGACGATGTTGCGCCGGTTGAGCCGGTCGGCGACGCGCGCGATGGGAATGCCGAGCAGGGAATAGAACAGTGCGAAGCCGAAGCCCGCAAGCAGGCCCATCATGGTGTCGCTGAGCTGAAACTCCTTCTTGATCGGCTCGATCAGGACGTTGAAGATCGTGCGGTCGAGGAAGTTCAGCGCATAGATGATGGTGAGCAGGCCCAGCACGTAATAGCGGCGCGGTGAGGGGGGCGCCGCCGCGGCCGTTTGCACCGAGACTTGTGACGTCACATCGACCATCGCATCCCCCAATTTGTCTTTGTTATCGTTGCCGGTCCAGCCCTTCGTGAGGCTGGTCGAGAGCGTTTTCGAGCGAAGTGGATACCGGTTCGCGTGAAGAAAACGCGCCAAACAAAAACTCAGCCTTCGCGGATGTAATTCCCCGCTTCGAATTCGACCGGCGCAGCACCTGCGTCGAACGACACGCCGATCGGATCGCGGTCTGCCTCCATCGCCTCCAGTTGCTCGCTCAGCAAGCGCCGGATCATCAGGATGCCGCGATCGCTCTGGCCGAAATGCTCCTCGGAGTGAACGGTCACGGGGCCTTGGCCGACTTGGGCCTCGTAATCGCCGGGGAATTGCTGGTGCTCGGCTTCCGTCATGTCCCACCAGAATTTTCCGTTGAACTTCGAGCGCATGCGGCCGATGTCGCCGGAAGTCTTGACGCGGCCGGCGACGTAGATGCGGAACGAGGTGTCGTCGATCGGCAGCGTCCAGCCGATCGACTCGACGCGGGCGAATTGCGCCACGCGCGGATTGGGAACGACGCGCAAGGTGGGGAGGGCGGCTTCGGTGACGCGGTAAAACACCTTGCCGTCGTCCTGCTTGCGGATCGAGCGCACGGCGATGCCGCGCGGCGTCTTGTCGAACTTCACCTCCGGCATCGAGGCCATCATGTTGGTGAATTGGGGTCCCGAGAACGAGCCGTGCAGCACCGGCACGTGATAGGGATCGACCACGTTCTCGAAATGCTGGAGCCAGTTGCAGGGGATGATCGCGGGGCCGCCGCCGCCGATCGAGGAATCGTCGGCCTCGACGAACTCGCCTTCGTCCATGTTTTCCAGGCATTCGTAGGCCGGCAGCACCGGGCGTTTCTCGGCCGGGCCCATATAGGCGAAGATCAGCCCGTAGCGCTCCTCGACCGGGTACCAGGGCTGGCGCACCTTGTCCTTGAACTGGCCACCGTCGGGCTCGCAGGGCTGCTCGAGACAGTGGCCTTCGGCGTCGAACTTCCAGCCGTGATAGCAGCAGCGGATGCCGTCTTCCTCGACCTTGCCATAGTAGAGCGTGGTGCCGCGATGGCAGCAGCGCGCGTGCAACAGGCCGGCGCGGCCATGCTTGTCGCGGAACAGCACCAGATCCTCGCCGAGCGCACGCACCTTCTTCGGCGTGTCGGCGGCGTCGCTGACCAGCCCGACCGGATGCCAGTAGCGGCGCAGCAATTCTCCCATCGGCGTGCCGCGCACGACCGAGGTGAGCTCGGTACGCGTATGCGCCGGCTTCGTCGCATAGGCGGTGCCGAGATCGCGATCCCGCTGGGTCATCGTCATGCTGTTCCTCCCGCCGCTGGCCTTGGTGGCCGGGTCGTTTTGGTGCGGTGACACAGTGAAAGATAAGTCGATGACAATGTCAACGATCTTCCGGAATGCCTCTTAATCGCATTTCGATGTGGCTGGGGAGGTTGCGCTACCAGCGCTTGGCACGCCCCGGCTTTCTTGGCAGAGGTGGATCATGAGCCAGACATCGAGCAGGGACGGGCACGCATCGCCCGATCCGGACGAAAGCCACTCGCCGGCGCCGATCACCGTGATGCTGTCGTCACGGCTGATGGTGCTCGCCAATTTGCTCAAGCGCGGCGCGATCCTGCGCTACAAGCGCCTCGCCGGACTGTCCTCGGTCGAATTCGGTCTCGTTGCTTCGCTCGGTCGCCGTCCGCCGATGAGCGTGGCGCGGCTCGCCGAAGCCGTCGGCCAGGACAAGGGCCAGATCAGCCGCGCGCTCGCGGAACTCGTCTCGCGCAAGCTGATCGCGAAGTCGGCGAACCCGAAGGACAGCCGCGAGGTGCTGGTTGCGCTGACCGCGGCAGGGCTCGCCGCGCATGACGCGATCGTCGAAGGCGCGCAGGAGCGCAATCGGCAATTGCTGCAACAGTTGAGCAAGGACGAGTTCGAGACGCTGCTGGCGCAGATCGATCGTCTCACGGCGACAGCCGAGAAGATGCTCGAGGCCGAGAAAGTTTCACGCTGATCTCTCGGAAATCTCCGGGAACATTGGATCATTTCTAAGAACCCTTCTAAGAGGCTTTCAATTAGGGAATTCGCGCGCGCTCACCTAAGCGTCACTGCAAGCGCCTGCCGTTGGGGGAACGACGGCATGACGCAAGCAAACAGACATGTTGGGGTGCGCGTTGAACAGTCTTCGTATGCTGCGGTCGGCCGTCTTGGCGACCGCGTCTGCTTTCGCAGTGGTACCGCAGGCATCGCTTGCGCAGTCCTCGGCGCAAGGCGGTGCGCAAAACCTGCCGTCGGTCACCGTCGACGCGCCGGAAACGCGCCGCCGCGCGCCAGCTGCCGCCGTGCGCCGCGCGACGCGGCCGTCGCCGCAGACCGCCGCCAGCCGCAGACCGCTTCAGCAACGCAATGTCGGCTTCGTCGAAACGCCGCGCGGACCGGTGAACGGCTACGTTGCCAACCGCAGCTCGTCCGGCACCAAGACCAACACTCCGATCATGCAGACGCCGCAGTCGGTCTCTGTGATCGGCGCCGAGCAGATCCGCGACCAGAAGCCTAACAAGCTCGACGAGGTCCTGCGCTACACCGCGGGCGTGCGCGCCGGGACCTTTGGCGCCGACACCCGCAACGACTGGTGGCTGATCCGTGGCTTCAAGTCCGACGACATCGGACTGTTCCTCGACGGCATGCAGCTGTTCTACACTGCGTATGCGAGCTGGAGGCTTCCGCCGTTCAACATGGAGCGCGTGGAGGTGCTGCGCGGTCCGTCGGCAGTGCTTTACGGCGGATCGAGCCCGAGCGGCATCGTCAACGTCATCAGCAAGATGCCGCCGACGGAGCCGATCCGCTACGTCGAGACCGGGGTCAACAATTTCGGCAACGCCTATGTCGGCTTCGATGTCGGCGGCCCGGTCGCGACGCAGCCCGAAAACGGCAAGCTGTTCTACCGCGTCGTCGGCCAGGTGCAGAACGGCCCGACCCAGGTCAACTTCACGCCCGACAACAACTACTTCATCGCGCCGTCCTTCACCTGGAGGCCGGATGCCGACACCACCTTCACGGTGCTTGCTTCGGCGTCGAAGACCGACACCCGCGGCATCAACTTCCTGCCTTACCAGGGCACGGTGACGAACGCGCCGTTCGGCAAGATCCCGACCAGCTTCTTCGCCGGCGATCCCAGCGTCGATAAGTTCACGCGCGAGCAGGAGATGCTCGGCTATCAGTTCGAACGCAATCTCACCGACGATCTAACTTTCCGGCAGAATGCGCGATTTGCGCATATCGACCTGACCTATCGCGGCTATATCGGCAACGGCTGGGACAATATCAATGCGGCCTCTCTTGGTCGCTACAATTGGTATGCTAAGGACACCGCCAACCAGGCCGATCTCGACAACCAGCTGGAATATCGCTTCAACACCGGTCCTGTCAGGCACACGATGCTGTTCGGTGTCGATCTGAAAGGGTATCAGATCGACGACTATCAGGCCTTCAACTTCGGCACCGTTCCTCCGATCAATGTGCTCAATCCGGTCTACGGCATTAACATCCCGCTCACAGGCCCGCCGTTCCGTAACTTCCTGATCACGCAGAAGCAGGCCGGCACCTACGTCCAGGACCAGATGAAGCTCGGTAACTTCACGCTGGTGCTGAGCGGCCGCAACGATTGGGTCGAGACGACGCAGGCCGCCCGTGACACTGGGGCGACGCTCGCCAGCAACAATGACAGCCAGTTCAGCGGTCGCGCAGGCTTGATCTACAATTTCGACAACGGCATAGCGCCCTACATCTCCTACGCGACGAGTTTCAACCCGATTATCGGGCTCAACGCGCAAAATCAGCTGTTCCAGCCGGAGACCGGCCAGCAGGCCGAAATCGGTGTCAAGGTCGCCCCCAAGGGATTTGATGGCTACTTCACTGCCTCCGTGTTCAACCTGAAGCGCCAGAATGTACCCACTACCGATCCGATCATCACCACGCTGCAGAACCAAACCGGCGAGGTGACCTCGCGCGGCATCGAGCTCGAAGCGGTCGCAAATGCGACGAAGGAGTTGAAATTCATCGGCGCCTTCACGGCCTATCATCTCTTCACCAGCAGGGATCTCGATCCGGCGCTGGTCGGCAAGACGCCGACCAACACGCCTGAATTGCTCGTCTCGGGCTGGGCGGACTACACCTTCAAGGACGGGCCGCTCGAAGGGTTTGGTTTCGGCGGGGGCGTGCGCTATGTCGGCTCCTCCTGGGCCGACACCGCCAACACGCTCGAGGTTCCCGCGGTGGTGCTCGGCGATCTCGCGGTCCATTACGAATGGCAGAACTGGCGCACGGCAATCAACGTGATCAACCTGACCGACAAGATCTACGTCGCAAGCTGCGCGGCCGCCTCGTCATGCTTCTACGGCGACCGCCGGCGCGTCACCGCCAGCGTCTCCTACAAGTGGTAGGCACCGGCGAGGGGAGGGCCTCGTGAAGGCGCGCACGGTCAGGCTCTGGTCCATGGTCCACACCTGGACCAGCCTGATCTCGACCGTCTTCCTGCTGCTGCTCTGCCTGACCGGCCTGCCGCTGATCTTCCATCACGAGATCGATGAGCTCCTGGGCTATGCCCCCAGCCCGAAGCTCATGCGGGCGCGGCGCGTGCGACGACGCAAGCCGTCGCCGACGCCGCGCTCGCCGCCGATCCCGGCCGGGTGCTGCAATATATCGCCTGGGACAAGGACGAGCCCGGGATCGTGACGGCGTTCACCAACAGCGCCGTCGACGGGCTGCCTGACAACACGACCGTGCGCGCATTCGATGCGGTGTCGACCAAGCTGCTCGGACCGGTCGGCATCGGGCCGATGCTGATCATGCTCAAGCTGCATACCGACATGTTTGCCGGCCAGCCCGGAAAACTGTTCCTCGGCGGGATGGGCCTGCTGTTCGCCATCGCCATCATCTCCGGCGTGGTGCTGTACTGGCCGTTCACCCGCCGGCTGCGCTTTGCCACCATTCGCGGTCACGCCTCGCGCCGCGTGCGCTGGCTCGACTGGCACAATCTGATCGGCGTCGTGACGGTGGCCTGGGCGCTGGTGGTTGGCCTCACCGGCGTCGTCAACACCTGGGCCGAGCTGATGCTCAACCAGTGGAAGGCCACCGAGCTTGCCAGCATGGTCGCGCCCTATGCCGGCAAGCCGCCGCCGTCGCATCTGGCTTCGCTCGACGACGTCGTGGCGCGCGCGAGGCAGACGGCGCCCGGGATGGAGGTTGCCTTCATCGCGTTTCCGGGAACGCCGTTCACCTCCTCGCACCACTTCGCCGCCTTCATGCGCGGCGACACGGCGCTGACGGCGCGGCTCCTCAAGCCGGTCCTGCTCGACGGCGAAACGGGGGAGGTCGCCGACAGCCGGGCGCTGCCGGTCTATCTCCAGGCGCTCCTGATCTCGCAGCCGCTGCATTTCGGCGATTATGGCGGGATGCCGCTCAAGGTGATCTGGGCCGTGCTCGACATTCTTACGATCGTTGTGATCGGCAGCGGCCTCTATCTCTGGCTGGCACGGCGGCGCAAGCGCGCGCCCGCCCGGAGCGACGCATTCGCCAGACGAAGCCCGGTCCCGTCGTGATGCATGGCTCCTCTGATCGCTCGGGCCTGTGGATACGTGTCTTTGCTGCACCCATCCTGCTCGCGGCTGCGACCATCACCGGCCTGCTGGCTGCGCTGCTCTGGGGACCGGTCGGCCAGTATGTCGCCTGGGTGACGGTGGGAGCCCCGGTGCTGGTCATTGTCTGGGTCTGGGTGCGCTGCCGCACCCAGAAAACGGGGCAATTATCGCGGACGACACGCGGCAAATAGCGGCCTCAGTCCGTGTGCCGCAATCTTCGAACGGCTGCCTTGCAAAACTGTGGCCGCCCTTGCTGGGATTGGCGATCTGCTCCATACCAGCCGCGGGGCGATTCCGGGATTTCTATCGTTCTGGGGGCGGCAAAGGGCCTAAAAAGAGCGTGTCTTGCGCCCATTGGTGCACTGCGCTAAGGCTCAGAACAATTCCAAACTGGACGAATCCGTGGCTGTCCCGAGGCTGCGGGAAAAAGGGCTCGTCAATGAGCGGCATTCTGCAGAACTATCTTCCACTCGTCGTCTTTATAGGGGTAGCGGGCCTCATCGGCCTCGTGCTGCTGATCGCGCCCTTCATCGTGGCGTTCCAGCAGCCGGACCCGGAAAAGCTGTCGGCGTATGAGTGCGGTTTCAACGCCTTCGACGACGCTCGCATGAAGTTCGACGTCCGTTTCTATCTGGTCGCCATCCTCTTCATCATCTTCGACCTCGAGGTGGCGTTCCTGTTTCCCTGGGCGGTTGCGTTCGGCAAGCTTGGCGCGACCGGCTTCTGGTCCATGGTGGTGTTCCTCGGCGTGCTGACGGTCGGGTTCGCCTATGAATGGAAGAAGGGAGCACTGGAATGGGATTGAACCCTGCAACGTCCTCGGGCCCGGTCGTAGCGCCGGCCCCCAAGGGCATCCTTGATCCGTCGACCGGCA
Source organism: Bradyrhizobium japonicum USDA 6 (assembly GCF_000284375.1). Taxonomy (NCBI): domain Bacteria; kingdom Pseudomonadati; phylum Pseudomonadota; class Alphaproteobacteria; order Hyphomicrobiales; family Nitrobacteraceae; genus Bradyrhizobium; species Bradyrhizobium japonicum. Next base: position 4,844,817 of record NC_017249.1, read on the forward strand.
GGCCGGTTGGCGCCAACGATCCGTTTTTCCTCGAGGTCAACTCCGAGCTGTCCGACAAGGGCTTCTTCGTGGCCGCGACCGACGACCTCATCACCTGGGCCCGTACCGGCTCGCTGATGTGGATGACCTTCGGTCTCGCCTGCTGCGCGGTCGAGATGATGCAGGTCTCGATGCCGCGCTACGACGTCGAGCGCTTCGGCTTCGCCCCGCGCGCCTCGCCGCGCCAGTCCGACGTGATGATCGTCGCCGGCACCCTGACCAACAAGATGGCGCCTGCGCTGCGCAAGGTCTACGACCAGATGCCCGAGCCGCGCTACGTCATCTCGATGGGCTCCTGCGCCAATGGCGGCGGCTACTACCACTATTCCTATTCGGTCGTGCGCGGCTGCGACCGGATCGTGCCGATCGACATCTACGTGCCGGGCTGCCCGCCCACGGCGGAAGCGCTGCTCTACGGCGTGCTGCTGCTGCAGAAGAAGATCCGCCGCACCGGCACCATCGAACGCTAAGGTTTTACGTCATGGACGACGCCAAGCTCGACGCCCTGGGGCAGACGATCGTTAGCGCGCTTCCGGGCGCCGCCATCGGTCATTCGGTTGCCTTCAACCAGCTCACGGTGGATGTCGAGGCCAGCAAGATCGTCGAGGTGGTCAAGTACCTCCGCGACGATCCGAAATGCCGGTTCATCAACTTCACCGACATCACGGCCGCGGACTATCCGTCGCGCGAAAAACGTTTCGACGTGATCTATCACTTCCTGTCCCCGACCCTGAACACGCGGATCCGGCTCAAGGCCCAGGCCGACGAGACCACGCAGGTGCCGTCGCTGATCGACGTGTTCCCGGGCGCCGACTGGTTCGAGCGCGAGGCCTACGACCTCTATGGTGTGTTCTTCGTCGGTCACCCCGACATGCGCCGCCTGCTGACCGATTATGGTTTCGAGGGCCATCCGCTGCGCAAGGATTTCCCGACAACCGGTTTCGTCGAGGTTCGCTACGACGACCAGGAGAAGCGGGTGGTATACGAGCCCGTCCGGCTCAACCAGGAATTCCGCAAGTTCGATTTCCTCTCGCCTTGGGAAGGGGCGGACTATCCGCTTCCCGGTGACGAGAAGGCGGGACCGAAGGTCTGATCATGAACGAGCAACCCGAACAGCTTCGCAATTTCACCATCAACTTCGGGCCCCAGCATCCGGCTGCGCACGGCGTGCTGCGTCTGGTGCTGGAGCTTGACGGCGAAGTCGTCGCCCGCGTCGATCCCCATATCGGCCTGCTTCACCGCGGCACCGAAAAGCTGATCGAGCAGAAGACCTATCTCCAGGCGATCCCTTACTTCGACCGGCTCGACTACGTCGCGCCGATGAACCAGGAGCACGCCTTCTGTCTCGCCGCTGAAAAGCTGCTCGGCATCGAGGTGCCGCGCCGTGGCCAGTTGATCCGCGTGCTGTATTGCGAGATCGGCCGCATCCTCTCGCACCTCCTCAACGTCACCACGCAGGCGATGGACGTCGGCGCGCTGACCCCGCCGCTGTGGGGCTTCGAAGAGCGCGAGAAGCTGATGGTGTTCTACGAGCGCGCCTCCGGCAGCCGTATGCACGCAGCTTTCTTCCGCGTCGGCGGCGTGCATCAGGACCTGCCGCAGAAGCTGGTCGACGACATCGAGGCCTGGTGCGATCCGTTCCTGAAGGTCGTGGACGACCTCGATCGCCTCCTCACCGCCAACCGCATCTTCAAGCAGCGCAACGTCGACATCGGCGTGGTGCCGTTGAAGGAAGCCTGGGAGTGGGGCTTCTCGGGCGTCATGGTGCGCGGCTCGGGCGCGGCCTGGGACTTGCGCAAGTCGCAGCCCTATGAATGCTACGCCGAGATGGATTTCGACATCCCGATCGGCAAGAACGGCGACTGCTACGATCGCTACCTGATCCGCATGGAAGAGATGCGCCAGTCCGTGCGCATCATGAAGCAGTGCATCCAGAAGCTGAACGCAGCCGACGGGAAGGGGCCTGTCGTCGTCGAGGACAACAAGGTCGCGCCGCCGCGCCGGGGCGAGATGAAGCGCTCGATGGAAGCGCTGATCCACCACTTCAAGCTCTACACCGAAGGCGTCCACGTGCCGGCCGGCGAAGTCTACGCCGCGGTCGAGGCGCCGAAGGGCGAGTTCGGCGTCTATCTGATCTCCGACGGCACCAACAAGCCGTACAAGTGCAAGATCCGCGCGCCGGGCTTTGCGCATCTGCAGGCGATGGACCACATCTGCCGCGGCCATCTGCTAGCTGACGTCTCGGCGATCCTCGGCTCGCTCGACATCGTGTTCGGAGAGGTCGATCGGTGATGGCGCAGGCGCCAATCCAGTTTGACCGTGCCTCGGGGGCCCTTGAAGGGGCCAACCTGTGGGAGCGGACGGCTGCCTTGGCGCTGGTGACGGGATCGAAGATCTCCTCGCACTTCTCGCACATGGGCTACATCGCCTGCGCGAACCTGCTGCGGAAGACGCTGCCCGAGCGCAATATCGCGATCAGGCTCAATCCCGACGCCGTGTTCGAATTCCCCTACGGCGACGGCTACTGGAGCAAGCTGCTCAACCGCTCCTACAATTACGAGGACGAGCTGGAGGTCCTGTTCACCGACTCCATCGACGTCGACTACACGCTGCTCGATTGCGGCGCCAATTACGGCTACTGGTCGGTGCTGGTCTCGAGCAAGCCGTTCGGATCGCACAAGGCGATCGCGATCGAGCCGTCGGGGCAGAACTATCCGAAGCTTGCCAACAACGCTCGCGTCAACGGCAACCGCTTCGAGACGCTGAAATGCGCGATCGGTGCGGCGCGCGGCACCGCGCGGCTAACAGGCACCAAGCATGAGGCCTTCAGCATCGCCGGTGCACCGTCGACGGGCGGCGAGGACGTGCCCGTTCTCGCGCTCGACAATCTCATCGACGACGGCAAGGTGGCGGCCCACGGCAAGTACCTGATCAAGCTCGACGTCGAGGGCGTCGAGATCGAGGCGATCAAGGGCGGCGCACGGCTGCTTGAGACCGACAGCGTCATCATGTGCGAGGAGCACGGCAGCGACCGTTCTCATGCGGTGTCGCGCTTTATCCTCGAACAGACGCCGCTGAAGCTGATCGTGTTCGATCCGCGCAGCAACCGGATGGAGACCGTGACCGAGCTGTCGATCCTCGACCGCATCAAGGTCTCGACCCATGTCGGCTACAACGTTTTCGGCACCGCAAGCGCATTCTGGCAGGACAGGATCGATGCCCTGAATGCGAAAACCGCGCGCCGTATGCAGTGAGAGATAAGAGATGTCCGTTCGCCGATTAGCACCGAAGGAAGTCCAGCCCGCGAGCTTTGCGTTCACGGAGGAGAACCTCGCATTCGCCAGGCAGCAGATCGCGAAATATCCGGCCGGACGCCAGGCCTCCGCGGTGATCGCCATCCTCTGGCGCGTCCAGGAACAGCACGACGGCTGGGTGTCGGAAGCCGCGATCCGCGCTGTCGCCGACTTGCTCGACATGCCCTATATCCGCGTGCTCGAAGTCGCGACCTTCTACACGATGTTCCAGCTCGCTCCCGTCGGCAAGAAGGCCCACGTCCAGGTCTGCGGCACCACGCCGTGCCGCCTGCGCGGCGCCGAGGATCTCATCCACGTCTGCGAGCACCGCATCCACCACGAGCCGTTCCATCTGTCCAAGGACGGCAATTTCAGCTGGGAAGAGGTGGAGTGCCTCGGTGCCTGCGTGAATGCGCCGATGGTGCTGATCGGCAAGGACACCTACGAGGATTTGACCAAGGAAACTTTCGGCAAGGTGCTCGACGGCTTCGCCTCGGGCAATCCGCCGAAGCCCGGTCCGCAGAACGGCCGCCAGTTCTCGGCGCCGACGGGTGGGCCGACCACGCTGAAGGAGATCACCTGATGGGCGATCTCCCCGCAATTGGAGGGAACGAGGCCGTGAACAAATGGGGCTTCGTCGCCATGCACGCCGCGGTCGCGGCCGCCTTCATGTTCCTGCTGCAGCGCTTCGTGATGAACGCGACGCAGGAGAGCAGCCTACTCTGGGCGCTGACCTTCGCAGTCTGCGCCGCCGGACTTGCCTACAAGCAGTCCAATCGTTGATCGGAAAGCACTGAAATGCTCGAGGACAAGGACCGCATCTTCAAGAACCTCTACGGCCTCCACGACTGGGGGCTCGAGGGCGCGCGGCGCCGCGGCGCCTGGGATGGTACGAAGAATATCATCGACAAGGGCCGCGACTGGATCATCAACGAGATGAAGGCGTCGGGTCTGCGCGGGCGCGGCGGCGCCGGCTTCCCAACCGGTCTGAAATGGTCGTTCATGCCGAAGGAATCGACCGACGGCCGGCCGAGCTATCTCGTCGTCAACGCCGACGAATCCGAGCCCGGCACCTGCAAGGATCGCGAGATCATGCGGCACGATCCGCATCTCCTGATCGAAGGCTGCCTGATCGCGAGCTGCGCAATGAACGCGCATGCCTGCTACATCTATGTCCGCGGCGAGTTCATCCGCGAGCGCGAGCATCTCCAGGCCGCGATCGACCAGGCCTATGAGGCGAAGCTCGTCGGCAAGGACAATGTCAACGGCTGGCCGTTCGATATCTACGTCGCGCACGGCGCCGGCGCCTATATCTGCGGCGAGGAGACCGCGCTGCTCGAAAGCCTTGAAGGCAAGAAGGGCCAGCCGCGCCTGAAGCCGCCGTTCCCGGCCAATGTCGGCCTGTTCGGCTGCCCGACCACCGTCAACAACGTCGAGTCGATCGCGGTTGCGCCCGACATCCTGCGGCGCGGTGCGGCCTGGTTCGCCGGCATCGGCCGTCCGAACAATGTCGGCACCAAGCTGTTCTGCATCTCCGGCCATGTCGAGCGGCCCTGCAACGTCGAAGAGGCCATGGGCATTCCGTTCCGTGAGCTGATCGAGAAGCATTGCGGCGGCATCCGCGGCGGCTGGGACAACCTCAAGGCCGTGATCCCCGGCGGCTCCTCGGTGCGCATGGTGCCGGCCGAGCAGATCATCGACACGCCGATGGATTTCGACAGCCTGAGCAAGCTGCGCTCGGGTCTCGGCACCGCGGCCGTGATCGTGATGGACAAGTCGACTGATTTGATCCGCTCCATCGCCCGCATCTCCTATTTCTACAAGCATGAGAGCTGCGGCCAGTGCACGCCGTGCCGCGAGGGCACCGGCTGGATGTGGCGCGTCTTGACCCGCATGGCCGACGGTCGCGCCCACAAGCGCGAGATCGACATGCTGCTCGAAGTCACAAAGCAGGTCGAAGGCCACACCATCTGCGCGCTCGGCGACGCAGCCGCCTGGCCGATCCAGGGCCTGATCGCGCATTTCCGTCACGAGATCGAAGCGCGCATCGACCAGTATTCGCACAAGGCTGACATCGACGATATCGGCGTCCGCGATCCCGTGAACATGGTCGCGGCGGAGTAGAGAGAATGACCAAGCTCATCATCGACGGCAAAGAGATCGATGTCCCCGCCGAGTACACGCTGCTCCAGGCGTGCGAAGCTGCGGGCGCCGAGATTCCGCGCTTCTGCTATCACGAGCGGCTGTCGATCGCCGGCAATTGCCGGATGTGCCTCGTCGAAGTGAAGGGCGGCCCGAAGCCGGTCGCAAGCTGCGCCTGGGGCGTGCGCGATTGCCGTCCGGGCCCCAAGGGCGAGCCGCCGGAAATCTCCACACGTTCGCCGATGGTGAAGAAGGCGCGCGAAGGCGTGATGGAATTCCTTCTCATCAACCATCCGCTGGACTGCCCGATCTGCGACCAGGGTGGCGAGTGCGACCTGCAGGACCAGGCGATGGGCTATGGTGTCGACACCAGCCGCTTCGCCGAGAACAAGCGCGCGGTCGAGGACAAGTACCTCGGCGCGCTGGTCAAGACCTCGATGAACCGCTGCATCCAGTGCACGCGCTGCGTCCGCTTCTCGGCGGAAGTCGCCGGCGCGCCCGAGATGGGCGCCACCGGCCGCGGCGAGGACATGGAGATCACGACCTATCTCGAGCACGCGCTGACGTCCGAATTGCAGGGCAATCTCGTCGACATCTGCCCGGTCGGCGCGCTGACCTCGAAGCCCTATGCTTTCGCGGCGCGCCCGTGGGAGCTCGGCAAGACCCAGTCGATCGACGTGATGGACGGCATCGGCTCGGCGATCCGCGTCGACACCCGCGGCCGTGAGGTGATGCGCGTGCTGCCGCGCATCAACGAGGCCGTGAACGAGGAGTGGATCTCCGACAAGACCCGTCACGTCGTCGACGGCCTGCGCACCCAGCGCCTCGACCGGCCCTATATCCGCGAGGCCGGCAAGCTGCGGGCGGCGAGCTGGCCGGAAGCCTTCGCCGCGATCGCTGCGAAAGCGGCGCGCACCGACGGCAAGCGCATCGGCGCGATCGCCGGCGACCTCGCCGGCGTCGAGGAGATGTTCGCGCTGAAGGACCTGCTCGCCAAGTACGGTTCGGGCAATCTGGCGGTGCAGGGCGGCGACGCCTTCGATCCCGCGCTCGGCCGCGGCTCCTACATCTTCAATCCGACGCTGGTCGGCGTCGAGCAGGCCGACGCGCTGCTCATCATCGGCGCCAATCCGCGCAAGGAAGCGGCCGTGTTCAACGCGCGCATCCGCAAGCGCTGGCGCGCCGGCGGCTTCAAGGTCGGCGTGATCGGCGCCAAGGTCGACCTGACCTACGACTATGATCATCTGGGTGCGGGCACCGAGACGCTCGGCGAGCTCGCGGCCGGCAAGCACTCCTTCATGGACGTGCTGAAGAACGCCAAGAACCCGATCATCCTGGTCGGCGCGGGCGCGGCCTCGCGTCACGACGGCGCCGCCATTCTCGCCGCCGCCGCCAAGCTCGCGCTCGATGTCGGCGCGGTGAAGGACGGCTGGAACGGCTTTGGCGTGCTGCACGAGACCGCCTCGCGCGTCGGTGCGCTCGATATCGGCTTCTTCGCGACGGCAGGCGGCCTGAACGCCGCGCAAATGACAACCTTCGGCACGCTGGACCTGCTGTTCCTGCTCGGCGCCGACGAGATCAAGCCGTCGGACGGCACCTTCGTCGTCTATATCGGCACCCATGGCGACCGCGGCGCGCATCGCGCCGACGTCATCCTCCCGGCGGCCGCCTACACCGAGAAGTCCGCGATCTACGTCAACACCGAAGGTCGCGTGCAGATGACCGGCCGTGCCGCGTTCCCGCCGGGCGAAGCCCGCGAGGACTGGGCGATCGTGCGCGCCCTGTCGGAGGCGCTCGGCAAGAAGCTGGGCTACGACTCGCTGTCGGCGCTCCGCCAGGCGATCTTCAAGGCCGTGCCGCACCTGATCCGCCTCGACCAGATCGAGGCCGGCGCCGCTGACCAGATCAAGAAGCTGGCGGGGAAGGGCGGCTCGCCGGAGAAGGCACCGTTCAAGCCGGCGATCGAGGACTTCTATTTGACCAACCCAATCGCGCGTGCGTCCGCCGTGATGGCGGAATGCTCGCGGCTTGCCTCCGGGCAGATGCTGACCGCAGCGGAGTGAGCCGATGGAATTCTTCGAAAGCGCGTTCTGGACCGGTTTCCTCTGGCCGCTGATCATCATGGTCGCGGAGAGCGTCCTGGTGCTCGTCGTCCTGCTGGTCGCGATCGCCTACATCCTGCTCGCCGACCGCAAGATCTGGGCGGCGGTGCAGATCCGCCGTGGCCCGAACGTGGTCGGCCCCTGGGGCCTGCTGCAGTCCTTCGCCGACCTCCTGAAGTTCGTGCTGAAGGAGCCGATCATCCCGTCCGGGGCCAACAAGGGCGTGTTTCTCCTTGCTCCCTTGGTCTCATGCGTGCTCGCGCTCGCGGCCTGGGCGGTGATCCCGACCAATCTCGGCTGGGTGATCTCCGACATCAATGTCGGCATCCTCTTCATCTTCGCGATCTCGTCGCTGTCGATCTACGGCATCATCATGGCCGGCTGGTCGTCGAACTCGAAATACCCGTTCCTGGCGGCGCTGCGCTCGGCGGCGCAGATGGTGTCCTACGAGGTCTCGATCGGCTTCGTCATCATCACCGTGCTGCTCTGCGCCGGCACGCTGAACCTGTCGGCGGTCGTCGAGGCCCAGCATGCGCGTGGCCTCGCCAGCCTGATCGGGTTGCCGCAGCTCACCATCCTGAACTGGTATGTGTGGCCGCTGTTCCCGATGTTCGTGATCTTCTACGTCTCGGCGCTGGCGGAAACCAACCGTCCGCCGTTCGATCTCGTCGAAGCTGAATCCGAGCTCGTCGCCGGCTTCATGGTCGAATACGGCTCGACGCCGTATCTCTTGTTCATGCTCGGCGAATACGTCGCGATCGTCACGATGTGCGCGATGGCCACGATCCTGTTCCTCGGAGGCTGGCTGCCGCCGGTGGACCTGCCGCCCTTCAACTGGGTGCCGGGGATCATCTGGTTCTCGCTCAAAGTGTTCTTCATGTTCTTCCTGTTCGCGATGGCAAAGGCGATCGTGCCGCGCTACCGCTACGACCAACTGATGCGCCTCGGCTGGAAGGTTTTCCTGCCGCTGTCGCTGGCGATGGTGGTCGTGGTGGCTGGCGTGCTGCATTTCGCCGGCATCGCGCCGAAGTGAGGCCGTCATGGGTATCAATGTCAACGCCACTGCACGCTCGCTCCTGCTGTCGGAATTCGTCTCGGCGTTCTTCCTCGCCATGCGCTATTTCTTCCAGCCGAAGCCGACGCTGAACTATCCCTTCGAGAAGGGCCCGATCTCGCCGCGCTTCCGCGGCGAGCATGCGCTGCGCCGCTATCCGAACGGCGAAGAGCGCTGCATCGCCTGCAAGCTGTGCGAAGCCATTTGCCCGGCGCAGGCCATCACCATCGAGGCCGGCCCGCGCCGCAACGACGGCACCCGCCGCACCGTGCGCTACGACATCGACATGGTGAAGTGCATCTATTGCGGCCTCTGCCAGGAGGCCTGTCCGGTCGACGCCATCGTCGAAGGTCCGAACTTCGAGTTCGCGACCGAGACCCGCGAGGAACTTTTCTATGACAAGGCCAAGCTGCTCGCCAATGGCGACCGCTGGGAACGCGAGATCGCGAAAGCGATCGAGCTCGACGCGCCGTACCGGTGAGATGAGAGCATGATCCTTCCCGCGCTGTTCTTCTATCTCTTCGCCGGCGTCTGCGTCGCCTCGGCGGTGATGGTGATTGTCTCGCGCAATCCCGTGCACTCCGTGCTGTACCTGATCCTGGCCTTCGTCAACGCCTCCGGCCTGTTCGTGCTGATGGGCGCCGAATTCCTCGCGATGATCCTGATCGTCGTCTATGTCGGCGCGGTCGCGGTGCTGTTCCTGTTCGTGATCATGATGCTCGACGTCGACTTCACCGAGCTGCGCGAGGGCTTCATCGAGTACCTGCCGGTCGGTCTCGTGATCGGCGGCATCTTCCTGTTCGAGCTGCTGCTCACCGTCGGCTTCTGGGTCATCAACCCCGGCGTCTCCAAGACGATCACGGCGGCGATTCCGACCAATGTCAGCAACACCGAGGCGCTCGGGCTCGTGCTCTATACGAAGTACATCCACTACTTCCAGCTTTCGGGCATGGTGCTGCTGGTCGCCATGATCGGCGCCATCGTGCTGACGCTGCGCCACAAGGCGAGCGTGAAGCGGCAGGACATCAACGTTCAGAACGCGCGCACGCCCGAGATGGCGATGGCGATGCGCAAGGTGGCGCCGGGGCAGGGGCTCTCGGATGCCGACGCGGCGGAGTGGGTGAAATGACGATCGGGCTCGGACATTATCTGGCGGTCGGCGCGATCCTGTTCACGCTCGGGATCCTCGGCATCTTCCTGAACCGGAAGAACATCATCGTCATCCTGATGTCGATCGAGCTGATCCTGCTCTCGGTCAACGTCAACCTCGTCGCGTTCTCGACCTTCCTCGGCGACATCGTCGGCCAGGTCTTCGCATTGCTGGTGCTGACCGTTGCGGCTGCGGAAGCCGCGATCGGTCTCGCCATCCTGGTGGTCTATTTCCGCAACCGCGGCTCGATCGCGGTTGAGGACGTCAATCTGATGAAGGGCTGAGCTCAGTCATGGTTCAGGCGATTGTCTTTCTGCCTCTGCTGGGCGCCATCCTTGCTGGCCTGATCGCGCTGTTCGGCGCGCATGCCCGCAACCCCTCGGGCGATGAGGTCGAGCATCACGGCGATCATGGCCACGGCGACGCGCACGCGTCGGCGGCCCATGACGACCATGGCCACGACGATCACGGTCATGATGACCACGACCATGGTCCGGTCGAGCCGCCGGCCGCGGGCTCGCGCGGCGCCGAGCTGATCACGACCGCCCTGCTGTTCGTCTCGGCGGCGCTGTCCTGGATGACGCTGGTCGATGTCGGCTTCATGCACCACGACATGCGCATTCCGCTGTTGCCCTGGATCCTCTCGGGCGACCTCCAGGTCTACTGGACGCTGCGGGTCGACACGCTCACCGCCGTGATGCTCGTGGTGGTGACGACCGTGTCCTCGCTCGTGCACCTCTATTCCATCGGCTACATGGACGAGGATCCGTATCGGCCGCGCTTCTTCGGCTATCTCTCGCTGTTCACCTTCGCCATGCTGATGCTGGTGACGGCCGACAACCTCGTGCAGCTGTTCTTCGGCTGGGAAGGCGTGGGTCTCGCCAGCTATCTCCTGATCGGCTTCTGGTACCAGAAGCCGTCGGCGAACGCGGCGGCGATCAAGGCCTTCGTGGTCAACCGCGTCGGCGATTTCGGCTTCGCGCTCGGCATTTTCGCGATCTTCATGCTGACGAGCTCGACCGATTTCGAGACCATCTTCCATGCGGCGCCGAGCCTGACGGGCAAGACCATCGACTTCCTCGGCTGGCACGCCGACGCGCTGACCCTGACCTGCCTCCTGCTGTTCATGGGCGCGATGGGCAAGTCGGCGCAGTTCCTGCTGCACACCTGGTTGCCGGACGCGATGGAAGGCCCGACCCCGGTCTCCGCGCTGATCCACGCCGCGACCATGGTCACCGCCGGCGTGTTCATGGTGGCGCGCCTGTCGCCGCTGTTCGAGCTCGCCCCGAACGCGCAGGCCGTCGTGATGTTCTTCGGCGCCACCACGGCGTTCTTCGCCGCGACGATCGGCCTCGTCCAGAACGACATCAAGCGCATCGTCGCCTACTCGACCTGTTCGCAGCTCGGCTACATGTTCGTGGCGATGGGAGCAGGGGCCTATTCGGTCGGCATGTTCCACCTGTTCACGCACGCCTTCTTCAAGGCGCTGCTGTTCTTGGGCTCCGGCTCGGTGATCTATGCGATGCACCACGAGCAGGACATCCGCAATATGGGCGGCCTCTGGCGCAAGATCCCCTACACTTATGCGGTGATGGTGATCGGCACGCTGGCGCTCACGGGCTTCCCGCTGACGGCGGGCTATTTCTCCAAGGATGCCATCATCGAGTCTGCCTACGCCTCGCATAATCCGTTCGCGATGTACGGCTTCCTGATGACGGTCGTCGCTGCCGGCCTGACCTCGTTCTACTCCTGGCGCCTGATCTTCAAGACCTTCCACGGCGAGCCCCATGACGAGCATCACTACGAGGCCGCGCACGAGGCTCCGCTCTGGATACTGATCCCGATCGGCGTTCTCGCGGTCGGCTCGATCGTCGCGGGCTTCCCGTTCAAGGAGCTGTTCGCCGGTCACGGCGTCGAGGAGTTCTTCCGCGAGTCCGTGAAGATGAACCCGCACATCATCGAGGAGATGCACCACATCCCCGAGACCATTGCCTTCCTGCCGACGGTGATGATGGTGTTGGGCTTCCTGGTGTCGTACCTGTTCTACATCCGCCGGCCGTATCTGCCGGTCGAGCTCGCGAACACCCAGCCGATGCTGTACCAGTTCCTGCTCAACAAATGGTATTTCGACGAGCTCTACGATCTCATCTTCGTCCGTCCGGCGAAGTGGATCGGCTATCAGCTCTGGAAGAAGGGTGATGGCTTCATCATCGACGGCTTCGGCCCCGACGGTATCTCGGCCCGCGTGCTGGACGTCACCCGCAACGTGGTGAAGATCCAGACCGGCTATCTCTATCACTACGCGTTCGCCATGCTGATCGGCGCCGCCGGCCTGATCACCTGGTTCATGTTCGGCTTTGGAGGCCAGTAAATGACAACCTGGCCAATCCTTTCGGTCACGACGTTCCTGCCGCTGGTTGGCGCGCTGATCGTCTATCTCAGCCGCGGCGATGACGAGGCGGCCCGGCGCAATGCGCGCTGGATCGCGCTGTGGACCACGCTGATCACCTTCGCGGTGTCGGTGATCCTGGTGATGCGCTTCGATCCGTCGAGCGCCGACTTCCAGTTCGTCGAGAAGGCGAACTGGCTCGCCACCGGCATCACCTACCACATGGGTGTCGACGGCATTTCGCTGCCCTTCGTGATCCTGACCACCGCCCTGATGCCGCTCTGCATCATGGCGAGCTGGAAGTCGGTCACGAGTCGGGTCCGCGAATACATGATTGCGTTCCTGATCCTGGAAACGTTTTTGGTCGGCACCTTCGCCGCGCTCGATCTCGTGCTGTTCTACCTGTTCTTCGAAGGCGGCCTGATCCCGATGTTCCTGATCATCGGCATCTGGGGCGGCCCGCGCCGGGTCTACGCGTCGTTCAAGTTCTTCCTCTACACGCTGCTTGGCTCGGTCCTGATGCTGCTCGCCATCATGGCGCTGTACTGGAACGGAAGCACCACCGACATCCCGACTTTGATGCACACCGCCGTACCGCGGTCGCTGCAGACCTGGGCGTGGCTTGCGTTCTTTGCGTCCTTCGCGGTGAAGATGCCGATGTGGCCGGTGCACACCTGGCTCCCCGACGCCCACGTCGAGGCGCCGACCGCTGGCTCGGTGGTCCTGGCCGCGATCCTCTTGAAGTTGGGCGGCTACGGCTTCCTGCGCTTCTCGCTGCCGATGTTCCCCCTGGCCTCGCACGACTTCGCCCCGCTGATCTTCACGCTCTCGGCCATCGCCATCATCTACACCTCGCTGGTCGCGCTGATGCAGGAGGACATGAAGAAGCTGATCGCGTACTCGTCAGTGGCGCATATGGGCTTCGTCACCATGGGCATCTTCGCCGGCACCATGCAGGGCGTCGCCGGCGGCGTGTTCCAGATGATCTCGCACGGCATCGTCTCCGGCGCGCTGTTCCTCTGCGTCGGCGTCGTCTACGACCGCCTGCACACCCGCGAGATCGCGGCCTATGGCGGCCTCGTCAACCGGATGCCGCTCTACGCGCTGACCTTCATGGTCTTCACCATGGCCAATGTCGGTCTGCCCGGTACCTCCGGCTTCGTCGGCGAGTTCATGACGCTGCTCGGCACCTTCAAGGTCTCGATCCCGACGGCGTTCTTCGCCACGACAGGCGTGATCCTGTCGGCGGGCTATGCGCTGTGGCTCTACCGCAAGGTCGTGTTCGGGGCGCTGGTCAAGCCGTCGCTGGCGAGCATGAAGGATCTCACTTTCCGCGAGTGCGTGACGCTGTTCCCGCTGATCGCGCTGACAATCCTGTTCGGCGTCTATCCGAAGCCGGTGCTCGACATGTCGGCCGTCTCGGTCCAGCAACTCGTCAACAATTACAACACCGCTGTGACGGCCGTGAAGGCCGCCGCACTGCTCCAGTGATCGGGCAGGTCAGGATATCGCCATGAGCTTTGAGACTGCAGGTTATCAACTGGCGCCGGTGCTGCCCGAGATTGTGCTCGCGGTCGGCGCGATGGCACTCTTGATGCTGGGGGCCTATCGCGGGCAGGGGACCACCAGGACCGTCACGACGCTTGCGGTCCTGCTGCTGGTCGTGGTCGGCGTGCTCGTCTACGCGCAGCCCGCTGGCAAGCACGTCACCTTCGGCGGCAGCTTCATCGTCGACGATTTTGCCCGCTTCATGAAGATCCTGGCCTTGATCGGCTCGGCGGTGACGCTGGTGCTGTCGACCGAGTTCCTGTCCGACCCGTCGCGCCGGATCTTCGAATACGCGATCCTGGTGCTGCTCTCGACGCTCGGCATGATGGTGCTGATCTCGGCCGGCGATTTGATCTCGCTCTATCTCGGCCTCGAGCTGATGTCGCTCGCGCTCTATGTCGTGGCAGCCTCGAACCGCGACAACGCCAAGTCGACCGAAGCGGGCCTGAAGTACTTCGTGCTCGGCGCGCTGTCGTCGGGCATGCTGCTGTACGGCTCCTCGCTGGTCTACGGCTTCACCGGCACGGTCAGCTTCACCGGCATCGCGGCAGCCGCGACGGTCTCGAATATCGGCCTGGTGTTCGGCCTCGTCTTCCTGCTCGCCGGCCTCTGCTTCAAGGTCTCGGCCGTGCCGTTCCACATGTGGACGCCCGACGTCTACGAGGGCGCTCCGACCCCGGTCACCGCCTTCTTCGCCTCGGCGCCGAAGGTGGCCGCGCTCGCCGTCTTCACCCGCGTCACGCTGACCGCGTTCCCCGGCATCGTCTCGCAGTGGCAGCAGATCCTGGTGTTCGTGGCGATCGCCTCGATGGCGCTCGGCTCTTTCGCCGCGATCGGCCAGACCAACATCAAGCGCCTGATGGCCTATTCTTCGATCGGCCACATGGGCTTCGCCCTGGTCGGCCTCGCCTCCGGCACGGTCGAAGGCGCGCAGGGCGTCCTGATGTACATCGTGATCTATGTGGCGATGACGCTCGGCTCGTTCTCGATCATCCTCGCGATGAAGCGCAACGGCCAGGCGGTGGAGCAGATCAGCGATTTCGCCGGCCTGTCGCGGACCAATCCGCTGCTCGCCTTCATGTTCGCGATGCTGCTGTTCTCGCTCGCGGGCATCCCGCCGCTCGCCGGCTTCTTTGCCAAATGGTACGTCTTCGTCGCCGCCATCAAGGCGAACCTGTTCACGCTCGCCGTCATCGGCGTGCTGACCAGCGTGGTGGGTGCCTACTACTATCTCAGCATCGTCAAGACGATGTATTTCGACGAGCCGGCCGGCCAGGTCGATCCGGTGCGCGTCGAGGTGAAGACGGTGCTGGCGGTCGCGGGCCTGTTCAACATCCTGTTCGCGCTGTTCGCGGGCCCGGTGGTGAGCGTCGCCTCCGCCGCTGCAAAGTCGCTGTTTTAGGATGGGGTTCGCGCTCGGTCCTCGCGCACTCTCGGCGGGCTACAAGCTCGCAGCGTTCGAACGGACCGGCTCGACCAACACCGACGCGATCGAGCGCGCACGGGCCGGCGAACCCGGCCCGATGTGGTTCGTCACCTCCGACCAGACCGCCGGCCGTGGTCGGCGCCAGCGGGCCTGGATCGCGCCAAAGGGCAATCTCGCCGCCAGCGTCCTCGAGGTGCTGGATATTGCGCCTGCGGTTGCCGCCACCATCGGGTTTGCGGCGGGGCTTGCGGAAGAGGCTGCCCTGGAGAAGGTCAGCCTCGAGGTCGCGTTGCGGCTTGGTCCTGACCGACCCAGATACGCCCTGAAATGGCCGAATGACGTCCTCGCTGGCGGCAAGAAGCTGGTTGGCATTGGCCTCGAAGCCGAGGCCGTCGGCGATCGTCTCGCCGTCGTCGTCGGCATCGGCACCAACGTCGTGGCGGCGCCGGAGGGCACGCCGACGCCGGCCGTTTCGCTGGCCGCGCTCGGCGTCCAGATCAGCGCGGAAGAGCTGTTCTCGGCGCTCTCCGACGCCTGGGTCGAGTTCCTCGGCATCTGGGACAATGGCCGCGGCTTTGCGGAGATCCGCAAGCTGTGGCTGGAGCGCGCCTGCGGCCTCGGCGAACGGGTCGCGATCAATATGGGAACCATGACGCTGGAAGGCATTTTCGACACGATCGACGACACCGGCTGCCTGATCGTCCGCACCGCTGACGGCCGACGCCTCCCGGTGGCGGCCGGCGAGGTGTTCTTCGGCTCGGCCGCCTCCGTGGGAGCTGCGTGATGGCGAAGCCTGACGAACTGGTATTTGCGCCGCTCGGCGGGGTCGGCGAGATCGGCATGAATTTGTCGATCTACGGCCTCGGCAACCGCCAGCAGCGCGCCTGGCTGGCGGTCGATCTCGGCGTCTCCTTCGGCGACGAGGAGCATCTGCCGGGCATCGACCTGATCATGCCCGACATCAGCTTCCTGGAGAAGGAACGCAAGAACCTGATGGGCCTGGTGCTCACCCACGCCCACGAGGACCATTTCGGCGCCATCATCGACCTCTGGCCGAAGCTGAAATGCCCGATCTATGCCACCCAGTTCAGCGCGGCGCTGTTCGAGGCCAAATGCGCCGCCGAGCGCAACGCGCCAAAGATCCCGGTGACGGTGGTGCCGTCGGGCGGCCGCGTCGATATCGGCCCGTTCAACGTCGAGTTCATTCCCGTCGCGCATTCGATTCCCGAGGCGCACGCGCTGGCGATCCATACTGATGCCGGCACGGTGCTGCACACCGGCGACTGGAAGATCGACCCGACCCCGACGCTCGGGAGCCCGACCGACGAGAAGCGGCTGCGCGAACTGGGCGAGGAGGGCGTGCTCGCCCTGATCGGCGATTCCACCAACGCTGTGCGTGACGGCCGCTCGCCCTCGGAAGCCGAGGTCGCGCGAACCATCATCGATCTGGTCAAGGCCGCCAAGGGCCGCGTCGCGGTGACGACCTTCGCCTCCAACGTCGCGCGCATCAAGGCCGTCGCCGCCGCGGCCAGGGCCGCCGATCGCGAGGTCGTCGTGGTCGGCCGCGCCATGGAGCGCGTGGTGCAGGTCGCGCGCGAGACCGGCTATCTCGACGGCGTGCAGAACTTCCGCTCGCCCGAGGTCTACGGCCATCTTCCGCAGGACAAGGTGCTGGCGCTGTGCACCGGCAGCCAGGGCGAGCCGCGCGCGGCACTGGCCCGCATCGCCAATGACGACCATCCCGAGATCACGCTCAACCGCGGCGACAGCGTGATCTTCTCCTCGCGCACCATCCCGGGCAACGAGAAGGCCGTCGGCTCGATCATCAACAATCTGGTGCTGCAGGGCGTCGAGGTCCTCACCGACCGCGACCATCTGGTCCACGTCTCCGGCCACCCCCGCCGCGACGAATTGCGCGACATGATCGCCTGGACCAAGCCGCAGCTCCTGATCCCCGTCCATGGCGAGGCGCTGCACCTGAACGAGCATGCCAAGCTCGCGCGCGCCGCCGGCGTGCCGCGCGTGCTGGTCGTTCGCAACGGCGACCTGATCAAGCTCGGCCCGGGCGATCCCGGCATCATCGGCGAGGTGCCCTCCGGCCGTCTCTACAAGGACGGCACGATCTTGGAGGACTCCAAGTCCCGCGCCGTGGTCGAGCGCCGCCGCATGGCTTTCTCCGGCTGCGCCTTCGTCGCGGTCGCGATGACGGAGCAGGGCGAGCTTGCCGACGATCCCGAGGTCGATCTCGTCGGCATTCCCGACAAGAACCGGGACGGCGAGCCCTTCGACGACATCGTCTTCGACGCCGTGGTCTCCACCATCGAGGGCTTGCCGAAGGCCCGCCGCCGCGATGCGGATGCCCTGGCTGAGTCGGTGCGACGCGCTGTCCGGGCCGTCATCAACGAACATTGGGGCAAAAAGCCCCCCTGTCTGGTACACGTCCTGACGGTGTAGTTGAGCATGGTCTTCGGATCATGCGCTGAGGGAGAAGAAACATGCTGGGTCGCCTCAACCACGTCGCGATCGCGACCAAGGACGCCATCAAGGCTGCGAAGATCTACGGCGCGGCGTTCGGGGCGCAGATCTCGGAGGCGGTCGCGCTGCCCGAGCATGGCGTCACCACCGTGTTCGCGACGCTGCCCAATACCAAGATCGAGTTCATCGAGCCGCTCGGCGAGGGCTCGCCGATCGCGAAGTTCCTCGAGCGCAACGCCGACGGCGGCATCCATCACATCTGCTACGAGGTCGTCGACATCATCGCCTCGCGCGATACGCTGGTGAAGGAGGGCGCGCGGGTGCTCGGCGACGGCGTGCCGAAGATCGGCGCGCACGGCAAGCCGGTGCTGTTCCTGCACCCGAAGGATTTTTCCGGGGCGCTGGTCGAAATCGAGCAGGCGTAGGGCGCCGGATCATGGCCATCCAGATATCGACCGCGCTTGCGATCTATTTCGTCATCTGGTGGATCGCGCTGTTTCTGACGCTGCCGTTCGGCGTGCGCAGCCAGCACGAGGACGGCGTCGGTGCGCCCGGCACCGACCCCGGCGCACCGATCCTGACGCGGATGGGAGGCAAGCTGATCTGGACCACGATCATCTCGGCGATCATCTACGGGATCGGCATCGCGGCCTATCATGCCGGCTATCTTTCGATCGAGCGCTTGTCGAAATTGATGGGCATGCCGTTTTAGGTTTCTTGCTGGGATTTCCTGGTTAAATCGTTGTTGGGGGAACGAATGACTTTTCAGCGGATCGTCATCGCGCTTCTGGTGCTGATCGTCGCCGGCCTTGGCGCCATCGGCTATTTCGAGTGGAAGATGGCCGTGCAGGTCCGAACGCTGAAGGCGTTCGTCGAGGGCTCTGTCTTCAACGAAGCCGTGATGGCCTGCGAGCAGGCCAAGAGCTCGACGCCGTTCAAGTGGAACGGGGGCAAGAGCACCTCGGTGATCGGCCTGAACTCGGTCAAGCTGGACAAATACACCGTCAGCGCCAGCTACACGCTGGTGGCGGACAGCGTCTATTGTGATTACGATCCCATCAAAAGAAAGGCCGAGATCGGCTCGAGCTTCCTGGAGCGGGAGTAACGATCCGGCCATGCCAAGAGCATGATCCGGAAAAGTGCGAAGCGGTTTTCCGATAAGATCATGCTCAAATACGATGGGGTGGGATCGTCATGGCCGAAGTGGGGGACTACCGGATTCTGCATGAGGCGGCCTTGCGGGACCATTTCGCGGGAATTCCCGACCTGAAGGCACTCATCGGCGGCGAGCCGGCCGCCTGGGGGATCACAGAGGTCGGCGACGGCAATCTCAATCTCGTCTTCATCGTCAAGGGCACACGCGGCGGCGTCGCGGTGAAGCAGGCGCTGCCCTATGTCCGCCTCGTCGGCGAGAGCTGGCCGCTGCCGCTGTCCCGGGCCCATTACGAATATCTCGCCTTGTCGAAGCAGGCCCAGCTCGCGCCCGGCCTCGTGCCGGCCCTGCTGCACCACAACGAGACGCTGGCGCTGACGGTGATGGAGCTGCTCGAGCCCCACATCATCATGCGCAAGGGGATGGTCGCCGCAACGCAATATCCCGGCTTCGTGGACGACATCACCACCTTCATGGCGCGCACCCTGTTCTTCACCTCCGACCTCGCCCTGTCGGCGGCCGAGAAGAAGCAGGGCATCGCCGCCTTTGCCGGCAACCACGCGCTCTGCAAGATCACCGAGGACCTGATCTTCACCGATCCCTACCGCATTGCCGAGCAGAACCGGTGGACCGCGCCTTATCTCGACGGCCTGGCCGCAGAGCTGCGCGATGACATGGAGCTGCATGTCGCGATCTCCCGGCTGAAGCTGAAGTTCATGGCAAGCCCCGAGGCGCTGCTCCACGGCGATCTCCACACCGGCTCGATCATGGTGACGGAGAGCCAGACGCGCGTGATCGATCCCGAATTCGCGTTCTACGGCCCGATGGGATTCGACGTCGGCGCCGTGCTCGCGAACCTCCTGATGGCCTATTTTGCCTCGGCCGGTCACGAGCGTATGCCGGGCGAGCGGCAGGCGTTCGAAAGCTGGGTGCTGGAGACGGTCGAGAAAGTCTGGAGCGAGTTCGCCCGCAAGTTCCTTGATCTCTGGCGCGCTGGCGCCACCGGTGATGCCTATCCGGTCACGCTCTTTGCCGGCGAGAGGGGCGCCGCGCGGCTGGAGGCCGAGCGGCAGGCCTACATGCAGCGGCTATTCGCCGACACCGTCGGCTTCGCCGCCGCCAAAACCATCCGCCGCATCTTCGGCCTCGCCCACAACATCGACTTCGAGCTGATCGAGGACCCGAAGAAGCGCGCGATCAGCGAGGCCCGCGCCGTGCGGCTCGCGCGGGCGATGATGGTGGAGACCGGGGAATTTGGGACGATCGCCGACATCACGGGCGCTGCGCAAAAGCTGCGGGACTGGATGCCGGAGTTTGCGAACGGCTAGAGGCCGATGCGCTTCAATAAAGCCGCATCGGCAGCAGGACGCCGTCCGTGCCGGCCAGCAGGCCCCAGGTCTCGTTGGCCGCGACCTCGAATTCCCGGCTCTCTGCCGCACTGCCGTCGGCCTTGAGCGTGACCTTGTACCTGCCGGGCGGCAGATCGAGCTTTTGGCTATCAGGCAGCTCGCCTGCCGCGTCGTCGGAGTTCGCCAGCTTCTCGCCGGCGTGCGCGGCCAGCTTGACGGTCTGGTCGTCGACGGTGATGACTGCATCGTCGTCCGTCTTGTTGCCGAGCATCAGCTTCGCTTGCCCCGGCTTCGACCTGAGGCCGGCCGTCGCGACCGCCCGCTTGCGTTGCGACAGTTCGGAGATTGTCTTGCCGTCCTGGCGTGACAGCCTGAGCAGGGCGGGTCCATGGGCCGTCGTGAACGCGATCACGGCCCGGTCCGGCGCCACGACCGCGTCGTCGTTCTCCGTCCAGCCGCGCGCGCCGAGCTCGGTGCGATAGAAGCCGAGCACGGCTGCGAGATCGCGCGGCGTCTCGGCGTAGACCGACCTGATCAGCGGCGAATTCTTCGCCGTCGCGAGCGCCCAGCCCTCTGGCAGCGGCAGGCCGGTGTTTTCGGAAAGTTTCGTCTCGAAACTCGCGCCCGTACCCCGTGCCAGGATGGCGACAGGGATCGAAAGCAGTCGC
Source organism: Bradyrhizobium japonicum USDA 6 (assembly GCF_000284375.1). NCBI lineage: Bacteria > Pseudomonadati > Pseudomonadota > Alphaproteobacteria > Hyphomicrobiales > Nitrobacteraceae > Bradyrhizobium > Bradyrhizobium japonicum. The sequence goes on from NC_017249.1 coordinate 4,865,605, forward strand.
TCGGCGAAATTGTCCGGGGTGCCGTGGCCTCGGATCCCCCACCACGTCTGGTCGACATAGTTGTTGGGGCCGGACGTGCGGCTCCAGCCGAACTGGATGGTGTCGTTCTGCCGGCCGAGGCTTGCGGCGACTGGCCCCGCCAGCAGGGCTGTCGCGGCGACCAGACTGCCCGCGAGCAGGATACCTAACATTCGGCGCATCATTTTTTCCGCGATCCCTGGGGCTCGGATAACGATCCTGAGCTTGGTCGCGTCGATTGCGAAAAATGTTCACCGCGCCAGGCCGGTCGATGATGCACCGCGTCAATCGGTGGCTTGCAGCACCCGGTCGGATGCAACCTCACCCGTTGAAAGTCTGCCTGAGGAACCGGCATCGGCTGCCATCAAAACGAAGCTTGCGTTCGATGGGCTACGAATGATCAAATCCCTGATCGGAATGCCTGCGTTGTTGGGGGACACATGATGTTCAGGATGATCGCGATCGTCGCTGGTTTGGGGCTGGCGCTCGCCACCTCGGCGGAGGCCCAGACACCGCGCAAGGGCGGAACCATCCGCATGACGGCGCCCTACGGTTCGAGTTTCACGAGCCTCGACATTCACACCACGCAGCGCGCCCAGGACGAGATCTACGCCAAGGCCCTGCACCGGTCGCTCTACATCTGGAATTCCGCGGAGGGCAAACCGGTTCTGGAGCTTGCCAAGGAGGACGTGGTCTCGGGCGGCGGTCTTGTTCACACCTTCAAGCTGCGCGACGACGCCTATTTCCATAACGGCCGCAAGATGACGGCCGACGACGTCATCTGGTCCTACAACCGCATCATGGACGGCACCAAGGCCTATCCCGGCGCGCGTTTTGTCCGTGTCATCGAGGGCGCGGCCGCGGTCGAGAAGGGCCAGGCCAAGGAGATCTCCGGCCTGAAGAAGATCGACGACTTCACCCTCGAAATGAAGCTGACCGAGAAAGTCGATCCGGGATTCTACTTCTTCACCGCGCTGACCTCGATCTATCCCGCCGACGAGGCCGCCAAGGAGAGCTTCATCCAGAAGCCGATCGGTCTCGGTCCCTTCAAATTCGTCGAGCACGTGCCGGGATCGCGCATCGTTCTGGAGCGGTGGGACCGGTTCTACAAGCCGGGCAAGCCCTACGCCGACAAGGTCATCGTGTCGATCATGGGCGAGGCCGCGGCGCGCGACGTCGCCTTCCGCAACAAGGAGATCGACACCTCGGTGCTGGGACCTGCGCAATACGTCGCCTATCAGTCCGACGCCGACCTCAAGGGCACCATCGTCGAGGTCGCCGAGGTCTTCACGCGCTATATGGGCATGAATCCCGCGTTCAAGCCGTTCACCGACAAGCGCGTCCGGCAGGCGATCAATTACGCGATCGATACCGACCTGATCATCAACAAGCTGGTCAAGGGCAAGGCCTATCGCGCCACCAGCTGGCTGCCGTTGACATCGCCAGCCTACGACAAGGCGATGAAGCCTTACCCCTACGATCCCGCCAAGGCCAAGCAGCTGCTCGCGGAGGCCGGTTATCCCTCCGGCTTCGAATTCGAATGGACCACCAGCCAGAATGAGAGCTGGGGCCTGCCGATCGTCTCGGCCGTGATCCCGATGCTGGACAAGGTCGGCATCAAGGCGAAGGTCAAGCAGGTCGAAACCGCGGTGCTGGCCGAGGTGGTGCGCAGCGGCGACTATCAGGCCTTCATCTATTCCCAGGCGACCGGCCCGGATCCGCAGGCCGCGCTCAAATGCTTCCACTCCTCGACGCCGCAGCCGGCCTGCAACTACATGAACTACAAGAATGCCGACTTCGACAAGCTGATCGATGCGGCAGGGCAGGCCGACGATCCTGCAAAGCGCACCGAGCTGCTGCAAAAGGCCAATGCGCTGCTCTATGAGGAAGCGCCGGTCTGGTTCTTCAACTACAACAAGGCGGTCATGGCGGTGCAGCCGTGGCTCAAGGGCGTTCAGCTCAATGCGACGGAGCTGACCCATCAGAACGTCGAGGACCTCTGGGTCGACGAGACCTCGCCCGCGAAGTGACATGCGCTCTCGCGCTCCCTCCATCGCGACCAGCGGTGGGGGGAGAGAGGAAAAGCCTGGATGCTCTCGTTCCTGCTCCGCCGTCTCCTGCAAACCATTCCGACCGTGCTCGCCGTCGTGCTGCTGGTGTTCGTGCTGTTCAGCGTCGTTCCCGGCAGCATCGTCTCAAGCATGAGCGACGACAGCGATCCCCAGGTCGAGCTGCGCATGAAGAAGCAGCTCGGCCTCGACGACCCGGTCTATTGGCGTTTCGGCGCCTACATCGCCAAGCTCGCGACAGGTGATTTCGGCACCTCGTTCCGGACGCGCGAGCCGGTCACCACCATGATCGCCAAACGGGCCTGGCCGACGCTGCAGCTCATCTTCGCAGCGATGGCGTTAGCGATTCTGATCGGGGTTCCCCTTGGTTTCATTGCAGCGCTGAAGCCCGGGGGCATCGTCGATACGCTCGCCATGGTCGTGGCAGTATCGGGCCTTTCCATTGCCAAATTCTGGCTCGGGCTGGTGCTGATGTATCTGTTTGCGTTGAAGCTCGGCTGGCTGCCGAGCTTCGGCTATGGCGATGGAGGGCTGAAATATCTGCTGCTGCCGGCCGTGACGCTCGGCGTCTCGCCGATGGCGCTGTTTGCCCGCACGACGCGCGCCGCGGTCCTCGAGATCATGACCGCCGACTTCGTCCGTACCGCGCGCTCGAAGGGCATGAGCGAGACGCGTGTGGTGAAGTGGCATGTGATGCGCAACGCGCTCGTCATCATTCTCACCACCGTCGGCCTTCAGTTCGGCGGGTTGATGGGGCAGGCGGTCGTGGTCGAGAAACTGTTCTCCTGGCCGGGCATCGGTTCGCTGCTCGTCGACAGTGTGCTCCAGCGCGACATTCCCGCCGTCCAGGGCTCCATTCTCGTGGTGGTGCTGGCCTTTCTCGCGATCAATCTGCTGATCGACGTGCTCTACGGCGTGATTGATCCCAGGATCAGATACGCATGAAGCTCCGCGCCAATCTCGTCATCGGTGGCGTGCTGTTCGCGCTCGCGATCCTGGTCGGCCTGCTCGCGCCCTGGCTGGCGCACACCGATCCCGTCCTGGACGCCAACCTCATGAACGCGGAGGAGCCTCCGAGCTGGACCTGGTGGTTCGGCACCGACGACCAGGGCCGCGACATCTATTCCCGCGTCGTCTACGGCGCCCGCGTCTCGCTGACCGTCGGCATCGTCTCGCAGCTCATCAACAGCGTCATCGGCGTCGCGCTCGGCTTGAGCGCGGGCTATTGGGGCGGCTGGTGGGATGATTTCGTCAACGGCCTGACAAATCTGATGCTCGCGATCCCCTCGCTGATCTTCGCGCTCGCCATCATGGCGGTGCTTGGCCCCGGCCTCACGAGCCTGCTGATCGCGCTCGGCCTGACCAATTGGTCCTTTACCTGCCGGATCGCACGGGCCTCGGCGCTGTCGTTGAGGAGCCAGGGCTATGTGCAGGCGGCGACCGTGCTCGGCTACGGCGATCTGCGGATCATGGTCACGCAGCTCTTGCCGAACATGTTAGGGCCGATCGTCGTCATCGGGACGCTCGGCATGGGCAGCGCGGTGCTGTCCGAAGCTGCCTTGTCGTTCCTCGGCCTCGGCGTCCGCCCGCCCTTTCCGAGCTGGGGCAGCATGTTGTCGGATGCGCGCGAGCAGATCACGACGGCGCCGTGGCTCTCGGTCTTTCCGGGCCTTGCCATCTTCCTGACGGTGCTCGGCCTCAATCTGCTCGGCGACGGCCTGCGCGACATTCTCGATCCCCAGTCGCGGAGCCGGCGGACATGACCGGCGCGCCGCTGATCGAAGTCGAGGATTTGCGCATCGATCTCGACGACGGAGCGAGGCGCGTCGCGGCGGCCGAGGGCATCTCGTTCCGCATCGATCGAGGCGAGACATTCGGGCTGGTCGGCGAATCCGGCTGCGGCAAGAGCATCACGGCGCTCGCATTGATCGGCCTGTTGCGGCAGCCGCTGTCGATCGGCGGCGGCGTCATCCGGTTTGAGGGGCGGGAGATCCAGCACCTTTCCGCGGCCAGGCAGCGGGAGCTTCGCGGCAATCGCATCGCCATGATTTTCCAGGAGCCGATGACGGCGCTGAACCCGGTCTCGCCGGTGGGCCGGCAGATCGCCGAGATGTTCGTGCTGCACAAGGGCAAGAGCTGGCGGGAAGCCAACCAGCTCGCGGTCGAGGCGCTGGCGAGCGTCCGCGTCCCCGCACCGGAGCGGCGCGTCAACGATTACCCGCACCAGCTGTCCGGCGGCATGCGCCAGCGCGTCATGATCGCCATCGCCCTCGCATGCGGTCCGGACCTCCTGATCGCCGACGAGCCGACCACCGCGCTCGACGTGACCGTGCAGGCCGAAATCATCGAGCTGATGCGCAATCTGTGCGCCGAGAGGGGGACGGCGATCCTGATGATCAGCCACGATCTCGGCCTCGTCGCCAATGTCTGCCGCCGTGTCGCCGTCATGTATGCCGGCCGCATCGTCGAGGAGCGTGGCTCGGCCGATATCTTCCGGGCGCCCTCGCATCCCTATACGCAGGGCCTGGTCGCCTCGCTGCCCCGGCTGGGCAGCCGGGCCGCGCTCGGCCGCACCAGGCTCAAGGAGATCGCGGGCGTGGTTCCGGCCATCACGAATTTCCCGGATGGCTGCCGGTTCAATCCGCGCTGTGCGCAGGCCACCGAGATTTGCCGCACGGTTGCGCCGCAGACGGATTTGCTGGAGACCGGCGGTTTCGTCCGGTGTTACCACCATGCATGAGCCGCAAGACATGCGGGGTGAAGCGAGGTCGGACGACGATCTCATTCTCAGCATCGAGGATCTCGCGGTTCATTTTCCGATGGGGGGCGGCCTGCTGGGCCGCAGCCGGCGGGTGCTCCGTGCCGTCGACGGTGTCGATCTCAGCCTGAGACGAGGCGAATGCCTCGGCCTCGTCGGCGAGTCCGGCTCAGGCAAGTCGACCGTCGCGTTGTCGATCCTGGGGCTCCTGACGCCGACGCGCGGCCGCATCGTGCTGGACGGGCAGGTGGTGACGAACAGGCAGTCCGGCGACCGAAAGTCGCTGGCCCGCACCGTGCAGATCGTCTTTCAGGATCCTTACGCCTCGCTCAACCCACGCCAGACCGTCCGCCGCACGCTGGAAGATCCCCTGCGTGTGCATGGCGTGACCGCGAAAAGCGAGATCGAGGACCGTGTTGCGACGATGCTGCGGCATGTCGGCCTGCGGCCGGAACAGGCCGACCGCTATCCGCACGAATTCTCCGGCGGCCAGCGCCAGCGCATCGGGATTGCGCGCGCCCTGATCCTCAATCCCAGGATCGTCATCTGCGACGAGCCGGTATCGGCGCTCGACGTCTCGATCCGCGCCCAGATCATCAATTTGCTGCTGGAATTGAAGGACACGCTCGGTCTCTCCTACATCATGATCAGCCACGACCTCGGCGTCGTCGAGCACATGAGCGACCGCGTCGCCGTCATGTATCTCGGCCGCATTGTCGAGAACGGCCACTGGCGCGAAATCTTCGAACGGCCGGCGCACCCCTATACGCAAGCCCTGATCGCGGCCATCCCCGATCCGCTGCGTCATGCGCCGTTGGCGACGACAGGCGGCGACCTTCCCAACCCGCTCAATCCGCCGAACGGATGCGCCTTCAGCCCGCGTTGCCGGTACGCGGAGGCCGTGTGTCGTCACGAGCCCGGTCCGGTGCTGGAAACGCGCGCCGATGGACATGAGGTGAGGTGCTGGCGGGCGGACGAGATTGCGGGGCAGACGCAATTGGCTTCGACCGAGGGCGGGCATCCCTAGGGATGGAAGGCGCGTCCGTCGCGGTCAAAAGCGTCGCTCTAGCGGCCCGCTAGTCACGTCCGGTCTGCCCTGACAGGCGGACGGTTTTTGGGGCCCGCCCGTGAGCCATCGCGTGGGGTTGATCCTTGGGGCGGTCCAATCGCGTACCGCCCTGTTTTCATGTGTGCTACATGGTCGGGTAGAAAAATGTAGCGGGAAAGGCAGATCATGACTGACGATCAGGTCAATCTCGTCGTTCGGCACCTTTGCGAGCAATTGCACTTGGCGCTCCGCTTGAAGGGCAGCGAGGCTCATCCACCAAACGCCAAGGATATTGGATTCGATCCGGTCTCTGTAAGAACCGTATTGCTGACCGGCTTGCGTTCGGCGGGTGTCACGACCCACCAGGAGGCGGTCGGGAAGAGCGAAGAGCCGCCGTGGTCCTAAACACAAAACGCGGGACAGAAGCCTCGCGCCAATGTCTTGGGTCCGCAGCAGACAAATCCACGACAGCGTCCATAGGTCCGCTAAGGGCCAACAACCGACGTTCGATATTTCGTCCGTTCGCATCTCGGAACCGCGTCGCGGGCGCCGTAGTTAACTGCTCGATTGTATTCGCTTGACAAACGGCGGTCTCCACTGACCATCGAGGATGTTGCTCCCGCCCAGTAGACGCGGATGTAAAGCGAGAACTGGCCACTCGCAGGCAGCCAGTTGCTCTCTTTGTCTACTTGTCTACGCTCGGTGATTTTGGCACCAACGCGCAGCGTCAACGAACCGTCCCGACATTGAACGTTCGCGTCGCAGGGAACGTTGGCGGCATCTTGCCGCCCGCCTCAGCGCCAGATTGCCGGTTCGCAGGGAGGCTTATTGAACGGACCTCCGGCATAACTGCCGACGTCTGGAGCCCGGACACAGTGAACGACGTTGGAGGGGGGGACGACTGCACCGGTTTTGTCGTGCCACGCCGCCCTGCGCCAGGTTGCCGGTTCGCAGGGAGGCCTATTGAACGGAGCCCCGGCAAAACTGCCAACGTCTGGCGCCCGGATGCAGTGAACGACGCGGGACGGATGGACGGCTGCGCCGTTTTGGTCGTACCACGCGGCCATGGCCGGATTAGCGAACATGGCCGCGGCGATCAGTCCTACCGAAGCAAGCTTCCTCATTTGCGCGTCTCCTTATGTGTCAATGATTGAACGACTGACTATCCTTTGCGGCTCATTCCTACCGAAGAGACTGCAAGCAACATTCTGCGGTATCGACTATGCACATCATCAAGGTCGATCTATATCAACTTCGCCCGAATACGGTGGCTGATGACCGCTCCGGGTCAAACTGCGAAAAACTCAACCTGAGCAAATTCAGTCGGCTATGTCCTGCTGATCGGGCCTCAATGAGGCGTGCCGCCACTTCGCTCATGGGGCCAATTGCAGAGAAACTTTATTGAAGAGCCTTCGAGAAGCTCATCAAAAATCAACGCCGAGGTCATGCGCTACGGCAGCTACCGACCGCCTCGCCAAGCAGTTGGGCGCCGGATGCAACGCGGCACATTGATGCAGAACGCTTCGTATCCGAATGGCCTTTTTAGCGTCGGCTCTTCGTAGCCCACGACAAAAAGGTGGAAGAAGAGCCAGACGATGCGCCGGAGGCGAACAGCCGCCAATCGCCGAACAGGAGCGCCTGGCCGAAAATGACGGCGGCGACCGCCACGTAGATTGGATTGCGCACATAGCGATAGAGGCCGGTAACGACGAGATGTTGGGTCGGGGCGATCGGCGCTGGCGTGCCGAGCCGCTGCAGCGCGAAACGCGCGAATGAATCCACGAGCCCGGCTACGCCGGCAAGAATTAGGCCGTGTACCTATAAATCCGGCGGCGGGATGTGACTGATGACTAGGTCCGCTCTACTCCTATAGCGAACAAATTGGTTCGGCGGCGCAATATGTCGCGATGGGCCACAAGGCGACATATGCACCGCAGCAAGAAGGCAAGGGGTCGCTGTAACTCTCGTTGAACTGCGGCTACCCGGGTTTATGCTACTTTGAAGCGGCAGCAGAGTGCCGCTATTCGATCGCCTCATGGGATCGGGAGCTAGTCGGGCAACCCCGCTTTCCGAAGACCCTCAATAAACAGCTTTGCGTTTGATAGTCCGGCCCGGGCGATAAGCGCCGATATTGTAAAGGCGGGATCGATCTCAAGCACACGCGCCGCCGCGTCGTGCGCCTCAGCGTCACGTCCGAGATGGGCGAAGGCGGACGCGAGCCATTGGTAAGTTGCCAAATAAAGGTTCTGACGAAGGGCTTTCTTCAATACGACGATGGCCTCGTCAAAGCGGCGAAGCTCGATAAGGGCCTGCCCAATGCCAGTAAGCGTCATGTATAGTTGCGGGTCTACTGGGCTCACGCGAACGGCACGTTCAAAGCTCCAGATCGCTTCCTCCGGCAGCCCCGCAATTCTATAGACATGGCCTCTGCAGCTCCATGTGAGGCATGAATTTGGGTTGAGCCCGACCGCCCGATCAGCCATTTCGATCTCGGCTTCACGATCGCCGACCATGAACGCCGAGATTACGGCAGCCCTTGCTAACGTGTCCGGATCGCGATCGTCGATGCTCAATGCCAAACGAGCAAGCCGAACCGCTTCCTTGCGGTCGAACTGAAGATCGTTGGCATAGCCCAAAAGGACGTTGAGCATGTGGCAGACGCCTGCCAGAGCCGCGACAGCACCGAACCGAGGGTCGAGCTCCAAGGCGCGGTGGAACAGTCGGATTGCCTCGGCCAACCCTTCGCGGCTCCTCAGGTAGAACTGCGGCATGGCACGGAGATAAAAATCATACGCGGTGAGGTTCTCTGGCCGCCGCCGCGTTGCCAATTCAATTTCTGTTTGAAGCATCTTTGGCTCAATGGCCGAGACAACGGCGAGCGTTACTTCGTCTTGAAGAGCAAAAACGTCGGTCAGGTCACGCTCAAACCTGTCCACCCAGATGTGCGCGCCTGTAACCGCATCGATCAACTGCCCCGTGATGCGAACTTTCCCCGACGCCTTCCGCACTGACCCCTCGAGGACATAGCGCACGCCGAGCCTTCGCCCGACTTCCTTGATATCAACCGCTCGACCCTTGAAGGTGAAGCTCGAATTGCGCGCGATCACGAACAGCGACTTGAAGCGCGACAGCGCGGTGATGATCTCCTCGACCATTCCGTCCGCAAAGTATTCCTGTTCGGGATCGCCGCTCAGGTTCTCGAACGGCAGTACAGCGATGGAAGGCTTGTCCGGGTGTGGCGGGGCCGCACTCAGCCCCTCTGTCAGCGCCCCTGGCGCTCCGGCGCGGACAGCGTAGGCGCGGACCGGCTTGGAGATGTTCTTGAGCTGCTGCTCGCCACGATCCTCGAAGCCAGCGTCTAGCTTGCCCTCGACTTCGTTGTAGACCTTGTCGGAAATCAGGATACCGCCCGGATCGGCGATCCCCTCCAGCCGAACAGCAATGTTGATCCCGTCGCCGTAGAGGTCGCCGTCCTGTCCAACGATCACGTCACCAAGGTTGAGGCCGATGCGTAGCTTGAATGGACCGCTACCCTCGGCGAGATGATCCTGTATCTCAACCGCGCATCTCATGGCGGCCAGGGGACTGGCGAACTCGGCGAGTGCGCCATCACCCGTTGTCTTGATTAGACGGCCTTCGTGGCGGGAGAGGCTCGGCTCGATCAGTTGTCGCTTGAGCCGCTCGAACTCGGCATAGGTAGCTTCCTCAGCGCGTTGCATCAACGCAGAGTAACCGACCACGTCGGCAGCCAAAATCGCCGCTAATCGCCTTTGAACCCGCCGCTCCGTCACAGCGCTCTCCGAACGGCCAGCCAAAAATTCGTCGGCTGTGGCCAGGAGGAGCCTAGCACTTTGTTGCGGACCTGTGAGCGGTAATCGCGGGAGGGCCCTGTTGCCCCCAGGCGGCATTTGCTGTTGCACCGCGACAGTAAGCGTGCGGCAACTCGGGAGGTCCCAGTTGGGTCACACCCAGAAGAACTCGGGCTGAGCATATCAAGTCTGCTTCACCCCCAAGGAGCGGACATCTAGCGGACATGCCGGGTCGACCGCTTGGGGCTATATCCGGACCAATACCCGTGCCGTTTCGAAGGATGAAAATTCACTGGCTTTCGGCTATTTTGCGTTGAGCCGCAGTTCTGTGGCGGCGATCTCGAATCGAGGTTCGCCATGACCTCCAGGTCCTCGATCAGGCGGCTCGTCGCGCCGCTCTTCGCTTTTTTCTGACCATCTGGCCGTTGGTTTCGCCGGTACATGCTGTTGAGGACGCCGGAAAGGTTGGCGTGGTGTCCTTTGGCCTGTTCGGCGATCAAGGCGTGTTTAGATCCGAGGCGACCGGCGCAGCTCAGGTCGTAGCCGGCCGTTTCGAGACTGGCCCGATCAACGTGGAGTACAATTCCAAGAAAGGCGGAAATGCAACGATCGAAGCTCTGACCAGGTCGTTGCAGGCGGCAGCCAACCGCTTGGATACCGAGAAGGATGTTCTCTTTTTGATTCTCACCTCGCATGGCTCTCCTGACGGCCTTGCAATCAAGGCGGGGCGGCTCACAGAAACGCTCACGCCATCTCGTCTCGGCGACATGCTCGCGAGAACGGGTGTGCGGCACAAGGTGGTGGTCATCTCGGCTTGTTATTCGGGGGTTTTTATCCCGCGTCTGGCGAATCCCGACGTGCTGGTCATCACCGCGGCCGATGCCAACCATCCGTCGTTCGGCTGTCAGGACAAGGCCAAGTGGACCTATTTCGGCGACGCTTTTTTCAATGTCGCGCTCCGGAAAGCGGTCAGCCTGAAGGATGCGTTTCTCGATGCGCGCTCACTCGTCCGGAAGCGAGAATTGCGGGAGCATTTCGAGCCGTCGAATCCCCTCATGGCAGGCGGCGCAGACGTGCTGCCATTGCTTGTCGCACGCCCTTGAACAACCGGCCGCGAACGCAGAGGCTATTGCTCGCGGGCGCATCGCCGTTTCCGGTCTACCCGATAAGCAGACTGTTTGGCGGCCCGCTTAGACTTCGCATTCGGGCCAGGGCCTGACATGCAGGTCCATGCTGCTGCATGTGCGCAGATGGCTCAACCAAAAGTGGTTATGTCTCGATCTCGCTCATGAAGATGAATGGAGCTCGATGAGATGTTTCGCATTTTATGGCAAAGGTAACCCTTGCGCGCCGGTTTCGCCGAGCGCACTCTTGCGGAGCGTTTTCACAAGAACTGCGGAGGGGGCGACCATGCCACGGGTCAAGCAAGCTTCGAAGCAGAAACGCACAGCCAAAGCCACCACCGTGAAGGCGCTAGGTGCCGCCGGACTGGGTCTTTCGCTGGCGGGTAGTGCATCCGCATCCACGATGCCCGCTGCCGGTATCCCGCAATCCAATACCTCGCCAAATCAGCGCTTCTTTCTTGGCGAAGAGGAAATGGCCGACGTCAGTCTGGCCACGTTCCATCTTTTCGATAGAGAAAACTTTGGCAGCGGCGTGCAGCTAGCGCGCGGGTGCGGTGGTTGCGGGTGCGGCCATGGTGGCGGCGGGTGCGGCGGCGGCCGAGGTTGCGGTGGTGGTGGGTTTGTTGGCGGCCGAGGTTGCGGTGGCGGCGGGTTTGTTGGAGGCCGAGGTTGCGGTGGTGGCGGGTTTGTTGGCGTCCGTGGTTGCGGTGGTGGTGGGTTTGTTGGCGTTCGTGGTTGCGGTGGCTTCCGTGGTTGCCGTGGCTTCCGTGGTTGCGGTTGCGGCGGCTGCGGGTTCAGCATCGGGTTCTATGACGACATCGGGTTCGATGACTGGGGGTATGGTGGCTGGGGGTTCGGTGGTTGCGCGGGTTGCTGCGGATCCTGGGGAGCGTGCCGCTTGTGCTAAGTCCCACCAAGGACTCTGCTAAGCTGCGATCAGCCTCTCGCTGGTTGCGAGTTTAAGGTCGCCTTCGGGTCACACGCGGAAGAACTCAGGTTGAGTATGTCGAGTCCGCTTCACCCCCAGAGAACAGACGTCTAGCGGACATGCGGTGTCGGCCGCTTGGGGCCAATTCCGGACATAAGAGGGTGGGGCAGGCCGAAGGCTTCCGCCGCGACGCCGACCTTGCAATTCCCGCGATGATTGTTGAGATTTGGCGATTGCCAAGGGGGGAACGAAAATGTGCGAAAGCCCTACCATCAAAGGCCGCACTGGTTGGCGCGGCTGGTCGGAACTCCCAACAAGGGCAATTCAAAAAACCGATGAGAAATGGGTCGATCTCACCTACCCATTTTCAATTTCAGTACCACGTTCCGCAGCGTTTCCTCCGCCGAAGTTTTCATATTTTGCGCAGATGCCGGAACGGCCGCTGAATGTCACCCAGATGGAGACAATCGTACACATGGGCACTCACGTTGATGCCCCAAAGCATTTTTATGTTGGTGGTCCAGGAATGGACGAAATACCACTCGAGCGCATGACAGGCGAAGGGGTCGTCATTCGCCTCGAAAAAGCAGTCAACGAAGAGATCGGCGTCGACGATCTTGCTGCTGCGAAACCGAGAATAGAACCGGGTGATATCGTCGCCATAGACACAGGCTGGAGTGGAAACTGGGGAACGCCTGAGTGGAACCGGCATCCATATCATTCACTTGAAGCCGCCCAATGGCTGGTCGATCAGAAGGTCAAGCTGGTTGCCGTAGACACCGCCACGCCGGATCTTCCTTATGACCTGCGTCCTAAGGATTTTCAGTTTCCGGTACACTGTATGCTCCTCAAAGATGGAGTCCTAATCTCGGAGCAAATAGCTAACCTTCACAAATTAGGGGGCGACGAGCTGAATTTCTATTTTGCCCACTATCGATTGAAGGTTGCGATGGAGCACCTGCCCGCGTCTTAGCTCGGGCGTTCTCGTAGGCTCATGAGGTGATCGTCGGAGCCATTGCACCACTCCCGCCGACGTACTGGAGGGCGCCATGAAAGTGCATGAACTAGTAGCGAGGTTCGCGAAGGCAGGTGAAAGTGCCAAGCCGATGGATGCCTCGCGCGAAATTCTCGAATCCCTGCGCGGACAAGTGGAAGCCATCGAAAACTTGCTGGGCTATATCTCCGGCACAGGCGGCAACGCGGGGCAGGTGTTCTACCGTTCGCCGCAAGTTACGCTACTCAAAGTGTGTTTTCCTGTTGGGCGTCGTACGCCACCGCACAACCACGGAACATGGGCCACGATTCTGCAATTGTCGGGCGAAGAAAAAAATACGCTCTACCAGCGAGAAAATGGCAAGCTGCGAAAAGCGAGAGAGATGTCACTGACCCGCGGCGCGATACTGTCCATGCCTGCAGAAACCGTCCACGTGGTTCAATGCCGTAGCAATGTACCAGCAATCGGCCTGCACGTTTATGGTGGCGACATTTTCGCTCTAGCGCGCCGCATTTGGAATCCGGAAACGTTAGAAGAGCACGCGCTGGACTGGGCTCTATACGAAAAGTTCGCGCAGACTGCTTCAAAGGCTGCGAAGGCGCCGCTCGAAAGCTGACATTGAACGGTGCGCAAAGCGATGTCCGCAATGGGTCATTTTCGACGATTTTAGCGGAGATTGCCGACTGGCTGAAGTCCGCTTCTACCCCGTACGCGTCCAACTGGGGCCCACCCGGAAGCGTTGCCTCTGGCCAGACTCCTATGATTCAAGCTTTCAAACTGGGGGCTCGAATCATGCGCTACGAATTCGCCGACCATGAATGGATCGCCATCAAGCCCATGCTGCCGAACAAACCGCGTGGCGTTCCTCGGGTGAACGACCGCCGTGTCCTCAATGGCATCTTCTGGGTCCTAGGCTCCGGAGCGCCTTGGCGCGATCTGCCCGAGGCGTTTGGTCCGTACACCACCTGCTACAACCGCTTCGTCCGTTGGCGGCGGGCTGGTGTCTGGGGCCGTATCATAGACGCACTTGCCGCGGCCCATGATGCCGCTGTCCATAACACACCGCACCGGGAGCGCGTCAGGTCCGCCTTGGGTCATGAACGACAAAGCTTGAACTGAGCACAATAGGTCTGCTTTCGGGCAAATTGCCACCAATCCGCGCTCGTTGTCGTGACAATGAGTGCAGCTAGCGCGGTGGAGCGAAGAAGTTCGCGCTTTATCAACATGATGCAGCTGCGAGCATGGAGGCCAACTGGAGCAAGCCGCGCTACGGCGCGGTCGACCCGGCGCGGACAACACCGGTGTTTCTGCTATAGTGCGACCTTCGAACTTGCGGGGTGGCTGCTTCAAGGGTTGAAATCATGCACAGAGCATCTGCATCATTACTACTTGCCTGCGCTTTTATTCTATTTGCTCCGCAAGTGCGGGCGCAGCAAATTCCGGCCGAAACAGTTCAGGGAATGCTTGCGGCCCAGATTCGCACGCAAGGCTTCACCTGCGAAAAACCACTCGGCGCAAAGAAGAACACGAAGGCGTCTCGACCTGATCGCGACGTTTGGGTTCTTAAATGCAGCAACGCCATGTACAAGATCACGCGCGTTCCCGATATGGCGGCGAAGGTCGAACCGCTGCCGTGAGCTCGGTGGTCTCTACGGGACCAGCGACACGATGGACTTGTGCCGGTGTTTTGCCTGACGTCTCAAACGTCCTGGCGGCGAGGGCTCAAGCCATGTTCTCACGGTCGCCTTAACTTCCGCTGATGCCGACCAGACGAGGGCGGCGGTTTGCGAGAGGGTTTTCGGCCGGCAGGGCGCGCAGCCACGCGCGAAAACTGACGATCTCGGGGCAATCCGCGGTGCCTTCAGGCACGATCAGCCAATCACCGGGGCCTGATCCCTCATTGACCCGGTCGCAGCGATAGCCCGGATGGTGACCGAGACCGCGGGCGATCAAGAGGTCGACCTTGCCCTCGACCAATTCGTGCAGGCCGGCCGGCTGCAGCACCCGCAAGCCGATCTCCGCATGCGCGCTGCGAAACTCCGCCAATTCGAGCCGGCGCAGGTCGAAGCTGCCATGGACCCCCAACTGCAGCAGCACCGCGCCCGCCGGCTTCAATTGCGAGGTCGCCTCCGCAATGTGACGAAAACCTTCGGAGACCCCGGGCAGATAGGCCTGACCGTCCGCGGTGAGAATGAGCTGCTTATGCAGCCGCTCGAACAGCTGCACGCCGAGACGTGCCTCCAGCGCCTTCACCTGCTGTCCCACGGCGGCAGGTGTCACGTGCAGCTCATGCGCGGCCAGCTTGAAGCTGAGATGCCGGGCGGCGGCCTCAAAAGCGCGGAGCGCGTTGAGCGGGGGAAGGGCGTAGGTCATCGCACCGCAGTTTGACACCGATGAGCCCAGGCCTTGCAATAGATTTTCTTGCGCTGAACCGCAGCAACAATGCTTTGATCGGCGCCGTCATCGCCGGATACGGTCGGCCCTCAATTCGGAGACCCCCAATGCCCCGTCGTCTAGATCATCTCGTCATTTGCGTCCGCGATCTGGAGCAGGCCGCGCTGGATTGGCAGACGCTGGGCTTCAACCTCACGCCGACTGGCGTGCACCCGTTCGGAACGAGCAACCGCCTTGCGCAGTTCGCCGACAATTTTCTTGAGTTGCTGGCCGTCACCGACGACGCGTTGGTGCCGCCAGCCACGCCGGGCCATTTCAGCTTCGCGGCCCACAACCGCGATTTTCTTGCGACCGCCGAGGGAATGTCGATGCTGGTCTTGCACAGCACCGACGCCCATGCCGATGCCGCGCGTTTCAGGGCCGACCGCATCGGCGATTATGCCCCGTTCGATTTCGGCCGTGACGCGGTGCTCCCGGGCGGGGGCACGGCGCGCGTCGCGTTTTCGCTGGCCTTTGCCACCGATCCCGCCATGCCCGGGATCGCGTTCTTCACCTGCCAGCAGCGCCACCCGCCGGATCTGTTCTGGAAGGCGCAGTATCAGCGTCATCCCAACGGCGCCCTCCGCGTGGTCGAGGTGGTGATGTCGGCGGCGGAGCCGGCTGCGCATCGCGATTTTCTCGAGCGCCTCACGGAAGGCACGGCCGAGCTTGCGCCCGGGCGGCTGACGATTGGTGAGCGCGGCAATCATATCACCTTGCTTGACCCGTCCGAGCTGGCGCGCCGGTTGCCGGGCCTCGCGAACAGCGCTTCGCCGCGCTTTTGCGCGGCGCGCCTGGCGGTCGCTGATCTGGATGCGACAAGGCGAACGCTGGAACACAACGGCGTCGGCTTTGCGATGACCGGTGCCGTGCTGTTGGTGCCACCCGCCACCGCGCATGGCCTGGCGCTCGAATTCGTCGAACAGGAGGCAAACTGACATGGCTCACGTCGTCAATCACAATCCCGCAACGGTCCATCCTCCCGCCGGCGGTTACAGCATGGGACTTGAATTGACGCAGCATCGCCGCCTGTTGTTCATCAGTGGTCAGGTGCCCGAGAAAACCGACGGCACCG
Organism: Bradyrhizobium japonicum USDA 6; assembly: GCF_000284375.1. Lineage (NCBI taxonomy): Bacteria > Pseudomonadati > Pseudomonadota > Alphaproteobacteria > Hyphomicrobiales > Nitrobacteraceae > Bradyrhizobium > Bradyrhizobium japonicum. Next base: position 4,881,861 of record NC_017249.1, read on the forward strand.
TGCCCGAAGGTTTCGAGGCGCAATGCGAGCAGGCCTGGCGCAACGTGATCGCGGTGCTCGCCGCCGCGGGCCTTGGCGTCGGGCATCTGGTCAAGGTCACCACGTTCCTGACTGACCGGACTCAAGTCGTGACCAACCGCACCATTCGCCGCGCTGTGCTCGGGGACCACCAGCCGGCGCTAACGGTCGTGGTCGTCGAGACCGTCGATAGCAAATGGCTGCTGGAGATCGAGGCGATCGCCGCGGAATGAAGCCGGCTTCGCCAACCTTGCAACGAGCCGTCAGGTGTCCAATGGCCGAGAACATCCATCCCTTCTACGAGACGCATCGGAACGCAATGGAGGCCGCCATGCGCCAGCGGCTCGACCTCGCCGAAGCGATGCTGCGCGAGCGCACGCATCTCTCCGACATCGACGGGATCAGGCGGGAGGTGATGGACGAATTCGAGATTGTCCTCACCCAAATGCCTTATGTCGGCGGCGCGGCAAGCCGCATGAGCGATTTCTTCATGCGCCTGACGGGGTTCATGGCCATCGGCCGGGTGCTGCGGCGACACGGCGTGCCGGTGCCTGTGATCGGCGAGATCGAGCGAGAAACCTACGAGGCGCAATTGCTGACCGTATCAGAAGCGGAGCGTCTCGCCTCGGGGTGGCAATTCATGTCGCCGGACAACCAGGCCTTGCTGCGCGAGCAGGCGGCAAGGAGCGCTACAAGAGCGCATCAGGAAGAGTTTCCGGAAGACTTCGTCTACGATTTCGTCGAGCCGGGTCCGCAAGACAGCTTCGAATTCGGCATCAACTACAAGGCCTGCGGCTTCTGCAAGCTCGCAGCGCGCCACGGGGACAAGGACATCCTGCCGAACATCTGCGGGCTCGATTTCGTCGCCTACGCAGCGCGCGGCATCCGCCTGGAGCGCACACAAACATTGGCGGGCGGCGCGAGCCACTGCAATTTCCGCTTCTCGCGGCTCCCGCCGGATGAGGCCGTGAACCCATAAATCGGCCGCGCTGACGGCTCGCGAAAGTCCGCTATGCCCCGGTGGCGATCAAATGGCGCATCGCATGCTTTGAGCCAAATCAAGGTAGAACTTCAAGCCGGCCATATCCTCAATGCTTGCCGACGTGGCGATGCAAAGTAGTTGCGGAACTGTACCCGTCCTTGCGCTGGATCACGACATTGCGAGGAGATCGCCGATGATGGAGCCGCGCAATCGAGTTGTTCAAGTCAGCCTCTTCGGTGATCCCGAGAGGCTGGAGGTGGTCGACGCTCCCTTGCCGACCGCCAGCCGGGGCGAGCTGCGGGTCCGTGTACTTGCGTCGAGCCTCAACTACACCGAGGTATTGATCAGGCGCCATCTATACCCGCAAACGATGGGCCTCCGGCCGCCGTTCGTAATGGGCTACGACGTGGTCGGGGCAATCGATCAGATCGGTGAAGGCGTGCACGACTTTCAGATTGGCGACCGCGTGGCCGACATGACGGTGGTCGGGTCAAACGCCGACTATCGCACGCTTCGGGCGAACGACGTGGCCCGCGTGCCGGAGGGCGTAGACGCGGCGGAGGCGGCCACACTGATCTTGAGCTGGACGACCGCGTACCAGCTTCTGCACCGCGCGGCCCGGGTCCAGCGAGGCCAGCGCGTGCTCGTGCACGGCGCCGCCGGCGCCGTCGGCCAGGCGCTGCTCGTGCTCGGGAGACTGGCCGGCATCGAGCTGTGGGGCACCGCACGCGGCGAGCACATGGCGCTCGTCCGAGAGATAGGGGCAACGCCGATCGACTACAAGCATGAGGACTTCACGCGGGTCCTGCCGGGCGGGTTCGACGTTATCGTCGACGGCGTTGGCGAAGACGGCTATCGCCGCTCATACGCGGCGCTCAAGCCAGGTGGCCTGCTCTGTGCCATCGGTTTCTCGGCGAGCTTGCAAGCGCAGCGTCGCATGCTCCCTATCGTGATGGAGATCGCACGCCTTTACCTGTGGAGATTGTTGCCCGGCGGCAAGCGGGCCCGGTTTTACTCGGTAAATGCGATGCGGGCGCGACATCCCACCTGGTTCAAGGAGGACTTGGAGCGGCTGTTCGGGCTTTTGGCAACTGGTGCCATCCGGCCGCGCATCGCCGCGCGGATCTCCTTCGACGAGGTCGCCGATGCTCACCGTCGCCTCGAGACTGGTGGCCTCGAGGGCAAGCTCGTGCTGTGCCCGGATCTCTCGTCGCGACACAACCAGCGCGCCGCCTGAGACGGCGCTCCAGATATGTATCCGCGGATAGATTCCTGGATTGCTTCGCTGCGCTCGCAATGACGGAGTTCGGGGCGCGGCCCGAGGCCCATCGGCGCCCGTCGCCATGATGACATCGTGCTCCTGTTTTGCCCGACGTGTCAAACGCCCGGGGAGCGCGGGCTCAAGCCACCTTGCGCCAAATTCTTCAATGATTTGTACTGTGCATGGGGTTGTTTTCGCGTTTTTTGTTTTGAGGGCCGTCTACTCCGCAGCTTTTTCCCTGAGCCGCTGCGCGTAGACGTTGATGACCAGCGCCGCCAGCAGGATCAGGCCGCGGATCAGGATCTTCAGGAAGCTGTCGATGTTGACGTGGTCGAGGCCGTTATTCAGGACACCGAGAACGAAGAGCCCGACGATGGTGTTGCCGATGCCGCCGCGGCCGCCGAACAGGCTGGTGCCGCCGACGACGACGGCGGCGATGGAGTCGAGCAGATAGGTGTCGAACTCGTTCTGCTGGGCGCTGCCGAAATGGGCTACTCCCAGCATGCCGCCGATGCCGGAGCAGACCGCCGAGATCACCATCACGGCGCCGAGGATGAGCTTGACGTTGAGACCGGAATATTCGGCCGCCTCGCGGTTGCCGCCGACCATGTAGACGTAGCGGCCGAAGCGCGTGTAGGTCAGCACCAGATGGCCGCCGAGCAGCATGATGGCCGCGACGATGACGATCCAGGGGATGCCGCCGATCGAGCCCGAGCCGAGCGTGGTGATCAGGCCGGGCACCTTGTAGGCGATCTGGCCGCGCACCAGCAGCGCCGAGACGCCGGCCGCGATCTGCATCATCGCCAGCGTCATGATGAAGGAGGGGATGCCGATCACGGTCAGGCCGAGCGCGTTGACGAGGCCGAGCAGCGCGCAGAGCAGGATCGACAGGATGATCGCGACCGCGCCGGGCAGGGGGATGTTGGCGATGTTGACGTAGGATTCCTGCAGCGTGAAGTAGGCGATGGCGATGCCGGTGACGTTGGCGATGCTGGCGATCGAGAGGTCGATCTCCGCGCAGAGGATCACGAAGGTGAGGCCGACGGCGATGATGCCGGTGACCGACACCTGCGTCAGGATGTTGCCGAGGTTGTCCAGGGTCGCGAAGGAGGGGCTGGCAAAGGCGAAGAAGGCGGAGAGGAAGATCAGGGTCAGGAACGGCGCGATGTTGCGCATCTGCGAGCGCAGGAAGGGCGCAACGCCGCGCGGCCGCCGACCCGCCGCCAAAGCCGTCTCACTGCTCGCCATGGTGCTTCTCCGTCACGCCGCTTCCAGCAGGCGGTCCTTGCTGACCGGCTCGTTCTTGAATTCCCGCACCAATACCCCGCGCTTGAGCACGAGGATGCGGTCGGCCAGCGACAGCACCGTTTCCGGCTCGGTCGACAGCACGATGACCGCGAGCCCCTTGGCGCGGAGATCGCGGACGATGTTGATGACGTCGTTCTTGGCGCCGACATCCATGCCGCGGGTCGGCTCGCACAGCACCAGCAGCTTCGGCGGATAGGTCAGCCATTTTGCCAGCGCGACCTTCTGCTGGTTGCCGCCGGAGAGCATGCCGAGATCGAGGCCGACCACAGGCGGCCTGATCTGCAGCTGCTCGACCTGGCGCTTGGCGATGTCGCGCTCCTGCGCCGGCTTGAGCAGCAGCGACGAGATGCGGTCGAGAATGCTGATCGAGATGTTCTTGTAGACCGGCTCCTGGTGAAACAGCATGGCGCGCCGGCTCTCCGGCACCAGCGCCACGCCGGCGCGCCGCGCCGCCGCCGTGCTGGCGAAGGTTTTTGGCTTGCCGTCGACGGCGAGCGTGCCGCCATCCGGCTTCAGCTTGCCGAACAGGATGCGCGACAGCTCCTGCTGGCCGCAGCCCATGAATCCGTAGATGCCGAGCACCTCGCCGGCGCGCGCCTCGAAGGAGATGTCCTTCAGGCTGCGGGCCAGCGACAATTGGTCGACCTTCAGGACCACGGAGCTGTCGCTTGTCCGTGGCAGCATGAGGTCATCGGTGTAGCTGTGCTCGAGCGCTTCGCCGCCGCGGCCGATCATGGCCTCGATCAGCGCGCCCTTGCTGGTCGCAGCCGAGGCAGTCTCGGCGACCTTCCGCCCGTTGCGGAACACGGTCACCGTGTCGGACACAAGCAGGATGTCCTCGATGAAATGCGAGATGAAGACGATAGCGGTGCCTTCCTCGCGCAGCCGCCGCAGCGTCGCGAACAGCCGCTCGACCTCAGGCGGGGAGAGGGCGGAGGTCGGCTCGTCCAGGATGACGATGCGGGCGCCGGAGAACAGCACCCGGGCGATCTCGATCAGCTGCTGGAGCCCGATCGGGAGGTCGCCGAGCCTGGACATCGGATCGACGTCGATGCCGAAGCGGGCGAGCTGCTCGCCGGCCTCGCGCGCCATGCGCCGCCATTGCACGAGGCCGAACCGATTGGTCGGCTGGTTGCCCAGGAACACGTTCTCGGCGACCGTGAGATCGGGCGCGACGCTCAGCTCCTGATGCACCATGGCGATACCGGCCGCGTGCGCATCGCGGGCGGAGCGGAAATGCGTGTCCTTCCCGTCGATCAGGAAGCGGCCTGAGAATTCGCTGTGCACGCCGGCGATGATCTTCATCAGCGTGCTTTTGCCGGCGCCGTTCTCGCCGACGAGACCGTGGATCTCGCCGGGTGAGAGTGCGAAGTCGACACCACGAAGCGCCTCGACGCCGCCGAAGCTCTTCGTGATGCCTTGCAGTTCCAGGATGGGCGCACGAACCTCAGGCATGGAGGCTCAGATCAGGAAGTGATCCTGCATCCACTGCATCCCGGCGGCGTTGGCCTTGGTCACGACCGGGCCGTCGGTGACGACGTTCTTGGGAATGCCCTGTCCGCTCTTCTCGCCGCCGACCACGGCGGAAACGCCCGCGATGATGGCGCCGCCATGGATGCGGCAGGACGGATTGCGCACGGTCGCGAACATGCGGCCTTCGCTCACCGCCTGGATCGCCGGTGGCATCGCATCGACGCCGCCGATCAGGATGTTGGAGCGATTGCGCGCCTTCATGATGTTGGCGGCGGCGAGCGCCATGTCGTCATTGTGGAAGAACGCCGCGTCGATCTGCGGATATTTGGTCAGGTAGGTTTCCCAGAGGCGCGCAGTTTTCGACACGTCCCAGTCAGCGGGCTGGGTGTCGAGCACCTCGATGTTCGGGAACTGCTTGACGACGGTGTTGAAGCCTTTGGCCCGGCCTTGCGCCCCGGTATGGCCGAGCGCGCCCTGCGTCATAATGATCTTGCCCTTGCCGCCCATGGCGTTGCACAGCGCCTGCGTCACCGAGGCGCCCATGAACTCGTTGTCGGGGGCGAGGAAAGAGTGGACGTTGATCTGGTCGAGCGGGGCAATCAGCGTGTCCATGTCGATCACCGGCGTGCCGGCATCGATCATCTTCTGCACGGGCTGGGTGAGGGTGCCGATGCCGAAGGCCTGGATCGCGACGAAGTCCCATTTCTGCGAGGCCATGTTGTCGATCGCCGCGCGCTGCTTCACCGCATCGAGCTGGCCGTCGAACCACGTCACCTCGACATTGAACAGCTTGCCCCAGAATTCCGCCGCCTGCTTGCCTTGCGCGCACCAGGTGGCCTGGAGGCCCGCATTGGAGAAGGCCGCCTTCAGCGGCTTCTCGGATCGTCCGACCTCGGCTGCAAGGGCGGGGTTTATGCCCATGCTGCCGAGAAGGGCAGTCGCGGCGCCGGCGGTCGCCGCCGCCTGAAGAAGATCGCGCCTCGTCGTCGAGAAATCTTTCGTCCCGGACATCGCTCGCTCCCATAAAATTTTCGTCGGCGCGTCATTGATTGCGCGACCGATGTCCGAAAGTCTCTCACAAGAGTTCCTGCCACTCAATCTGCAATCGATCGCGAGATCGCCGCAGCTCGTGTTGGTGCAGCGCAAAGCGTCAGGCCGGAATGGTGGCGAAGGCGTCGATCTCGACGAGCAGCTGGTCCCAGGCCTGTGCGATTTCCGGCGACCATTCGTCGCCGAGGAGGTCGCGCAGCGCATCCCTGATGACGACGAAGAACGCGATGAACAGCTCGCGCGGAGTGCCGTAGCCATCGTGCGAGGCGACCTCGCAGGCGATCAGCCTGAAATGGCCCCGACGCTCACCGGCGAAGTCGAGGATCGCCTCGATCGTCAGCGCAAGCATCGACCCCATCACCGGCTCGCTGCCCTGCGAGCGGAACATGGTCCGCGTTTCGGGATGCTGTTCGAACAGCCGTTGGTAAACGAGTGGCGTGAGATCCGCGCAACGCGAGGCTGCGAGTTCGAAGCTGTTTTCGATTGAATTAACGGGAGCGCTCATCGGCATCGAAGCCATGCGGGCAAAAAAGAGCGGGGCCCTGGCCCCGCTCGAAAATTGTGTCGACCCTATTATCCCCGATTCTAAGATTTGCTCTTGATTGACGGGGCGACGCTGCGTTTTGCGCGCCAGGGGCTCCTCCCGAGACTTGGACCACCAGACTTCGACCTCTCGGCCAGCCTGAGCAAGAGGGATGCTAGATCAACTTTTCTCACTTGTCATCATTTTCGGCAACGATTGTTCAAAATTAGAGCAGCTGACGAAATGATCGGGCTGTTTGCCATGTAAGCATATGACAAATATAAGAAATCTGTGGATAGGGAGGGTTGCCGGACTGCCTCAAATGCCGGACGTCCCAGCCCGTGGGGCGGCGGGACCACAGTTTTCGAGAACTTTGCGCCGGGCCAGGAAGCCCGTGGAACTGACCTCGACTCAGGTCTCGGCGAGGTGTTTAGTTTAGGCGAACGAATGGTTCGGCGGATGCGCGCACGGCTGCAAAAATTCCTACCCCTGGTCCTGCTCGCTTTGGCGATGCAGGTGCTGGCGCCGATTGCCGCCTGTCTGGCGGCCGGTCAGGCCGTGGCCGATCCGTTGTCTGTCGGCGTCATCTGCCACAGCGCGAGCGAGCAGGGCGGTCTGAACGACCAGACCGGCGCGCCGACCGCACATGGCGCTGCGTGTGCGCTGTGTTGCCTGGCGCAGGCGGGCGCATCGCTCGATTCGCCGCCGCACGTTGCGCTCGCCATTCCCTTCCGCCACGTCGCGCGCGTGGTGTGGCATGCGGCGGATGTATCCGCCGTCGCGATCCATAAGGGCACAAGCGCCCAGGCGCGCGCACCACCTCATTTTTCCTGACGACCCTCGTGATTGCCGCGGTCCGTCCGCTGGCGATCGATGCTGTCGAATGGCCGGAGAGAAAGCCGGCGTCAGGAATGCCCCATGTTACGTTGTCATGCCCGCCGTGGCGTGAGCGCCGTCGCGGTCCAGGCCGCGCTGCTCGCGTCGTCGAGCGGAGTCTTTGCCCAAAGTACGAACTCGGAGCTGCCGGCGGTGACAGTTGAGGCGCCGCAGACTGGCCGTGCCAAACCAGCCACCCGGCCCTCGCGGCCGCGATCCGCTTCGGCCGGCCGCGCGGCGAGGCCCGTTACGCCGAGTGCGGGCGTCAGCGCATCGACCCCAAACCGGGCCGTGACGGCCAGCGCGGCGCGAGACGGTCTCAATCAGGCGCCAACCGGCCAGACCGAGACGACCATCTATCGCAGCCAGTTCGACAACCGGCCGGCGGTTACCGTGGCCGACGTGCTGCGCGAGAGCCCCGGCATATCGGTGAAGCAGGGCAACGGACCCCGCGATATCGGCATCTCGATCCGCGGCTCCAACGCCCGCAACGGCTTCGGCATCCGCAATCTCGTTATCTTCGATGACGGCTTCCCGGTCACGCAACCGGACGGGCTGTCCCGCAGTGACCTGATCGATCCGCGGGCCTACAGTGCGATAGATGTGATCCGCGGCCCGTCGTCGGCGCTCTACGGCAACTATGCCACCGGCGGCGCGCTCAATTTCCGCACCCGCCCGGGCGGCTCGATCGATGGCGCCGAATATGGCGTCGATGGCGGGAGTTTCGGCTACCTCAACAATTATTTTACCTACGGCAAGAAGGTCGGCAATTTCGAGGGCTCGCTGTTTGCGAGTGACGCCCGCGGCGACGGCTTCATCGGCAATAGCTGGTACAATACCCAAACGGTCAATTTTCTCGGCACGCTGCAGGCCACGCCTGATGATCGCTTTACCGTCAAGTTCATCAACAACAATCTTGATACCCGCCTTCCGGTCCGCTCCTCGCTGAACCAGTTCTATCGAAACCCTTTCCAGCAGGGCTGCGCGACCGGGGCTACCGCCGCACCGGGATGCGCGACGGTTCTGCTCAATAATAACGGCTTCAACACAGTCGCGGGGACCGACAGGGAAACGGCGCTGCAAGCAGGGCTTGGTCGCAACGACCGCCGGACCATCGTCGGCGGGCGATGGGAGCACGATTTCGACAATACGACGACATGGCGAAATCAGTTCGTTTTCGACGACCGCAACATCAGTCAGCCCACGGGTGGCACCAGCGCCATCGGCGACTTTCCATCGTACAATTACATGAGCGACATCACCAAGCGCGGTGAAATCTTCGGGATGGATTCGACCACCTATTTCGGTGGCTTTTACAATACTCTGACGGCATCGAGCGACACGAGATTCGTGATGCCGGGTGGTAACGCGACGCTGGGCAGACTCCAGAGCAATACGTTCAGCGACACCTCGAATTACGGCGTGCGTGCGCGCGAGGAACTCAAGCTGACGCCGCAACTGACCGCTGTTGCCGGGATCGGATGGGAAACCACCATTCTGAAGGGACTAAATACGGCATACACCTACACGGGAGCCGCGGGCATAACGACGACGAATCTCACCGCGACTGACCGGCAATTTCAGAATACGGCTCCCGAACTGGCGCTGGTCTACAAATTGAACCCCGAGTGGCAGTTTCGCGGCCGCGTCGCTACGGGCTACGGAACGCCGCAGGTCACCAACCTGTTCATCGTTTCGGACGGCACAGCCGGCAATAACACCCAGCTCCAGACGCAAAAGAATCTCGGCTACGATCTTGGCTTCGATTGGACTCCAAACACCGCGCTCAAATTCAGTGCGACCGGCTTCTACGAGTTTTTCCGTAACGAACTGGTGAGCCAGGCGACACAGGTGGCCGGCGTCAGCTTCATGTTCAACGCGCCACGATCCGAGCATCGCGGTGTCGAGCTTGCCGCTGACTGGAAGTTCCTTCCAGGCTGGCGATTCACGGCGGCGTATACCTATCTCGATCAATTCTACACCGAATACACGGAAAACCTCAGAAGCCCCGGCGTCGGTGGAACGGTCTTCAGCTTCAATCGTGCGAGCAACAAGATTCCCGGAATCTCGCCGAACGAGTTAACCGCGCGACTTGGCTATGACGAGTTTTCGGGGTCGCTTGCCGGCCTCGGCGCGTTCGTCGAAGTGCAGTGGAAGGATTCCTTCTGGATGGACAACGCCAATCTCTTGAAGGCGCCCGGTTACGAACTGGTCAATCTCAACGTGCACTACAAGACGGACCTCCAGTCCGACCACTTCAAGTCACTGAACGTCTATTTTGAAGTCAGGAACGTGTTTGACCGGACCTATGTGGCTTCGGCGAACAATATTGCGAATACGGTGCAAGGCACGGGCATCCAGGACGGAGCGATCGCTTTGGCGAATACGACCAATTCGATCTACGCCGGCTCGCCGCGCGCGTTCTTCGCCGGAATGAAGCTGGCGTTCAAATGATCGAGCAACACTGCAGGAGGAGGAAAGCCATGCTACGAATGAGCCTGCTCGCGACGCTCGTCCTTTTGCTTTGCCAAGACGCAGCGCATGCGCAAATGAGCCATCATCAGCATGCCTCCGAAGCGGCGTGCGAGGAGCCGACATTGCGCTGCGCAACCAAGGTGACGCCCGCATTCGGACCGGATGGAACGCTGTGGCTCGTCTGGATGGCGGGCGGGCAAGTGTCGGTTGCGAGCTCGCCGGATGCGGGGCGGAGTTTCTCGACCCCCACTCAGGTCACGACGACGCGGCTGAATCTCGACTGGGGCCCGGATGCCCGGCCAAAGATCGTGGTCGATCGCAAGGGTGGCATCGCGCTCGCATTCTCGATCTTCAGGGATGAGGCCTTCAACGGTCAGGTGCTCTACACGCGCTCGGCCGATGGCGGAAAGAGCTTTGCTGATCTGAAGCCGATCACCGCCAGCAACGAGAGCCAGCGTTTCGAGGCGCTGGCGCTCGATCAGGATGGAACGGTGTTTGCGGCGTGGCTGGACAAGCGCAATCGCGTTTTTGCGAAGGAGGCGGGACAGAAGTACGAGGGAGCGGGGCTGTTCTTCACCTCGTCCAGCGACGGCGGCACCACCTACCCAGAAGCAAAGCTGGCGCGCGAAGGCACCTGCGAATGCTGCCGGTTGGGACTGACATTCGCGGCGCCCGGGCGGCCGGCCGTGATCTTCAGAAACATTTTTGACGGCGGCGTACGTGACCACGCGGTCATGACCTTCGCCGACGTCTCGACGCCGGGTGAGATCCGTCGGGTCAGCAATGACGACTGGCAGATCAACGCCTGTCCGCATCACGGACCGAGCCTCACCGTTGCGCCGAACGGGACCTATCACGTCGCGTGGTACACGAACGGCAAGGCGCGCAAGGGACTGTTCTACGCCCACTCGCGCGACGAAGGCCGCACCTTCTCCGCGCCCATGGCGCTGGGGCAGCCGGGCCGCAATCCGACGCGTCCTTACGTGCTCGCTTGCGCGGCGGGAACGGTGATGGTCTGGAAGGAGTTCGACGGCGAGAAGACCTCGGTCCAGATGATGATTTCCCGCGACGACGGCGAGAGCTGGTCGCCGCCGAAGACGATATCGAGCACGACCGACACATCCGATCATCCCTTGCTCGTTTCCAATGGCCAACAGGTCTATTTGTCATGGATGACGAAAGCGGATGGCTATCGGCTCACAGCAATCGAGGACCAGCCATGAGACGTCGATTTGCAGGCATTCTGGGTCTGGGTATACTGATCGCGTCAGCGGCTACGCCGGGAGCGGCGCCGGCTCTGAAACCGTTCGAGCGCGGCAGCTGGCAAGGCGTCCTCAGGGGGCATGCGGGCCGCCCGACGCTCGTGCATTTCTGGGGCGTGACCTGCGGGCCCTGCAAGGTCGAGCTGCCGTTGCTCGGGCAGTTTGCGAAGGACCATCCCGGGATCGACGTGGTCACGATCAGCGCCGATCTCGTGCCGAACCTGCCCGCGGCAACGCAGTCGATGCTTGACAAGGCGGGGCTGTCGTCGACCGAGAACTTCATCTTCAACGATGGTTTTGTCGAACGTTTGAGGTTCGAGATCGATCCCGCCTGGCAGGGCGACATTCCCCGGACCATGCTCATCTCCCGGGACGGGACAATCACGACGATCGAGGGCTCGGCCGAGATGGCCGATCTCGAAAAATGGTCGGGCCAACAGCTCGCCACACACTGACATTCAATCTGCAAACGGGAAATACCGATATGAAGACCATGTTAAAAGATGTGCTGCTCGCTGCGTTCGCTCTCATGCTCTGCGCAGCACCAGCGGCGGCCGAGGACGTCAAGGCCGGCGATCTCGTCATCTCGCAGGCCTGGAGCCGGGCGACGCCCGGTGGCGCCAAGGTGGCCGGCGGTTATCTCACCATCGAGAACAAGGGGACAACGGCGGACAGGCTGGTCAGCGTTTCCGCCGACATCGCGGGGAAGACCGAGGTCCATGAGATGGCGATGGACAACGGTGTGATGAAGATGCGTCCGCTCGATAAGGGGCTTGTGATCGACGCCGGCAAGACGGTGAAGCTCGCGCCCGGCGGCAATCATCTGATGCTCCAGGAGCTGAAGGGTCCGTTCAAGCAGGGTGACAAGGTCCCGGTGACGCTGGAGTTCGAGAAGGCCGGCAAGGTCGCCGTCTCCCTCGACGTCCAGGGCGTCGGCGCGCAGGCGCCCGGCGACGGCGGGCACATGATGAAGAAAATGCCGGATCATTCGGGAATGAAGATGTGATGAAACAGATCAAGTCTCCGATGACCTCGCGTCGATCCCTCACAGGCCTTGTGCTCGCGATGGCTGCGTTGCTGTCGGTTGCCGCGACACCGGTTGCGGCGGCGACGGACGACGACAGCTTCTTCACGCATCTGCACACCGAGAAGGCCATGGCCAATGTCGCGGTCTCGCCGGGCCGCGCCGGCCCGGTCGAGATCGCCATCCAGCTCGAAACCACGGACGAGACGCCGCTCGCGGCGAGAGCCGTGTCGGTGACGCTCGTGGACACGCAGTCCGGCCGGAAGCTCGCGCCGGTCGAGGCTTCGCGCGACGGCGAGGACAGCTGGCACGTGAAGGTCGCGCAATTGACGCCCGGACGCTGGATGCTGGGTCTCGGAATTTCGATCTCCGAGGCCGATCATGTCAGCGTGGAATCGCCGATCCTGATTAAATGACGTTGTCGAAGGGGCCAAACATGTCGAAGAAATCCTGCCTGTTCCTGATCGCCGCGCTGGCCGCGTCGCCGGCATCGGCGCATATCACGCTCGAGACCAAGCAGGCGACGGTTGGTTCCTACTACAAGGCCGTCTTCGCCGTGCCGCACGGCTGCGCGGGTTCGCCCACGGTGAAGATCAGGGTGCAGATTCCGGAAGGCGTGATTGCGGTGAAGCCGATGCCAAAGGCGGGCTGGAGCGTCGATGTCGTCGAAGGCAAGTACGCCAATGAATACGACTATCACGGCAACAAGCTTGGCTCCGGCGTCAGGGAGGTGGCCTGGTCCGGCGGCAAGCTGCCGGATCACAACTACGACGAGTTCGTCATCAGCAGCTTCCTGACCAACAGCCTGAAGCCGGACACGACGCTGTATTTCCCTGTCGTCCAGGAGTGCGAGACCGGCGTCAGCCGCTGGATCGAGATCCCGGCGGACGGGGCGGGGCATTCGCACGAGGGCAAGTCGCCGGCGCCGGGCGTGAAGCTCCTGTCAAAGCCCTGATGCGCCTGCTCGCCGCGCTCGCGACGCTCCTCTGCGTTGTCGGCTTCGCGACCGGCGCGTCTGCGCATGCGGCGCTGGTCGCGGTCGAGCCGGCGAGCGGCAGCATGCTTGCGAGCGCGCCGAAGGCGGTGGAGTTGCGCTTCAACGAGGCGGTGACGCCGGGCGCGATCCAATTGATCGATGGCGCGGGCAGGGCGCGGGACGATGCGCGCGTCAGCGCGTCGGGCGAAACGATCTCGGTCGCGATGCCGCCAGACCTGCCGCAGGGCACTGCGGTCGTCAGCTATCGCGTGATCTCGCAGGACGGCCATCCCGTCGCGGGATCGGTGATCTTCTCAATCGGCATGCCGACGGGGACGCAACCTCCCGCCAATGCGGATCGCGGGTTGAGCGCGCTGATCTGGCTGGCGCGGGTCGGTCTGTATCTTGGGTTGTTCGTCGGTGTCGGAGGCGTGTTCTTTGCGCGCTGGGTTGCGTGGTCGACGACGGGCATGACCGTTCCACGCGTAGCGCTCGCCATCGGCATTCCGAGCGCCACTGCGTCCGTTGGCGCGTTGGGCCTCGATCTCCTCGGGCTGCCGCCGGCGGCTCTCGCGACGGCTGCCCCGTGGAAGGTCGCGTTCGCGACCAGCGCCGGCCCCGCGCTGCTGGTTGCGATTGCCGCGATGCTGCTCGCGTTGATGGCGCTGCGCAGCGGATGGTATGCGCGCGCTCTCGCGATCATCGCGCTGGTCGGCGTCGGTCTGTCGCTTGCCATGACCGGGCACGCCGCGACGGCCCCGCCAGAGGCGTTGACCCGGCCGGCGATCTTTCTGCACGGCCTCGGCGTCACCATCTGGATCGGTGCTCTCGCGCCGCTGGTCGCGCTGGTGTCGAAGCCGACGACTGCGACGCTCCCCGTCGTGAACCGCTTTTCCCGCATCGCTGCGCTGGCGGTCGGCGTGCTGGCCTTGACCGGCCTCGCGCTCGCGATCGTTCAGCTCGAAAAGCCGGTCGCGCTGGTCGAGACCCGCTACGGACTCATTCTCTCGATCAAGCTTGCATTGGTCACGGGATTGCTGGCGCTCGCCGCGCTCAATCGGTTCAGGCTTACACCGGCCCTGGCCCGGGACGAGAGTGGGACGCCCGCGCTCAAGCGCTCGATCCTGCTGGAGGGCGCGATCGCACTCGCCATCCTTGCCGTCGTCGCCGGCTGGCGCTTCACCCCGCCACCGCGGACGATCATTCCCGAGACGCCTTTGGCGATCCACATCCACAGCGACAAGGCGATGTTCCAGGTTCTAGTCTCGCCGGGCAAGGCCGGGCTCGACGATTTCGTGCTCCAGCTCATGACCGGCGAGGCCACGCCGCTGATCGCGAAGGAGGTGACGCTGACCCTGAGCCTGCCGGAGCGCGGCATCGAGCCGATGGAGCGGGGCGCCTCGCTTGGGCCGGACGGCTACTGGCACGTGCGCAAGGTCGAGCTTCCGTTTGCGGGGCGGTGGCATGTGCGGATCGACGCGCTGGTGACCGATTTCGAGAAGGTCACGCTGGAGGACGAGCTCGATCTGGGGCTGCCTTAAAGCGCGCCGGTGCAGTTCATGCTGAACCTGAAGGCAACGGAAAAATGACAGGAATTTCGCCGCCTTAGCGGCTTTTCCTCATTCCCGGTCTTGTGTTTTCGCTCCCAATCCGCTTTCACTGCAGGCGATCACTGATTCCCAGAGTATTGCCATGCGGTTGTCGCGATTCTTTCTGCCCATCCTGAAGGAAAATCCGAAAGAGGCGGAGATCGTCTCGCATCGGCTGATGCTGCGCGCCGGCATGATCCGGCAGGAGGCGGCCGGCATCTATGCCTGGCTGCCACTCGGCTTCCGCGTGCTGAAGAAGATCGAGCAGATCGTGCGCGAGGAGCAGGACCGCTCCGGCGCGCTGGAACTCTTGATGCCGACGCTCCAGCTCGCGGACCTCTGGCGCGAGAGCGGCCGTTACGACGCCTACGGCCCCGAAATGCTGCGCATCGCCGATCGCCATAAGCGCGAGCTGCTGTACGGGCCGACCAACGAGGAAATGATCACCGAGATCTTCCGCGCCTACGTCAAGTCCTACAAGAACCTGCCGCTCAACCTCTATCATATCCAATGGAAATTCCGCGACGAGCAGCGTCCGCGCTTCGGCGTGATGCGCGGTCGCGAGTTCCTGATGAAGGACGCCTATTCCTTCGACCTCAACGAGGCCGCTGCGCGCGTCGCCTACAACAAGATGTTCGTCGCCTATTTGCGCACCTTCGCGCGGATGGGCCTGAAGGCGATCCCGATGCGCGCCGAGACCGGCCCGATCGGCGGCGATCTCAGCCATGAGTTCATCGTGCTTGCGGAGACCGGTGAATCCGGTGTGTTCATCAATCGCGATGTGCTGGACCTGCCGGTGCCGGGCGAGGACGTCGACTATGACAGCGACCTGACGCCGATCATCAAGCAATGGACCTCGGTCTATGCGGCGACGGAAGACGTGCACGACGCCGCGCGCTTCGAGCAGGAAGTGCCTACCGACAAGCGGGTGAACACCCGCGGCATCGAGGTCGGGCAGATCTTCTATTTCGGCACGAAATATTCCGACGCGATGAAGGCGCTGGTTGCAGGCCCCGACGGTGTCGACGTGCCGATCCATGGCGGCTCCTACGGCGTCGGCGTCTCGCGCCTGCTGGGCGCCATCATCGAGGCCTGCCATGACGATGCCGGCATCAAATGGCCGGAGGCTGTGGCCCCGTTCCGCGTGTCGATTCTCAACCTCAAGCAGGGCGATGCCGCGGTCGATGCGGCCTGCGAGAAGCTCTACGCCGAGCTCACCGCCAAGGGCGTCGACGTGCTCTACGACGACACCGACCAGCGGGCCGGCGCCAAATTCGCCGCCGCCGACCTGATCGGCATCCCCTGGCAGATCATGATCGGGCCGAAGGGCCTCGCCGAGGGCAAGGTCGAGATCAAGAAGCGCAGTGACGGCTCGCGCGAGACGATGTCGCCTGCGGACGCGGTCGCCCGGCTGGTCGGTTGAATATTGTTCATCGCGCGATATCGCGGCCGCCAATCCGGCCACAATTGACCCCGAATCATGGGATTATCGAGCGATGGATGAGACCATGACCGAGACCAAGCAAACCGCGCCTTTTGCGCCATTCGAGTGGATGCTGTCGGCGCGCTATCTGCGGGCGCGCCGCAAGGAAGGATTCATCTCGGTCATCGCCGGGTTCTCCTTCCTTGGCATCATGCTGGGCGTCGCGACGCTGATCATCGTCATGGCGGTCATGAACGGCTTCCGCAAAGAGCTGCTCGACAAGATTTTGGGCCTCAACGGCCACATCCTGGTGCAGCCGCTGGAATCGCCGCTGACCGACTGGAAGGACGTCGCCGACCGCCTCAGCCAGGTCCAGGGTATCCGGCTCGCAGCGCCCGTGGTCGATGGCCAGGCGCTGGCGTCCTCGCCGTGGAATGCCTCGGGCGTCCTGGTGCGCGGCATCCGCTCCGACGACCTCAACAACCTCACCTCGATCGCCAAGAACATCAAGCAGGGCTCGCTCGAGGGCTTTGACGACGGGCAGGGGGTCGCGATCGGCCGCCGCCTCGCCGACCAGCTGTCGTTGCATGCCGGCGACAGCGTGACGCTGGTGGCGCCGAAGGGCGCGGTCACCCCGATGGGCACGACGCCGCGCATAAAACCCTACAAGATCGTGGCGGTGTTCGAGATCGGCATGTCCGAATACGATCTCGGCTTCGTGTTCATGCCGCTGGCTGAAGCTCAGGCCTATTTCAACCGCAGCAACGACGTTACCTCGATCGAGGTGTTCACCACCAACCCCGACAAGATCGACGCCTTCCGCAAGGCGGTGACGGAGGCCGCGGGCCGGCCGGTGTTCCTGGTCGACTGGCGGCAGCGCAACTCGACCTTCTTCAACGCGCTCCAGGTCGAGCGCAACGTGATGTTCCTGATCCTGACCATGATCGTGCTGGTCGCCGCGCTCAACATCGTCTCCGGCCTGATCATGCTGGTGAAGGACAAGGGCAGCGACATCGCGATCTTGCGCACGATGGGCGCCTCGCAAGGCTCGATCATGCGCGTCTTCCTCATCACGGGCGCCTCGATCGGCGTGGTCGGTACCCTGGTCGGCTTCTTCGTCGGCCTCGTGATCTGTCTCAACATCGAGTCCATCAGGCAATTCCTGTCCTGGCTGACCAGCACCGAGCTGTTCTCGCCGGAGCTCTACTTCCTGTCGAAACTGCCCGCCGAGATCGACGTCGGCGAGACCACGGCGGTCGTCATCATGGCGCTGACGCTGTCGTTCCTTGCGACGCTGTACCCGTCGTGGCGCGCCGCGCGCCTCGATCCTGTCGAAGCGCTGCGGTACGAGTGAGGGGCTGATGGAGAGCCACCAGGGGGCGGAAGATGTACCGGTCATTTATCTCCACGAGATAAGGCGGCAGTACTTGCAGGGCGAGGTGCCGCTGACGATCCTCGACAACGCCAAGCTCGCGCTGTGGGCCGGGCAATCGGTCGCGCTGGTCGCGCCGTCGGGCTCCGGCAAATCGACGTTGCTGCACATCGCAGGGCTGCTTGAAGCGCCCGATTCCGGCGAGGTCTACGTCAACGGCGCGCCGACCTCGCAGCTGCCCGACATCGAGCGTACCCAGCTCCGCCGCACCGATATCGGCTTCGTCTACCAGTCGCACCGGCTGCTGCCGGAGTTCTCGGCGCTCGAGAACGTGATGATGCCGCAGATGATCCGCGGCCTGAAGAAGTCGGAGAGCGTCAAGCGCGCCAAGGAGATCCTTGGCTATCTCGGCCTCGGCGACCGCATCACCCATCGGCCCGCGGAATTGTCGGGTGGCGAGCAGCAGCGCGTCGCCATCGCGCGCGCGGTCGCCAACGCGCCGCGCGTGCTGTTCGCGGACGAGCCGACCGGCAACCTCGATCCGCACACGGCCGATCACGTCTTCCAGGCCCTGATGCAGCTGGTCAAGGCGACCAAGGTCTCCATGCTGATCGCGACCCACAACATGGAGCTCGCCGGCCGCATGGACCGGCGCGTGTCGCTGTCGAACGGCCAGGTCGTCGAGCTCGAATAACAAAAATTGCGAAAACAACCCCATGCACAGTAGCCGGCCCGGGCCGGCTACGATCGGGGTGATGCCTTCCAGCCATTTGACATGTCGGGCCGATCGGCTGCGACGGCGCATCGCCGCAGCGGAGGGCCCGTTACGGCCTGATCACGGTCAATTTGAACGGTCCCGCATTGGCCGCGGCGTGTTCCACCGCCTCGTTGGCGTGGTCGAGGTCGAAGGCCGTCGCCTCGTATTCGTCCAGCCGCAACAATCCCGCGCGCACCAGCGCGATCAGGCGGCTTGCCGCATCCGGCGGATACATCCAGACGCCGTGGATGCTGATGCAGTTGCGCATGATCCAGGGGTAGGGCAGATCGAGGCCCGCGCCGCCCGCCATGCCGACGCCGCCCATCAGCACGACGCGGCCGTAAGCGCGCACCGTCATGATCGCCGCGCGTACGACGGTCGTGCTGACCGAGGGCGGCATGATGTCGAACACGCAGTCGATCGGCCCCGGTGCGGCGCGCTTCATGCTTTCGCAGTCGTCGCTCTCGTTGCCGGTGAGCTTCACCGGCTTCACCCGATCGCCGAAGCGGCGGACGAGGTCGGCCAAAATCCCATCGTTGCGACCGGGCGCGACCACGCAGGCCGCCCCCATCGCGAGCGCGACCGAGACGGCCGCGCTGCCGAAATTCCCGGTGGCGCCGCTCACCAGCACGGTCTCGCCGGGTTGAAGGTTGGCGGCGAGGAAGCCGCCATAGGGCACCAGCGCCGTCCCCAGCGCACACCATTGCGAGGCTTCCGCGGACGTGATCGCGCCAAGCCGCTTCACATTCTCGGTCGGCACGCGCATCCGCTCGGCATAGGAGCCGTGGCGAAAATGCCGTTGCAGGCGCATACCGCCGGGGCCGGCGGCCGTGAGCCCTTGCAGGGCGATATCGGGCGCCACGATGTCATCGCGCGAACGCACCGTCGGGTCGCAGAACACCCAGTCGCCAACGGCGAGCTTGGTCGCGTCCGGGCCGATCGCGCGCACCCGGCCGATGCCGCCAGGACCCGGGATGATCGGCAGGTCGAGCGCGTAGTTTCGTATCCCGTTGAAAACCTCGTTCATGTAGGACAAGACGCGCGTGGCGACGACGTCGACGATGACCTCGCCGGTGCCGAGCACCGGTTCCGGCACATTCTCGATCACCAGCGGCGATCCAAGGGATTTGAGTACGGCGGCTTTCATGTTGTTCACCTCAAAAAGTCGGGTGAACGGCATCTACGCCCGGCTTGAACGGCCAGGAAGGCCTGGTATTATCCTAGTATTACGAAGGCCCTCCATCGGAGCGCAACATCATGGCCGACCCGCGCCGCATCGAATTCGGCGACTTCCTGCGGTCCCGCCGCGAAAAGCTGACGCCGAAGACGGTCGGTCTTCCCGCGGGCAGCCGCCGGCGCACCGCGGGCCTGCGCCGCGAGGAGGTCGCACAGCTCGCCGGCATCGGTGTCGACTGGTACATCCGTCTCGAGCAGGGCCGCACCGTCAGCCCCTCGGTCACCACCGTCGATGCGCTCGCCCGTGCGCTGCGGCTGAGCAAGACCGAGCATGCGCATCTCAAGGCGCTGGCGCGCGACGGCGACAAGCGGGCGTTCACGCGCGAGATCGTGCCACCGCCGATCCTGCGGCTGATCGAGAGCCTGCCGCATCCGGCCTATATCACAGGGCGGCGCTGGGACGTGCTGGCCTGGAACGAAGCCGCCGAGCAGGTTTTTGCGTTCGGCCGGTTGCCGGAGGAGGATCGCAACACGATGCTCCTGATGATGACCAACAAGCAGACGCGCAAGGCTTACGGCGCGGGCTGGGCGGAGGTCGCCAAGCGCATGGTCGCGATGTTTCGAGCGAGCCACGACGTCTGGGCCGGCGATCCCGCCTTCGCGGAATTGCTGACGCGGCTGCGGCAGGGCAGCGCGGAATTCGTCAAATGGTGGGAAGCCCACGAGATCCGCAGCACCGCCTCGGGCCTCAAGACGATGTCTCATCCAACACTGGGCGTGCTGCATTTCGAGCACACGAGTTTTCAGGCCAATGACGATCCCGCGCTGAAACTCGTGATCTACACGCCGGTGTAGGACGTAGAACGCAGTCATCAGATCGGGAAGGCCACCGGCCTATGTCCGGCGGCCTCCGCGCTTATTGTGGTTTGCGGGGCGGCGCCCCGACTAGAGATCGATGCTGACGGCGATGTTACGGCCCTGTAGTTCGGCAATCTTCATTCCATCAGCCTGCAGCTGCGCGAACTCCGGGTCCTTTGACACGGCCTCCTGCACCTTGCCGTAGACTTCCCAATTGGCGTAGCGCGTCGTAACCAGCAACTCTCCGGCCCAGTGACCGGTGTGGAAACGGGAGAGCCGAAGAAATTCGGCACCATGTTTTTCAAAGATCTTCTTCGCCTGCCTGATGATCTGGACCGTTTCCTCGACCTTGTCGGTCTTGAAGCGAGTAAATTGAACGATCGGCATGGGCTACCTCCATAGCTGTGTAAACTGTCCAAGAGGCATGTATCGAGCGACGTTTGAGGAGCGAACCTCCAGTTCAATCTCGATAAAGGTTCGTCTTCAGCGGCCTGATCCAGGTTCAGGCTTCGCAAGTGGAAGTAGCTCTGCCCCTTCTCGGCAGATGGGCTCGCATCGTCGCTGGCGGGCGAACCGAGATCACGACCTGCCGCTGCGGGCTTGATGAAGCGCGACTGCCGCTGCCGGACGGCCGTGGCCAATGGTCGCGATGTTTCGCGCGACCATCGCCAAGCGTCAGCTTCCGAGGGCCAAGCGGGAGCGCTGCGATCCGTCAGGGCAATGCCGCTCGTGACCCAACGGCGGACGTCCTTTGATCTAGATCAACCAGAACGCGGCGCGTCGCTTCTTGGCTGTCTCACCCACCGTCGGTGCTTGCCTGGGTTGGACGGTGGGGAAAAGCCCCGCAGCGGGGCACTATTCATCCGCAGGGACCATTGGTCGCCGGTGCGGGATATTCGGGAGTACCTTCATGAAAAGGCAACTGTCGTCGCTTGCTGCGATCCTGTCGGGTCTGATCTTCATGGTGTCAACAGCGGTCCCAAGCGCGGCTCAATCGATTTCCGCGGAGGAGGCGCAAGTCATCGCTGCGGAGGCGTATGTCTACTTCTATCCGCTCGTGACGATGGACCTGACGCGCAAGCAGCTCATCAATTCCGATCCCAAAACCGCAGGCATAGGCGGTCCTCCCAACACCTTTGACAATATCCAGGCCTACCCGACTGCGGACATGAGGGCGGTGGTGCGGCCGAATTTCGATACGCTGTATTCGAGCGCCTGGCTGGACCTGACCCGCGAGCCCTTGGTCGTCTCGGCTCCTGATACCGGCGGCCGCTACTACCTGCTGCCGATGCTTGACATGTGGACCGATGTGTTTGCGTCGCCGGGATGGCGTACGACAGGCACCAAGGCGGCGAATTTCCTGGTCGTGCCGCCGGGCTGGACCGGAAGCGTGCCGGCGGATTTCGCGCGCATCGACGCGCCGACGCCTTATGTCTGGATCATCGGCCGCACCAAGACCGATGGTCCCGCCGACTATGCTGCGGTTCACGAGGTGCAGAAGGGTTACAAGATCACGCCGCTGTCTGGATGGGGCAAGCCCCCGGTTGCCGTGACACAGACCATCGATCCCAACGTTGACGTCAAGACTCCGCCGAAGCAGCAAGTCGACACGATGGCAGGCGATAAGTTCTTCGCCTATGCGGCCGAGCTGACCAAGATCCACCCGCCACACATCACCGATCAGCCGATCATCGCGCGCATGGCCCGGATAGGGCTAGAACCAGGCAAGAGCTTCGATATTTCGAAGGTCGATGCGACGGTGCGGAAAGCCGTCGAAGAGGCGCCGGCGCAGGCGCAAAAGCTGATGGCATGGAAAGTCCCGACGTTGGCGCGCGTCGCAAATCACTGGTCCATGAACACGGACACGATGGGCGTTTACGGGAACTACTATTTGAAGCGGGCTATCGTCGCGCAGGTCGGACTCGGTGCGAATCTGCCGGAAGACGCGATCTACCCGGGCAGTATTGGCGATGAAAACGGCAAGCCGCTCGACGGCGCCAACAAATACATCATCCGCTTCGCCAAGGACGCGTTGCCGCCGGTCGAGGCATTCTGGTCAATCACCCTGTATGACAATGATGGCTTCCAGGTTGCCAATCCAGTCAACCGCTTTGCGGTGAGCAGCTGGATGCCGTTCAAGCGCGATGCCGACGGATCTCTCACGCTATATTTCCAGAACGACAATCCCGGCGGCGATCGCGAAGCCAACTGGCTGCCCGCGCCCAAAGGCCCGTTCAACCTCACCATGCGCCTTTATGCGCCAAAGTCTGACGCATTGACCGGCGCGTGGAATCCACCGGGCATCAAGCGGGTCGATAGTGAAACCGTTGGCCGGCAGCAATGATGGATGCCAAGGAAGCCCGCCGAGCCAGGCAAGGGCGGCGCATTTAACGCGCCCAAGGATGGCTCGGCGAATACACTGGCGTCTACGTGCTTCCGATTGTGACCGGCATGAGGATCGTCACTTTGCCCTGTGAAAAGGCGAAGTGACGATGCAGGTGAGGGCGCGGCCGGCGGGCGCGCGACGGCGCGAGGAATGCGATCGCAGCGAAGCGCGTTGTGCACGCTGGTGGGCGGAGTTGCAGATTGAACCGTCGGACTCGTGGTGCTATTTTTCAGCGACGTCATTCCGTTTTCGGTTTGATGCGACGGGCGATCGGGCTTACGGACTGCCGCCCGTTCATTTTGAAATTGGAATAGTTGAGCCAATTGTGCCCCGCCTCCGGCCCTTTTGAGTGCGGTCGGACGATGTTTTTCATTGGCCTCCGTTCTTCCCATTGACTCGGAGGCGGGTTTTTTCAGTCGAACTTTGCAACAAGTCGATCTTCGACATGTGCATTCTGACGCGCCACGCGGATCTTGCCGCACCACATCACCATCCGATCGCGGGACGGGGCAGGCATTGCCTGATTGTTGCATTGCTCTGTGCCGCTTCCCTGTTTCAGGTCACGCCCAAGGCGTGGGGACAATGCTCGGCGCGCGACGTCTTACAGAATCAACTGAAGCTCGGCAAAGCTCGTGCAGTTGATCTGCCGCAAAAACTCATCGAGGCCGCCCGCGATGTTCCGACATGGAAGACCATTGCGGTCGGTACCTTTGGCAACTCCGTTGCGTTGCGCAATGCATTGGATGTCGTGGGTTGCAATATCGGCGGGCTGGCCGCGGAGGTTCTGGCTCGACCGGCCTTTACCGTCAGTTCCAGCAAGATGGACGTGGCGCTTGTGGCGGTGTCGGCGGTCGAACTCGGCTTTAAAACCGGTAGCGTGCCTCTGGCCGTCATTTACGCGCGGGCCCGACAACTCGGCTTTGAATTTGCGGCAGCGGAGGTCGGTCCGCAATTGCGCCTTCAATATCTCGATCAGCCCATGGGTGAATTCCTCATCGTGGGAATGCAGCCGATCAAGACGTGGAGCGGAGAGCCCGTGGTTCTCAACGTGGCAAATGGCGGAGCCGGGTTGATCCTGATCGGCCAGGACGGCCGAGATGACGCTGAAATACCGGCGACCTCCCGTTTTCTTTTCGTGCGGCCGCCTGACCTCAGCGGTGGAATCGCGGCGGCTCTGCTGCCGCCATGAAGACGAACAACCAGGTTTCGAGCAGCGCTGACAGCGGAGAAAATTCCTTGCGTCAGATCAAGCGGGACTTCCTGTCCAAGGAGAACAACGAGGCTGTCGGCTCAAGTACAGCGGCGCCGGGAATTCACCAGGGGATGGAGGCAGGCCTCGTCTCAAGTCTCGTCTGGAGCGGCTTCAACAGTAGGGAGTGACATCATGCGCGGATTCGGAGCTGTATGTATCTCACTGTTACTATCGGCAGTTCCTGCGACTGCGTCAGATCAAAATCTCAAGGAGGAAGTTGGAAAGATAGGTTCAGCATACGAGCGGTACTTCAGCAACAAGGATCCCGCCGGGATTACTTCGCTTTATACCAAGAACTATATGCGCGTGACTGAAGAGGGCGTCGTGGACAATACCAGATACTATGAGAACGCTTTCAAGGCGGGAGTGAGTCGCCTCGAGGTCAAGACGACCGAGGTTCAGTCATTGTCAGAAGGCATGGCTCTGGTCACCGGCGAATCTCGCGTTACCGGCAACAGCGAGACAGGCGCTCCCATAGACTTCACCGTTGTTTGGACCGCTCTCGATGTTCGAGAGGACGGGCAATGGAAAATTCGCATGCTCACCTCGGTCCCCAAACCGCCGCCCCAGCCGCAGCAGGCCGCAAAGTAACTCAAGAGGAGCGGGCGATGGCGCTCTGCTCGCAACGCAGTCAGCTCAGCCGCCTGTCTACGTGTTATGTGCCGTTCAAGCCTTGTACTTTGCGTTGTTGCTGCGGCATGCAGCCTCGGGAATCTGCGCATATCACCAGCATCGTCTTCTGAACGGTTTGTCCCGGCGCTCATGTCCGCTTTCCACGCCCTAGCGACGTGGTTCCGTCGTCTTCTGAACGGCCGGCCGGTGTCCTGGTGACGTACGAGGCACGCTGCTCGCCCGCATGTTCGGTGACCGGCGTTGTGAGTTCTTTGGGTGTGAATGGGTTCACAACGACGTCGCCGGGCGAGTGCTATGCTCCAGCCATTCAACTGCCGACTGATTTTTTGAAGAGTTTCTTTTTCGAACAGCCTCTGAGGAGAGGGTCATGTTCAAGCAATTCCTCTTGGTCGCGGCGATAGCCTCCCTGACGTCAGCCACATCCACCAAAGCCTATTGCGAACATGTTTTGGAGCGTGGCGTGTCCGCCGAGTCGCGTTCGGTTTCGTTGCATTCCGATGCAGCTCAACTTGCGGAAGCCCTGTTGGATGACATTGTGACCTGGCTCTCATCGAATTTCGACCTGCCTGCCATCAGACAGCGCCCCGTCGTTGAATTTGCGTCGAAGAAGGAGCTTGCGAGGTTGCGTGCAAGAGACCGTCCTTTTTCGCAAGGCTTCATGGAAAGCGATGGGCAACTCGCTCAGCGCGAAGTTGTCGCACTTTACGACAACGAGACGCGAACGATCCTGCTTCCTGATGATTGGGGCGGCAGTTCGCCGGCCGACCAATCGGTCCTGGTACACGAAATGGTCCATCACCTTCAGAATGTTGGAAAGCTCAAGTTTGATTGCCCACAGGCGCGAGAGAAGTTGGCCTACCTGGCTCAGGATAAATGGCTAGAGCGGTTCGGACTTACCCTGGAGAACGAGTTCGACGTCGACATGTTCACGGTGCTGGTTTCTTCAGCATGCATGTATTGATTGTGACCGATCGATCCCAGTCGCTGTCGAACGATTGCCTTTCCAACGGAAGGCAAAGCCAAGATCATCCCGTACGTACCAACAAGATCTTCAGCGGATTTGATTGATGGCCAGACTCTTGGCGGTCCTCGCAATTGCATTGGCGATCCTGGCGATGGCTCGGGGGCAGCAGGATCAGTTTGTACCGCTGCCGACAGGACGAATGCCAGCGGTGCTTGTTCCCTGAGGTCTCCTGAGGTGACGGGTTCATCCATTCGGCCGGTGGCGTACAGGTCCGCTCACGGCCCAAAGCGTATTTTCGAGGTGGCGCAGGCGAAGTCAGCAACGGCCCCAGAGTGAAGTTACGTTATGCCACGGGCCTTCGAATTGCGCTCCTGCGGGCGGCGCATCGTGCTGTCTCGAAATACAGCGTACGTCACGTCAGACGATCGATGATTTCGAAGAGCCTGTCGCAGGACGCTTCGATCCGTTTTTGCGGCGACGTGGCGATACCCAGCAACAGACCGGGGCGCGCCGAAGCCGTGGACGCATACCACAGCGACAGCGGGGTAGGCGCCAGCCCGAACGATGCTGCTTCCCTGGCGATGGCGAGATCGGGCGCTCCGTCCGGCAGCCGCAGGACCGCTGCCAATCCGGCAAGCGCAACGTTCGCGGTGTGCGCCCGAAGCTGTTTCAGCAATGCATCGCCTTGCGCGGTGTAGACCCGCTTCGTGCGCCGGAGATGCCGCAGATAATGGCCCTCGCGCATGAAATCGGCGGTGGCGAGCTGCGCTGCGGGCCCGGGCGCCGGTGCGAGGCAGGCCGCGGCCTCGGCAAATCGCGACGCCAGAGCCGCCGGTGCAACGACAAAGCCGAGCCGCAGGGCAGGGGTCACGGTCTTGCTGAAAGAGCCGATGTGGATGACGCGGCCCGCACGATCGAGCGAGGCGAGTGCCGGCGTGGCGCGGCCCTTGAGCTGAAGCTCGCTGAGATAGTCATCCTCGATCACCCACGCCTTGCGCCGGGTGGCCCAGTCGAGCAGGCGCGAGCGCCTCGCCAGCGACAATGTGGACCCGAGTGGCGCTTGCTGTCCGGGCGTCACGACGACAAGCGCGGCGTCAGAAGCATGCTTCAGGCCGTAGTCGACATCGATGCCGTCAGCGTCGACCGGGATCGGCGCGATCGATAGTCTTGCCAGCGCGAGACCGTGCCGCGTGAAGGGAAAGCCCCGGGGTTCTCCACCCAGACCTTCGTCTTTGGCTCGGGGCCGAGGACACGGAGCGCCAATCCGAGGCCGCCGCTGAAACCACTGGTGATGATGATCTGCGACGGCGTGCACTCGATCCCGCGCGCCAGCGCGAGGTAGGCTGCGATCTCGCGTCGCAACTCGAGCTCGCCGCGCGGATCCGGATAGATCGCCGGCGCGCTCATTTCGACGCGAACCGCCTGCGCGCGCATCCTTGCGAGCAGCGTGGCAGGAAAAGTCTCTTGCGCGGGCACGCCCATCTGGAAGATCGCCGGCCCCGCCGTGAGCTCCTGGTACATCTCCATGAACGAGCCGGGCGACGGGGCTTTGTCCTTCCGAACGGGAAAGGACGGCCGATCCGCGACATGCGTTCCAGTCGCGCGTGACGCGACGATCAGTTGGGCGGAGGACAGCTTTTCATACGCCGCGCGCACGGTGCCCCGCGCGACGCCAAGCTGGGCTGCCAGATCCTGCCAGGAGGGCAGGCGCGCTCCGGGTGCGAGCACGCCGTTCGCGATGGCGGCCCTGATGCCCCCATGGATCTGCTCGGCCAGCGGCGTCTTCGCGGAGCGATCCAGGTCCAGCCGCAGCAGTTTGGTCATGACCCTTGGTACACGATTTTCGTGCGTTCTTGGTTCTTTTCTGTGAACCAAGGCAGGGGCATTTATGGCGAAGACAAGGGCCGGGCATCGATCATCAAGGAGCAGGACAATGACCAGGCGTCTCGACTACGACCGTATCGCGCCGGCGGGTGTGAAAGCGCTGGGCGGCGTGTACGGCTACATCATGCAGAGCCATCTTCCGGCGGGGTTGATCAACCTCGTCTATCTGCGCGTATCCCAGATCAACAACTGCGCCTATTGCCTCGACCTGCACATGCGCGATCTGCTCAAGAGCGGGGTGAAGCTCGAAAAGCTCGCTCTGCTGCAGGCGTGGGAGGAGGCCGGCCATCTGTTCGACGCGCGCGAGCGCGCTGCCCTCGCATGGGCCGAAACGGTGACCCGCGTCGCGGATACCGGCGTGCCGGATCAGGCCTATGAAGCCGCACGCGCGGTGTTCGAGGAGCGCGAGCTCGTCGATCTCACCATCGCGATCGGCCTGATGAACACGTACAATCGCATGGCGATCAGCTTCCGTAAAACGCCGCAGGCCGCCGTCGAGAAGGCAGCCTGACGGGCCACCAACGGCATCGGCCGTAACAGATGCAAAGCAGGAGCTTGAAAATGACGAGCGTGATTTCCGGCATCAAGATTCCCGACAGCAAGCTGGCGCGCGAAGCCACTGAGCTGGTGCGCAGTTACGAAGACGAGATGCTGTTCAACCATTCGGTCCGCGTCTACGTGTTCGGCGCGATGAACGGGCTGCGTCAGAAGCTGAAGTTCGATCCTGAACTGCTCTATGTCGCGGCGCTGTTTCACGACCTCGGCCTTGTCGATCATTACCACACGGCGACGAAGCGATTTGAGGTCGATGGGGCCGACGCAGCGCGCGACTTCCTCCGCGCGCGCGGCATTGCCGAGCCGCAGGCCGATCTGGTGTGGGAAGCGATCGCACTGCATACCACGCCCGGCATTCCGCAATATATGAGGCCGGAAATCGCCCTGACGAACGCAGGCGTCCTGGTGGATGTCGTAGGCGTTGGCTATGACGACTACACGCCGGAGCAGCGCGACCAGGTGATCACGGCGTTCCCGCGCGGCGATTTCAAGAACGAGTTCCTGAAGGTGCAGACCTGTTCAGCGCTCAAGAAGCCCCAGACAACGTTCGGGACGGTGAATTTCGACTACATCGAGGATCACGATCCCAGCTTCCGCAAGCCCAACGCGTGTACGCGCATCCGCGATACGCCCTGGTCAAGCTGAGCTGCGGCTCAAGCCACCGGGTCCCTGGCGGCATCCGAACGGCTTCGGCCATCCGGCGCCAGCGGTGGCGCCGGCCTCGCGGGAGCGTGCTTCAGCAGGGCAGCGTCGCTCGAGGTGTCCTCGACCGGCGCGGCTCCGGCCTCGCGCGCGGCGATGATCCAGATCAGGAAGCCAAGAAGCGCGAGCGCGGCGCCGACGGGACCGGTGGAGGTCCAGCCCAGCCCCTCGCGAATGGCAAGGCCGCCCAGGAATGGGCCGAGCGCATTGGCGGTGTTGAACGCCGAATGGTTGAGCGCAGCAGCGAGCGCCTGCGCGTCTCCCGCCACGTCCATCAGCCGCGTCTGCAGGACGGCGCCGAGCGAGACGCTGGCGCCGATCGCGAAGACGTCGGCCGCGAGCAGCCAGGGATTGCCGGCGGCGAGCGGAAAGACCAGCAGCGCGACCGCAGCAAACAGCAGGATGACGCCTGCCGTCGGCATCAAGGCGCGGTCGGCAAAGCGCGGCACGAACAGATTGCCGAGCGTCGCGCCGATGCCGAACACGGCCAGAAAGAACGGAATGACCGCGGGGCTGACCTTGGTGACCTCGATCAGGGTCGTCGCCAGATAGGTGTAGACGGCGAACATGCCGCCGAAGCCGATGGCGCCGATCGCAAGCGTGATCCAGACGCGGCCGCTCCTGAGCGCCGCGAGCTCTCGCCGCGGATCCGATTGGCCCCCCTGGTCGCGCGGCGCGAACAGGGCGCACAGCAGGACCGTGATCAACGCCAGCAACGACACGAGGCCGAAGCTCGCGCGCCAGCCGACCGCCTGGCCGATCAGATTGGCCAAGGGCACGCCGATGATCGTGGCAGAGGTCAGGCCGAGCATCACCTGGCCGATTGCCTGCGAGCGGCGGTGTTGCGGAACGAGCGAGGCCGCGACCAGCGCGGCGATGCCGAAATAGGCACCATGCGGCAATCCCGACAGAAATCGAGCCGCGATCATCCAGCCGAAGCCCGGCGCCAGCGCGGTGAGCGCGTTGCCGAGCGCGAACACGGCCATCAGGGCCAGCAGCTGGGTGCGCCGGGCGAACCGCGCGCCAAGCACGGCGATCAGCGGCGCGCCCAGCACCACGCCGAGCGCGTAGGCACTGATCGCGTGTCCCGCAGAGGGCTCGTCGATCCCGAGGTCGGCAGCGAAGAACGGCAGCAAGCTCATCGATGCGAATTCGGTGGTTCCGATCGCAAAGCCGCCCATCGCGAGCGAGAACAGGACGATGGCGAGGTGAGGGGGCGCTGAGGCCGAGTTCGCTCTTGGCGAGGTCGCGTGAGGCGAGGTCGTCATGTGTCCTGCATTGGTGGCGTCAACGGGAACCAGCCCAGCGAACGTCGCCACCCCTGCAAGATTTGTTGTCGTACTTAAACCCGCACCAGCCCGCGTCAACACCGGAGGCGCGATGCAAGGCGTGCCGCATATCAGCGTCCCGATTTAAGTGTGGCGCCATCCGGACGCGTCGTGCGCCAGCCTGTGGCCTCATCGGCGCGCTGCGGCCTTCCCGCGGCTTTCGCTATCCTCTCGACAGACGGGGTCGACACGCCCGATGGCAAAGCAGTTGCATATCTGCAGCAAAGTGTATTGGTGGTTGAAGCGGTCGGCGCGACCTTTTGCCGTCGTGCCCGGCGCGAGGGCTTTCACTTTGGGGCCCGATGCAAGTGCGAGTCCGCGAATGCTGTCGAAATTCAAAAGGAATTTATAAGGAATTCAAAAGGAATTCGAAAGGCAGAGTGCTCGGATTGGGGCGCCTTATTCCAGCGCGAGCCGCTCATCGCCAAGATGAGGTAACCCGGAGAACCCCTTTACTTTCCGCCGCCACTGGTTGTGGCGCTGCCGCTCCAAGCCATTCGGGTGATTTTGGTAGCGCCACAACCGAATTGCGTTTAGCCTGTTGCAGATTGGTTCAACGACGAGACTCTGCTCGGCGAGATGCTTTATCCGCCGCTGAGGGGATCAATGAAGTCGGAGCCTACGAGCGTCACCCCGTCGTCGCCGAACACCGCCAACGAGAGTGGTGCGAGGTTGGTTGGTGCTGCCGAACAGGACTTTGATTCCCCGGCAGGTGCGATCCTCAAATTCGAAAGACCTTTCCGCGCCGTCCTCGTGGCGGACGTCGTCAGCTACACCAGACTTATGGAAGCTGCCGAGGTCGAGACGCATAGTCGCTATCGGGCTCTTCGCGTGAGCGTCATCGATCCCGCCTTGATCGGTCGACGAGGCGAGATTGTGAAGAACACCGGCGACGGCTTCGTCGCGGTATTCGAGAGCCCGCTCGATGCCCTTCGCTGTGCCTCCGAGTTGCAGCGTGAAGTCACCGGGCTTGAAATCCTGCAACCTCCCGAGCGCCGCATAGCTTTTCGCATCGGCGTCCATTGGGAGCCTGTCATCTTTGATCTGAACGATGTCTACGGCCATGGCGTCAATATCGCAGCACGCTTGCAATCTGTCGCTCCCGCGGGCGGCGTTGTGGTGTCATCGGCCCTTTTGCTGGTCGTCGCCGATCTCAGCGAATTCAAGTTCGACGACCTGGGTGAGCTTCATCTCAAGAACCTGTCGCGGCCGGTTCATGCCTTTCTCCTGCTCTCGCCGGGAGTGGACCGCCGCACGGTGATCGGCGCTTCCACCAAATCCTCGAGACGAACCAAACTGCCCTCGATCGCCGTTCTTCCGTTTGCGAACAGCTCTTCGGAGGTCGACGACAGCTATTTTGCCGAAGGCTTCGTCGAAGACATCATTGTCAGCCTGAGTAATATCCAGGAGCTCCTGGTGGTGTCTCGCGGGTCGACGATGCCGTTTCGTCAGCGCGAGATCGATCCCGTCGAAGTCGGCGAGAAGCTTGGCGTTCGCTATTACGTCAGCGGTCACGTTCGCCGATCCGGAAAGCGAGTCCGGTTTTCGGTCGAGCTGGTCGATGTTGCGACCGGCTCCGTGGTGTGGGCGGAGAAATACGACACGGACCTCGCGGACGTTTTCGAAGTCCAGGACGACATCGCCATTGGTGTCGTTGAGAAGATCGCCGCCTATGTGCGTCGCGCAGAGATCAAGCGGGCGCTGCGAAAGCCGCCCAAGAGCCTCAATGCGTATGACTATCTCCTGCGGGCGCTTGAGCTTCTCTACAAATTCGATTTCGCGAGCTTCTCGCGCGCCAAAGGGCTGCTCGAGAAGGCTAGCGAGGAAGACCCCGAATACGCGGCGCCGTACGCGTACGCTGCGAAATGGCACAATTTCAAGATCGCGGAGGGGTGGTCATCGGATTTCGATGCGGATTCGGCCGACGTGATCCGGCTGTCCAATTGTGCCATCGAAAGAGACCCGCACAATGCTCTCGCGCTCGCGATACAGGGGCACGGCAAGAGCATGTTCTTCCGTGACTACGACAGCGGATTGGACCTGTGTGAGAGGGCTCTTGCCATATCCCCCAGCAATTCGTGGGCATGGGTGTTCGGGAGCGGGACCCCCGGATTCATCGGCGATGCTTCAACCGGAATCGCCCGTGCGGAGCGCGCCATCCGGCTTTCACCACTTGGCCAACAGGCCTTTTTCAATTTCTGCCTGCTCGGCCAAAATCATTATCTGAACGGAACGTTTGACGATGCCATTCGCTGGTCGAAGAAGTCTTTGACCCTCAGCCCGCGTTTTGGAAACGCCGCGCGCGTCCTCGCCGCAAGCCTCGTCGCTGTCGGTCGCCTGGAGGAAGCGCAGCAGGTGTCGCAGCACCATAAGAACATCCTGCCCGGCTTCAAGGTATCGGACTATGCGCGCCGTTGTCCGTTCAAGGAGCCCCAGGGGTCTTTGTATGTCGAGCGATTAGGAGCAGCTGGGTTGCCGGATTGATGGGGCCAGGAGCCCGGTTCAAATTATTAGCCCCTCGATGGAGAGCACAATGCCTGGTGTTGCAGGAGGAGGCGGTGGTGGTGGCGGCGGCGGCGGCGGCGGTGGCGGTGGCGGTGGCGGTGGCGGCGGCGGCGGCGGCGGAGGCGGTGGCGGAAATGGCGCAGTGAGCGGCGGCTACGTTGGTGGTGGAATTCCCCGCGTCCTTTCCCGATCTTCGAGAGTTTCGTCGGAGTCTTGCCCGGTAGCTTGAATTACGGGGCGACATTCCCGTTGTCTGCCTGGCGGCCTGACTTTTTGCTCAAATCGCATTGCTCGAATTTGCCAGAACCGATTGGCAAACCATCACTGTCGCCGGCCCGCCAACGGATCACGATGTCATTTTCGGGGAGATCGAAGAACTGCTCGGGCCGGCGATGGATCGTCGCAAGAGGTTGGCAGACGAGATCGTCGATCAGGACGTGAGGCTTGTCGGCTATTTTGCGCAGGTCCTCATGCTTTCGCCGTCGGCGCATCCAAATACGATCAAGATTCTGGAGATGGCCGATCATGTTGGGTTGATGGTCGCCGTCTACTACAAGCTCAGGTTCAATCGCGGGCGGCCGCAACAGGTGTGTCCGGCGCTTTTCCCAATGGTCGCGTCGCCCTGGCACGCCTCCTATCCGAGCGGACATTCGCTGGAGAGTCATCTGATGGCACTGGCGCTGGGAGAGATTATCCCCGGTGCCAAGAGTGCACTGAGGGCGCTGGCCGCGCGGATCGGGAAGAATCGCGAGATCGCTGGCGTCCACTACCCGAGTGACACGGCTGCCGGGAAGGCCATTGCTGAAGCCGTGTTTCCGTACCTCCAGCAATGCAGCACCTTCCATGCGGTGACCGACGCGGCAAGACAAGAGCATTGAATACCGCACAATGCCGCAGCCGAGATCGCATCCTTGGATTTTGCAGGGATGCGCTCCGCCTGGCCACACGGAATTGAAGTTGGACCAATCGATCTCAACCACGGGGTATTGCAATGGGTGTGGAAGAAATTTCCGTCATCGAAAGGACGCGGATTGCGTTGGCGCCAGATTTCACGATGCAACATCAGTGTCACATCAATTGGTGCTGGGCAGCCGTCGCGTCCAGCATCTCGCGCTATTACG
The DNA here is from genome assembly GCF_000284375.1 of Bradyrhizobium japonicum USDA 6. Lineage (NCBI taxonomy): Bacteria > Pseudomonadati > Pseudomonadota > Alphaproteobacteria > Hyphomicrobiales > Nitrobacteraceae > Bradyrhizobium > Bradyrhizobium japonicum. Next base: position 4,915,594 of record NC_017249.1, read on the forward strand.
ACGAGACCAGTACTTTCACGCAGTGCCACATCGCCGACCTCGAATTGAACCGGCATGATTGCTGTAATTTCCCTTGCGGCACGCCGGGCCTGGAATTCGATGTGACGCATACTCTCGGATCACCGCTCAACCGAGTCCGCTGCCTCGCCGTGTTGGCCCTCGACCAACGAGCGACACGAACGGAGGTGCAGCAGGAGATCAGTGCAGGGCGACCCATTTGTGTTCGCACGGTTTGGTCGGGAGACGAAGATGAGGAGGGACCGGCGCACTTCGTCGCGATCGTCGGATATCTGGAGGATACCGACAGCCTGGCCATTGAGGATCCCTTTTACGGCCCCACACCAGAGATCCAGTTTGATCGATTTTGCTCAAACTATCAGGACGCCAAAGGTGTCTGGACGGACACTTACTTCTCGAAGCCCCCGGTCTAGAACCTCGCCACCGCGAAAGGAGAGAAAAGATGGCAATTCATCCCAGCGAACCTCCGGCGGCTGCGGTCGTAGCTGTGAAGCAAGCGGTGGCCAGCCGGGTGGGCAACCCGAAATTCCCGCGATCAAGGCTTTTCACTGCCAACCGCGACGCGGTCTTCATTTCCCTGCCGCATCGCATTGCCTATCTGGCTTTTGGCAAGATCCGTCGCGCGGACAACCTCAGAGCGGCTGCGAAGCTAGGCAACTGGAGATTTCTTGTGATTGAAGCGAAGCGGCGCACTGCCGCGGATGATGGTGGAGAGGAGGAACAGGAGCCGATCGCTGCTGCGACAATGGTGAAGTCGGCAGCGACGACCTATGAGACGACGTATGAACTGGGTGACCTGAACGAAGGGCCGTTTGTCGCGGCGACGTCGGAGGCGATCCGTCGTGCCGAGAAGCTTCCTGAAGTTCGAGAAGGAGCCTTCAAGGCTTTCCTGCTCACCGTGCCGGCGGTCTATGTGGCAGCGCTCTGGCTGCAAGATCGCCATGGCTATGCGGACCTGCTGCTGACGTTACCGCCCTCGAACCAGGCCTTGGAGCCGTATCGGCCGATGGCGTCGGCCGCGTTCCTGGATGTCGTGCAAGACCTCGCTCGGAAAGTAACTTCCGATCACGCGACGAGGGGGTGAGTGGGCCATGTCAGAGCGATAGAAAAGCTCGCAGGAGCGTCAAAGATGGCAAGTCCCGCCATGGGAGCACGCCTAGTCGGCCTGCTTCGGCCGCCGGGGAGCCTTTGAACTCTTCTGCGGAAAGTATGGATTCACGATACAGCTCGCGGAGCGGCCGACGGCGAGAAATCTGCACTGTTCGAGCGAAGTGTAGCGGCAGTCGAAATAGCCGACCGGGCCGTAGATCTGCATGCAGACGGGATAGCTGGGATCGTAGGTCTGCGCGTGCGCCGGCACGCCCGAGAAGAGCAGGCCGGTGGCGACGAGCGCGAAGCGGGCGCGGCGCATCTCAGCGCGGCGGGTAGTAGCCGGGTGAATAGCCCGGTGTCTGGGCGCCCGGACGATTCTGATAGGCGTAGGGATCATCGCTCTGGCCTGTGAAATACGGATTCGCGAGGCAGGTCAGCGCGCGGCCCGACGAGCTTGCCTGACACTGTGCGTAACTGTCGAACGTGCAGTTGCTCAGCCCCGGCCATTCTTCGCCGGTCAGGCAGAACGCGTGATGCGTGCCGAATGCGCGTGCGGGCGCGCTTGCGCTCAGCGTGAGCGCGAATGTGGCGATTGCGAGCGAAAGTGTGGCGACAATGGGGAGGACAATCTGTCTGCGCATCTCGATCTCCAATCACACAATCGTGCGTGCATCAGGTGTCCAAGCACAGATGCAATATCCGTCGTGTAGTCGACATTGGAACTCATGAAAACCCTTGTTTCAAAGGGTTTCCCGCGCGCGCTGCTAAACATTCATTAACGCAGCACAGCCCTTTGGCTCCGACTGTTGCGTCGGAGTTACAGCAATTCCGTCGAGCGCTGATATGACGACGCCACGGCCCGGGGGCCTAATGACGAAACTGGAACGGGAATCAAATGAACAAGAATCTGTTGCTTGCTGCTGTGAGCCTTGTCGCGCTGAGCGCGACTGCGCCGGCGCTGGCTGCTGACCTCGCTGCGCGGCCTTACACCAAGGCGCCTGCGATGATCGCGACCGTCTATGACTGGAGCGGCTTCTACATCGGCATCAACGGCGGCGGCGGTTCGTCGCACGCGACCTGGGATTTCGTCGGCGTTGGTCGTGAAGGCTCGCACGATGCGACCGGCGGCACGGTCGGTGGTCAGATCGGCTATCGCTGGCAGTCCGGCCAGTGGGTGTTCGGCGTGGAAGGCCAGGGCAACTGGGCCGATTTCTCGGGCGACAACGCCAGCGCGCTGTTTGCTACCCGCAACCGCACCAAGATCGATGCGTTCGGTCTGATCACCGGTCAGGTTGGCTACGCCTGGAACAACGTCCTGGTCTACGTCAAGGGCGGTGCGGCTGTGGTCAGCAACAAGTACGAGATCTCCAACACGGCGGGCGCGCTGCTCTCCTCGTCCAGCGACAGCCGTTGGGGTGGCACGGTCGGTGCCGGCCTCGAGTACGGCTTCGCGCCGAACTGGTCGGTTGGCGTCGAGTACAACCACATCTTCCTGTCCGACAAGGACGTGACCTTCGCTGGCTTCGCCGGCTCGGAGCGCATCCGCCAGGACGTCGACATGGGTCTCGTCCGCCTGAACTACAAGTTCGGCGGCCCGCTGATCGGCCGTTACTAAGAAAACGCCTGAGACTGATCGCTCTGCCTGGAGCGGTTGTCGAAGCCCCGGCCGTTGGCCGGGGCTTTTTTATTGTTTGAATTCAGCGAGTTAACCATCCCATTTCGAGGTGGCCGAGACGGCTTGACTCTCAAGAACGAAATGAGAACAATGTTCTTCATACGTTCTGGTGATGGAGCAAGCCATGTTCAGGATTTTCGTGGAAGAAGCCGCCGCACTCGCCTCGATCTCGCTGTTCGTCGGGATGATCGCAATCTGGGCGCAGGTGATTCCGCAGCTCTAGGCCGCGGCTGCCAGACGCCCTTGGTCATGTCCTTGGGGAAAAGCGGGACGACGCGGCCGTTTCGTGGCTCCGGCGTGGACTCTGAAGCGGTGACGCCCCACCATTGTGAGGCGAGTCGGCTGGGTGGGCGGAAGATGTCCTCATGATCCCCCTGGAGCCGGCGACCGCTCCATCTCATCTGCAAGAGGCCGTCACGCGACCATGCCGAGCGCCGGATTTGTCCACCTTCACGTTCACTCGGCCTATTCGCTGCTCAAGGGCTCGATCAAGATCGCCAAGCTCGCCGAGCTTGCGAAGAAAGACCACCAGCCCGCACTGGCGCTGACCGACACCGACAACATGTTCGGCGCGCTGGAGTTCTCCGACAAGATGGCGGGCTCCGGCATCCAGCCGATCGTTGGCTGCGAGCTCGCGATCGATTTCGGCGATCAGGATCCCAATGCGCGCAACGCGCTGTTGCCGTCGCGTGTGGTGCTGCTGGCGGCCCAGGAGCGCGGCTATCGCAGCCTGATGCGGCTGAACTCGCGCGCGTTCCTCGAATCGCCTGACAGCCACGCGCCGTTCATCAAGTTCGACTGGCTCGACGGTGAGACCGAAGGCTTGATCGCACTCACGGGCGGCCCCGACGGTCCGATCTCGCTTGCGCTGGCCAGCGGGCAGGCTGAAATTGCGGCGACGCGCTGCGAGCGTCTCGCCGGCCTGTTCGGCGACCGCCTCTATGTCGAATTGCAGCGCCACAACATCGACAAGGAGCGCCGCGTCGAAAGCGGGCTGATCGACATCGCCTACGCAAAAGGCCTGCCGCTGGTTGCGACCAACGAGCCGTATTTCGCTTCGAACGACGATTACGAGGCGCATGATGCGCTGCTCTGCATCGCCGGCGGGCGACTGATCGCCGAGACCGATCGCGTTCAGCTCACGCCCGATCACCGCTTCAAGACCCGCGCCGAGATGGCGGTGCTGTTCGCCGACATTCCGGAGGCGCTGGCCTCGACGGTGGAGATCGCCGAGCGCTGCTCGTTCCGCCCGATGACGCGCAAGCCGATCCTGCCGTTCTTCACCGTCGGCGCCGCCGCAAGCTCCGACGCGGCGTCGGTCGAGGCGGCCGAGCTGAAGCGCCAGGCGGAGGAGGGGCTCGCCAACCGCCTGCGCGTGCACGGCCTGTCGCAGGGCACCACGGAAGAGGATTACAACAAGCGCCTGGCGTTCGAGCTCGACGTCATCATGCGCATGAAGTACGCGGGCTACTTCCTGATCGTGTCGGACTTCATCAAATGGGCGAAGTCGCAGGGGATTCCGGTCGGGCCGGGCCGCGGTTCGGGCGCCGGCTCACTGGTCGCCTGGGCGCTGACCATCACCGACCTCGACCCGATCAAGTTCGGCCTGCTGTTCGAGCGCTTCCTCAATCCGGAACGCGTCTCGATGCCGGACTTCGACATCGATTTCTGCCAGGACCGCCGCGGCGAGGTGATCAGGTACGTCCAGGAGCGCTACGGTCGCGACCAGGTCGCGCAGATCATCACCTTCGGTACGCTGCAGGCGCGCGGCGTGCTGCGCGACGTCGGCCGGGTGCTGCAAATGCCCTATGGCCAGGTCGACAAGCTGACCAAGCTCGTGCCGCAGAATCCGGCCGCGCCGGTGACGTTGGCCGCCGCGATCGAGAGCGAGCCGAAGCTTCAGGCGTTCCGCGATGAAGACCCGGTGGTGGCGCGCGCCTTCGACATCGCGCAGCGCCTCGAAGGCCTGACCCGCCACGCCTCGACACACGCGGCCGGCATCGTGATCGGCGATCGCCCCCTGAGCGAACTCGTGCCGATGTACCGCGATCCCAAGTCGGACATGCCGGTGACCCAGTTCAACATGAAATGGGTCGAGCCGGCCGGGCTCGTGAAGTTCGACTTCCTCGGCCTGAAGACGCTGACCGTGCTCGACGTCGCGGTGAAGCTCCTGAAGCCGCGCAACATCGACATCGATCTCGCGACGTTGCCGATCGACGATGCCGAAAGCTACCAGATGCTGGCGCGGGGCGAGGTGGTCGGCGTGTTCCAGGTTGAAAGCCAGGGCATGCGGCGCGCGCTGGTCGACATGCGCCCCGACCGTTTCGAGGACATCATCGCGCTGGTCGCACTCTATCGCCCGGGCCCGATGGCGAACATCCCGACCTATTGCTCGCGCAAGCACGGCGACGAGGAGCCGGAATATCTGCACCCGGTGCTGGAGCCGATCCTGAAGGAGACCTTCGGCGTCATCATCTACCAGGAACAGGTGATGCAGATCGCGCAGGTGATGTCGGGCTATTCGCTCGGTGACGCCGACCTGCTGCGCCGCGCCATGGGCAAGAAGATCCGCGCCGAGATGGACAAGCAGCGCGACATCTTCGTCGCCGGCGCGGTGAAGAACGGCGTGCCGCAGGGGCAGGCCGAGACCATCTTCGAGCTGCTCGCAAAGTTCGCCGACTACGGCTTCAACAAGAGCCACGCGGCGGCCTACGCGCTGGTGTCCTACCACACCGCCTATATGAAGGCGCATTACCCGGTGGAGTTCATCGCAGCGTCGATGACGCTCGATCTCAACAACACCGACAAGCTCTCCGAATTCCGTTCCGAGGCGCAGCGCCTCGGCATCAAGGTCGAGCCGCCGAACATCAACCGCTCAGGCCCGACCTTCGATGTCGGCGAGAAGACGATCTATTACGCGCTCGCCGCGCTCAAGGGCGTCGGCATCCAGGCGATCGAGCAGATCATCGAGGAGCGGACCAAGCGCGGGCTGTTCACCTCGCTTGCCGACTTCGCCGCGCGGGTCAATCCGCGCGCGATCAACAAGCGCATCATCGAGAGTCTCGCTGCCGCCGGCGCCTTCGACACGCTGGAGCCGAACCGCGCCCGCGTGTTCGCCGGCGCGGATTCGATCCTCGCCGCCTGCCAGCGCGCGCATCAGGCCGAGACCATCGGCCAGAACGACATGTTCGGCATGTCGGCGGACGCGCCGACCATCATGCTGCCGCAGATCGAGCCCTGGCTGCCGGCCGAGCGGTTGCGCCGCGAATATGACGCGATCGGATTCTTCCTGTCGGGCCATCCGCTCGACGATTACGCGATGGTGCTGAAGCGCCTGCGGGTGCAGAGCTGGGCCGAATTCTCGCGTGCGGTGAAGACCGGCGCCACCGCAGGCAAGGTCGCGGCCACCGTGGTGTCGCGCATGGAGCGGCGAACCAAGACCGGCAACAAGATGGGCATCATGGGGCTCTCTGATCCCACGGGCCATTTCGAGGCGGTGCTGTTCTCCGAAGGCCTCGCGCAATATCGCGATGTGCTCGAGCCGGGCGCCGCCGTGCTGCTCCAGTTGGGCGCGGAATTGCAGGGCGAGGACGTCCGCGCCCGCGTGCTGCATGCCGAGCCGCTCGATGACGCCGCCGCCAAGACGCAGAAGGGCCTGCGCATCTTCGTGCGCGACACCAAGCCGCTGGAGTCGATCGCCAAGCGACTGGCCGGACCCGACATGGCGGCCTCGAACGGCGCCGTGCCAAAAGTCGGCAGTCCCGGCATCGCGCCGCGCTCGAACGGCGACGGCGAGGTCTCACTGGTAATGATGCTCGACCTCGAGACCGAGGTCGAGATGAAGCTGCCCGGCCGCTTCAAGGTCTCTCCGCAGATCGCCGGCGCGATCAAGGCGGTCGCGGGCGTCGTGGACGTGCAGCAGCTCTGAAGCGCGATGAGATCTGGAAGAATCGTCATCGTGCCGTGGATCGTTGTTGGAGCCTGATCCAGGCGCAAATGCGTGCCGCGTTTGTCGCAAGGGAAAACGGCTGCGCTTTTTTCGGGTCAGGCTTTAGCGGCCCGATTGCAAACATATGCAGACGAGCGCAAGTTCGTGCAGTCATCGCGCGCGAGGCAAGCGCCCCTTCGGCTTTGCAGCATGGTTCGCGGTGCAGCAATCATCAGTTGCATCATTTATCATTGGTGATTTCTTCACATCGGCGGACCTATCCTCGCGGCGCTTCCATTCGTCCACTGTACCCGGGGAAATGTCACATGTGCGACCAATGCTCTGAATCTCTGCATCATCAATCTCTGCATCAAGACATCGCGCCGTCACGGCGGTCCGCGATGCTGTTTGGCGCCGCCGCGTTTGGCATGGCTTTCGCGGGCGGAGCCATCGCCAACGGCGCCCTGGCAAAGGAAGCCAAACAGCCGCCGAAGCCCGAGAACGTGCTGTCGCCCGATGCGTCGTTGAAACGACTGATGGAGGGCAACGCGCGCTACGTCTCGGGTGTGGCGCGGCGGCATGATTTCAAGCATGAGCGCGAAGCGCTGGCCGGCGGGCAGAACCCGTTCGCGGCCGTGCTGAGCTGCGCGGACTCGCGCATTGCGCCGGAATATGCCTTCGACTCGGGCCGCGGCGATCTCTTTGTCTGCCGCGTCGCCGGAAACTTTGCCGGGACCGAAACCATCGCCAGCATGGAATATGCGGTCGCCGTGCTCAACGCGCCGCTGATCCTCGTGCTCGGCCATGATGCCTGCGGCGCGGTCGATGCGACGCTGAAGGCGATCAAGGACAACACGTCGCCGCCGGGACACATTCCCTCGCTGGTCGATGCGATCGCGCCCGCCGCAAAGGCCGCGATGCAGCAGGGCGGGGACGTGCTCAACAAGGCGATCCGGCAGAACGTGATCGACAACGTTGCCAAGCTGAAGTCGGCCGCACCGATCCTCAACGCGGCCGTGGAGCAGGGCAAGCTGAAGGTCGTCGGCGGCATCTACCGGCTCACCACGGGAACGGTCGATCTGATCGCTCAGGGCTGAGCGAGGCTCGCGCCGCAGCAAGGCCGCGAGGCTTACGCGGGCCTGACGCATGGGCTTGATGGGGCGGGGGCGCCATGCCGCCGCCTCAATCCGCGCTTTTCGTTCAAGAGCCATTCAGCCGGCCGCGCGTCTCATGGACGGTGGCAGCTCAACAACGATAGCGGGCAAGCAAGCCATGCGTGGGACCTACAAGGCCTTCATCTGTTTTCTCTTGCTGATCCTCGCCTTCGCTGCGGCAGCGCCCGATCCGGCGCGCGCGCAGCAGCAGGAAAAGCGCATCGCGCTCGTGGTCGGCAACGGTGCCTACGCCAAGTCGCCGCTGGCGACGACCGCGAACGATGCCGGCCTGATCGCGCAGACGCTGCAAGCGGCGGGCTTCGACGTGGTCGGCGCGCGCGATCTCGACGGTGACACGCTGCGCAAGAGTCTTCGCGATTTCATCCAAAAGGCGCAGGCCTCGGGTCCCGGCACCGTCGCGATGATCTATCTTGCCGGCTACGGCGTGCAGCTTGCCGGCGAGAACTATTTCATCCCGGTCGATTCCAACATCACCCGCGACACCGACATTCCGACCGAAGGCCTGCGCATCAGCGACTACGCCCGCCAGCTCGCGTCCATTCCGCTCAAGGCCAACATCGTCGTGCTCGACGCGGCGCGCGCGCAGCCCTTCATCGAGGGTGGCCAGCCGATCGCGAGCGGACTGGCGCTGGTCGAGCCGGATCCGAACATGCTGATCGCCTTCAACGCCGCGCCCGGCACGGTCGCGCCGGAAGAGCCCGGCCCGTACGGCATTTATGCGCAATCGCTGGCGGAGATGATCCGTACCGGCGGCCTGCCGCTGGCCGAGGTGTTCGACCGCGTCCGCCTGCGCGTCAACGAGGCCAGCAAGGGCGCGCAGGTGCCCTGGAACGAGGCGAAGATATCGGCGCCCTTCTCGTTCTTCGAGCGCGGGCCCGATGCGCCGCCGCCGGAGGCCGCGCCCGACCAGGTCGCCGCGATCCGCAACAAGCCGATCCGCGATCTCGGCGTGCAGGACGCCTATGCGGCCGCGCTCGAGCGCGATACGTTGCCGGCCTACGAAGAATTTCTCGCGGCCTATCCCGGTGACCCGCTGTCGAAGCGCGTGATGGCGATCGTCGCGGCGCGCCGCGAGGCGATCACCTGGCGGCGGACCTATCGGAACGATACGCCGGAGGCCTATTGGTCCTATCTGCGCCGCTATCCGCGCGGGCCGCATGCGGCCGATGCGCGCCGGCGTCTGGCGATTCTCACCGCGCCGCCCGAGCCACCGCCGACCTTCGCGATGATCGACTATGACGTGCCGCCCCCGCCGCCGGAGGAGGTGGTCTATGTCGACCGTCCCGTGCTGTACTTCAGCGATCCTGATTTCGGCTTCGCGCCGCCACCGCCGCCGCCGGTCTATTATCTGCCGCCGCCGCCGCCGGATTTCGTCGTGCTCGAGCCGCCGCTGCCCGTGGTCGGCCTGTTCGTGCTGCCGCAGCCGCTGTTCGTGCCGATCCCGGTGTTCGTCCGGCCGCCGGTCTATGTCGCGCCGCCAGCGAACAATATCATCTTCAACAACATCCATAACACCACGGTCATCAACACCGTGATCAACCGGCCGCCCGCCCCGCCCGCGGGAGCGGGAGGAGGGACTGGGCCCGGCAATCTGAGGCCGGCGATTGCCGACCGCGCCAACCCGGTAACGCCAATGTTGCCGCAAGCCGCTACGCAGCGCGCCGCGCTGATCCAGCAGGGCAAGGCGCCGATGCCGCTGAGCGCGACGGTCCAGCCGACGGCGAGGCCGGGTTCACCTCCCGGGACGCCGGTCAATGTCGCGCCGACCGGCACGCCCCCTGCCGCACCGCCGACCAGGCTGCCACAGACCAACACGCTGCCGGTTCCCGGCGCCCAAGGCGGGCCGCCGGCGCCGCCGGCCGGGGCAGGGACGTCGCCGGGCGGCAGGCCCTTGGCGCCGACGGCAAATGCACCCGGCGCGCCCCCGCCGACGCATCCGGGGGTGCCGACCACGGCTGCGCCCGGCACAACGCTGCCGCCCCATCCTGGCGCGCCAACGGCCGGCACTCCGACGACCGTTGCGCCCACCGCGAACCCGGCCGCGCCCGGCCAACCGCCGAAGCCGCCGGTTGCTCAGACCCCGCCCGGTGGCACGCCCGGGGGCGGCAAGTCTGCAACCCGCGAGCCGGCCGGCGCGTCGCCTCCGGGCACGCCGCCCGGCACGCCCTCGGGCGCCGCGGGCAAGCCGGTCACGCCGTCGCCCTCGGCCGCGCGCGAGCCGGTCAAACCGCAGAACTCGCCCGCGACTCCTCCAGCGCAGGCCGCCCGGCCGTCGCCGTCAGCTCCAGCATCGCGGCCGCAGGCCGTGGCGAGGCCGACGCCGCCACCGCCCGCCGCTCGCTCGGCACCGCCGCCGCATGTCGCATCGCCTCCGCCGGCCCGCGCGGCTCCGCCTGTGGCCGTCGCGCGGCCGGCGCCTCCGCCAGTGGCCCGGCCTGCACCTCCACCCATGGCGCGGCCTGCGCCGCCACCGCCGGTCGCCCGGCCGGCACCGCCGCCGCCGCGGATGGCCGTCGCGCCACCGCCCCCGCCGCGTCCGGCGGCACCTCCGCCGCACCCAGCGGCGCCGGCGGCGAAAAAGTGCCCGCCGAACCAGCCCAAATGCTAGGTCTTTGCTAGGTCTTTACTGACTGGCGTGGTCTTTACGGATGAGGGCCTTCGGGAGGCGAAAACCGCCCCCGAAAAGGCCCTTATTTCCTTGCTTCTGGCCGAAATGGCGCTATATAGCGCCCCATCTCACACGGAAACATGGCTCACAAGGCCGTCCGGTGGCAACCGGGGCGAGAACGCTCCGTTTTGCTCACACGTTTCCGGAGGAACCAACCGGAGAATTGAAACTATGGCGCTACCCGATTTCACCATGCGTCAGCTCCTCGAAGCTGGCGTGCACTTTGGTCACCAGTCTCACCGCTGGAATCCGAAAATGGCTCCGTTCATTTTCGGCGCTCGCAACAACATCCACATCGTCGACCTCGCGCAGACCGTGCCGATGCTGCACACCGCCTTGCAGGCGGTCAGCGACACCGTCGCCAAGGGCGGCCGCATCCTGTTCGTCGGCACCAAGCGCCAGGCGCAGGACGGCGTCGCGGACGCTGCCAAGCGCTGCGCGCAGTATTTCGTCAATTCGCGCTGGCTCGGCGGCACGCTGACCAACTGGAAGACGATCTCGGCCTCGATCAAGCGCCTGCGTCATCTCGATGACGTGCTGTCCGGCGGCGACGCCAGCTCCTACACCAAGAAGGAGCGCCTGACGCTTCAGCGCGAGCGCGACAAGCTCGATCGCTCGCTCGGCGGCATCAAGGACATGGGCGGTCTGCCCGACCTGATCTTCGTGATCGACACCAACAAGGAAGACATCGCGATCCAGGAAGCCCAGCGGCTCAACATCCCGGTCGCCGCGATCGTCGACACCAATTCGGATCCCAAGGGCATCACCTATGTGGTCCCGGGCAATGACGACGCCGGCCGCGCGATCGCACTGTATTGCGACCTGATCGCACGTGCCGCGATCGACGGCATCTCGCGCGCCCAGGGTGATTCGGGCATCGACATCGGCGCCTCGGTTCGCCCGGTTGCCGAAGATCTGCCAGCCGCTTCCTCGAGCGGCTTCCAGGGCCTTGCCGGTCCGCGCGGCACCGCCGACGACCTCAAGAAGCTCCCGGGCGTGTCGGGCGCGATCGAGAAGAAGTTCAACGACCTCGGCATCTTCCACTTCTGGCAGCTTGCCGAGCTCGATCACGACACCGCGCACAAGATCGGCGAAGAAGTCGGTCTGCCGAGCCGTGCGGATGCCTGGGTGGCCAAGGCCAAGGCGCTGACCGCTGAAGCGGAATAGTCAAAAAGAGCGATGGGTTGGCCGGATATAAGTCCGGCCACCATTTCAGTTGACGCGAATTCCTGAGATGGACCGCGGCGGGGCTGTTTGATGCCACGCCGCGGCAAACCGGCAGGCAAGAAGGATTTTCAATGATGGCAACGATCACAGCTGCGATGGTCAAGGATCTGCGCGAGTCCACCGGCGCAGGCATGATGGACTGCAAGGCCGCGCTCACCGAAAACGACGGCAACATGGAAGCCGCGCAGGACTGGCTGCGCAAGAAGGGCCTGTCGAAGGCCGCCAAGAAGTCCGGCCGCGTCGCCGCGGAAGGCCTGATCGGCGCGCTCACCAAGGGCACCAAGGGCGTCGTGGTCGAGGTCAACTCCGAGACCGACTTCGTCGCGCGCAACGGCCAGTTCCAGGGCCTCGTCAAGATGGTCGCACAGGTCGCATTCGACGTCGGCGCCGATGTCGAGAAGATCAAGGCCGCCAAGGTCGGCGACGTCACGATCGAAGCCGCGATCAACGATGCGATCGCCACCATCGGCGAGAACATGACGCTGCGCCGCGCAGCTTCGCTCGAAGTGACGCAGGGCGTCGTGTCGAGCTACGTCCACGGCGCCGTCGTCGAAGGCGCCGGCAAGATGGGCGTGATCGTCGCGCTCGAATCGCCCGGCAAGGCCGACGAGCTCGCGGCCCTCGGTCGCCAGATCGCGATGCATGTCGCGGCCACCAACCCGCTCGCGCTCGAGCCGTCCGGCCTCGATCCGGCGGTCGTGAAGCGCGAGAAGGACGTGCTCGCCGACAAATATCGTCAGCAGGGCAAGCCCGAGAACGTGATCGAGAAGATCGTCGAGTCCGGTCTCAAGACCTACTACAAGGAAGTCTGCCTGCTCGAGCAGGCCTTCATCCACGACACCGGCAAGTCGGTGGCGCAGGCGGTGAAGGAAGCCGAAGGCAAGGTCGGCGGCGCGGTGAAGATCGCGGGCTTTGTGCGCTATGCTCTCGGTGAGGGAATCGAGAAGCAGGAAAGCGACTTCGCGGCCGAGGTCGCAGCGGCCAGCGGCAAGAAGTAAGCGCCGGTACGTTCCTTCCGGCTTGCCGCCGGAAGCGGCGCCCGGACGGGGAAAGTGCTCATGACTGATCCGGTCTATCGTCGCGTCGTGATCAAGCTGTCCGGCGAGTATCTCGCGGGACAGCAGGGTTTTGGCATCGATCAGCCGACCCTCGACCGGGTTGCGGACGATCTGATCGCCGCCCGCCAGCTCGGCACCGAGGTTGCGGTGGTGATCGGCGGCGGCAACATCGTGCGCGGCGTCGAAGTGTCCTCGCAAGGGGTGTCGCGCACCACCGGCGACACCATGGGCATGCTCGCCACCATGATGAACTGCCTCGCGCTGGAGGCGACGATCGAGCGCAAGGGCACGCCGGCCCGTACGCTGTCGGCCTTCGTCATGCCAGAGATTTCCGAGCTGTTCACCCGCACCGCGGCGCACAAATACCTTGCCGAGGGCCGGATCGTGCTGCTCGGGGGTGGAACCGGCAATCCGTTCTTCACCACCGACACGACCGCGGTGCTGCGGGCCGCCGAGATCGGAGCCGAGGCTGTGCTGAAGGCAACCAATGTCGACGGCGTCTACTCGGCCGACCCGAAAAAGGATCCGACCGCCACGCGATTCGACCGGCTGACGCATTCGCAGGCGATCGAGGGCGGCTACAAGGTGATGGATGCGACCGCCTTCGCGCTTGCCCGCGAGACGTTGCTGCCTATCATCGTATTCTCGATCGCGGAGCCGGGTTCGATCGGCGCTGTGCTGCGTGGCGGCGGCCACGGAACCGTCGTCGCCGGCTGACGGCTCGTCGGTCGCGCCTGAGGGGCGCGGAGTGGGTCGCCGGGATTTTGAAGGAGAAACGTGATGGCCACGGGTAATTTCGACCTCAACGAAGTGAAGCGTCGCATGCAGGGCGCCGTCCAGGCCCTCAAGCACGAGCTTGGCGGCCTGCGCACGGGGCGCGCGTCGGCCTCGATGCTCGACCCGGTGCAGGTCGAGGCCTACGGCAGCCACATGCCGCTCAACCAGCTTGCCACCGTCAGCGTGCCGGAGCCGCGGCTGATCTCGGTGCAGGTCTGGGACAAGTCGATGGTCAAGCCGGTCGAGAAGGCGATCGTCGATTCCAATCTCGGCCTGTCGCCCGCGACCGAAGGCCAGGTGCTGCGCCTGCGCATCCCAGAGCTCAACGAGGAGCGTCGCAAGGAGCTCGTCAAGGTCGCGCACAAATACGCGGAAGCGGCCAAGGTCGCCGCGCGTCACGTCCGCCGCGACGGCCTCGACGTCCTCAAGAAGCTCGAGAAGAATCACGAGATGTCGGAAGACGATCAGAAGCGTCACGCCGACGAGGTGCAGAAGGCGACCGACGGCACCATCTCCGAGATCGACCAGTTGCTGGCTGCCAAGGAAAAAGAAATCCTCACCGTCTAAGGCGCGATCATCGCGCTTTGGGTTATTGTTCGCGCATGATCTTTTCGGAAAACCGCTTCGCGCTTGTCCGGATCATGCTTTAGGGCCGCCTTCATGTCCAACGCCGCCGCGCCAGCAACCGAAGGACCCGACCGGTCCGACGCGCCTGCGCATGTCGCCATCATCATGGATGGCAACGGGCGTTGGGCCGCCGCGCGCGGCCTGCCGCGGGCCGAAGGGCATCGCCGCGGTGTCGAGGCGCTGCGCCGGGTCGTGCGTGCCTCGCACGAGCTCGGCATCCGCTATCTCACCATCTTCTCCTTCTCTTCGGAGAACTGGTCGCGCCCGGCGAGCGAGATCGGCGATCTGTTTGGTCTCCTGCGCCGCTTCATCCGCAACGATCTTGCGAGCCTGCACCGCGACGGCGTCAAGGTCCGCATAATCGGCGAGCGTGACGGTCTCGATAGCGACATCTGCGCACTCCTCAACGAGGCCGAGGAGCTGACGCGCGACAACACGCGCCTGACGCTGGTCGTCGCCTTCAATTACGGTTCGCGGCAGGAAATCGCGAAAGCCGCGCAGAAGCTCGCGCGGGAAGTCGCAGACGGCAAGCGCGCCCCTGAAACGATCGACGCCGAGACGATCGGGGCTCATCTCGATGCGCCCGACATTCCCGATCCCGATCTCATCATCCGCACCAGCGGCGAGCAGCGGCTGTCCAACTTCCTGATGTGGCAAGCCGCCTACAGCGAGCTGGTCTTCGTGCCGATCCACTGGCCCGATTTCGACAAGGCGGCGCTGGAAGGCGCGATCGCCGAATTCGCCAGACGCGAGCGCCGTTTCGGCGGTCTGGTCGCGAAAAACGCCTCGTGAGCGAACCCGACGCCGCATCGGCGGGCGCGAAGCCTGCCCCGAGCAATCTGGTGATGCGAGTCCTCGCGGCGCTGGTGCTGGCGCCGCTCGCCATCGCGCTGGCTTATGCCGGCGGCTGGCTGTGGGCGCTTCTCGTCACGCTGGTGTCGATCGGACTGTTTGCGGAATGGCTGATGGTGGTGGGCGCGGGGTCTGCCGCACTGACCGGGGCAGGGACGATCGTCATTGCCATGATGGGGGCCTGCGTCGCCTTCGGCGCGCTCAAGACCGCAATCATCACCGGCCTCATCGGCGGCGCGATCGTGACGCTGATCGCGCGGGGCAAGTTCATCTGGGTGGCCACCGGCTTCGCCTACGCATCGGCGGCGCTGCTGGCCTCGATCCTGGTGCGGCAGGATCTCGTCAACGGCTTCGCCGCGCTGATGTTCGTGCTGCTCGTGGTGTGGGCGACCGATATCGGCGGCTATTTCGCCGGACGCAGCATTGGCGGGCCGAAACTATGGCCGCGCGTGAGCCCGAAGAAGACCTGGTCCGGGGCGCTCGGTGGCTTTGCGGCGAGCCTTTTGGTTGCGGCCGGCTTTGCGGCGTGCGGGATCGGAAAGGCGGTTCCACTGCTGCTCGTCAGCGCCATCCTGTCGGTGGTATCGCAGGCGGGCGATCTGTTCGAATCCGCGGTGAAGCGGCGGTTCGGCGTCAAGGATTCCAGTCACTTAATTCCCGGCCATGGCGGGCTAATGGACCGTCTGGACGGTTTTGTTGCCGCCATCCTGATGGCATGGATTATCGGCTTTCTCCGCCATGGTGTGCATAGCGCCGGAAGCGGTCTTATGGTTTGGTGAGGATATGAGCGCGGTCCCATTGCGTAACAACAAGGCTGCGGCGTCGAGCGTCCGCAGTGTCACGGTTCTCGGCGCCACCGGCTCGATCGGCGACAGCACGATGGATCTGCTGCGCGCCTCTCCCGAGCGCTATCGCGTCGAAGCCTTGACGGCGAACGGCAATGTCGAAGCGCTGGCCAAGCTCGCCAAGGAGTTTTCCGCCCGCTACGTCGCGATCGCCGACACGTCCAAGTTCGCCGAGCTCAAGGCTGCGCTCGCGGGAACGAGCACGGAATGCGGCGCGGGCGAAAGCGCGGTAATCGAAGCCGGCGCGCGTCCGGCCGATTGGGTGATGGCCGCCGTGAGCGGCGCCGCCGGACTGAAGCCGGCTTTGGCCGCGGTCGATCGCGGCGCGCATGTCGCGCTCGCCAACAAGGAATGCCTCGTCTGCGCCGGCGATTTCTTCATGCAGCGAGCTGCGAAGGCGGGCGCCTGCATTTTGCCTGCGGATTCCGAGCACAATGCGCTGTTCCAGGCGCTCGCCTCAGGCAATCGCGACGAGCTCGTCCGCGTCATCATCACGGCATCAGGCGGCCCGTTCCGGACCTGGAAGCCGGCCGACATCGAGCAGGCGACGCTCGAGCAGGCTCTCAAGCATCCGAACTGGAGCATGGGCCAGAAGATCACGATTGATTCCGCCTCGATGATGAACAAGGGGCTCGAGGTGATCGAGGCCTCCTATCTGTTCGCGCTCTCGCCCGACGAGATCGATGTCCTCGTACATCCGCAGTCGATCATCCACGGCATGGTCGAGTTCTCCGACCGCTCGGTGATGGCGCAGCTCGGCGCGCCCGACATGCGCACGCCGATCGCCCACTGCCTCGGCTGGCCCGATCGCATCAAGGGACCGGCGGCCAAGCTCGATCTGGCCAAGATCGGCCAGCTGACCTTCGAGGCGCCGGATTTCGAGCGCTTCCCCGGGCTTCGGCTGGCCTTCGATTCGCTCCGGACCGGGAAGGGGGCGACCACCGTCTATAACGCCGCCAACGAGATTGCGGTCGCCGCCTTCATCGCCGGCAAGATCCGATTCGGCGCGATCGCGCGGCTGGTCGAGGCGACGCTGGACGACTGGATCCGCGGCGGGAACCGGGCTCCCCTGACGTCCGCCGACGATGCAATCTCTGTTGACCATGTTGCGCGAAATAGAGCTGCCGCCCTATTGCCTCAAATTGCCTTAAAGGCATCCTAGATGGCACGGGGCCAGGGCCTTGCGGCGCTGGATGAGGGAATTCGATGATCGACTTTTTCGTCCATAGTTTCAATACGTTGAGCCATGGGCTCCTCGGCTACGCGGTTCCCTTCCTGTTCGTCCTGACGATCGTCGTGTTCTTCCATGAGCTCGGTCATTTCCTGGTCGCGCGCTGGGCGGGCGTTCGGGTGCTGACCTTCTCGCTCGGTTTCGGACCGGAGCTGGTCGGTTTCAACGACCGCCATGGCACCCGCTGGAAGATCTCGGCGATCCCGCTCGGCGGCTACGTCAAGTTCTTCGGCGACGAGAGCGAAGCCTCGACCCCCTCGGCCGAGACGCTCGCAGCCATGTCGGCCGAGGAGCGCGCCGGCAGCTTCCATCACAAGAAGGTCGGCCCGCGTGCCGCCATCGTCGCGGCCGGACCGATCGCCAATTTCATCCTGGGCGCGCTGATCTTCGCCGCCATGGCGCTCTATTACGGCAAGCCGAGCACGATCGCCCGCGTCGACGGCGTCGTCGCCGACGGCGCTGCGGCCGCGGCCGGCTTCAAGATCGGCGACGTCGTGGTGCAGATCGACGGGAAGCCGATCGAGAGCTTTGCCGACATGCAGCGAATCGTTGCGATGAATGCCGGTTCGGCGCTTGCCTTCCAGGTCAAGCGGGACGGCGCCATCGTCTCCCTGACCGCGACGCCGGCGCTGCTCGAGCGCAAGGATCCCTTTGGCAACAGCCACCGCCTCGGCGTGCTCGGCGTCGAGCACAAGTCCCAGGCCGGCGAGGCCTCGACCACGCCGGTCGGCGTCGGCGAAGCGCTCAAGATCGGGGTCGAGCAGGTCTGGTTCATCATCACCAGCACATTCAAGTTCCTAGGCTCGCTGTTCGTCGGACAAGGCAATCCCAACGAGGTCAGCGGCGTGCTCGGCATCGCCAAGATGTCGGGGCAGGCGGCCAGCGCCGGGTTCCAGTTCGTGATCAACCTGTGCGCGGTGCTGTCGGTGTCGATCGGGCTGTTGAACCTGTTCCCGATCCCGCTGCTCGATGGCGGTCACCTGATGTTCTACGCGGCGGAACTGGTCCGGGGCCGGCCCTTGTCCGAGCGGACTCAGGAGATGGGGTTCCGAATCGGGCTCGGTTTGGTGCTGATGTTGATGGTGTTTGCCACCTATAACGACATCTTGCGGATGGCAGCTTCCTGATACGGGCTTTTTTGTGGCGTTGCTCATGAGCAACGTCTTGGAATGAAATTGAAATTGCGGTGTCAGCGGCCGTTTGCGGCATCGGGGAAATTAGCTACAAGCGGCTTTGAACTTGGGGAATCTCCCGGACCGGCGTTGGGGTTGGGTCTGGTACTGATAAGGGCGCGTTGCGCAATGAAGTTTGGACTGCGACTCCGGGGGGGCTTGCTCGCAACCCTGATCTTGTTCGGCGCGCCGGTGCTTGCCCCGGTTGGGGCTGGTTTTGTCTCTTCGTCTGCGCTTGCTCAGACCGTCCAGTCGATTTCCGTCGAAGGAAATCGCCGAGTCGAGGTGGAGACGATCCGATCCTATTTCAAGCCGGGCCCGGGTGGCCGCCTGGATCAGGGCGCCATCGACGACGGCCTGAAGGCGCTGATCGAGACCGGCCTGTTCCAGGACGTGCGAATCAACCGCGGCTCCGGTGGCCAGATCATCGTATCCGTTGTGGAAAACCCGGTGATCGGCCGCATCGCGTTCGAGGGTAACAAGAAGATCAAGGACGAGCAGCTCACCGCTGAGGTCCAGTCGAAGGCGCGCGGCACCTTCTCCCGCGCCATGGTGCAGTCCGACACGCTGCGAATCGCTGAAATCTACCGCCGCTCGGGCCGCTATGATGTCCGCGTCACGCCCGAGATCATCGAGCAGCCGAACAATCGCGTCGACCTGGTCTTCACGGTCGAGGAGGGCGCCAAGACTGGCGTCAAGTCGATCGAGTTCGTCGGCAACAACGCGTTCTCGTCCTACCGCCTGCGCGACGTCATCAAGACGCACGAATCGAACCTGCTGAGCTTCCTCGCCAGCAACGACATCTACGATCCCGATCGCGTTGAGGCCGACCGCGACCTGATTCGCCGTTTCTATCTCAAGAACGGTTTCGCCGACGTCCAGGTGGTCGCAGCGCTCACCGAATATGATCCGGAGAAGAAGGGCTTCAACGTCACCTTCAAGATCGAGGAAGGCTCGCAGTACCGCGTCGGCACCGTCGACTTCCGCTCCTCCATTCCGAACTTCGATCCGACCACGATGCGCAACTATTCGCGCGTCAATGTCGGCGCGCTCTACAACGTCGAATCGGTCGAGAAGTCGGTCGAGGAAATGCAGATCGAGGCGTCGCGTCGCGGCTATGCTTTCGCCGTGGTCCGTCCCGGCGGCGACCGCAATTTCGAGGCGCACACCGTCGCCGTCGTCTTCAACATCGACGAAGGCCCGCGCACCTATATCGAGCGCATCAACGTCCGCGGCAACACCCGCACGCGCGACTACGTGATCCGCCGCGAGTTCGACATCTCCGAGGGCGATGCCTACAACCGCGCGCTGGTTGACCGTGCCGAGCGCCGCCTGAAGAACCTCGACTACTTCAAGAGCGTGAAGATCACGACGGAGCCGGGCTCCTCCAGCGACCGCGTGGTCCTGATCGTCGATCTCGAAGAGAAATCGACCGGCGACTTCTCGGTCTCGGGCGGTTACTCGACGACCGACGGCGCGCTCGCCGAAGTCTCGATCTCCGAGCGCAATCTGCTCGGCCGCGGCCTGTTCGCCAAGGCGTCGGTGACCTATGGCCAGTACGCACGCGGCTATTCGCTGTCGTTCGTCGAGCCGTACCTGCTCGACTACCGCATTGCGCTGGGCCTCGACCTCTATCAGCGCCAGCAGCTGGCCAATAACTACATCTCCTACGGCACCAAGACGCTCGGCTTCTCGCCGCGCCTCGGCTTCTCCTTGCGTGAAGATCTGGCGCTCCAGCTGCGCTACTCGATCTACCAGCAGGAAATCACGCTGCCGTCCTACCTGGCGAACTGTAACAACAACCAGTTCCTCGCGGATGGTGTGACGCCCAATCCTGCTTTCAATCCGAGCCCGGCTTTCTCGGCAGCGACTGGTATTCCTCTGGCTGCCTCGACCAACGGCCTCGGCTGCTACTCCGACGGCGAAGCCTCGCTGCCGGTCCGCAAGGAGCTTGCCAACGGCAAGACCCTGACCTCGGCGCTGGGCTACACGCTGACCTACAACACGCTGGACAACAACAAGAACCCCACCGACGGTCTGCTCGTCGACTTCCGTCAGGACTTCGCCGGCGTCGGCGGCGACGTCTCCTACCTGAAGTCCGTCGTCGATGCGAAGTACTACACTCCGCTGGTGTCCGACATCGTCGGCCTCGTCCACCTTCAGGGCGGCATGCTGAACAAGATCGGCAACAACGAGATCCGCATGCTGGATCAGTTCCAGATGGGCCCGAATCTCGTCCGCGGCTTTGCCCCGAACGGCATCGGCCCGCGCGATTTGAATCCCTTTGGCACGCAGGATGCGCTTGGCGGCACCAAGTATTGGGGCGCTTCGTTCGAATTGCAGATGCCGTTCTGGTTCCTGCCAAAGGAAGTGGGTCTGAAGGGCGCGGTTTATGCCGATGCGGGTGGCCTGTTCGACTATCAGGGCCCGACGACGTGGGCGTTTACCAACGAGGTGACCACGACCAGGAACTCGAACTGCACGGCGTCGACCATCAACCCGCCCACGGCTGGAACCTGTACTGGCCTGGTGTATGACAACGGCAACGTCGTCCGTTCGTCGGTTGGTGTCGGCCTGATCTGGCAGTCGCCATTCGGACCGCTGCGCTTCGACTACGCCGTGCCGCTCACCAAGGGCAAGTACGACCGTACCCAGGAGTTCCGGTTCGGCGGCGGCACCTCGTTCTAATTCGATCAGCAGGGCATGAGCCGCCCCCTTGTTGGGGGCGGTTTCCAGAAAGATCGTGCTCAATCCGTGAGATAAGGCATGATGCGGTCTGACCGCTTCATGCCGAAGCCGGACCGCGATGGGGTGGAATGGCGCAGCCGACCTTCTTCAAAAAGCCGCCGGCCTCAGCGCTGGCTGACATTGCAGCGCTGACCAAGGCGCAGCTCGTCGACCCTGCCAGGGGCGGTCACGTCATTACCGGTCTTGCTTCGCTCGACGAAGCCGGCCCGATGCATCTGGCGTTCTTCGACAACCTCAAATATGCCGACGAGCTCAAGGCGACCAAGGCCGGGGCTTGCCTGGTGAGTCCGCGCTTCGAGGCCCAGGTGCCCGCGCATGTGGCCGTGCTGCGGGTGGCCCAGCCTTTCCGCGCCTTTGTCGGGCTCGCCCGGGAATGGCACAGCGATGCGATGCGCCCGCAGTCCTGGGTCGGCAATGACGGCATCGCGCCGTCGGCCATCATCGATCCCTCGGCCCGGCTGGAGGATGACGTCATCGTCGATCCCCTGACCGTCATCGGCCCCGACGTCGAGATCGGCAGCGGCACCGTGATCGGGGCCGGCGTGATCATCGGTCCCGGCGTCAAGATCGGCCGGGACTGCAATGTCGGCGCCCGTACGGCCATCCAGTGCGCGCTGATCGGCAACAACGTGCTGATCCATCCCGGCTGCTCGATCGGCCAGGACGGCTATGGCTTCATCTTCTTCGGCCCCGAGGGCCATCTCAAGGTGCCCCAGACCGGCCGCGTGTTGATCCAGAACAATGTGGAAGTCGGCGCCGGCACCACCATCGATCGCGGCTCCTTGCGCGACACGGTGATCGGGGAGGGCACCAAAATCGACAACCAGGTCCAGATCGGCCACAATGTGACCATCGGTCGGAACTGCCTGCTGGCGGCCCAGATCGGGCTCGCGGGCAGCCTGACGATCGGCGACAACGTGGCGCTGGGAGCAAAGGTTGGCATCAACAACCACCTTAAGATCGGCGATGGGGCCCAGGTCACCGCGATGAGCGGCGTCAAGGACGACATCCCGCCGAACGGACGCTGGGGCGGCTTTTTCGCCAAGCCGACCAAGCAGTGGTTCAAGGAAATTATCGCGGTGGAGCGCCTGGTACGCGACAGCAGGGCCGATCCGAAGAACGAGGGACGGGAATGACGGAGGAATCACCTGTTAAATTCGAGCTGGTGGATATCAACGCGATCCTCCGGACGCTGCCGCACCGTTTCCCGATGCTGCTGATCGACCGGGTGATCAATATCCGCGCCGATTACAGCGGCATTGGCATCAAGAACGTCACCTTCAACGAGCCGGCCTTCCAGGGGCATTTCCCGGAACGCCCGGTCTATCCCGGCGTGATGATGATCGAAGCAATGGCGCAGACCGCGGGCGTGATCGGCATCACCTCGGTCGAGGGCACCGAGAAGCCGCGCGCGGTGTATTTCCTCACCATCGACAAATGCAAGTTCCGCAAGCCGGTGCTGCCCGGCGATACCATCGAATATCACATGCGTTCGATCGGACGCCGCAAGACGATGTGGTGGTTTCACGGCGACGCCAAGGTCAACGGCCAGATCGTTGCAGAAGCCGACGTTGGCGCCATGCTGACGGACTGAGCGGGATCAGCTCTTCTGCAAGCGTTCGCGCGCCGGGCAGGCGTAACGGCCGGCTGTGACATCTCGCTTAATATTTTGGTTGAAGAATTGGCCCATGGACGGTGCGTCCAGGAGGCGCTCGGCAGTGTCGGCCGTCACGCCGCAATAGCGGTCATAGGCGCCGTTCACCGCGACGATGAGGTCCTGCCGCGCGCGGTCGTAGCAGACCCGCTGAAGCGCCGTGCTGCGGGTGATGTCGCGGCACTCGAACGTCCCGAGATCGACGAAGCGGCGTTCGCCGGTCTCGACCGTCTCGGAGACGATCGGGGCGGCCGCGAGCTGTGCGAGCAGAACTGCCAGGGCCCTGACCACGATGACTTCAAGCTCCACATGAAGGCGTTGAACGGCTAAAGCATGATCCGCAAATCCGAAAGGATCATGCTCGAACAATAGCCTGAAGCGCGATGACGATTCATCCCAATCTCATCGTGCTTTAGGACGGACGGCTCATCCGGCGCCTGAAACAGGCCGAGATGATACGTCACTGGACAGATCGGGCATAGTCGCGCTAACCACCGGAAAACCGAGCGACTTCAACACATAATCAGACCTTCTTGATGAGTCAGATTGCTTGATGAGTAAGATTGATCCCACCGCACGGGTCGCGGACGGCGCCGTGATCGGCGAGGGTACCGAGATCGGACCCTTCTGCATCATCGGTCCGAATGCCGTGATCGGTGCAAACTGCAAGCTGATCGGACAAGTCACGGTCATCGGCCACACCTCGATCGGCGACGGCTGCGTGATCTCGCCCTTCGCGGTGCTGGGCGGCGCGCCGCAGGACCTCAGCTACAAGGGCGAGCCGACCACGCTCGACATCGGTTCCGGCAACACCATCCGCGAGGGTGCGACGATGAATGTCGGCACCGTCAAGGGCGGGGGAAAGACGCGCGTCGGCAACGACGGCTACTTCATGAACAACAGCCATGTCGGCCATGACTGCGTGGTCGGCAACAACGCGATCTTCGCGACCTCGGCGACGCTCGGCGGCCACTGCGAGATCGGCAATTTCGTCTATATCGGCGGCCTGTCGGCGGTGCATCAGCTCACGCGCATCGGCTCCTATGTGATGGTCGGCGGCCTCTCGGGCGTGCGCGACGACATCATTCCGTTCGGCCTCGCCAACGGCCAGTATGCGGCGCTGGAAGGCCTCAATCTCATCGGCATGAAGCGGCGGCAGTTCACCAAGCAGCGGCGCGCGACCGTGCAATCGTTCTACCAAAAACTCTTCCACGGCCCCGGCACGTTCGCCGAGCGGCTCGCGGCGGTCCAGCCGCTCGCGAGCGAAGACCCCGCGATTGCCGAGATCCTCGACTTCATCGGCAAGCGCAAGCATCGCCCGATCTGTCTTCCCGCCATCGAGAAGTGATTTCGGGATGGCCGCGGGCATGACATCGGCGGCTTCTGAGATTTCGTCGCCGGTCGGCGTCGTCGCCGGCGGCGGGGCCATGCCGTTTGCGGTCGCCGACTCGCTTGCCGCGCGCGGCATCACGCCGGTGCTGTTCCCGCTGCGGGGCGCCTGCGATCCGACGCGGGTGGAGCAATTCCGCCATCGCTGGATCTCGGTCGGCCAGCTCGGCCGCGCCATGCGGCTGTTCCGCGAGGAGGGCTGCCGCGATCTGATCTTTATCGGCACGTTGGTGCGGCCCGCGCTGTCCGAAATAAGGTTCGACGTCACGACACTGCGCCTGCTCGGCAACGTCATCCGCGCCTTCCGCGGCGGCGACGATCATCTGTTGTCCGGCGTCGGGCGCATTCTCGAGCAAGGCGGCTTTCGTATGGTCGGCATCAAGGATGTCGCGCCGGATCTGCTGATGCCCGAGGGCTGCATCAGCCGCGCCTGGCCGAACGACAACAGCAAGGCCGACATCGAGCGCGGCCGCGCGGTGCTGACCGCGCTCGGCCCGTTCGACATCGGCCAGGCCGCGGTCGTGATCGACGGCCATGTGGTGGCGATCGAGGATATCGAGGGCACCGACGCGCTGCTCGCGCGCGTGGCCCGCCTGCGCGAGGAAGGTCGCATCCGCGCTGCGGCAGGCCGCGGGGTGCTGGTGAAGGTACCGAAGAGCGAGCAGGATTTGCGCTTCGACCTGCCGACGATCGGCCCGCGTACCCTGGAGGGCGTCGCTCGCGCCGGACTGGCCGGCATCGCCGTCGTCGCCGGCAACACCATCGCCGCCGAGCCGCAGGCGATGATCTCGCTCGCCGACGCCAAATATCTCTTCGTCATCGGCCTGACGGCATGATGCAGAGCCGCGATCCCAAGCGAAGGATCTTCCTGATCGCGACGGAGGAATCCGGCGACCGGCTCGGCAGCGCCTTGATGAAGGTGTTGCGCCAGCGGCTCGGCGACGGCGTGCAGTTCGTGGGCGTCGGCGGCCGGACCATGGCGCGCGAGGGGCTCGAGACGCTGTTTCCGATCGAGGAGCTGTCGATCGTCGGCTTCGCCGCAGTTGCGCAGCAATTGCCGAAGATATTGCGGCTGATCCGCCAGACCGTGGACGCCGTGCTGGAGGCCGCGCCCGACGCGCTCGTCATCATCGACAGCCCCGATTTCACCCATCGCGTTGCCCGCCGGGTGCGCGCGAAGAATCCCGCGATCCCGGTCGTCGACTACGTCTCGCCGCAGCTCTGGGCCTGGCGGCCGGGACGGGCGCGGACCATGCTCGGCTATGTCGATCATGTGCTTGGCCTGTTGCCGTTCGAGCCGGAGGAATACCGCAAGCTCGGCGGGCCGCCATGCAGCTATGTCGGCCATCCCCTGATCGAGCAATTGCCGTCGCTGCGCCCGAACGTGGAGGAGCAGCGGCGCCGCGACGGCGAGCCGCCGGTTCTGCTGGTGCTGCCCGGCAGCCGCCGCAGCGAGATCAGGCACCATCTCGATGTGTTTGGCGCGACGCTCGGACGGCTCCAGGCCGAAGGCCGCGCCTTCGAACTGAAGCTGCCGACCATGCCGCATCTCGAAGCCACCATCCGCGAAGGCATCGCGGGCTGGCCGGTCAAGCCGCAAATCGTGGTCGGCGAGACCGAGAGGCGCGCCGCGTTCCGAACCGCGCGCGCGGCGCTGGCCAAATCCGGCACCGTGACGCTGGAGCTCGCGCTGTCCGGCATTCCGATGGTCACAGCCTATCGCGTCGGGGCGATCGAAGCCTTCATCCTGCGCCGCGCGATCCGCGTCTCCTCGGTGATCCTCGCCAATCTCGTGATCGGCGAGGATGTCATTCCGGAGTTCTTGCAGGAGGACTGCGTCCCGGAGAAGCTGGCTCCGGCACTGTCGGAGCTGCTCACCGATACGCCGCTGCGCAAACGACAGGTCGAAGCGTTCGCCCGGCTCGACACCATCATGTCCACCGGCAACAAGTCGCCGAGCGTGCTCGCCGCCGACATCGTGCTCGCGACGATGCGCAAGGGGCGGCGGCAACAGACGGCTTCGTAGGGCAGGCAAAAAGCGTGCCCACCATTTCCTTCTCGGTTGCGGAAAGATGATGGGCGCGCTTTCGCTTTGCCCACTCTACAGTCCTAGGCGAGACCGCCGTCGACCCGAAAACACTGGCTGGTGATACGCTGGCTCTCGTCCGATGCGAGAAACAGCGCCATGCTGGCGATGTCCTCCGGCGTCACCGCATCGGGAACCGCCTGGCGGGTGCGCAGCTCGGAGATCTTCTGCTCGTCCGGAAACCAGAGCCGGCGCTGGCGCTCGGTGATCACCATGCCGGGCGCGATCGCGTTGACGCGAATGCGGTCGGGGCCGACTGACCTGGCCAGCGAGTTGGTGAAGCCGACGATCGCCGCCTTCGCCGCGGCATAGACCGGCAGCGCCGGCGCACCGCGGATCCACGCCACCGACGACATGTTGATGATCGAGCCGCCGCCGCGCGCCTGCATCTGCGGCACCACCGCCTGGGTCGCAAAGAAGACGTGCTTGAGATTGACAGCGATCGTCCAGTCGAATTCGGCCGGCGTCACCTCGGCCAGCGCCTGTCGCTGGTCGTTGGCGGCATTGTTGACGAGGACTGCGGCATCGCCCAGCGATCCGTGCACCCGCGCCATCGCAGCGCGCAAGGCCTCGATGTCGAGGAGGTCGCAGGGCACAAACAGGGGAGCGGAGCCGAATGTGGCCGCGACGTCCCGTACCAGCGCTTCGCCTGCGCTCGCATCGATGTCGAGGAAGGCGACACGGGCGCCCTGGGTCGCGAAGGCGCGTACGAAGGCGGCACCGATGCCGCTGGCGCCACCGGTGATCAACACCACGCGGCCGGCAAGGCTGGGATAGATGGTCCGGGTCATGCGATCAGCCGCTCCGTCTCGGGGTCGAACAGGCAAATGCGCCGCGTGTCGAGCGCGAAGGTGGCGGTCGCGCCGGGCGCGGGTCGGATATCCGGGGTGATGCGCGCCAGCGCGGTCTCGCCGCCGAGACGCAGCAGCACGATTGTCTCGGCGCCGGTCGGCTCAATCATCTCGACCGGCGCGTCGACGAGGACGGGCGCCTCGCCGGAAAAGACGCGGCTGGCCTCGGCGATGCATTCCGGCCTGATCCCGACGACCACGTCGCGGCCGACATAAGATGCCGCGCCGTCGTGTCCATGCAGGCGCAGACGAACCTCGTCCGGTCGCCCCGCGCCGACCACGGCCACAGGTCCGTCGCTATCGGCCTCGAGCCGCCCCGGCATGGTGTTCATCGGCGGCGAACCCATGAAGCGGGCGACGAACAGATTGGCCGGATAACGGTAGACGGTGTCCGGATCGGCGAACTGCTGCACCACGCCCCGATGCATCACGGCGATGCGCGTTGCCATCGTCATCGCCTCGATCTGGTCGTGGGTGACATAGATGATGGTGGCGCCGATGCGCTGGTGCAGCCGCTTGATCTCCATCCGCATCTCGACGCGCAGCTTCGCATCGAGATTGGAGAGCGGCTCGTCGAACAGGAAGAGCAGGGGATCGCGCACCAGCGCCCGTCCCATGGCCACGCGCTGGCGCTGGCCGCCCGACAGCTGCGACGGCTTGCGGCCGAGCAGGGGCTCGATCTGGAGGAGGCGAGCCACATTCGCCAGCGCCTTCTCCTGCTCCGTCTTCGGAACGTGACGGCATTCCATGCCGAAGGTGATGTTCTGGCGCACCGTCATCGACGGATAGAGCGCGTAGGACTGGAACACCATGGCGATGTCGCGATCCTTGGGCGGGACGTCGTTGACGACGCGTCCGCCGATCTCGATCGTTCCGTCACTCGGACGATCGAGCCCGGCGACGATGTTGAGCAGGGTGGACTTGCCACAGCCGGATGGCCCGACCAGCACGGTGAACTCGCCGCTCTCGATCTCGAGGTTGATGCCCTTCAGCACCTCCAGGTTGGCGTAGCGCTTGGACAGGGTGCGAATGCTCAGTGCTGCCATGACGACCCCATCATTTCACTGCGCCGGCGGTGAGGCCGCGCACGAAGTACCGTCCGCCGAGGAGATAGATCAACAAAGTGGGCAGAGCTGCGATGATCACCGCGGCGCTCTGCACGCCATGCTGCGGAATGTCCGCAATTGCGGCAGAGAGCGCGATGAGCGCGGCCGTGACGGGCTGCTGCTGGCCCGTGGTGAATGTCACGCCATAGAGGAACTCGTTCCAGATATGCGTGAACTGCCAGATCACGGTGACGATCAGGATAGGAGCCGAGAGCGGCAGGATGATGCGCCAGAAAATACGAAAGAACCCGGCGCCATCGATGCGTGCGGCCCTGATCAACTCGTGCGGAATGGCGACATAGTAGTTTCGGCAGAACAGCGTCGTGAAGGAGAGCCCCTGGATCGTGTGAATCAGCACGAGGCCCGTCAGCGTGTTGATGAGACCGGTGTCCCGCAGCACGATGGTCCAGGGAAGCAGGCGCATCTGCTGGGGAAGGAAGAGGCCGAGGGTCACGATGCCGTAGATCCAGCTATCGCCGCGAAAGCGCCAGAGCGACACGGCGTAACCGGCGACAGCGCCGAGCAGGGTCGAGAAAATCGTCGCCGGGATCGTGACGAGCGCGGAGTTCAGCATGTACGGCCGGATGCCGGCGCAGGTCTCGGCGACGCAGAAACCGCTCCAGGCCTTGGCGTAGTTGCTCCAGGCCAAATGTTGCGGCCAGCCGATCATCGAACCCTGCGCGATCTCCTCGTTGGTGCGGAGAGAGTTCAGGACGACAACAACCAGTGGCGCGAGATAGGCCGCCGCGAACAATGTCACGACGAGATAGATCAGAATTCGGCTCGGTGCGAAGCTGCGGTCACGCATGGGTGGCCTGCCTTCGCTGGACATAACGCCACGCCGCATAGGGTAGCAGTACCGCAAGCAGGATGAGCAGCATGAGCACCGCCGCCGCGGCACCCCGGCCGAGCTGGCTGCGCTGGAACATGAGGTCGTAGACGACGAGGGCCGGCAGCTGGGTCGCAATTCCCGGCCCGCCATTGGTAAGCGCACGGACGAGGTCGAAGGCCGAGATCGCGAACTGCAACTGGACGACGACGACGGTGATGGTGATCGGCCAGAGCGTCGGCAGAATGACCCGCCAATAGGTTCGGACCGGTCCGGCGCCGTCGATCTGGGCGGCCTTGATGATGTCGGAATCGACGGAGCGAAGGCCGGCGAGGAAGAGCGCCATGGCGAAGCCGGAGGATTGCCAGATCGCGGCAATCACGATCGTCCAGATCGCCATGTCGCGGTCGATCAGCCAGTCGAACCGGAAGGAGGTCCAGCCGAGGTCATGGACGAGCTTCTGGATCCCGATGCCGGGATTGAGTAGCCAGCTCCAGACCGTGCCGGTGACGACGAACGACACCGCAAGCGGATAAAGGAAGATGGATCGCAGCACATTCTCGCCGCGAATGCGCTGATCGAGCAGGATCGCAAGCACAAGGCCGGTGATCAAACTCAGCAGCACGAAAGCACTGCCAAACAGCAGCAGATTGTCGAAGGCAATCTGCCAGTTCCGCGATGCCAGGACCGCGTTGTAGTTGCGCAAACCCACCCAGCCCGTGACAGGAACAAGCGTGGAGGGGGTGAACGAGATCCAGATCGTCCACAGCGAAAACGAAATGAGATGCGCAGCCGACAACAGCAGTGGCACCCAGATCATCAGATATTCGGGCAGCCGGCGCACGAGATCAGACGTCGCCGGCCGCGTTGCTGTGGAGACGGTGTCGGTCAACGCGAACCCTCGACGGCCTCGGCGAGGCGAGTGACCGCCTGCTCCGGCGTGATCGTCTTGTTCTTCACATATTCCGTGAGCACGTCGATCATCGCGGCGGTGAGGCCGTTTTCCTGCGCCATGTTGTGCGCAAGACTCAGGACGGCCTGATTGTTGGCGACAGCGTCCTTGAGCGCGGCCGCGGTCCGCCGTTGACCATCCGACCAGCCCTCACCGGAGAGGTCGACATCGGTGCGCACCGGGATCGATCCCGTGATCTGCGAGTACATGGTCTGGATCGCCGGATCCATGACGAGCTGGGCCATCAACGTCTGACCGGCCTGGAGATCCGGCTCCTTGCGCTGCCAGAAGATGAAGGCGTCGGCATTCAACAGGAAGACCGGCTTGCCATTGTCGCTCGGGCCCGGCGTGATCATGAAGTCGTCGAACTTGAAACCGGCGTTGCGCAACACGCCCTGCGCCCACCCGCCCATGATCATCATGCCCATGTCGCCGTCGACGAAGCGCTTCAAATTGGTGGCGTAGGGTTGGGCGCCGACGTTGGGGTCCATCCAGTTGGCGATCTTGCGGACCTGGACGAAGGCAGCCTTGATCTCGGGGCCCTCCAGGGCCTTCTTGTCGAGATTCATGATGGCCGCACGGTATGCCGTGGGACTGATGCCGGCCAAAGAGGCCTCGAATTTCTGCCCGTCATCAGGGCGGGTGCCGCCGTTGGCGATGGGGTAGGTGATGCCGCCCGCCTTCATCTTGTCGGCGAGATCGTTGAAGTCGGCCCAGGTGACCGGGACCTTGTCGGCCTTCGCCTTATCCATCGCGCGCTTGGAGAGAAACAGCATGTTGGTGCTGTAGATCTGCAACGGCAGCGCAATCCACTTGCCGCCCGGCTTGTGCAATTTTGCGAGGTCCGGAGCGACGACCTTTTCGTAGCCGGCGGCCGCGACGAGGGCGTCGAGATCGACGGTCGGGGCGATCTTCGACCAGGCCGCAATCTCGGGGCCCTTCAGCTGTGAACAGGCCGGCGGATCGCCGGCGATGATCTGAGCGCGCAGCTTGTTCATCATCTCTGTGGTGAAGCCGGGGACGGGCGAGTGCTGCCAGACGCCGCCTTTCTCCTCGAATTTCTTGCCGAGTGCGGTGATCGCCGCGCCGTCGCTGCCCGCGGACCATTGCGAGATCGCAGTCAGGCGCGGCTTGGCCGCGCCTTGCGCGCGGGCGAATGCCGGCAATGCGAGTGCGGCCGCAGACCCAGCGAGCAGACGGCGCCTTGTTGTCGTGATCGGCATGGCAGTTCCTCCCGGTGTGAACTTTCTTGGCGCGTTGAGCCACGCGGCTCAGGGCGTGTCAGGCGGCCTCCGTCGAAGCCGCGGGCATCCCGCCGCGGCTGGCGAGACAAAAGGCGGCGAAGGCGAGAGCTGCTTGCGGATCGTTGCCGTTCGAGGGCGGCACGAAGGCGAGCGATACCTGCGCCAGTTTCCGCCCGCCGAGAAGGCAGGCGTCGATCCCATCGACCACCGCTTTCCGATCCTCTTCGGAGAGCAGCGACGGCCAGCCGCTGATCGCGACGCCGTTGCACGGCTTCACGTTCAGCGTATTGCCGATCGAAAGGCCCAGCCGGAACAGGCGCTGGCGCAACTCCTGGCGCATTCGCGACGAGCGCGGGATCGTGCTCACCCATTCGCTGCCGAGCTGGAGCAATTCGGCTTCAGTTACGCCGAGGAGCTCGGCGAGGGCCGGAAGCGACGTATAGGCCTCGACGCAGCCATAGTGACCGCAGCGGCAGCGCGGCCCGTCGGCGTTGAACACCATATGGCCGAGTTCGACCGGCTGCAGCGCATCGGCCTCAAGCGGATCGTCCATCCAGGCGCCGGCAACGCCCTGGCCGACGAAGACGAAGAGATGTGCGCCGCTGAAGGGATAGTCCTGCGTGCGGCAGCGGTGAAACGTGGCGTGTGCGACCACGGAGTTGGTGAACTCGACCGGCACGCCAGCGAACATCCCGCCGAGCATGTCGCCAATGCGTTCGACGTCGCACGGAATGATCGGATTTCCCGCGGCGCTCAGGCGGCCGAGGCCGGGAATGGTGATGCCGATCTGCGCGAGACTGATGCGGCGGCGCCGCGTCCAGTCGCGCAGCAAGGTGAGGGCTTCGCGGAACACGCGGCCGACGGTCTCGACGGTCGGCTTCTTCAGCAACGGAACACGCTCGGTGTAGTGCATTTCGCCGGACAGGCTGCCAACGCCCACGCTGAGCCACTGGCCGGTCAGCTCGAGGGCCGCGAGCGCCACGGAGCCATCGAGCGACACGAGCCCTGTCGGACCGCCGACATAAGGGGCAGGGCGCCGTACTTCCTCGATCAGGCCTTCGGCTTTCAGGTCAAACAGGATGCGCGACAGGCTTGCTTCCGACAGGCGCACGGCCTTGGCCAGCGGCGGCCGGAACGAGCCACCGGACTGGAGCAAGTGAGTCAAAATGGCGGCGCGCGTCTGCCGCCGACTTCTCGGCTGCTCCGGCATTTCCATCCCTGTCGTCATTCTTACTTAGTGTAAGAATTTGCGCGCGGAGCGTTTCGACTGTCAAGCGATTGCGGACGGGATGAGTCGACTTGTTGTTGTGCGTGGCAGCAAGATCGGCGGGCAGCCCAATCAGGATCTGGGCGGCCTGCCTTCCGCCCATTCCGGCAGTTCGGCCTTCGGGTCGTACCAGTCGGCGGCGTCCGAGCGCCAGATGTGCACCTCGGGCCGTTCTGTGATCGGCGTGTCGAGGCAGCCCATCCGCAGCAGGACCGTGTTCTTGCCCTCGCGCGAGGCGACGATGTGCGATCCGCATTGCGAGCAGAAATAACGGGTTTTGCCGGGCGAGGATTCGAAGCCGCGCAGCAGGTCCTCGCCCTTGGTCCAGCGGAAGCGATCGCGCGGCACGTTGGTGACGGTGGAGAAGGCCGATCCGTGCGTCTTCCGGCAGGTCCGGCAATGGCAGTGCATGATGGTGCCCGGGGTCGCATCGACCTCGTAGGCAACGCCTCCGCAGAGGCAGCTTCCCGTCAGCATCGGATTCTCCGTATCGTAGGGTGGGCACAGCGCAGCGTGCCCCACTATTTCTGGCTCGGTCTCGAAGAGGTGGTGGGCACGCTGCGCTTTGCTCACCCTACAAATGTCGCCCGCAAACAAAAACGGCGCCATCACAGGATGGCGCCGTTTCCAAAAGCCCTCAGGCCGAACTTACTTGCGATCCTTGATCGCGACGTAGTCGCGGCGGGTGACGCCCGTGTAGAGCTGGCGCGGACGGCCGATCTTCTGCTGCGGGTCCTCGATCATCTCGCTCCACTGGCTGATCCAGCCGACGGTGCGGGCGACCGCGAACAGCACGGTGAACATCGAGACCGGGAAGCCCATCGCCTTCAGCGTGATGCCCGAATAGAAGTCGACGTTCGGGTAGAGCTTGCGGTCGATGAAGTACTGGTCGCTGAGCGCGATCTTCTCGAGCTCGAGCGCCACCTTCAGCATCGGATCGTCGCCATGGCCGGTCTCCTTGAGAACGGCATGACACATCTTCTGCATGATCTTGGCGCGCGGATCGTAGTTCTTGTAGACGCGGTGGCCGAAGCCCATCAGGCGGACTTCGCTGTTCTTGTCCTTCACCTTGGCGATGAATTCCGGAATCTTGTCGACCGAGCCGATCTCGCCGAGCATCGCGAGCGCGGCTTCGTTGGCGCCACCATGCGCCGGGCCCCAGAGGCAGGCGATGCCGGCGGCGATGCAGGCGAAGGGGTTGGCGCCGGAGGAGCCGGCGATGCGCACCGTCGACGTCGAGGCGTTCTGCTCGTGATCGGCGTGCAGGATGAAGATCTTGTCCAGCGCGTCAGCCAGCACCGGGTTGATCTTGTACTCCTCACAGGGCACGGCGAAGCACATGTGCAGGAAGTTCTCGGCGAACTTCAGCGAGTTCTTCGGATACACGAAAGGCTGGCCGATCGTGTACTTGTAGGCCATCGCCGCCAGCGTCGGGATCTTCGCGATCATCCGCATCGAGGCGATCATGCGCTGCTTCGGATCGTTGATATCGGTGGAGTCGTGGTAGAACGCGGCGAGCGCGCCGACGGAAGCCACCATCACCGCCATCGGATGGGCGTCGCGGCGGAAGCCCTGGAAGAAGCGGGCCATCTGCTCGTGCACCATCGTGTGATGGATCACGCGGTCGTCGAAATCCTTCTTCTGCGCGGCGGTCGGCAGGTTCCCGTAGAGCAGCAGATAGCAGGTCTCGAGGAAGTCGCCGTTCTCGGCGAGCTGCTCGATCGGATAGCCGCGGTATTCCAGCACGCCCGCGTCACCGTCGATATAGGTGATCTTGGACTGGCAGCTTGCGGTCGACGTGAAGCCGGGATCGTAGGTGAACAGGCCGGACTGGCCGTAGAGCTTGCCGATATCGATGACATCAGGCCCGACGCTGCCGCTGTGGATCGGGAGATCGTAGTTCTTGTTTCCGACCGTCAGCGTGGCGGTCTTATTGCTTGCTTTTGCGTCCATCAGAGGTCCCCGATGTGTGGTGAAACGGGCCGGACCCGGAAGGCCCCAATGACATGGTGGGGCAGGCCGGATATTCCAGAAGGTACGGGTGAGATGGGTATATTATTGCTGTGTGCGCTGCAAGATCGCCGCACGCATGGTCGACTTACGTCCTTGGCCTAGTCCTTGGCCTGGTCCTTGAGCCGGCCCAGGCTTTCCTGGCGTCCCAGCACGTCCAAAACCTCAAATATACCAGGCGATGTCGACCGTCCCGTCAGCGCTGCCCGCAGCGGCTGGGCGACGGCGCCGAGCTTGAGACTATTTTCCTCGGCAAAAGCACGTAGCGCGGCCTCCGCATTCGCCGCACTCCACGTCTCGACTTTCTCCAGCGCGGAATGAAGCTGGCCGATCAGCTTGCGGTTCTCGGGCGTCAGCAGCGCTGCCGCCTTGGGATCGAGCTCCAGCGGCCGGTCGGCGAAGATGAAATAGGCGCTGTCGATCAGCTCGATCAGCGTCTTGGCGCGCTCCTTCAGGGCGGGCATGGCCTTGAGCAGCTGCGCGCGCGTGGTGTCGTTTAACTTGGCCTTAAGCTCGTTGCGGCTGGGCACGACGTGGTCCAGCACGTCCTCGAACATCTTCACGAGTGATTGATCGTCGGCGTGGCGGATGTAGTGGCCGTTGAGGTTTTCGAGCTTGGCGAAATCGAAGCGGGCAGCGGCGCGGCCGACGCTGGCGAGGTCGAACGCGGCGATCATCTCCTCGGTCGAAAAGATCTCCTGGTCGCCGTGGCTCCAGCCGAGCCGGACGAGGTAGTTGCGGAGCGCCGCCGGGAGATATCCCATGGCACGGTAGGCATCGACGCCGAGCGCGCCGTGCCGCTTGGACAGCTTTGAGCCGTCCGGACCATGGATCAGGGGGATGTGGGACATGCTCGGCAGCGCCCAGCCCATGGCGTCGTAGATCTGCTTCTGGCGGGCGGCGTTGATCAGATGGTCGTCGCCGCGGATGACGTGGGTGACGCCCATGTCGTGGTCGTCCACGACCACCGCGAGCATGTAGGTTGGGTTGCCATCGCCGCGCAGCAGGACGAGGTCGTCGAGGTTCTCGTTCTGCCAGACCACGCGGCCCTGGACCTGGTCCTCGATCACGGTCTCGCCGGTCTGCGGCGCGCGCAGGCGGATGGTGGGCTTCACGTCGGACGGTGCGGTCGCCGGATCACGGTCGCGCCACATGCCATCATAGAGGCGGGTGCGGCCCTCCGCGCGCGCCTTCTCGCGCATGGCGGTGAGCTCCTCGGCGGTGGCGTAGCAGCGATAGGCCTTGCCGTCGGCGAGCAGCTGCTCGGCGACCTCGCGGTGACGGGCGGCGCGGCTGAACTGGTAGATGACGTCGCCATCCCAGCCGAGCTCCAGCCATTTGAGGCCGTCGAGGATGGCGCCGATCGCGGGCTCGGTGGAGCGCTCCCGGTCGGTGTCCTCGATCCGGAGCAGCATCTTGCCGCCGTGCTTCTTCGCATAGAGCCAGTTGAACAGCGCCGTGCGGGCGCCTCCGATGTGGAGGAAGCCGGTCGGCGAGGGGGCAAAGCGGGTGACGACGGAATCGGTCATTCTTGGCAGGGCCTATGCATTGGAGGCGGTGGTATATAACAGGACCGGAGCATAACTAAAGCCCGGCAGCGGACCGCTAAGCTCTTGGCTCAGCCAAGCGAATTTGGCAGAAGGGCCGCTGATTTCCCTACAGGATTTTCGTAATGACAGAACCGGTGGCGACTGAGGTTGGGCGCGATTTCATTCGTGACATCATCCAGGCCGACCTCGATCAGGGCAAATACAGGGAGATCGTGACCCGGTTCCCGCCGGAGCCGAACGGCTACCTGCATATCGGCCACGCCAAGTCGATTGCGCTCAATTTCGGCATCGCCCAGGAGTTTCCGGGCCGCTGCCATCTGCGCTTCGACGACACCAACCCGGTCAAGGAAGAGCAGGAATACATCGATTCCATCCAGGCCGACGTGCACTGGCTCGGCTTCGACTGGGGCAAGAACCTGTTCTTCGCCTCGGACTATTTCGACCGCCTGTACGAATGGGCGGAGAAGCTGATCCGCGACGGGCTCGCCTATGTCGACGACCAGACCCAGGAGGAGATCCGCCTCGCGCGCGGCACGCTGACCGAGCCCGGCAAGGATTCGCCGTTCCGCGACCGCAGCGTGGACGAGAATCTCGACCTGTTTCGCCGCATGAAGGCCGGTGAATTCCCGAACGGCGCGCGCGTGCTGCGAGCCAAGATCGACATGTCCTCGGGCAACATCAACCTGCGCGACCCCGTGCTGTACCGCATCCTGCATGCGCACCATCCGCGCACCGGGACCAAGTGGAGCATCTATCCGAGCTACGATTATGCGCACGGCCAGTCGGACGCGATCGAGGGCATCACGCACTCGATCTGCACGCTGGAGTTCGAGGACCATCGGCCGCTCTACGACTGGTTCATCGAAAAGCTGCCGGTGCCGTCCAAGCCGCACCAGTACGAAATGGCGCGGCTCAACCTGACCTACACGCTGCTGTCCAAGCGCGTGCTGACCCAGCTCGTCCGCGACGGCCATGTCGCGGGCTGGGACGATCCGCGCATGCCGACTGTCGCGGGGATGCGCCGCCGCGGCGTGCCGCCGGCAGCCTTGCGCGAATTCGTCAAGCGCATCGGCGTTGCCAAGGCCAACAGCGTCGTCGACGTCGGCATGCTGGAGTTCTGCATCCGCGAGGAGCTGAACCGCACGTCGCAGCGGCGCATGGGCGTGCTGCGGCCGCTCAAGGTGGTCATCGAGAACTATCCGGAAGGGCAGACCGAGGAGCTTGAGGCGATCAACCATCCCGACGATCCCTCGGCCGGCACGCGCAAGATCACGTTCGGCCGCGAGCTCTATATCGAGCAGGACGACTTCATGGAGAACCCGCCGAAGAAGTTCTTCCGCCTGTCGCCCGGCAACGAGGTGCGGCTGCGCTACGCCTATTTCGTCAAGTGCACCGGCGTGATCAAGAACGACGCGGGCGAAGTGGTGGAGCTGCGCTGCACCTACGATCCCGCGACCAAGGGCGGCAACGCGCCTGATGGCCGCAAGGTCAAGGCGACCATGCACTGGCTGCCGGCGGCAACGTCGGTGCCGGCGGAGATCCGCATCTACAACCAGCTGTTCTCCAATCCGAGCCCGGACGCCTCGAACTTCGCGGCCGATCTCAATCCGCAGTCGCTGGAGATCCTCTCCGACGCGCGGATCGAGGCATCGGTTGCCGAAAGCAATTCGACCGAGCCGATGCAGTTCGAGCGTCAGGGCTATTTCGTGCGCGACAAGGACTCGACGCCGGGCAGGCCGGTGTTTTCGCGCACCATCGGCCTGCGCGACACGTTCGCGAAGGAAGTCGCCAAGGGCTGAGGGGATTGGGTACATGAGCAGTGAAGCCGACGCGATCGTTTCCGCCATCATCGCGAAATGGTGCGCCGGCTTCGCGACGCTCGATGCGGCCGCACTGTCGTCGCTCTATGCGAAGAACGCGTTCTTCTTCGGCTCGAATCCAAAGCTCTACCGGGGCAGGGACGGCGTCGCCGATTACTTCAACGGCCTGCCTCGCTGGCGTTCTCCGAGCGCGGTCTTTTCTGACGTGCGGGCGGCGCAAGCAGGTCCTGACCTGATCAACATGGCCGCGACGATCTCGTTCGACCTCGCAGGTGAACGAGACGACCTCGTCGTCAAGATGAGCTGGGTCGTCATGCGTGAGGACGGCGACTGGAAGATCGTCAATCACCATGCCTCGTCGCAAGCTCCGCTGATCTGACTGGCTCCTGTCGCATACCCCTCACCGTGAGGGGCCAATCCTTCACGCCCGCGAGCCATCGCCTTCGGCGGTCGGTCAGATGTCGTAGTACAGATGGAACTCGTAAGGATGCGGTCGCAGCCGGATCGCATCGACCTCCTTCTTGCGCTTGTAGTCGAGCCAGGTTTCGACCACGTCGGCGGTGAAGACATCGCCGCGCAGCAGGAAGGCGTGATCGCGCTCGAGCGCGTCGAGCGCCTGGTCCAGCGATCCCGGCGTCGACTTCACCTCCTTCGCTTCGGCGGGCGGCAGGTCGTAGAGATTCTTGTCGATCGGGCTACCCGGGTCGATCCGCCTGTCGATCCCGTCGAGGCCGGCCATCAGCATTGCGGCGAAGGCGAGATAGGGATTGCAGGCGGGATCCGGTGAACGAAACTCGACGCGCTTTGCCCGCGGGTTCGGCGAATACATCGGAATCCGGCAGCAGGCCGAGCGATTGCGCCGGGAATAGACCAGGTTGATCGGAGCCTCGTAGCCCGGCACCAGGCGCCGGTAGGAGTTCGTGGTGGGAGCGCACAGCCCGCACAATGCCCAGGCGTGAGCGAGCAGCCCGCCGATGTAGTAGCGGGCGAGTTCGCTCAAATCGGCGTAGTCGCCCTTGTCGTAGAACAGATTCGTCTCGCCCTTCCACAGCGACTGATGAACGTGCATTCCCGAAGCGTTGTCCTCAAACAGCGGTTTCGGCATGAAGGTCGCGGTCTTGCCATGCTGGTGCGCGGTGTTCTTCACCACGTATTTGTAGATCATCAAATTGTCGGCCATGCGGGTGAGGGTGGTGAAGCGCATGTCGATTTCGTTCTGGCCGCCGGTTGCCACCTCATGGTGATGAGCTTCGATCTGGATGCCCAGCTGTTCCATCGTCAGCACCATCTCGGTGCGCAGCGCCTGCATGCTGTCGGTCGGGGGAACGGGGAAGTATCCCTCTTTCGGTCGTGGCTTGTGAGCCAGATTCGGCGCCTCATTGCTGGCCGTGTTCCAGCTGCCTTCGCTGGAATCGATTTCATGCAGGGCGTAATTGATGCCCTGACCGTAGCGCACGTCGTCGAATACGAAGAACTCCGCTTCCGGGCCGAAGTAGCTGGTATCGGCGCGCCCCGTACCCTCGAGGTAGGTTTCGGCCTTCTGCGCGATGTAGCGGGCATCCCGGCTATAGGACTGGCCGGTCACGGGATCGCGGATGTTGCAGATGAGGACCAGCGTCTTGGCCGGACTGTAGGGATCGACGAAGGCCGTCGTCGGATCGGCGACGACCAGCATGTCGCTTTCCTGGATCTCCTGGAAGCCGCGGATCGATGAACCGTCGAATCCGATGCCCTCCTCGAGAGCGTCGACGTTCACTGCGCTCGGCGGCACTGAAAAATGTTGCCATACCCCCGGCAAGTCGGTGAAGCGCAGATCAATCATCTGGACCTTCTCGTCCTTGATCGCCTTCATGAGATCTTCGGCACTCGCGCAATTCCGGACCATGGCTTCGTTCCCTTGATGGAGATCGGCATCCTGCACATCCGGCTGCCGTTCGCCTGGCAGCCGGGCGGCTTGCGACGGACAATGGCCCGCCTTTCCGCCGCTCCAGCATCAAGTCCGGCATGGCGGCGGTCGCAGTCAGCCAGTCTCGTTTGCGGCGCCCGCAGCGTCAGCTTTGGTGCGGGCCACGCATGAGCTTCATGGCGTCTTCAATATGTCGCCAGGTCCTGGCCAGCTCGAGTTCGCCCTTCGACTCGAGGTCGATGGCGTTCTGGGCTGCTTCCGCAACGGCCTTGGGGCCATGTGCTTCCAGCAACTGCCGCGCATATTCGTGGATTTCGATTTCTCGCATGGCGTCACCCTTCTCCTCTTCCGGGCGCCACCCGTGAATGGATGGGGCCGAGGACTGCAGGCGTTGACACCGTCAAGCGAGGGGCAGTCTGCATCCTTGCGCGGAGCATTTGCAAGAGCCCTTTCGGGGTATCGGCGGCCGGGATTGGACGCCGGTGGTGGACCGGCAGTCGCGGCAACACAACGCAGGCCGGACGGATACATTTCGCAGGTGGCGCCACCATATGAATGGGAGAGAGGAGGTGAGCATCATGCGCATCCAACATTGGCAAGACGCTGCCAGCCTGTTGGTCGGCGTGTGGCTGGTCCTGTCGCCGTTCGTCCTCGGCTCGTCCGGGGCGGCTGTCTGGATCACCATCGCGCTCGGGCTCGGCGTCGTGCTGTTTGCCGTAGAAGCGTTTGTCATCCCGTCCTACCTGGAAGAGTGGGGAGAGATGCTGCTGGGCCTGGCTCTGGTGCTGGCGCCTTGGGCCATTGGTTATGACGCGACGTCAGCCACGGTCAGCAGCGTACTCTCAGGCATCCTGGTGATCCTGTTCGGCGGCTGGGAGCTGATAACTGATCGGGATTTCACCACCTGGTGGCACGATCGCTGGCATCACCGGGCCGGCTGACGAGAGCCTTTGGCCGAGCTTTTCGATGCGGACTATCGGCCACGGTGCAGGGCCTTTCGGTCCTGCACCGTGAGGGTTGCCTCACTATGCGGCTCTGGGCTCGATCGGGTGCCAGATGCTGATTTTGCGCGTCT
Organism: Bradyrhizobium japonicum USDA 6; assembly: GCF_000284375.1. Classification (NCBI taxonomy): domain Bacteria; kingdom Pseudomonadati; phylum Pseudomonadota; class Alphaproteobacteria; order Hyphomicrobiales; family Nitrobacteraceae; genus Bradyrhizobium; species Bradyrhizobium japonicum. The sequence continues at coordinate 4,956,426 of NC_017249.1, forward strand.
CCGGCATCAGGAACATCGCGAGCACGAAACACACCGCGGGGACCACGATCGGGTAGATCAGTGCGTAGCCGACGCTGCCGGTGGCGGCGAAAGCGGCCGACGTGATGAACGGCACCAGTCCGCCACCCCAGCCATTGCCGATGTGATATGGCACCGAGACCGACGTGTACCTGATCCTGGCGGGGAAGAATTCCGCAAGGAACGCACCGACCGGCCCGTACACCATCCCGACGTAGCAGACGAGGATGAAGATAATGAAGACTGCGATCGGATAGTTGATGCTCCCGGGATGCGTAACCGCTCCGAGCCACAGATACAGCGGATAGTAGGTGGTCGCGGCAAGCAGCATGCCTCCCAGGATCACCGGCTTGCGGCCGATCTGATCCGACAGCCAGCCAAAGAAGATCAGGCTCGGTGTTGCAATCAGCAGCGCCGCTCCCACGATGTAGGCCGAGGTCACCGGGTCCACCTTGGAGACCTGCTGCAGGAAGTACAGCGCCCAGAACTGACCGCTGTACCAGACCACGCCCTGTCCGATCAGGACCACAATGGCGATCCCGATGTATTTGATGTTGGCACTCAGGAAAGCCTCCTTCCAGGGGTTCCTGGTCATCTGCCCGCGAGCCTTGATTTCCTGGAAGATCGGCGTCTCCTGGAGCTGGAGCCGGATGTAAATGGCGATGGCCACCAGCAGGAACGACACCAGGAACGGAACGCGCCACGCCCACTCGTCGAAGGCCTGATTGCCGAACCAGGTTCGGGTCAGAACGATCACGGCGAGCGATACCACGATCCCGAGCGTGGGCGAGGTCTGCAGCCAACCGGTGTAGTAGCCGCGCCGATCGTCGGGTACATGCTCGGCGACATAGGTAATGGCGCCGCCATATTCGCCGCCCAGGCACAGGCCCTGGATCATGCGCAAGCCAAAGAGAATGAACGCGGCCGTCAGTCCGATCGACTGATAGGTCGGGGTCAATCCGATGGCTCCTGTGCCCAGCCCCATTCCGCTGAGCGTGATGAGAAAGGTGTATTTGCGGCCGACCCGGTCACCCATCCATCCGAACAGGAATGCCCCTAGCGGACGGATGAGAAATCCTGCCGTAAAGAGCGCGATTGTGCTGAGGAGGGCTGCGATCGGGTGGGATTGCTCGAAGAACTTGACCGACAGAACTGCGGCCAAGCTGCCAAAGATATAGAAATCATACCATTCGATGACGTTTCCCACCGATGCAGCGATGATCACGCGGCGAAAATCGCTCGGTATTTGCATGGGCATTTGCAACTCCTATGGTTTCAAGATGTCTCCTCGCGTTGTTTCAGCGGTCGATCTTCTCGCGGAGTGCGTGATGCGCGGTGTTGCGTGCGCCTGTTCACGAATTGCGTCGGCAACGCCTGACCTCAGGGGAGTTTTGGTCCACCTGGGGTGAGCTCCAGCGGCCTTAGAACCGCGAGCCCTCCACTGCCTTGCCCGTCTGCCGGGGAGGCGGGGAACCATAGTGTAATCCCACCAGGGGCAGGCACCTTATGAGACTTTCGGCTCAATCGACCCGCGCCCGGGGGCGTTTGCGCAGGAGATTGCACTAGCTCAATTTCTCCGTGACGTCTGGCGGGCAGCGAACGGAAGGTCGTCCCAGGCGTTGTGTGGGGTCTATCCGAGGATCTCACCATGCAGAACATCGCAGAGCATATGGAAGTCATCGGCGCCGATGGCGTCCACATCGGCACAGTCGACAAGGTCGAGGGCCATCGCATCAAGCTGACCAAGAAGGACAGCGGCGAGGGCAGCCACAAGGGCCACCATCACTTCATCGACAAGGGCCTCGTCGCCGGTGTCGAGGGCAACAAGGTCCGGCTCTCGGCCAAGGCGGACGTTGCCGTGACGATGGAAGAGGAAAAATAGGGAGACCTTCGCTCCGTTCCTGATCCGTACCGCTATTCGCCTGCCTGCACGTTCCGGTAGCCTCCCGGCCTGTCGCGTATCGTAAGGTGCAGGGAATGGCGGAGCCGGGCCGGCCAGTTCGGTCCCAGGGGATCGCGGGGACTTGGATTGCGGGGACTTGGCCCGTCGGCCGAGCTGCGTCCGCGCGCGGCCTCGCGCCGGCAGGGTTCGACCTCTGGACGTCGCTGGCCGAGACCCTGCGCCAATGGGCACGCGCCGAGGCCGGCGCCGGGCGATTGTTGCCGTGGGTGCCGGTCGCGTTCGGCGGCGGTATCGCGCTCTACTTTGCCGCCGATCATGAACCGGTGCTGTGGGTCGTTGCCGCAACGGCCATCGCACTCATGCTCGGCGCCGTGCTGTTGCGGCGGAGCCGGTTGTTTGCGCCGGCGATCATGATCGCGGCGGTCGCGGCCGGTCATGCCACGGCGACCTGGAAGACCGTGCGGATCGCGCACACGGTGCTCGCAAAGCCGCTTTATTCCGTCTCGCTGTCGGGCTTCGTCGAGACCCGCGACATCCGTGAGCGCACCGACCGCTTCGTGCTGCGCGTCACGGCGATGGATGCGCAGCGCAGCGACGTCAAGCTCGAGCGCGTGCGCCTCTCGGTGCGCAAGGGAACTGCGCCCGAAGTCGGCAGCTTCGTGCAGTTGAAGGCGCGGCTGTTGCCGCCGTTGTCGCCGGTGCGCCCCGGCAGCTACGACTTTTCGCGCGACATGTTCTTCCAGGGCATCGGCGCCTCCGGCTTCGTGATGGGCACGATTGCGGCATCGGTGCCGCCGGATGCCGGTGGCTTGCGGCTACGTTATGCCGCCTTCATGCAGGGGCTGCGCGATGCGATCGACGCGCGCATCCGCGCCACGCTCGAGGGCGACAACCGGGCGATTGCGACCGCGCTGCTCACGGGCCGGCGCGATGCGATCAGCACGCCCGTCAACGACGCCATGTTCATCTCAGGGCTCGGCCATGTGCTCTCGATTTCCGGCTATCACATGGCGGTCGTCGCCGGCGTGGTCTTCTTCGCGGTGCGCGCGCTGCTGGCGCTGATCCCTGGAATGGCGGCCGGCTTTGCCATCAAGAAATGGTCGGCGGCCGCCGCCCTGGTCGCAGCCGCGTTCTATCTGCTGTTGTCGGGCGCGGAGGTCGCGACGCAACGCTCGTTCTTCATGACCGCGGTGGTGCTGATCGCGGTCATGGTCGATCGCCGTGCCATCACCTTCCGCACGCTGGCGGTGGCTGCGCTGATCGTGCTCGCGGTCGCACCGGAAGCACTGGTGCATCCGAGTTTTCAAATGTCCTTCGCCGCGACGCTCGGACTGGTCGCGCTGGTGCAGATCGGCATGCCGAACCTGTTTGCTTCGCCCGATCATTCCGCGACCGCGCGGATTGCAATGTGGGGCGGGCGTGAGATCGCGATGCTGTTCCTGGCCTCGCTGATCGCGGGGCTCGCGACCACGCCCTATGCCGCTTTCCACTTCCACCGCGTCACCCCATTCGGCGTGCTCGCCAACCTCGGGGCGATGCCGGTGGTCTCGGCCCTGGTGATGCCCGCGGGGCTGTTGGGTTTGATTGCAGCGCCGTTCGGGCTTGATGGTCCGTTCTGGTGGTTGATGGGGATCGGCATCGACTGGATGGTTGCGGTGTCGCGCTGGGTGGCCGCTTTGCCGGGCGCAGTCGGCCGCATCTCGGCTTTCGGCATCGCACCGCTGATCGCTGCAAGCTTGGGGATCATCGTGATGGGCTTGTTGCGCACGCCGTTGCGCTGGGCCGGCGCGGTGGTGTTGTTGGCAGCGATCCTCTGGGGACTGTGCGCGCGGCAGCCCGATGTCCTGATCGCCGGTGACGGCCAGAGCGTCGCGGTGCGGGGCAGGGATGGACACCTCCATCTGATCAGGTCGAGCAAGGACAGTTTTCTTCTGAAGGAATGGCTCGCCGCCGACGCCGATTCGCGCGACGCCGGCAGTGCCTTACTGGCCGCCGGCGTGTCGTGCGACGAGGCCGGCTGCGTGACGCCGCTCGCCGACGGGCGCCTGGTCGCGCTGGCCTTGCGCATCGATTCACTGGCTGACGATTGCAGCCGTGCCGCGCTGGTGGTGACGGCGCGGCCGGCGCCGCCGGATTGCGCGGCGATGGTTGTCGACCGGCAGCGTCTCGCAAGGCAGGGCGCGCTGGCGCTGACGCGAAGCGGCGACGGCTTCGCGGTTCAGGCGGCGAAGACGAGGGGGACAGACCGTCCATGGTCGCCGGCGGCCGCCGGCGAGGCGGATTTCAGCGCGAGCCTTGCGCCGCAGGTGGCGGCTCCCCGCAACCGCGACGCGACGCCATCGGAAGCCGACCTGCAGGCCGAGGATTGAGCGGACGGGTTACAGATACCAGGCCAACACGGCGTCGAGCCTGGCATTGCCGATCACCGGCAGGACGACCATCTGGCTCAGTCCAGAGGCGCTGGCCTGCAAGGCCGCGACCGAGCCGTCACGCGCGAGATCGTCGTTGAGTGCGGGCATGCCGGTGGCCCAGGCCCCGCCGATGCTGCCTTCGCCTTTGGCGATGGATTTCGTCGCGTAGAGCGCGGCGAGGTCGGTCTGCGCGCTGCAATCGCCGGCGCGGAAGACCAGCGCCGAACGGGCCTCGTCCGGGACCCAGATCTCGAAGCGTCGCGCAATCGGGGTCGCCTGCGCCGAGAGGAACGTCAGCACCCAGGTCTGATCGGTGCCGGTCCGGTAGGGGACGCCGACGCCGAGATTGATTCCGACCTTGGCGGCGTCCTCCCAGCGCAGAAAACTCCTGGCATCGTGCAGGTCCTTGATGATCAGCGGCAGGCCGGCTTTCCAGATGCGACCGGGCAGGCCGAAGCCACGCGGAAATCTGGTGTGGCGGGAGTTGAATTCGAACATGTCGGCGGTGCCGTAGTAGCCGTCGACGAGCCCCATCTCATGGGAGGCTTCGGCATCGTTGTGCCAGAGCTCGATCGCGCCGACATGGGCCTCGTCGTCGCCGCAGAACAGCACCATGACGGCTTGCAGGAATTCGCCTGAAAACACCGGCACCGCCACGCCGCAGGTCAGCCCGGCGGCGATGGCCTGATCGGTCCGCTTGAAATAGGAATCGGCGAATCTGGTGAGGATCACGGGGTGGCCGCTGGCCCAGGCCTTGCCGGGAAGCCCCTCGTCGTATCCGAAGTGCAGATCTTCGCTCACGGCCTTGAACGCGGTCAACCCTTCGCCGTAGAGGCCGCCGCCGAATTCCAGCCGTATGCGCGTGCGGTCAGGCACCCAGAGTTCAACGACGCGAATGAAGGTCTTCATCGAACGTGTCCGCCGTCTCAAGCCGCACCAAGCATCGGCCATTTGGCTGCGGAACGGACGTTCAAAATTCAGGCAGGACAGCGCAAACTTCGTGCGGTGGGAGGAGGTCCGCCCGATGGAGTTTCGCGGGACACGAACGGCACCATCTCGCCGGCCTCGGCCGGCGATGGCGATTTTCAATCCTGGCCCGACCTGCCGGCCGGGAATGGTCATGTCAGCCGATCGGCAGGCGGGTGATGGTCGGCCGGTTGTCGGTGATGATCTGCGGCTTGTGCTCGCGCTCGCCGAGCGGCTGGGTCACCGGCAGTTGCAGCACGGTCGCGCGTTGGCCTTCGACCAGCTGCGTCACCAGCACGGATTTGCCGTCGGGGAATTCGATCGCATCATGATGGCGATCGGGAATGTGCGGATCGATCTTGCCGAACTTGCCGACGCGCGAATTGACGGTGCGCGTCCAGATCCAGCGATTGTCGTAACGGACGTTGTCGGCGAAGGCGAGCTCCGTTCCCGGCAGCAGGCAGACCGCGACGGTCGGATCGGCCGCAGAGGCAAAGCCGCGCGTCGAGGTGCCGCGGAAGGTTGTCGTGACGATCGTCTCGCCGACTTCGGCGGGACGCGACGCGACGGCATGCAGGCTGTAGTCACACATCGGGTGCTCCTCAATCGGGATAGCAACCCGCGCCTCTTCTGAGGCGCAGGCCTCTATCAGAGTGGAAGCCCGCGATTATATGCGATGTTGAGGGCAAATCTGCGGCTTGAGTCCGCAGACTGCCATCACAATATCTTTTCCAAATGCACTGGGAACAAAGCCCGTCCCCGTGGATTCTGCGAGCGTCAGCGGCCCGCGGGCGCGGACCAACCCGGATATTGCCAGGCCGGCTGCGACGGTTGGTTGACTGCGTCGCGGGCCTTGCGGGTTTGATCGCTCACGGCGCTGTCCTTGCGGACATGGGGCCGCGATTGCGCGCCCGCGGCCAAGGCTTCCGCGGCCAAGGCTTGCGACGCTGAAGCTGCGATCAGTGCCACTGCAACTGTGCTCAGAACGATCTGGCGCATGACTTCTCCTCGAACCTGAAGGCCGCGAGGCAGGGCTGCTTCGTGCGGCGTGCCGAGGATGTACCGCCGGGGAAGGGGCCGGATAATCTGCGCAAAACCAGAAAGACTATCCAGCCGGAGCGGACAATCGTCCGCTCCAAGCTCGGATCGGCGATGCCGATCTAAAGCGCGCGGGCGCCAAACAACCGATACCGGCGCGTCCGGTATCAGTACTTCCGGTACAGCCCGATCAGCTTACCCTGGATCTTCACCCGGTTGGGCGGCAGGATGCGGACCTCATAGGCCGCATTGGCGGGCTCGAGCGCGATCGAGGCGCCGCGGCGGCGGAAGCGCTTCAGGGTTGCTTCCTCATCGTCGATCAGCGCCACCACGATATCGCCGGTATCGGCGCTCTCGTTGCGCTGGATCAGCGCCATGTCGCCGTCGAGAATGCCGGCCTCGACCATGGAATCGCCGCGTACTTCGAGCGCGTAATGTTCGCCCGAGCCGAGCATGTCAGGCGGTACGCTGATGGTGTGGCTGCGGGTCTGCAAGGCCTCGATCGGCGTGCCGGCCGCGATGCGGCCCATTACGGGGACTGCGACGGGACGCTCGCCCTCATCCGCCGGCGGGCTCGAAGTCGTGCGGACCTTGCCGAGATTGCCTTCGATGACGCTCGGCGTGAAGCCGCGGCGGCTGCCGGCGGCGGCCTGAAGCTCGGGCAGCTTGATCACCTCGATGGCGCGGGCGCGGTTGGGCAGGCGCCGGATGAAGCCGCGCTCCTCGAGCGCGGTGATCAGGCGATGGATGCCCGATTTCGAGCGCAGGTCGAGCGCGTCCTTCATCTCGTCGAAGGAGGGCGGCACGCCGCTTTCCTTCAACCGTTCGCTGATGAACCGCAGGAGTTCGTATTGTTTGCGCGTTAACATCTCGACCAAAATCCCCCGGTTGATGTCGTTCGATTCCGAGACGCTGAATTCAGCAGTAAGCCGCTACATGCTCGAAACAAATCATGAACGGACACTATATGTTCGATACATGTTCCGCAACTGCTTAATTTACAGTGAACGCGACAAAGTTCGCGGAACGCACGCGAACGAAGCGCTCAGACGGGCAGCCGCAAGACCTCGCAAGGTGTGCCGGCTTCGGCTCTCGGCGCGAATGGCGCGCGCACGAGAAGTGCCTGTGCCACAGCGAGATTCGCAAGCAGCGAGGAATCCTGGTGATTGACCGGAAGGGCGAGGAGCGTGCCGTCGTCGCGCAGCTCGAGGCGCGCGCGGAGGTAATCCTCGCGCTGGTCGTTGGCGCCGACGTCGCGGCCGAGCACCGCGCGTTCGCGGCGGTGATGAATCATCGAACGGCCCGAAAGCGCGCGAATCAACGGCACCATGAACAGGAAGCCGCAAACGTAGGATGACACGGGATTGCCGGGCAGGCCGATCACGCGCATCGCGCCGAGCCGCCCGTTCATCATCGGCTTGCCCGGCCGCATCGCGATCTTCCAGAACGCCATCGAGATACCTTCGTCCCTCAGCGCCTGTTGGACCAGATCGTGGTCCCCGACCGACGCGCCGCCGGTCGTGATCAGGATGTCGGCGCCGCTCTCCCGCGCGCGGCCGATGCCCGCGGTGGTGGCCTCCAGCGTATCGGCGGCAACGCCGAGGTCGATGGTATCGGCGCCCTCGCTGCGGGCGAGCGCGTGCAGGGCGTAGCCGTTGGAATAGACGATCTGGCCGGGACCGGGCGTGGTGCCCGGCATCACCAACTCGTCGCCGGTCGCGAGGATCGCGACCTTCGGGCGTCGTCGGACCGGCAGTTGCGGGTAATTCATGCCGGCGGCGAGCGCGAGGTCGCGCTCGGTGAGCCGGGCTCCCTTGCACAGCAGCACCTCGCCTTCCGAGAAGTCGACGCCGGCGGGGCGGATGTGCCGCCCCGTTACGGCGGCTTCCTTGATCGTGATTCGCTTGCCGTCCGCGACCGTATCCTCCTGGATCACGACCGCATCAGCGCCATCGGGAACGACACCGCCGGTGAAGATACGCACGGCCTCGCCGGCGCCGACCGATCCCGCAAACGGGCGGCCCGCCGCGACCTCGCCGATCAGGGTGAGCTGGGAGTCGATCTTCGCCGCATCGACCGCGCGCACCGCATAGCCGTCCATTGCCGACATCGCCTGCGGCGGCTGCGTGCGCCGCGCGGCGACGTCGCGCGCGAGCACGCGGTGAAAGGCCGCGTCGAGCGCGATCACCTCTTCAGGCAGCGGCTCTGCGCCCGCCAGCACCGCGGCGAGCGCGTCGGAAACCGGCATCAGGGCCACGGGTGAAAACTCCTGCTGGGCCCGTTCGGGCAAATCGGCGGCGAGAGTTCTAGCCGAGTGCAGGCGCAGAGGCAAAACAGCGGCCGAGCAGGATGATTTATCCTGCGTCATCTGTTCTGCGATGAAGGGGGTGCATCAAGTCCGTCGCGGCATGATCCGGAAGGCGAGACAGACCGGTACGAGGATGGCCATGGCGAGGACGAGAAAGACGAGAGCCACGGCCAGCATCGGTCATCTCCCCGACGGCTTGTACGGACTGACGTCCGGCGCTGCGGGGCCCTGATCCTTGTCGGGCAGCGGATCGGCCTGGGATTTCAGGTCGGCGGCCTTGCTGATCAGCTTGGCGGAAAGCTCAGAATCCGATGTGGTCCTGGCGAATTTCATCAGCAGAGAGGCCTGCTTGGTAAGGTAGGTTTTGCCCAACACGACGATAAGCCCGATGTAGAATTCCCAACGGACTCATGAGTCCTGAGAGGGGTAATCGTTCCGGGAACTCCGTATAAAAATGCGCAAAGGGTTTTGGTTCCTCGCCCTCCAGCAAAATAGTTCCATTCGCGGCCCGTCGGCTTGCCGGCCAGAGGTCAGATTCCGAGCGCCTTGAGGGCGTTCCCGACGTCGCGGGGCGAGGTCACGTGGACCGTGGTCAGGCCGCGCGACCGCGCTCCTTCGATGTTCTCGGCAAGATCGTCGAAGAACACGATACGGTTCGCGGGCACGCCGATCGCGGCCACGACATGGTCGAAGGCCTCCACATCCGGTTTGCGCAGGCCGATGCTGGACGACAGATACAGGGCGCGGAAATGGCCGAGCAGGCCGGCATATTCCTTCGAGAAATGGTCGACATGCGGCCGGTTGGTGTTGGAGAAGGCGTAGAGCGGCAACTGCTTTGCCGCACGCGGCAGCAACTCGGCGATGTCTGGCATCTCGCCGGCGAAGATCGCGTTCCAGCCCTCCAGGAACTGCGCGTCCGAAATGCCGATCCCGAGCGAGGCGCGCAGCGAGTCAAAATAGACCTCGTCGCTGATCTTGCCGACCTCGTGCAGCCGGTAGGCTTCGCTGTCCCGCACATAGCGCGCGACGATGGCTTCCGGCTTGCAGCCGGCATGTCCCGCCCAGCAGGCGATCGCCTTGGAGAAATCGATGTCGAGCACGACGCGCCCGAGATCGAACAGGAGCGCGTCCGCGCTGCCGGGAGAGAGCGAGCTCATTGCATCCTTTCACTCAATATCGATAGGGGTCGTGGTCGAACAGCGGGAACGCGCTGAATACGCTCGGCGCATTCGTTGCGGTCGCCTGGTGCAGGCAGGACTTGTCGACCTCGGCAAACGAGGTGGCGCCCAAAAGGCCGAGGCAGCGCAGCACCTCGTCCTCGAGCAGCTCCAGCATTCGCCTCACGCCGGCTTCGCCGGCCGCGGCCAATGCCCAGCATTGCAGCCGGCCGATGCCGACCATGTCCGCGCCCGCCGCGATCGCCTTGACGATGTCGGTGCCGCGGCAGAAGCCGCCGTCGACCATGATCTTGGCGCGTCCCTTCACGGCCTCGACGATCTCGGGCAGCACATGCATGGCGCCGCGGCCGTGATCGAGCTGGCGGCCGCCATGGTTGGAGACGTAGATCCACTCGACGCCGTGATCGACCGCGATCTGGGCGTCCTCGGCGGTGGCGATGCCCTTCAGGATGAGCGGGATCTTGAACTTGTCCTTGATCATCTTCACGGTCCGCCACTCCAGGCCCTTCTGGTAATCGCCGCCGGTGGCGCGCAGGCGGCTCTCGCGAACATAGCGCTTGGCAATGTCACGTTCGCGACGGCTGTAATGGGCGGTGTCAACCGTCAGGCAGAAGGCGGCGTAGGCATTCTTCTCGCTCCGGCTGACGACATCGGCGACGAAATCGTCGTCGCCGCGCACATAGAGTTGATAGAGCCGTAGCGCATCGGGGGCGGCCTCGGCGGTCTTCTCCAGGCCGGGCTCGGACACCGAGCTCAGCATGTGCGCCGCGCCGAAGCTGCCGCAGGCGCGGGCGACGCTCGCTGCGCCGTCCGGATCGAAGATCTCCAGTGCGCCGACAGGGGCCAGCACCACCGGCAGCCGCATCCTGCGCCCGAACAGCTCGACCGAGCCGTCGACCTCGCGAACGTCGCGCAGCACGCGCGGCCGGAAGGCGATCTCGTCCAGCGCCATTCGGTTCCGGCGCATCGTGGTCTCGGTCTCGGCGGCGCCGACGATGTAGTCCCAGGCGTTCTGGTTGAGGTTGGCGCGCGCCTTGCGGATGAATTCGTGCAGGTTCTGGAATGGCTCGGCGCTGGCGCCGAGTTCGACGTTCCTTTCCGGCCGGATGCGGGGCGCGTCGTTCATTGTTGTCCTCCCGAGAATTTGAAGCGTTATTGTCATCGCGTATCGTGTCCGGCCCTCCAAAACCATCCTAAAATCGCATAGCTGCGAGGCGTGGGCCGGCCGGCCGATTCCCGCCTTGCGCGAAACGGTCTCGGAACGTTGCCAAAAGTTTAGGCCCGGGCGAAGGGATTTTTACGATGCACCCGCCGGCGTGGCGTCCCGGCCTTGAAGAAACCAGAATGGTATTGTGAACAGCGGGCTGGATCGCCATTTGCATGGCGCCTGCCAAGCCAAAGCAAAGCTCCAAGCAAGAAGGCCAGCCTATCCATGCGGAAAAACCTGCTGTTCCCCCTGGGCGCACTCACGGGAGCGTGTCTAACCCTTCTGGTCGCCAGCCCGCACGGTGGAGTATGGGCGGCACGGGCGGCAGCAAGCGCGGATGATGCCTATTCCCGGCTCAATCTGTTCGGCGAAGTGTTCGAGCGGGTGAAGGCGAGCTATGTCGAGAAGCCCGACAATTCCAAGCTGATCGAAGGCGCGATCACCGGCATGGTGACCTCGCTCGATCCGCATTCACGCTACATGAACGACAAGGCCTGGACCGAGATGCAGGAGACCACCTCCGGCGAGTTCGGCGGGCTCGGCATCGAGGTCACGATGGAGGACGGCCTGGTCAAGGTCGTCTCGCCGATCGACGACACGCCGGCGTCCAAGGCCGGAATCATGTCCGGCGACCTCATCAGCAAGATCGACGGCGATGCCGTGCAGGGCATGACGCTCGAGCAGGCCGTCAACAAGATGAAGGGGCCGGTCGATACCCAGACCAAGCTCACCATCGTGCGAAAGGGCGCCGACGCCCCGCTCGACGTCGCGATCAAGCGCGAGATCATCCATGTGCGTCCGGTGCGCTTCCACGTCGAGAACGGCGACATCGGCTATATCCGCGTCACCTCGTTCAATGAGCAGACTACCGACGGCCTGAAGAAGGCGATCGCGTCGATCTCCAAGGAGGTCCCGCCGGAGAAGCTGGTCGGCTACGTGATGGACCTGCGCAACAATCCGGGCGGTTTGCTCGACCAGGCCGTCTCGGTGTCGAGCGCCTTCCTTCAGCGCGGCGAGGTCGTCTCGACCCGCGGCCGCAATCCCGAAGAGACCCAGCGCTTCACCGCGCATGGCGGCGACCTCACCAAGGGCAAGCCGCTGGTGATTCTGGTCAATGGCGGCTCGGCTTCGGCCTCGGAGATCGTCGCAGGCGCGCTGCATGACCACAAGCGTGCCACGATCATCGGCACGCGCTCGTTCGGTAAGGGCTCGGTGCAGACCATCATTCCGCTCGGCGCCGGCAATGGCGCGCTGGCGCTGACCACGGCGCGCTACTACACGCCGTCGGGCCGCTCGATCCAGGCCCAGGGCATCGCGCCCGACATCGAGATCCTCCAGGATGTGCCGCCCGAGCTGAAGGGCCGGATGGACACAATGGCGGAGTCCCAGATGCGCGGGCACCTGTCGGCCGCCGATGGCACCGAGCAGACCGGATCGCAGTCCTACGTCCCGCCGGAAGAGAAGGACGACAAGGCGCTGCATGCGGCCTACGACTTCCTGCACGGCGTGACCGCGAATGCGGTCGCCGCCAAGCCTGCGCCGAAGGCGGCGGTACCGAACTAAGCCTTACGACGTTCAGATATCGCCCGGGAGCGGATGACCGCTCCCGGGCGAATTCGTGCGGTGACGCTTCGAATTGTTGGGAAGACCGCCCTAGCTGGCCTCGCGGCGCCGGCTTTCCTCGCCGCCGCGCTGGGCGAGGCGGCTGCGATGCAGCGCGAACAGCTCCAGCACCTTGTCGGCCGGTTTTGCGGCACTGAACAGATAGCCCTGCATCTCCGAGCAGCCGAGCGCACGGAGCAGGCGCTGCTGCTCCTCGGTCTCGACACCCTCGGCCGTGGTGGTCATGCGGCGAGCGGCAGCCAGGTTGACGACGGCCTGCACGATGCTGGCGGAGCCGTCGGGACCGGCGATGTCGCTGACGAAGCAGCGGTCGATCTTGATCTTGTCGAACGGGAAGCGGTGCAGATAGCTCAGCGAGGAGTAGCCGGTGCCGAAATCGTCGAGCGCGATGCGCACGCCGATGGCGCGGAGCTGATGCAGGATCGCAAGCGCGGTGTCGTCATCGCGGATCAGCACGGCCTCGGTGATCTCGAGCTCGAGCCGGCTCGCCGGCAAATTGGAGGCGGCAAGGGCCGCCATGATCTTCAGCGCCAGCGTGCCGCTCTTGAACTGCACCGGCGAGACGTTGACGGCGAGGCGGATGTCGTCGGGCCAGTTGGCGGCATCGCGGCAGGCCGTGGCCAGCACCCATTCGCCGATCTCGTTGATCAGGCCGGTGTCTTCGGCGATCGGAATGAATTCGGCGGGCGAGACCATTCCGCGCTCGGGATGGCGCCAGCGCACCAGAGCCTCGCAACCGGTGATGCGGTCGTCCTTCAGGGCGAGGCAGGGCTGGTAGTAGACCTCGAGCCCGCCTTCGAGCCCACCTTGGGCGATGGCGTGGCGCAGATCGATCTCGAGCTGCCGCCGCTCGCGGACCTTGGCGTCCATCTCCGGCTCGAAGAAGCGATAGGTGCGGCGTCCGGCGGCCTTGGCGGCATACATCGCCATGTCCGCGTTCTTCAGGATCTGGTCCAGCGCGGTGCCGTGTCGTGGCGCCAGCGCGATGCCGATACTGGCGTCCGTGGTGAGATGATGGCCCATGCAGTCGAACGGCGCGCGGATGGCCTGGAAGACCCGCGCGACGAGCTCGTCGACCTGCTCCAGCGACGTCACCGCGCTCTGTACGATGGCGAATTCGTCGCCGCCGAGCCGCGCCACGAAGTCCTGCGGACCCGCGCAGCGGCTGAGGCTCGTCGCGATCGATTTCAACAGCTCGTCGCCGACGAGATGGCCGAGCGCGTCGTTGACCCCCTTGAACTCGTCGATGTCGATGTAATGCACCGCGATCTCTTCGCTACCGGCGATGGCGGCGAGCCCCGCGCGCAGATGCTCGTGGAACATGGTGCGGTTGGGCAGGTCGGTCAGCGCGTCGTAATGGGCGAGGTGGGTGATCCGCTCCTCGATGCGCCGGCGCTCGGTGACGTCCTCGTGGGTCGCCACCCAGCCGCCGTCCGCGAGCGGCTCGTTGAGGATGTGGATCGAGCGCCCGTCGGAGGTGTCGATCACCATGGAGTTGCGCACATGGATGTCGCGCAGCACACGGACGACATAGTCGCCGATGTCGCCACTGAACGAGCCGGTCGCCTTGCGGTGGGCGATGATGTCGTGGAAGCTGGAGCCGGGCTTCACTACCTCGGCTGACAGGCCGTACATCTCGATGTAGCGCTGGTTGCAGATCACCAGCCGTCGCTCGGCGTCGAACAGCAGCAGGCCCTGCGTCATGTTGTTGACGGCGCGGTCGAGGCGCTGCTTCTCCAGCGTCAGCCGTTCGCGGGAGGAGCGGTGCTGCTCCAGCAGCTTGCGCACGATCGCGATCAGCACGCCCGCGATGGCGAGCGCGGAGGCGCCCGCAACCGAGATCAGGATGCCGATCTGCTCGCGCCAGTCCGTCAGCGCCGCCGCGCGCGTCGTGGTGGCCATCATCAGGATCGGGAAGTGGGGCAGGGCGCGCGAGGAGATCAGACGGTCTTCTCCGTCAACGGGGCTCATGAAGCGACCGGCGAAGTGATCGAGCCCGAAGATCCTCTGATGCTCGAACGGGCCGGTCTTGAAATTCCTGCCCATCAGCTCGCCGGAATGGGGATAGCGAGCGAGCAGCGTGCCGTCGCGATGCAGCATCGAGATCGTGGCGCCTTCGCCGAGCACGACGGAGGCGAAGAACTTCTCGAAATTGGCCGGTTCGATGCCGCGTCCGACCACGCCCATGAACTCGCCGTTCGGTCCCACGATCTTGCGCACGATCAGGATGGTCCAGGCGCCGGAGACGCGGCTGTGCACCGGCTCGATCAGCACGTTCGGCGAGTAGGGATCGTACTTGAAAGTGCGAAAATAGGCGCGATCGGCGACGTTCACTTTGGGGGCCGGCCACGCCGTCGAGGAGTTGATCAGATTGCCCTCGGCATCGATGATGTTGACGCCGCCCATGTAGGGCAGCGCCTCGATCTTCGAGCGCAGCATCCGGTGGACGTCCTGGCCGGAGAGGCGTTTGCGATAGTCCTCGGCGCTTGCGATGCCGGTTGCGCGGACGTGGTCGACGAAATCCTTCTGGATGACCGCGAAATCCTGCAACTGCTGATCGAAATGATGAGCGAGCAGAAGGACGGTGTTTTCCAGCTCGCGCCCGCTGTTGCGCAGCGCGCGCTCTCGGAAATTCTGCGCCATCAAGACCGAGCCAATGGCGATGGCCGCGATCAGCAGCGTGCCGCCCACCACCAGCCAGCGGATCGGTCCGCTGCGCACGAAGACCTGGTCAAAGAGGCGACTGCCGTATTGCGTCATCATGTCGATCGTTGCCGTGCACACGTCAGGATCGCTTCTTGATCCCGAGAACATCCGTTGGTTTACGGAAACGGTGTGGAGGTGAAGTTAGGAAGCTCGGTTAATGCGACATGAACGGCCGCGTACAAAAGCAATCAATGCGCGCGACGCAAGGCGTGCAGGAATTGCCGGAAGCTCTCGCGATGCCGGTCAATTCCTGCCGATCGTGCCACGGTCAACCAAGGCTTAACCATCTAAGGTGTTGGCGATCCACACGTCGGCATTGGCACGTGATTTGCGAACATGCCTGCCAACGACACAGAGAGGACACGACGATGACAAACGCCTTGAAGAAGTTCCTCGCCGACGAGCGTGGTGCGACCGCGATCGAATACGGTCTGATTGCCGCCGGCATCGCGCTGGCCATCATTTCCGTCGTGAACGGCATGGGCTCCAAGCTCAACGCCAAGTTCGGGTCGATCAGCTCTTCGCTGCGCTGATCGCGTGAGCTCCGCCGCGCGCCAATACCGTCACCACGATCAGCGCCGCGACGACGTTTGCGGCGGCGCTCATCAGGATCGGCAACGTATAGCTGTGGTTGACATCATAGGCGAAGCCGGCCGCACTCGGACCAACCAGCGTGCCGAACGCCACGCTGGTGTAGAGAATACCAATGATTCCGCTGACGTTGCGTCCGCCAAAATAGTCCATGACCACAGCGGGCAGCACCGCGACCCAGCCGCCGTAGAACACGCCGTAGACGAAGGCAAAAGCGGCGAGGGTCCAGACATCGGCGGCGACCGCCCAGATCGCCATCGCGAACGCCATTCCGACCAAAACCATGATGAGCGAGCGGTCGCGGCCCATCCGGTCGGCGAGCGCGCCGAGAAAGAAGCGGCCTGCGGTGCTGCCGGCCCCGATCACGCCGAGCAGCAGCACCGCAGAGGACGCCGCGACCCCGTGGTCGCGCGCGTAAGGCACGAGATGGACGAACGGGACGAAGGCGCCGAACGAGCAGATCAGACACGATGCGTAGAGCGCGACAAACCGCGTCGACCGGACGGCCTCGCGCACCGTAGCGCCGCCGGCATTGCTTGCGCCCGCGGCCTCGCGAGGCGGATCTCCGTCGGGTCCGAGGCCGCGGTGCTTCGGATCGTTCTCGATCAGCAGTGACGCTCCGCCGCCCAGCAGCAGCGCGATCGCGCCCAGCACCAGATAGGCGCCGCGCCAGCCCACCGATGCGATCAACAATGAGGCGAGCGGCGGCATCGCCAGCGTACCGAGCCCGATGCCGCTCACCGCGAGCCCGGAGGCAAAGCCGCGGCGCTTGACGAACCAGCGTTGCACCGCGCCGATCGCGGGAACATAGGCGCAGCCCAGGCCGAGGCCGACGCCCAGCCCGTAGGCGAGATAGACCTCGACAAGGGAACGTGCCGCGCTCGCGGCCGCAAGTCCGACCGCGATCAGGATCATGCCGGCGACGGCCAGCGGACGCGAGCCGAGCCGGTCGGCGAGGGGACCGCTGACGAGCCCGAGCGCGAAGTACAGAAAGCCCGCAATCGAAAACACCAGCGAGATCGAACCGCGCGAGGCGCCGAAATCGCGCTGGAGCGGCTCCAGAAATGCGCTGAACGTGTAGGCGGAGCCGAAGCCGACGAACATGACGGCAAACGCCGCCGCGACGACGAACCAGCCATGGAAAATGCTTCGCTGAGCGAGCGTGGATTGAACGGTCAATGCTGCCTCCGCGAGACGAGGGAAGGATGGCGACGATGCCAGGGCGTGGCCCGCTGGAACGCCGCGCCGGCGCGCACGAGCGTGGCCTCGTCGAGATCAGCGGCGACGAGCTGGAACGCGATCGGCAGTCCGTCTGCCGATGCACCACCCGGAAGCGTGATCGTGGGATGACCGGTCATGTCGAACGGGCAGGTGTAGCGCTGCAGCTTCGCGATCAGATCCGGCTGCTCGCCGAGCGTCTGGATCATGGCGAGCGTCACCGGCGGGAACGGGTGTACCGGGATCAGCAGCAGGTCAATGGTCTCGAACAGTGCGGTGACACGGCCGCGCAGCGCCAGCCGCCGCAGCAGGATCTTCTGATAATCGAGAGCGGAGAGCGCGCGACCGGCCTCGATCAGTGAGGCGAGCATCGGACCATACTCATCCTTGCGGGGCAGGATAGGTCGCCTCGTGCGCGACCGCAGCTTCCACCGCACAATTCGGTGTCCAGTCGGCAATCGCCTGCATGACGTCGGGAAATCTGACATCGACGATGCCGGCGCCGAGCGCGCGGAACGCATCGATGGCGTCTGCCAGCACGCGCTGCGTCGCAACGTCCACGTCGTCGCTGTTCCAGGCGGCATCGACGCCGATCCGCAAGCCTTGCACGTCCTGCGCGGCCGCTGCCAGATAGTCGGGCACCGGATTGAACACCGAGGTCGGGTCGTTGGGGTCGTGTCCGGCAATGACGCCGAGCAGCGCGCCCGCATCGGCCGCGCTGCGGCCGATCGGTCCGACATGGTCGAGCGTCGCAGCCAGCTCGAACGCGCCGTGGCGGCTGACGCGACCCCAACTCGGCTTCAATCCGGTCAGCCCGTTGGCGGCGGAGGGCCAGCGGACCGAGCCGCCGGTGTCGGAGCCGAGCGAGCCGAAGCAAAGCCCGGCAGCGGTTGCGACCGCCGAGCCACTGGACGAAATGCCCGGCCAGTAACTCGCATTCCACGGATTCTTCGGCGGCGTCACCAACGGATGGTGGTCGGAATAGGCGCCCTCGGTGAGTTGCAGCTTGCCGAGTATCACGGCGCCCGCGTCCTTGAGCCGGCGCACGACGGTTGCGTCTTCGCTGGGACGAAAGTCGCGATGAAGCGTGGTGCCGGCCGCCGTTGGAATGCCCTTGGTCCAGAACAGGTCCTTGACCGCAATCGGCACGCCATGCAGCGGGCCCCGATACCGGCCCTGTGCGATTTCGGCGTCCGCGGCCTTTGCCTCTGCGATGGCCGTTTCCGCCATCACGTGAACGTAGCTGCCGAGATCCCGGTCCATGGCGTCGATACGGTCGAGTTGCGCGCGCGTCACGTCCAGCGCGGAGATGTCGCGCGCCTTGAGGCGTGCTGCGAGCGCGGTGAGTTCGAGATAGTGCAGGGCGTCGGCCATCGGCTCGGGGTCTCCGTTCTGGTGATCGCAATGGGCGCTCGATCCCGAAGGATTCGACACCAGTATAATTAGGATACAGGTGTTGCTTGCTGTCAACCAGTAAATCTGTTTTACTGGTGTTCCAGTTTTTGGTGTTTCGATGTCGAAAGAGTCGCGCAAATTCCAGGTTCCCGACACGCTGGCGAACGTCTACGATTTCGCCAACACGCTCGATGTCCGCCACTTCACGCATTTCGGCGTGGAGCACCCGGAGAGCGATGAGCTTGGCGGGCCGAAGGAACTTGCGGACTGGATGCGGGAACGCGGCCTTGGCGCCGAGGGCGGGCGTGTCACGCCCGCGATGTTTGAGACTGCGCTAAGACTGCGCGGCGCCTTGCGCGCCTATCTGCAATGCGAGCCCGCCGAGCGGCCCCGGAACAGGAGCGTTCTCGGCACTCTCAATGAGGCGCTCGCGCCGTTTCCGTTGCGGGTGGAGGCGCGCGCAGGCCGTGGCGCGATGCTGTCGGCAGCGCGCGAGGATGCGCTCGCAGGCCTGTCGGCCATCGCGATCGAGCTCCATGACGCAACGCTTGTGGGAACGCTGGACCGGCTGAAGATGTGCGCGTCGGAGGAATGCCGCCGGGTGTTCTTCGACCGGTCGAAACCATCGACGCGGCGGTGGTGCATGTCGACACTGTGCGGCAACCGGATGAAGACGCGCGCCTATCGCGAGCGGCAGCGCGAGGCGAAATAGATCACGCGGCGCTCAGGCGCGGTAGTGACCCGACTTGCCGCCGAGCTTCTCGACCAGGTGGATGCCCTCGATGCGCACGCCGCGTTCGACCGCCTTGATCATGTCGTAGATGGTGAGGCAGGCGACCGACACCGCCGTGAGCGCCTCCATCTCGACGCCGGTCGGGCCCGTCACCTTCACGCTGGCGCGGACGAGGCAGCCTGGCAGATTCGGGTCGGGCTCGATGTCGACGGTGACCTTCGATAGCGCGAGGGGATGACAGAGCGGGATCAGCTCCGAGGTGCGCTTGGCCGCCATGATGCCGGCGATGCGCGCGGTGCCGAGCACGTCGCCTTTCTTGGCGTTGCCCGAGACGATGAGATCAAGCGTCGCCTTGGTCATGACGACGTGGCCTTCGGCGACCGCGAGCCGCTCGGTCGCGGGCTTGTCCGACACGTCCACCATCCGCGCCTCGCCGGAGGCTCCGATATGGGTGAGGACAGGGCCGGCTTTCGTCCTGGATTGCCTGGCCTTGGCGGGCTTGCGCGCCATGTCAGCGCGTACCCGTCGCGCGCGGCGCGTTCTCGCGCGCGAGCAGCGTGCGGGTGGCAGCGGTCACGTCGGCCTGGCGCATCAGGCTCTCGCCGACCAGGAAGGTCGACATGCCGACGCGCTCGAGCCGGGCGAGATCGGCGGGCGTGAAGATGCCGCTCTCGCCGACCATCAGCCGTTCCGCTGGGATCAGCGGCGCCAGGGTCTCGCTGGTCGCGAGCGTGGTCTCAAAGGTGCGCAAATTGCGGTTGTTGACGCCGATCATCGGCGAACGCAGCTTCAGCGCACGGTCGAGCTCGGCGCGGTCGTGGATTTCGATCAGGACGTCCATGCCGTAGGCGAGGGCGGCGTCCTCGAGATCCTTGGCGGTGGCATCGTCGAGCGCGGCCATGATGATCAGGATGCAGTCGGCGCCATGCGCGCGCGCCTCAATCACCTGATAGGTGTCGAACAAGAAATCCTTGCGCAGCACCGGGAGCGACGTCGCCGCGCGCGCCGCCACCATGAAATCGAGATGGCCCTGGAACGAGGGCGTGTCGGTCAGGACCGACAGGCAGGCCGCACCGCCGGCCTCATAGGCCTTGGCGAGCAGCGGCGGATCGAAATCGGCCCGGATCAGCCCCTTCGACGGCGAGGCTTTCTTGACCTCGGCAATCAGCGCGTAGTCGCCGTTGGCGTGCTTGGCCTTGATCGCGCGGACGAAGCCGCGTGGGGCTCCCTGCGCCTTGGCCCTGGCCTCGACTTCCGAGAGCGGCTGCGCGCGCTTGGCGGCTGCGATCTCTTCGCGCTTGTAAGCTTCGATCTTGGTCAGGATGTCCGACATGTCAGGCTCAGCCGTTCGAGACCGCGATCAGATGCTTCAGCCGCGCGCTCGCCGCGCCGCTGTCGAGCGACTTCGCACCGAGCGCAACACCCTCCTTGAGGTCCTTGGCGTGCCCGGCCACGACCAGCGCAGCGGCGGCGTTGATCAGCGCGACGTCACGATAGGGGCTCGGCTTGCCGTCGAGCACGCTCTGCAAGGCGATCGCGTTGGCGTCGGCGTCACCGCCCCTGAGCGCACCGGGATCGCAGCGCGGCAGGCCGGCGTCCTCCGGCGTGACCTCGAAATTCCGGATCTCGCCATTCTGGAGCGCGGAGACGAAGGTCGGGCCGGTGAGGGTGATCTCGTCGAGGCCGTCGGAGCCATGCACCACCCAGGCGGATTCCGAGCCGAGGTTTTTCAGCACCTGCGCCAGTGGCTGCACCCATTGCCGCGAGAACACGCCGACCATCTGGCGCTTGACGCCGGCCGGGTTCGACAACGGGCCGAGCAGATTGAAGATCGTGCGTGTCGCGAGCTCGACCCGGGTCGGGCCGACGTTCTTCATCGCCGGATGGTGGGCAGGGGCGAACATGAAGCCGATGCCGCATTCGCGCACACAACGGCCGACTTGCTCGGGTCTGAGATCGATCTTCACGCCGAGCGACACCAGCACGTCGGCGGCGCCCGAGCGCGACGACAGCGCGCGGTTGCCGTGCTTGGCCACCGGCAGGCCGGTGCCCGAGACGATGAAGGACGCGCAGGTCGAGACGTTGACTGAGCCGGAGCCGTCACCGCCGGTGCCGACGATGTCGACGGCGTCCGCGGGCGCGTCGACTGTGAGCATCTTGGAGCGCATCGCCGAGACCGCGCCGGTGATTTCGTCCACGGTCTCGCCGCGCACCCGCAGCGCCATCAGGAGGCCACCCATCTGCGAGGGCGTGGCCTCGCCGGACATCATGGCGTCGAAGGCGGAAGCCGCTTCGTCACGCGACAGGCTGGCGCCGGTCGCCACTTTTCCAATGATCGATTTCAGGTCGTCCATCGCGTGCTTTCAACTCACTGGTTCGCGCCGGTCACCTGCGCGAAGGCGGCCTGATTAATGGTGGTCCCGATGTCGGTTTCAAGCTTGTTGACGTAGGAGGCGACCTGCTCGTCGGTCAGCGCGCGGACGAGGCTGTCCTTCAGCTTCTTCACCGCGTCGGACGCGGCGTCGACCGCGGGTTCGACGATGTCGGTGACGCGGAACACGATCACCTCGCTGCCGCCGCTCACGGCGGTCTGGCCGACCCCATCCTTCGCGGTGCGGAAGGCGGCCGCAACGACGTTGGCGGGCACGCCGGCGGGCGAGTCGTCGCGCTTGAAGCCGGAGGCGGTCTCGACCTTGGCGTTGATCGCGGCGGCCTCGTCAGCGAGCTTGCCGCCCTGTTCGAGCTTCTGCACCATTTCGGTCGCCTTGGTCTTCAGCTTGGCGGCGATCTGGTCCTGGCGCCAGCGCGCCTCGACCTGGTCGCGCACCTCGTCGAGATTGCGGTCGCGCGAGGGCGTGATGGCGAGCACGTCGTACCAGACATAGCCGCCCTTGAACGAGATCGCGTCGTTGTCGACGCCGACATCGGTGTTGAAGGCCTGCGACACCACGTCGAGGCCCTGCGGGATGCTGGTGACCGGCTGGCCGTTCGGGGCGCGGCCGGAGCGGTCGACGGCATCGATGGTCACGGCCGTGAGGCCGAGCTTCTGCGCCGCGTCGATCACGCTGGCGCCGCCGCCGCGCTCGTCTTCCATCTTGTCGCGGAGATCGTTGACCTTGACGCGGGCGCGCTCGGCGGCGATCTCGCGCTTGATGTCACCGACGAGGCTGGCGTAGTTCGCTTCACTGCCCGGTTCGATCTTGTCGACCTTGACGATGGACGTGCCGAGACGGCCCTGGATCGGCTGGCTGATCTCGCCCGCGGGAAGCGCGAATGCGGCATCGCCGACCGCGGGGTCGAGCGACGATTTGGTCACGAGCCCGAGGTCGACATCGGAGCTGCTCAGCCCGCGCTCCTTGCCGAGGTCCTCAAACGACATCCCGCCGGCGAGACGCTCGCGTGCGGCCTGCGCCTCGGCGACGTTGGGGAATACGATCTGATGGATCTGGCGCTTCTCCGGCGTGCCGAGCCGGTCCTTGCGCTGGTCGAACACCTTCTTGGCGTCCTCGTCTGAGACCTCGCTCCATTTGCCGATCTCTTCCGGCGAGACCACGACGAAGGAAATCTTGCGATATTCGGGCGCGCGAAACTGGACCTTGTGATCCTCGAAATAGGCGGCGAGGGCTTCGGGCGAGGGAGCGTCGATGGTGCCGGCCTGCGCGGCGTCGAGCCTGACGAATTCGATCGCGCGCTGCTCGTTCTGGAAGCGCGTCAGCACGTCGATCATGGTCTTCGGCGGTTCGAGGCCGGCACCGATCGTGCCGGTGATCTGCCGGCGCAGCGACACCTTGCGCTGCTCGGAGACATAGCGCTGCTCGGTATAGCCGAAATTGCGGATCACGGCCTGGAAGCGGTTCGGATCGAAGCTGCCGCCGACGCCCTTGAAGTTGGGGTCGTTCATGATGACCTGGCGGATCTGCTCGTCGGACTGGCCGAGCCCGAGCCGGCGGGCTTCTTCGTCGAGGGCGGCCTCCGCGATCGTCTGCTGGAGCACCTGGCGGTCGAGGCCGAAGGCACGCGCCTGGTCAGGCGTCAGCGGCCGGCCGAACTGGCGGCTGATCTGTTGCAGCCGGTCGGTATAGGTCTGCCGGAACTCGTTCAACGAAATCTCGGTGCTGCCGACCTTGGCCACCGTGGACTGGCCGAAGCCTTTGAAGATGTCTGCGATGCCCCAAACGCCGAAACTGATGATCAACACGCCCATCACCACGGCCATAATGGTCTTGCCGAGCCAGTTTGATGAGGCCTTGCGCATTCCTCGAAGCATTTGGTCCAACTTGTTTGGCAGGAGGGGAACGGGAGCGCGTCTTAATGCAGATTCCGCAAAAGCGCGTCACCAAATTGATCAATCATCATAAAGTGGCGGCTTTCCCCCCGCAACCTCGGGCCACGCGGTCCCTCGACGCTGCGGTTAAAGCCCTCAGCTCTCTGGAACTGCCGCGACAGCTCTGCTAGCGCATGCACAAACCTCATTTTGCTGGAAATTGACATGACCGACGCCAACCGACCGCTGATCGCCGGCAATTGGAAAATGAACGGCCTCAAGGGCTCGGCTGCCGAATTCGACGCCATGCTCAAGGGGGCGGCAGAGGTGGCCGCCAAGGCCGACCTGCTGGTCTGCCCGCCGGCGACCCTAATCACGGCCTTCGCCGACAAGGCGCGCGGCAGCAAGGTCGCGGTGGGGGCGCAGGATTGCCATCCCAAGGCCTCCGGCGCCCATACCGGCGATATCGCCGCCGAAATGCTGGCCGATGCCGGTGCGACCGCCATCATCGTCGGTCATTCCGAGCGTCGCGCCGACCACGGCGAGGGCGATGCCCTGATCCGGCAGAAGGCCGAGGCCGCCTGGCGCGCCGGCGTCACCGCGATCGTCTGCGTCGGTGAGACGCAAGGCCAGCGCGATGCCGGCCAGACCCTCGACATCCTGCGCGGCCAGCTCGACGGGTCGCTGCCGGACGGCTCGACCGCCGCCAACCTGGTCGTGGCCTATGAGCCGGTCTGGGCGATCGGCACCGGCCTGACCCCGACGGCCCAGGATGTTGAGCAGATTCATAGCTTTATCCGGGAACTTCTGACCTCCCGGTTCAGGGCGGACGGGGCCAGGATGCGCATCCTCTATGGCGGCTCGGTCAAGCCGTCGAACGCGGCCGAGCTGATGTCCGTGAAAAACGTCAACGGCGCGCTGGTCGGCGGCGCCAGCCTGAAGGCGGCCGATTTCCTTGCGATTGCGAAGGGCTGCCCCTAGCTAATCTCAAAGCGCGGCTGTGGCCGATCGGGGGTGGCAATGCCTCTTCCGATCGTGTAACACCGCGCAACTTCAGGAAAACTCGCGAAGCGCGATCGGCCGCCGTCTCGGCGCTGTCGGCTTGTGACGGAAGGACACTATGCAGACCGTTGTCATCGTCATTCACCTCATGATCGTCGCCGTTATGATCGGCGCCGTCCTGCTCCAGAAGTCGGAAGGCGGCGGCCTCGGCATGGGTGGAGGCGCGGGCTTCATGTCGAGCCGCGGCACCGCGAACCTTTTGACGCGGACCACCGCGATTCTGGCTGCGGGCTTCTTCCTCACCAGCCTGTTCCTGTCCTGGCATGCCGGCTACAGCCGTGCGCCTACGTCGATCATCGGCGCGCCGGCGTCCCAGACCCAGCCGGCCGGAGGCGCTCCGATCGCGCCGCCGACCTCGGGCGGCATCCTGGATTCGCTGAAGAAGGCCGACGAACAGCAGCAGAACCAGGCGCCAGCCGGCCCGCAGGTACCGCGCTCGCAATAAAGCAGGGGGCCATGCAGGGCGACTTCTACCGTCCTGCATCAAAAATCCCCATCAAGGCTCTGTCACCACTCTTAGTTCTGGCTCACCCACAGGCCCGCAAATTATTTGGGGCGGAATACGAATCGCTTTGGCGAATCGAATTCGAGGGATTAGAGGTTAAGTCCCATGGCGCGGTACATATTCATCACCGGCGGCGTGGTCTCCTCGCTCGGCAAGGGTCTGGCTTCAGCGGCACTCGGTGCCCTGTTGCAAGCCCGGGGCTACAAGGTTCGCCTCCGCAAGCTCGACCCCTATCTCAACCTCGATCCCGGAACGATGTCGCCGTATCAGCACGGCGAAGTGTTCGTGACCGATGACGGCGCGGAGACCGATCTCGATCTCGGTCACTACGAGCGCTTCACCGGCCGGCCTGCGACCAAGCAGGACAACATCACCACCGGGCGCATCTACCAGGACATCATCTCCAAGGAGCGCCGCGGCGATTATCTCGGCGCGACCATCCAGGTGGTTCCGCACGTCACCAATGCCATCAAGGAATTCGTCCTCTCCGGCAATGACGATTACGACTTCGTGCTGGTCGAGATCGGCGGCACCGTCGGCGACATCGAGGGCCTGCCCTTCTTCGAGGCGATTCGTCAGCTCAAGAACGAGCTGCCGCGCGACCATGCCGTCTACATCCATCTGACGCTGCTGCCTTACATCCCGAGCGCGGGCGAGCTGAAGACCAAGCCGACGCAGCACTCGGTGAAGGAGCTGCGCTCGATCGGCATCCAACCGGACATCCTGCTTTGCCGCACCGACCGCGAGATCCCGAAGGAAGAGCGGCGCAAACTGGGGCTGTTCTGCAACGTGCGCGAAAGTGCTGTGATCGAGGCGCGCGACGTCGACAACATCTACGCCGTGCCCGAGGCCTATCACAATGCGGGCCTGGACGACGAAGTGCTCGCCGCCTTCGGCATCGGCTCGCGGATTCCGCCGGAGCTGCGAAGCTGGCAGCAGATCAACGAGCGCGTCCGCAATCCCGAAGGCAACGTCACCATCGCCATCGTCGGCAAATATACCGGCATGAAGGATGCGTATAAGTCGCTGATCGAGGCGCTCTCGCATGGCGGCATCGCCAACAAGGTGAAGGTCAATCTCGACTGGATCGAGAGCGAGATATTCGAGAAGGAAGATCCCGCGCCGTTCCTCGAACACGTCAACGGCATTCTGGTGCCGGGCGGCTTCGGCCAGCGCGGCGCCGAAGGCAAGATCCGCGCGGCGCAGTTCGCGCGCGAGCGCGACGTGCCGTATTTCGGCATCTGCTTCGGCATGCAGATGGCGGTGATCGAGGCCGCGCGAAACCTCGTCGGCATCGAGGACGCCAACTCCACCGAGTTCGGCCCGACCAAGGAGCCGCTGGTCGGCCTGATGACCGAATGGCTGCGCGGCAACGAGCTCGAGAAGCGCTCCAAGGCCGGCGATCTCGGCGGCACCATGCGTCTGGGCGCCTATCCCGCGGCGCTCAACCGCGGCAGCCGCGTCTCGCAGGTCTATGGCGGCGCGACCGAGATTTCCGAGCGCCACCGCCACCGCTACGAGGTCAACACCGCCTACAAGGACCGCCTCGAGCAGCACGGGCTGAAATTCTCCGGCCTCTCGCCCGACGGCGTGCTGCCGGAGATCGTCGAGTACGAGGATCATCCCTGGTTCATCGGCGTCCAGTTCCACCCCGAACTGAAGTCGCGGCCCTTCGAGCCTCATCCTCTCTTCGCCTCGTTCATTCAGGCGGCGATGGTGCAGAGCCGGCTGGTGTGATGCCTCAGGGCGCCGTGGTGTAGTCGCGCACGAGGTGCATCGGCGTCGGTGCGACCGGCATTGAGGCATCAGGCGCAAGGGTCTCCGTGACGATCTTCATCTGCGGCCGTCGCGTCAGCTTGTAGACGGCGGCCGGCGGCACGTTCAGCAAGGCGCGGTCCACCAGCTTTGCCCGCAAGCCCAGCCGGTCGAGCACCGGCCGCGGCACTGGGCAGTTCATCCCGTAGGTGAACTGATAGAAGGCGCCCCCCGGGCGGATGTAACGGAACGCACCGCCAATGATGGAGACGACCTTGCGCGTCGACATATTGAGCAGCGGCAGGCCGCTGACGACGGCGCCGACCGGTGCGCCGTCATAGAGCCGCTCCGTCGTGAGCCGTCCTGCATCCATCCACAACACGCGCGCGCCGGGAAAACGGATTTGCAGGAGCTTCGTGAAGTCCGAACCGTATTCGATCAGCGTGAGGTCCTGCTGGCGCACGCCGCGTTTCAGGAGCTTGTAGGTGAAAGCGCCGGTGCCGGGGCCGAGCTCGAGGATCGGGCCGGTCGTTGGGGTGATCTCGCGGGTGATGAGATCGGCCAGGGCAGCGCCCGAGGGCGCGATCGCGCCGACCCGCCGCGGGGCCGACATCCAGGACAGGAAGAATGAGAGGAAATCGTTGGGCATGCGCACTCCGGCATTTCGATTGCGCCTCGCAAATCAGAGGTGAGGCGGTCGAAGAGTCGCCTGAGCGCATTGCGACAGCATTGCGCTTGGGACGCAGGGACGAATTGAATCAGCCCTGTTGCAGGGGTGGCAGCGTCATCCTGAAGCACGCACCGCCGTGCGGTCCGTCCAGGACCGAAACGTGGCCGCCATGGAGGAGCATGATCTCGTGCACCATGTTGAGGCCGAGGCCGGCGCCGCGATCGAGCGGCGTGAGCCGGTAGAACGGCTCGAAGATCAGCTCGCGCTGATCGGCCGGAATGCCCGCGCCCTCGTCGGTGACCTCGATGCTGGCGGGACGGCTGACGCGAATGACGATCGTGCCGCGGCGAGGGCCGTGCTGGATGGCATTCTGCACGAGGTTGGTCAGCGCGCGTTCGAGCGCGGCCGCGTCGCCGAGCACGTCGATCCGCGCCGCAAGTGCGTCGAAGGACAGCTCATAGCCGGCCGCAATCGCCAGCGGTGCGAGGTCGGCGGCAACGCCTTGCGCGACGGAGACCAGGTCGACCGGCACGAATGGATGCCCGCAACGGTCGAGCCGCTGGATATCCAGCAATTGCTCGGCAAGCGTCGCGAGCCGCGCCGCATCCTCGATCAGGCGGGTCTTGTCCGGTCCCGACGGCAATGACTCCAGCCGCGTGTTCAGGATCGCGATCGGCGTCCGCAGCTCGTGCGCGGCGTCGGCAACGAAGCGCTTGTGGCGGGCGTAACCCTGATCGAGCCGCGCGAGAGCGTCATTGACTGCGGCCACGAGCGGCACGACCTCAAGCGGAATCTGCTCCACCGACAGCCGCGCGCCGCGCTGATGGATCTCGATCCGCCGGGCCTGGTCTGCAGTCGCATCCAATCCTCTGAAAGCACGCTGCACGACCATCGGCGTCGCGATGAACGTCGCGGTCCCCATCAACAGCAGGCCGGGGAGCGCGATGCCCAGCAATACCAGCGACGTCGTGAACACTGCCTTGGCGCCGCTGAGCTTACCCTGCGTCGCCGTGATGACCTGCACGTTGCCGGCGGCCGTGTCGATGCGTTTCAACCGCGCCGCCGGCTTGCGTGGGTCGTCCTCGAGGAGCTGCCAGCCGAGCCGCGCCTGGCTGATCTGGTCGAGGGCGCCGCCGATCCCGGCGAATTCAGCCGGCGCGGAGCCTTCACTGAGCGAATGTCCCTGCCTGTCGCGAACCAGCAACCAGAGGTCGGGGGTCTCCTCGCGCAAGGCTTTCAGCTCGGCCGTCGGCCGCAGCGTCAGGCCGCCGGCTGGATCGCGCGCGAGCGCGCTCTGCACGACGTCGATCACGCGGTCTTCGTCCCGTTGGACCAGCACGAAGCCTGTAGCGCACAGTGCGCCGATGATGACGACGACCAAGGCGACCAACAGCGCGGCCTGGAGCGAAAGCAGGCGCCAGCTCAGCCGAGAGCGCAGGCAATATGGGTCGGCGTGCCTGCTCACGGCAGTTTCTTCAGGAGATAGCCGACGCCGCGGATGCCGTGGATCTCCACGTGCGCATCGGCTTCGGCAAGCTTGCGACGCAGCCGCGAGACATGCGTATCGAGTGCGTTCGACTGGATCTCGTCGTCGAAACTGTAGACCGCTTCCTCCAGCGCCGATCGCAGCACGGTCCGGCCCATACGGCGGACCAGGGCTTCGAGGACAAGGAGCTCCCGCCTCGGCAGTTCGAGCGGAGCCCCGTCGACGCTCGCCTCGCGATGGCCGAAGTCGAAGGCGAGGCGGCCCGCGCGAATGACATCGGGCTGAAGTCCGGCGGGCCGGCGCAACACCGCGCGCAGGCGTGCCAGCAATTCCTCCACCGCGAATGGTTTTGCCAGATAGTCATCCGCCCCGCTGTCGAGCCCAGCGACGCGGTCGGCGAGCTCGCCGCGTGCCGTCAACACGATGATCGGCACACCGTCGGCGCGCGCTCTCAGTTTCGGAATCAGGGCAAGACCATCGCCGTCGGGCAGCTGACGATCGAGCAGCACGGCGGCGTGCACGTCGGCGGAAATGGCCTCTTCGGCCTCGGCAAGCGTTGGCGCGTGATCGACGATCATGTCGTACCGCTTGAGCGCCGAGGCCAACGCCCCGGCCATCTCCGCTTCGTCCTCGACGAGCAAAATCCGCATGATCCGCACCTGAGCCTCAACCGAGGCGTTGTAGCGGCAGTATCATTGCGGCAGCATTACGGGAACCGGGGGCGATCGGGGCCGGCAAGCCATGCGCCAGACGCCGCGGGCGGTATCGGGCAGGGCCGAAGACACCGTCACGGCCAGCCGTTATAACCCCCGACGTCATCAGGGAGGAACAAGAATGATCTATGAAATGCGCATCTACCGTTGCGTGCCCGGCCGCCTGCCGGCGCTCCTGAAGCGGTTCGAGACGGTCACGCTGAAGCTCTGGGAGAAGCACGGCATCAAGCAGGCCGGGTTCTTCACCACGCTGATCGGCGAATCCAACCAGGAGCTGACCTATTTCCTGGCCTGGGACTCGCTCGCCGACCGCGAGGCGAAGTGGGGCAAGTTCATGACCGACCCGGACTGGATGAAGGCACGCGCCGAGAGCGAAGCGGACGGCCAGATCGTCGGCAACATCGTCAGCCAGATCCTGACGCCGACCGCCTTCTCGTCGGTCAAGTAGCGGCTCCCGCACGGCGCGCGCCGGGCCCCCCGGCGCAACCCTGATATTCTGACAGCCCGGGCCGAATGGGGTTGATCCGCCCCTCATCGCCGCTATGGTCGCGGCGAAACGAGGGAATTCGCCTTGAGCTCTTCGAATTCAGCAGCGCCGGTCGTCACCATTGGCACGGTCAAGTTCGGCAATGATCTGCCGATCTCGATCATTGCCGGGCCGTGCCAGCTCGAAAGCCGCCAGCACGCGCTGGAGGTGGCCTCCGCGCTGAAGGAGATCGCCGCGCGGCTGAAGATCGGCCTCGTCTACAAGACCTCGTTCGACAAGGCCAACCGCACCAGCGCGTCGGCAGCGCGCGGTCTCGGGCTCGCACAGTCGCTGCCGATCTTCGCCGAGATCCGCGCCTCCCTCGGCTTGCCGGTCCTGACCGACGTGCATGACGCCGCGCAGTGCGCCGAGGTGGCGCAAGCCGTGGACATCCTCCAGATCCCGGCCTTCCTGTGCCGACAGACCGATCTGCTGCTGGCGGCCGCCGCGACGGGCAAGGTCGTCAACGTCAAGAAGGGGCAATTCCTCGCGCCCTGGGACATGGCCAATGTCGTGACCAAGATCACGACCGCGAACAATCCCAACGTGCTCGTCACCGAGCGCGGCGCCTCGTTCGGCTACAACACGCTGGTCTCCGACATGCGCGCGCTGCCGATCCTGGCGCGCACGACCGGCGCGCCCGTGATCTTCGACGCCACCCATTCGGTGCAGCAGCCGGGCGGGAAGGGGACGTCCTCGGGCGGCGAGCGTGAATTCGTGCCGGTGCTGGCCCGTGCAGCCGTCGCGGTCGGCGTTGCCGGCGTCTTCATCGAGACCCATCCCGACCCTGATCGCGCGCCCTCGGACGGGCCCAACATGGTGCCGCTGCGCGAGTTCGAAGGGCTGATCCGCACGCTGATGGCATTCGACGCGGTGACGAAAAGCACAACGCGCTGATGTCCCAGCCTGCGACCGGGCCGTCGTCCGACCAGAAGTTTCCACCCGCGATCAATATCATCGCGCTCGCGAGCTTCTCGGCGGCGTTGTCCACGCGCGCGCTCGATCCCGTCCTGCCGCATGTCGCGGAGGATTTTTCGATCAGTATCACGACGGCCGCCAGCATCGCGGCCGGCTATGCCTTGATCTACGCGCTGGTTCAGCCGGTGATCGGGGCGGCTGCCGATCTGTTCGGCAAGGCGCGGTTGATGACGTTGTGCCTGGCGCTGCTTGGCGTCTCCTGCATTCTTGGCGCGGTCGCGACCACCTTCTCGGGCCTGTTCGCGAGCCGCATCCTCGCCGGCATCGCCTCCGGTGGCGTGTTTCCGGTCGCTCTCGGCCTGACCGCCGACCTCGTCGCACCCGCCAAGCGGCAGGTCGCAATCGGCCGCACGCTTGCAGGTTCGATGACCGGCAATCTGCTCGGTGCGACCGCCTCAGGCATCATCGGTGAACTCATCGGCTGGCGCGGTGTACTCATGATGCTCGGCGCGCTCGGCCTGATCGCGGCCGTTGCGGTGGCGGCGGGCTTTCGCGGCGCCGCGCTGACGGCGCCGCCGAAGACCGATCTGAAGGCCTTGCGGCAGGGCTACCGGACCATCTTCGCCAACCCCAACACGCGTTACTGCTACTCGGCGGTCTTCGTCGAGGGCTGCTGCGTATTCGGCCTGTTTCCGTTCATCGCCGCGCTGCTGTTCGATCTCGGCGAGAAGTCGCCGTCGATCGCGGGCATCGTGATCGCGGGCTTTGCGATCGGCGGACTGTTCTACACTTTCACGGTCTCACGCTTCCTGCCGTGGCTCGGCGTCAGGGGCATGATGATTGCGGGCGCGGGTCTCGTCGGACTGCAGCTCGGCGTGCTCGCCTTCGGTCCCGGATGGAAGCTGCAATTCGCCAGCATGCTGGCGATGGGCTGGGGCTTCTACATGATCCACGGCTGCCTGCAGGTGTTCGCCAGCGAACTCTCGGTCGGGGCGCGGGCGACGGCGATGTCGCTGCATTCGTTCTTCTTCTTCATGGGGCAGACGGTCGGCCCGATCGCCTATGGTCTCGGCCTCCAGCACGGTGGCAAGGTCCCGACCCTGCTCGCGAGCGCCGCGATCATGGTGGTGCTGGGTCTCGTCTGCGCCGGGCTGCTCAAGTCGCGGGCACCGGCGGACGCACGGGCCTGACGGAAGTATCGACTTACCGGCCTCCGTATTTCTCCGGGAAAAAACGGTGGCCAATTCCTGTCGATCTTAAATCAAATCTCATCGTTCGCTCCGTAGATTGCCCGCGAACCGCGTCTTGGCGGCAATATGGATCAGTCGATGCAAAAGCAGCGTTCGGTCGCCCGCATCCTCGGGGCGGTGGTTGGATCTCTCGGTCTCGTCCTCGTCGTCATCTGTGCCTATGCGCTGAAGCTCGCGGTCACCCGCTACTCGGACAGCAACCGCATCGTCTCGCTCGCGGTCGCCAGCCGCGACCTGACCAATACGCTCGTAATTTTCCGCCTGGAGCGCGGTGACACGCTGAGCTATCTGGCGTCGGCTGCCCCCGCGCCCGACAGAGTCATGAGCAGTCTCGCCGAGCAGCGAGCCACGGTGCAGAAGAATTACGCGCAGGCCTTGCAGAGCCTCGCCTCCGCTGAAGCGCCCGGTCTTGCCGAAAGGCTCGACAAGCTCCGCGGCATCTGGGCGCAGCTCGAGGAGTTGCGGCCGCGCGCGGTCACTGCGCTGAAGCAGGAGAAGGCGGCGCGTGACGCGAACCTGCAACCGAGCTGGGCCAAGATCAGCGACGCCTATATGGATGCGATCGGCGACGTCACCGCCCATGTCGACAACGCGATGACGCTGATCGACCCGGTGGTCGATCGCCTCTTGATCGCCAAGCAGGCCTCCTGGCAGGCCCGCGCCAATGCCGGCCAGACCATTCTGATCCAGTTCTCCTCGATCCTCGCCAACAAGACCTGGACCGCCGCCGATGGCGTCACCTTCGCCGATCTGCGCGAACGCATCCAGCAGTCCTGGGTGGTCGTGCGCGATCTCAGCCCGAATGTGGCCTCGCCCGAGCTGTTGCAGGCGATCAGTAACGCCGAGCCGGAAATCTCCGGCGCGCTCAGCGACGAACGCAATGCCATTGCGACCAAGCTGCTCGCCGGCGAGCCCGCCGGCGTCGCAGGCATCGACTACCGCGATCGCCAGCTTGTCGGCGCCAACAATGTCGTCATCGTCACGCAAACCGCGCTCGCCAACATGATCTCGCGGGCCGAAGACGTCGCCTCGCGCGCCCGCTTCAGCCTGATCCTGTTCGGCCTGCTGGTGCCGGCCTCTCTGGCGCTGACGATCGGCGGGCTGATGCTGATGCGCAACCGCGTCACCCGGCCGCTGACCGCGATCACCGGTGTCATGACCCGTTTCGCGGCGCATGATTTCGCCGGCGAGGTGCCGGGCCTCGGCCGCAACGACGAGATCGGCGGCATGGCGGCGGCGCTCCAGGTGTTCAAGGAGGCCATGATCAACGCCGAGCGCCTGTCCGGCGACCAGGCCGCCGAGCGCGCCGACAAGGAGAAGCGTGCATCCGAATTGTCCGGCCTCGTGCGGCAATTCGAGAGCCGCATCGGCCAGATGGTACAGACGCTGTCGAGCGCCTCGGGCGAGCTGGAGACGACCGCGCGCTCGATGTCGGGCACGGCAGCCGAGGCCCAGACCCAGGCCGGCTCGGCCTCGACGCTCGCCGACCAGGTCGGCGGCGGCGTGCAGACCGTGGCGGCCGCGGCCGAGGAGCTCAACGCCTCGATCCGCGAGATCAACCGCCAGGTCGAGCAGGCGACGCGCGCCACCGAGCAGGCGGTCGTCACCGTCAAGGAAACCGACGGCACCATGCGTGCGCTTGCCGACGGCGCAGATCGCATCGGCGAGGTTATCGGCCTCATCACCTCGATTGCCGGCCAGACCAACCTGCTGGCGCTGAACGCGACGATCGAGGCAGCCCGAGCCGGCGAGTCCGGCCGGGGGTTTGCGGTGGTGGCGAGCGAGGTGAAGAACCTGGCCTCCCAGACGGCGAAGGCGACCGAAGAGATCAGCGCCCAGATCACGGAGATACAGGGGGCGACGCAGAAGGCGGTCTCGGCGATCGACGGCATCGTCAAGACCATCGAGGAGGTCTCGAGCATCAACCGCGTCATCGCCGCCGCCATCGAGGAGCAGAACAAGGCCACCGCCGAGATCGCAAACACCGTGCAGCACACGGCGGAAGCGACCTCGACCGTTACCCGGAACATCGCAACCGTGTCGTCAGCCGCGAACGAGACCGGCCGCGCCGCGTCCGGCGTGCTGAAGGCCGCCGCCAACCTGTCAAGCCAGTCGACCGCGCTGACGTCGGAGGTCGACGGCTTCATCAGCAAGGTGAGGGCGGTGGCGTAAGGGCTGGCGCGCGCTCTATCGAATCGTCCTTGGCCCCCAGAGACGGCGCTTCGCGCCGTGCTGGGGTAGCACAATCAACGAGGGCGATGCGCGCGGGCAGCGATTGCTTGCGCGCGTTCGAGCAGCGCTTCGGCTCGCTGCACGATCGGAATATCGATCATCTTGCCGTCGATGGCGAAGGATGCGCGTCCCTCGGCAGCCGCTTGCTTGTTGAGCGCAACGACGCGCTCGGCGTCCGCCACCTCCTTGGCGGAGGGGCTGAAACCCTCGTTCAGGATCGGCACCAGCGACGGATGGATACAGGCAGAGCCCACGAAGCCAAAGTCCGCAGAGCGCCTGACTATCCTTGTGTATCCTTCCAGATCGGAGAAATCGGCGACTGAGCCGATGGTGCCGAGCGGCATGATGCCGGCGGCGCGGGCTGCCTGCACGACCTGTTGCTTCGGCATCAACAGGGTTTCTTCCGTCGGCTTGGCGCCGATGGCGGTGGCATAATCTTCCGCACCCAGTGAAATGCCGGCCAGCCGCGGGATCGATCGCGCGATCTCGTGAGCCCTGGAGAGAGGACCGGGCGCCTCGATCAGACCGACAAACCAGATCTTGCCGATGGGCAATCCGCGCTCGATCTCCAGTCTGGTCACCATCTCGTCGAGCAGACGCAGGTGTTCGGCGCCTTCGACCTTGGTGATCTTGATCGCGTCCACGCCGGCGATGACGGCCGCTTCCAGATCGGGCACCGCCAATTCGAGCGGCTGGTTGATCCGCACCATGACATCCGAACTTCCGGTGTCGCGAAAGCGCTTCACGATGCCCGGGATCAGCTTTCGCGCGTTCGCCTTTTCGGCCAGCGGCACGCTGTCCTCGAGATCGATGATCAGCGCATCTGCGCCGCGCTCGACGGCCTTGACCACGAACCGCTCGACGTTCGCGGGTACGAACAGCGCAGAGCGCCAGACGGGGAATTTTCGTTCAACTGTCATGTGCTGGTTTCCTTCACAACGCCCGAGGCGAGGGCGGCATCGATGTCGTCAGGGCTGAGGCCTGCTTCGGCCAGGATGGTGCGGCTGTGCTGACCGAGGCGTGGCGCAGGCGTCCGGATGCTTCCGGGCGTCTCGGACAGGCGTACCGGGACGGCGTGCATCGGGAACGTTCCCATGTCCTCGTCGGGATAGTCGGCCAGCAGTCCCCGGGCCTGCACGTGGCGATCGTTCATCAAGCGGACAGTGTCGTTGACCGGACCGATCGTGACCTCGGCCGCCTCGAAGAAGGCGACGTTGTCGTCGACCGTTCGTGTCGCGATGAAATCGCCGATGATCTTGTCGAGTTCGGCGACATGGACGAGCCTCTGCTCGTTGGTCTTGAACTTTGGATCCTCGCAAAGCTCCGGGCGGCCGATCGAACGCAGCACGCGCATCGCCATGCCTTGCGTGGACGCCGACAGGCAAACCCAGCCGCCATCGAGCGTGCGGTAGACATTGCGCGGTACCGAGCCGCTCGAGCGGCTCCCGCTGCGCGGTTTGACCACGCCGGTCAAACGGTAATTTGCCGCCTGAGGCCCGAGCGAGTTCACGATCGGGTCGAGCAGCGGCAGATCAATCACCTGTCCTTTTCCGCCGTTGATCTCGACTTCCCGCAGCGCCGCCATGGCTGCGAATGCTCCGGTGAGACCGGAGAGGGCGTCGGCCAGATACATCGGGGGCAACACCGGCTCGCGATCGGGGAAGCCGTTCATCTCGGCGAAGCCCGAAAAGCCTTCCACCAATGTCCCGAAGCCGGGCCGGCGATGATAGGGGCCGGTCTGCCCCCATCCCGATATGCGAACGATCACGAGCTTGGGCTCCAGTCGCAGCAGTTCCTCCGGCGAGAGCCCCATCTGCTCGAGCGTGCCGGGGCGGAAACTCTCGATCAGCATCGCGGCGCCGGGAATCATCTTGCGGATCAGCGGCACCGCTTCGCCGTGGCGGAATTCGAGGCAGATGCTGCGCTTGTTGCGCGAATGGATCTTCCAGTTGGTCTCGACGCCCTTGGTGCGCCAGCCGCGTAGCGTATCGCCTTCGCGCGGCTCGACCTTGATGACGTCGGCGCCGAAGTCGGCGAGATGCTGGGTGAGCAGATTGCCTGCGACCAGCCTCGAGAGGTCGATGACGCGGAGCCCTGTCAGCGGGCCGCGGACACCGGGGGTGTAGTCGGCCTGATGCAGTCCGCTTTCGGGAGAGGTGGCGTCAGTGGGATTTGCCATGGTTCCGTTCTGTAAACAGGATGCCGCCGGTGACTGGCAGCCACAGGCGCAACTGGCGGTCAGTCGTTGCCTCCTGGGTTTCGATGCGGATCTGATTTCCGCCCACGCTCAATCCGATTTGCCATCGGCCGCCAACATAGGAATGGCTGACCACATCGGCTTCAACGATCGAACCTCCGATCGCCTCATCGTTGGCCGCCGCCAGGCGCATCTGTTCGGGGCGATAGGCAAACGTGACCTTGTCGCCCAGGGATGGACGTTTGTCGGACTTGATCAGAACGCGCTGACCATCGGCGAGACCGACCAGTGTCTGTCCATCGCCGTCGGGCGCCCCGACCACGTCGCCGTTCAGGAAATTGGTCGTTCCGATGAAGTCGGCGACGAAACTGTCTGCCGGCCGCGTGTAGATTTCTTGGGGCGAGCCAATCTGGCTGATGCGGCCGCCATTCATGACCACGATACGGTCGGACAGGGCCAGTGCTTCGACCTGGTCGTGCGTCACGTAGATCGTCGTCAGGCCGAGGCGCGTGCGCAGTTCGGCAAGCCAGGTCCGGGCACGATCGCGCAGCTTTGCGTCGAGATTCGACAGGGGCTCGTCGAGCAGGAGGATTTCGGGCTGGTAGACCAGCGTTCGCGCGAGCGCGACACGCTGCTGCTGGCCGCCCGAGAGCTGATGCGGATAGCGGTCCTGAAAGCGCTCCATCTCGACGAGAGCGAGACTCTCCTCGACGCGGCGCCTGCAGTCGGCGGTCGATACCTTGCGCAGCTTGAGCGGAAACACGACGTTGTCATAGACCGTCATGTGCGGCCACAGAGCGTAGCTCTGGAACACGAGCCCGCAATGGCGCGCTTCCGGTGGCAGGAAGATTCCCTTTTCTCCGTCGAAATAGGTCTTGTTGCCGACTCGGATGCGTCCGCTCGTCGGTTGATCCAGTCCGGCAATGGCGCCGAGCGTTGTTGACTTGCCGCACCCTGACGGCCCCAGCAGCGTGACGAACTCGCCATCGGCAACGTGGATGTTGACGTCGTCGATCGCTTTGACCGGTCCGTACCGCTTATGCAGGTTCTCGATCAGCAACTCAGCCATAGAGCTTCACTCCGAGAAAAGCGCGCGCCGCCGTGACACAGACGCCGATCGCCAGGATCTGGATGGTCGCCAGCGCGGACACCAGACCGACCTCGCCCTGCGTCCATGCCTGGAGCAGCGTGGTCCCGATCACTTCGCTGCCGGGTGCGAACAGGAAGATCGCGGTCGTGTATTCCTTGAAGAACGTGATGAAGAGGATGATGAAGCAGGCAACGAGTGCCGGCCGCAATAACGGCAAAACGATGCGCCGGCTCGTCGTCCACCAGTCCGCGCCCTGCGTCCGGGCGGCGCGATCGAAATCCGGGCTCATCTGCAACAACATCGGAGCAACCGCACCGAGCCCCACAGGAATGAAGTGCATCGTGAAGGCGGCAACCAGAATCCAGATGGTGTTTCGGAGGCCGCCCAGGCCAGGCACGAGCGCAAACGCATAGAAGAAACCGATGCCGGCGACGACGCCGGGCACGGCACGGGGAAACAGCGCGACGTAGTGCAGCGCGCCACGCCAGCGGAAGTCCGACCGCAGCACGATGATGGCGATCAGGGCGACCATCGCAGTGGCGACGACGCCACCGACCGAACTGACGATCAGCGAGTTCCAGATCGAACGCGGGTAGACCGGGTATTCGAGCATGTTGGCGAAGTTGCCGAGCGTCAGCACTTCGCTGATAGGCACCATCGGCGACAGCAGGCTGGTGAAGGCGCGCAGCAGCAGCGCGCCGATCGGCATCACGACAGTTGCGGTGATGTAGATCGCCGAGACGATGCAAAGCGGCCAGCGCAGGTTGTTCAGGCGGAAAGGGCGCGGGCGCGTGGCCTTGCCGCCGAGCGTGACGAAGCGCCTCGTATTGCCGAGCAGGCGTCCTTGCAGCCACACCAGCACGCAGACGACGGCAAGCATCAGCACGGCAGCCGTTGCCACCAGCCCGTGATCGGGGCGGGCCGACGCCACGCCGTTGTTGTAGAGAAACGTGGTCAGCACGGTGATGCCGGCGGGATCTCCGAACACCAGCGGAATCGCGAGGAGCTCAAGTCCCACAGTGAAGTTCAGCACGGCACTATAGGCGATCGCCGGCATGAGGAGCGGCAGTGTGATCCGCCACAAGGTCCTCAAGGTGCCGGCGCCGGTCACGCGCGCGGCTTCCTCCAAAGTGGGGTCGGTGATCGAGGCCGATGACATGCAATAGATGTAGGCGACCGGTGCTTGCGAGACGCCCGCGATCATCGCCATGCCCGGCAGCGAGTAGAGATTCCAGGGCGTGCCGTCGAAGATCGACTGAACCAGAAGCGTGAGGTAGCCGGCCGGTCCGTAGATCGTGTACCAGCCGAACGACAGCACCAGCGCCGAGAGATAGATCGGCCACAGGAAGAGCTCGCCAAACAACCGCGCAAACGGCATGTCGGTGCGGCCGAACAGCACCGCCGCCAGCGTGCCCAGCGTCTGCGAAATCACGGTGGTGAGGGTCGCGAACACGAACGTGTTCCAGATGACGAGCGCGAAGCCGTCGGTGCGAAGCAGGCGCCCGAAATTGCCCAGCGTCAGTTGCTGGCCGGAATCGTAGAGCGCACGATCCAGGAAGGATTGATAGAGAACGGGAAGGAGAGGCGCTGCGATTAGGACAACTGTCAGCAGCGCCATGCCGTACTGGATGACGGTATCGCGGCCGGGCAGCGGCTTCGGCAAAGCGTCCACGGCCGACGACCCCAGCGCGCTGCTTGCGTCAAGCGACATTGAAGGTCTTTTTCCAGCGCGCGAGGAAGCTGTCGTAGTCCCGCACCGCGTCCCGATCGTAGCCGATGTAGCAGATGTTCTGCTCGCCGACGGCTTCCACGATCGACGAGTAGGTGTGGCGGATTCCGTCGCCCGGCTTCACACCGGGGCGTGCCGGCGTCAGGCCGCCCCGCCCGAATGCGCGCTGACCGTCCTCCGAGACGACGTAGTCGAGCATCAGTTTTGCTGCGTTGACGTTCTTCGATCCCTTCGGAATCGCGATGCCACGCAGCACGACCGGCTGACCGTCTCCGATGAAGCTCCAGCCGAGGATCTTTGCCCGCGCCGGATCGTTCAGGCGCGGCCAGAAGGTGATGGCCGAAACGAAGAATCCCATGGCGTATTCGCCGGAGGTGACCTTCTCGGTCATCGGCCCGCCGGAGCGCTCGAAGCGGGGCGAAAGCTTTGCAAGCTGGGCGAACCAGTCCCAGGCCTTTTCGCCGTGCTTCTTCACGAACGCGTAGCTGATGCCGTAGCCAAAGGTCGTTTGATGCACGCCGTAGCTGGTGACGCGGTTGCGCCAGGTCTTCTCGTTTGCGACCGCAAGCTCGACGAACTCGGCAAGTGTCTTGGGACGCTTGCCATCGGCCACCAGCGTGTTGTTCCAGATCAGCGCCATGGGGTCGGACGAGACGGTGTAGACGCCGGGAAACGGCTTTGACCAATCCGGCCAGGCCTTCGCTTCAGGCGAGACGTAGTCGAGGACTTCACCGCGCTCCTGGAAATCGATCCATCCGCCCGGATCGGCCGTCGCGATGAGGTCGCAGGTGCGGCTGTTGGTGCTCCGCTCGGCCAGATATCGCTCGAAGCTCTCGCGGGAGGCGGGGAGATCCAGGGTCTCGACCTTGATCTTCGGGTAGAGCTTGTTGAAGCCCTCGATCACGGGACGCCAGTTTTCCGGCGACATGATCGAGTAAATGAGGAGGCTACCCTCGTTATGGGCGTCGTCGATGATCTTCTGATAATTCTCGGGATACCCGTTCGGCGCCGCCTGGGCCGTGCCCCGGAGCCCCATCGTGGCGCCGAGAACCGACATCACCATTAAGCTTCTACGATCGATGCCTGACATCTATTGTTCCTCCGGCCGCCGCGATTTGTTATGCACATTTATTGGCGCCAATTTGTGCGCAATAGTTTTGGCAAGTCAAGCGCTCCAAAAAGGGAAGCAGCCATGAAAGTACGGAAGGAGCAGAAGAGGCTGTTGGCGGCGGAAATCGGTGCCGCCATCCTGCAAGGCGACTACCGGCCCGGCGAATGGTTGCGCCAGATCGACCTGGAAGAAGCCTTCGCTGCCAAACGGTTTGACGTCCGGAGTGCGCTGACCCAGCTTGCCGCAAGCGGGATGGTGACGCATGTCGAAAACCGCGGATACCGGGTCGCGCAACCCGACTTGAACGTCGTTCGCGAGATATTGGCGATCCGCACGCTGCTCGAGGTTGAAGCGGCCACGCAGGCGCTACCGAATATCGGCCCCGACGAACTCAAGAAGATCAAGCAGGCTCAGCAAATCTTCGAAGATGCTGTGGCGCGCGGCAGCAAGGCGGATCAGGCAAATACCAACGCAGCCTTTCACGACGAGATCTATCGCCATGCAGCGAACCAATCGCTCGCCAGCCTCATCGTGGAGATCAGAAATCGCGCCAGACCAGGGCCGATTGCTTTGTGGCCGTCGCACGCCGAGCTGCAGAGAAGTGCGGCACACCATGTCGAGATCGTCGATGCGATCGAGTCTCGCGATCTCGCCGCGCTCGTTGCAGCAGTGCGACGACACATCGTCGAATCCGGCGCCAACTATCCGACGCGCGATCTCGGTCCGGTCAAGAAGGCCTCAGCAGCCTCCGATTGACCAAGAGTGGCGAAGCCAATCTGTTGGGGGCGTATCAGGAGCAGCGCGTGGAATAGGCCTGCCTCAATTCGCGCCACCAGCCGGGATCGGCTCCATCCCGCTTGCGATGATCGCTTCGCGCGCGGCAGGCGAGGCGAGGAATTTTATGAGGGCACGGCCGGCCTCGGGCTCCTTCGAACCGGCCGCGATCCCGGCCGAGAAGATCGTGATCTTCTGCAATTCGTTCGGCAGCGGCCCGACGATGTCGATGCCCTTCACGGGCTTCAGCTCGCTGATCTGCTGGAAGCCGAGCTCGGCCTCGCCGTGCGCGACGATCTCGCCGACGGGTGTTGCCGGAATCTTGCGCGCCTTGTCCTTCATGACGTCGGCAATGCCGAGCTTGTCGAACATCTCGGTCGAGACGTAGACGCCGCTGGCGCTGTCGGAATAGGCGATCGTTTTCGCCGCCAAGAGCGCGCGCTTGACCGCCTCCACCGAGCCGATGTCCGGCTTCGGCGCACCCGATTTCACGGCCACGCCGATCGGCGATCTGGTGAGGTCGACCTGGCTGCCGGCCACGACCTTGCCCTTGCCGGCGAGGTCGGTGAGGGCATAGCCCACCATGATCAGGACATCGGCGGGTTCGCCACGCTCCAGCCGGACCGGGATCGCATTGGTGGTCGTCCCCATCGACGGCCCATATTCCGTCAGCACTTTGTTGCCGGTGGCCTTCTCGAATTCCGGCACGAGCGCCTTGTAGGCAGCCGTCAATCCGCCCGAGATCATCACATGTACCTCGGCAGCTTCGGCCGCGCCGGTCAGCCACAGGACGGTTAGAACGCCGAAGGCAATGTTGCGGAATGGTGCTGATATCGATGTCATCGTCATTCGTCTCCAACTAACCCCGTCCGCGATACGGCGCGACGCCTTGCTCCGGCACCCACAATCCCTTCGGCACGCGGCCGGTCTGCCAGAACACGTCGATCGGGATGCCGCCGCGCGGATACCAGTAGCCGCCGATGCGCAAGAACTTCGGCTTGATCTCGCTCGCGATGCGCTTGCCGATCATCACGGTGCAGTCCTCATGGAACGCGCCGTGATTGCGGAAGCTCGCGATGTAGAGCTTGAGCGACTTTGACTCCAGCAGCCACGGGCCGGGCGCGTAGTCAATCATCAGATGCGCGAAATCCGGTTGTCCCGTGACCGGGCAGAGCGAGGTGAATTCCGGCACGGTGAAGCGCACCAGATAGTCCGTGCCCTTTTGCGGATTGGGCACGCGGTCGAGCTGGGCTTCTTCCGGCGTATGCGGCCATTCGACCGCGCGGCCGAGCTGGAGGGATTTCTTCGCCATCGTCGTCACATCCTGTTCGAACATGATCCGGACCCGGAGGGCCGCGTTAGCGCAAAGTGCGCACCGGTTTTCCGAAAGATCATGCTCAACTAAAAACCGGAGGGCGATAAGATCGCGCTCCAGAGGGTGTCGGGATGGACGCAAATGTCGCCGTCGTCAACCGGCCGCGATCGTCTGGATCATGACGATCCGGTCGTTGCCGGACTCGCAGCCCCAGAGTTCGCCCGGGCGGCCGTCGAGCTGGCGCACATTGGCATTGGCCTTGTCGCTGGCGAAAACGTTGAACCTCTCGGTCGTGGGATCGAATCGGACGATGGCATTGGCGGAGAAATCGGTGAGCCAGACCTTGTCCTTGTCGTCGACATAGACGGCATAGGTGCGAGGGTGATCGCCCGGCAGCTTCCAGGTTTTCCAGGAGCCATTGGCGGGATCGTGCACCGAGACGTGACCGCTGTTCCACTCGCTGATCCAGATCCGGCTTTGCGAATCCGACCAGACCCGCCGCGAACCCTGGCCCGGCGTCGGCGGCTCGACAATGGCGGCATTGCCGGTCGCAAGATCAATCTTCGCGATATAGCTGCCGGCCAGCGAGGCGTACCAGACCTCCCCCCTGGGCGTCACCGCGATGCCGTAGGGGCCAACGCCCTTGGGCGCCCTGAACACGTCCATCTCGCCCGATCCCGGCTTGAGCCGGCCGTAATAGCCGGACTGGCCGGTGAACCAGTAGATGCCTTCCTTGTCGAACACGCCGGTGTTGAGATTGGCGTAGGCGAATTTTTCGGGCAGACGGAACAGCGTGATCTTGAGATCGCCGGGATCGACCCGGGCGATCGCGTTCTGGCCGCCTTCGGTGATCCAGGGGGCACCGTCGGGGCCGATCGTCACGCCGTGCGGCGCGGCGCCCTGGCCGAGGCTGACTGTCTTGAAACTGCCATCCCGGGGGTCGAGCCTGCCCAGCATGCCCTTGCCCTGCGCCGTGAACCAGACCGTGCCGTCGCGAGCGGGGGCGAGGTCGTGCAGGCCGATGCCGGCGTTGATGGGGAAATATTTTGTCTGGAACAGGCCATCCTGCGCAAAACTTGGGCGGACGGCGAGGAGGGCGGCGCTCGAGGCAAGAAACTGGCGGCGGTTCATGGCGTTACCCCGACTGTTTCAGATTGAGGCTGGACGCGCAGAGCAGGCGACTTCAAGGATAGTCCGAGCCCGCTCACGCGTCAGTCGAAGCGCGCCGTCCAAGCGTTCACATTTGCTTGCGGCCCGTGTAAGACCCCCGGCACCGATCAGCCCTAACGAACGGAAGTGCACATCATGACCGCCATCATCGACATCATCGGCCGCGAAATTCTCGACAGCCGTGGCAATCCCACCGTCGAGGTCGACGTCGTGCTGGAAGATGGTGCGCTCGGCCGTGCCGCGGTGCCGTCCGGCGCCTCCACCGGCGCCCATGAGGCGGTGGAACTGCGCGATGGCGACAAGGCCCGCTATCTCGGCAAAGGCGTCACCAAGGCCGTCGGCGCCGTCAATGGCGAGATCTTCGAGGCTCTGAGCGGCCTTGATGTCGAGCAGCAGGCCCAGATCGACCAGATCATGATCGACCTCGACGGTACGCCGAACAAGAGCCGGCTGGGCGCCAATGCCATCCTCGGCGTCTCGCTCGCCTGCGCCAAGGCAGCCGCGAACTCGCTCGACATGCCGCTCTATCGTTACGTCGGCGGCACCTCGGCGCGTCTCTTGCCGGTGCCGATGATGAACATCATCAATGGTGGCGTGCATGCCGACAATCCGATCGACTTCCAGGAGTTCATGATCCTCCCCGTGGGCGCGTCGTCCTTCGCCGAGGGCCT
The DNA here is from genome assembly GCF_000284375.1 of Bradyrhizobium japonicum USDA 6. NCBI lineage: Bacteria > Pseudomonadati > Pseudomonadota > Alphaproteobacteria > Hyphomicrobiales > Nitrobacteraceae > Bradyrhizobium > Bradyrhizobium japonicum. The sequence continues at coordinate 5,001,159 of NC_017249.1, forward strand.
GCGCTACGGCGCGGAGGTCTTCCATACCCTGAAGTCGGAATTGAAGAAGGCCGGCCACAACACCAATGTCGGCGACGAGGGCGGTTTCGCGCCGAACCTGCCGTCGGCGGACGCCGCGCTCGAATTCGTCATGAACGCGATCGGCAAGGCCGGCTACAAGGCCGGCACCGACATCGTGATCGGCCTCGACTGCGCCTCGACCGAGTTCTTCAAGGACGGCAAGTACGTCTATGAAGGCGAGGGCAAGACCCGCTCGATCTCCGAGCAGGCCAAGTACCTCGCAGACCTGGTGTCGCGCTATCCGATCGTGACCATTGAGGACGGCATGTCGGAAGACGACATGGACGGCTGGAAGGAGCTCACCGACCTCATCGGCAAGAAGTGCCAGCTGGTCGGCGACGATCTCTTCGTCACCAACGTCAAGCGCCTTGCCGAAGGCATCAAGGCCGGCCGCGCCAATTCGATCCTGATCAAGGTCAACCAGATCGGTACGCTGACCGAGACGCTCGCTGCCGTCGAGATGGCGCACAAGGCCGGCTATACCTCGGTGATGTCGCACCGCTCCGGCGAGACCGAGGATTCCACCATCGCCGACCTCGCGGTCGCCACCAATTGCGGGCAGATCAAGACCGGCTCCCTTGCGCGTTCCGACCGCACCGCCAAATACAATCAGCTCCTGCGCATCGAGCAACAGCTCGGCAAGCAGGCACTCTACGGCGGCAAGGCGGCACTGAAGGCGCTGGCATAAGCCAGCGTTCTGGCAAGGACAGGGGAGGATCGACATGAGCGACGGCAAGACCGGACTGCAACTGCGTTCGCTGATCAAGGCCAGCGGAGAGCTCGAAATCTCGCTCGTCGACGTGCCGACCCCCGAGCCCGCCGCGGACGAGGTCGTCGTCCGCGTCGAGGCGGCGCCGATCAACCCGTCCGACCTCGGCCTCCTCGTCGGCGCGGCCGATATGAGCACGGCGAAGGCGTCCGGCACCAAGGACGCTCCCGTCATCACCGCGAAGGTGCCGGAGGGCGCGATGCGGGCGATGGCCGGCCGGCTCGACGAATCCATGCCGGTCGGTAACGAAGGCGCGGGCGTCGTCATCAAGACCGGCTCGTCCGATGCCGCGAAGGCATTGATGGGCAAGACCGTCGCCATGATCGGCGGCGCGATGTACGCGCAGTACCGCACGCTGAAAGTGCGCGAGTGCCTGCCGCTGCCGGCGGGCACCACGCCGGCCGAAGGCGCCTCCTGCTTCGTCAATCCGCTCACGGCGCTCGGCATGACCGAGACCATGCGGCGCGAGGGGCACAAGGCGCTGGTGCACACCGCAGCCGCCTCCAATCTCGGCCAGATGCTGAACAAGATCTGCATCAAGGACGGCATTCCGCTGGTCAATATCGTGCGCAGCAAGGAGCAGGCCGACATCCTGCACAAGATCGGCGCCAAATACGTCGTCGATTCCACCGCACCGAGCTTCCTCGGCGATCTCACCAATGCGCTGGTCGAGACCGGCGCCACCATCGCCTTCGATGCCATCGGCGGCGGCAAGCTGGCCGGCGACATCCTCAACTGCATGGAAGCCGCGATCAACAAGACCGCCAAGGAATACAGCCGCTACGGCTCCAACGTGCACAAGCAGGTCTACGTCTACGGCGCACTCGACATCCGCCCGATCGAGCTGCCGCGCGGCTTCGGCATGGCCTGGGGCGTCGGAGGCTGGCTGCTGTTTCCGTTCCTGATGAAGATCGGGCAGGCGGACGGAGCCAGGCTGCGCCAGCGCGTCGTCGACGAATTGAAGACGACCTTCGCCAGCCACTACACCAAGGTGGTGTCGCTTCAGGAGGCGCTCGATCCCGCCAACATCGCGGTCTACGCCAAACGGGCCACCGGCGAAAAATTCCTCATCAACCCAAATAAATCTTCGTGATGTGCCACGGCACACCATCCAAAGAAGGACTTGCCTTCTGAGCGAAGCGGGAGAACATTCGCGCCGCAATTGAAAGCGGGGCAACCGCAAGCATAGAAGGGGACACTTCCATGACTGATCTGACTCGCCGCGACCTGCTCGCGGGCGCGGCCGCTATTGGCGCGGCGGCCGTAACCGGACTTGGACCGACCACTGCCAGTGCCTCGGTGCCGCAAAGCGGGGCGCAGGCGCCCGGCTTCTATCGCTACAAGGTCGGCAGCTACGAGTGCACCTCGATCAACGACGGCGCGCGAACCTTCCCGATGCCGGACAAGTTCGTGGTCAACCTGCCGAAGGAGGAAGCGCTGGCCGCAGGTGAGGCGGCGTACATGCCGAAGGGCATGGTCACGGTGCCGTTCAATCCGCAGCTCATCAACACCGGCTCGAAGCTGGTCCTGATCGACACCGGCAACGGCGTTGCCAATCTGGAGCCGAGCAAGGGCGCGGTCGGCCGTACGCTGCAGAACCTCGCCGCTGCCGGCGTCGACCCGAAGAACATCGACATCGTGCTGCTGTCGCATCTCCACCCCGATCACACCAACGGCATTCGTCTCGCCGACGGCGCGCTCGCGTTCCCAAATGCGGAGATCATGGTGCCGGCGAAGGATTGGGAGTTCTGGGCGAGCGACGAGAACGCGGCCAAGGCTCCGAACGACATGACGAAGAACTACTTCGCCAACGTGAAGAAGACCTTTGCCGGCCTCGAATCCAAGGTCACGAAATACGAGTGGGGCAAGGAGGTCGCGCCGGGCATCACCTCGATCGCGACGCCCGGCCATACGCCGGGGCACACCTCGTTCGCGGTGGCCTCTGGCGACAAGAAGGTGCTGATCCAATCTGACGTCACTAACATTCCGGAGTTCTTCCTGCGCAATCCGGATTGGCACGTGGCGTTCGACAATGATGCCGCGCTGGCGCAGGCGACGCGCCACAAATTCTACGACATGGCGGCGGCCGAGAAGGCGACGGTGATCGGCTTCCACTTCACCTTCCCCTCGGTGGGGCATGTCGAGAAGGACGGCGCGAAATACCGCCTGATCCCGTCAGCCTGGAATCCGACGATCTGAACCGGGCCAGGGGTTTGCGAGAAACGTCAGGCCGCCTTCGGGCGGCCTGATTGTTTTTGGATCGTAGCAACCATCTGCTTTCGAGAAACTCAGCGTTTCCAAACGGGACCGGTTCATGCACTTGCATCCATCGACCGGGATCGCTTAAGTGCCGCCCCGGAACTTCCGCTCAAGCCCCCAAGGACAATCCATGGCCTACAACATCGTCGTGATCGCCGGCAGCCTGCGCAAGGACAGCTTTTCGCTGAAGATCGCCAATGCGCTCGCAAAGCTCGCGCCGGCCTCGCTCAAGCTCGAGGTCGTCACGCTGGCAGGCATCTCGTTCTTCAACCAGGACCTCGAGGGCGCGCCGCCTGCGGACTGGCTGGCCTTCCGCGAGAAGCTGCAGAAGTCGGACGGCGTCATTTTCGTCACCCCCGAATACAACCGCGCCATCCCGGGCGTGCTGAAGAACGCCATCGACGTCGCTTCGCGCCCCTATGGCAAGAGCTCGTTCAATGGCAAGCCGGTCGGCATCATCTCGAACTCGCCGGGCCCGCTCGGCGGCGTCAGCGCCGCCAAGACGCTGCAGAACATCCTGCCGGGCATTGCCGGCCCGATCCTGCAGCAGCCGGAGACCTATCTGAACGCGGTCGGCGATGCCTTCGATGCGGAGGGGAACCTGACCAAGGAATCTCTGAAGCCCGTCCTCCAGGCCTATATCGACGCGTTTGCCGCGCACGTGGCCAAGCACCACGGCTGAGGTTTTCTTCGTGATGGCCGAGCAAAAGCGCGAAGCGCGTCTTCGCGCTAGATGTCCCGGCCATCCACGTCTTAGCTCGTGGTGACGAAGAACGTGGATGCCCGGCACAATGCCGGGCATGACGGCTGGGGTCGGGATTGGAACGCGAAGGGGGAAGCGATTAGCACTCCCTTAACCAACCTGCCGCATCTTCCCAAGATGGTCTCCCGCGCGCGCCTGAAATCGATCCTGACCGGCCTTGCCCTCTACGTGATGGCGGCCGCTATCGTCGGCTATTTCGGCGTCAACGCCTACACCGGCAAATACGGTCTCAACGCCCGCCAGGAACTCGACCAGGAGATCATCGCGCTGACGAGCGAGCTCGCCCAGCTCAAGCGCGAGCGCGCGAAGAGCGAGCAGCGCGTGTCGCTGCTGCGGACATCGCGGATCGATCCTGACATGCTGGACGAGCGGGCGCGCTATCAGCTCGACTATGTCAATCCGCACGATCTCGTTCGGATGATCCCGGCGAAGTAGCGCTTTCCACAGCATTCGAAACCGGCATCGAAAGCCGCTGCCAAAATCCGACAACTGTGTAGCAATTCTACCGAAAGTCTTAGGCTGGGAACCGGGCTGCCGCCTTGACGGCAACGCAGCAACGGCGCCATGGCTTCTGCCGCCGTCGGCCCGAGTTGACGCAGATCAACCGGGCCATGGCGGCGCAGCCTAGACTGCCACCCGGAGGAAACAGTGATGAATGGGCCAATGTCCCGGCATCACGCGGCCCGCGTCGAGGCCGCCATTGCGTCAGGCCAGGCCGCGCGCTCCGCGCTGGTGGCCTCATGGCGCCGTTCGTCCCGATTGCATCATCTCGATCCCGCCGGCCGTAGCGCGCCGATGCGGCTGAGTGATGTCGAGTTGCGACAGGCGCGCGAGCGCGTCGCGCCGCTGCTCGCCGCCGCGCAAGGCGTGATGGACCGGCTCTATCAGGCGGTCGGCGCGAGCGGCTGCTGCGTGCTGCTCGCCGATGGAGCGGGCGTGCCGGTCGACCGCCGCGGCGCGGCGGTGGACGATGCGACGTTCCAATCCTGGGGCCTGTGGACCGGCGCGCTCTGGAGCGAGGAGCATGAAGGCACCAACGGCATCGGCACCTGCGTCGTCGAGCAGCGCCCGCTGACGATCGACCGCGACCAGCATTTCTTCACCCGCAACACGCTTCTGAGCTGCACCGCCGTTCCGATCTACGACCACGAGGCGGCGTTTGCGGGCGTTCTCGATGTCTCCTCCTGCCGCGCCGACCGGACCGATGCGTTTTCGAATCTGATCGCGCTCGCGGCAGGTGAGGCGGCGAGGCGCATCGAGGCTGATCTGTTTCGCCGCGCCTTCGCCCATGCCCGCATCGTGCTGACGCAAGGCGCCGACGGCCAGGCCGGCGGCCTCGTCGCGGTCGATGCGGATGATCTCGTGATCGGCGCGACCCGGTCCGCGCGCGTGGGACTCGGGATTGCGCCCGGCCGTCCCTTGCGGCCGGTGCCCGCGGCTGACCTCCTCGGCGGCGATACCGCGCATGACCATCTTGCGGACGGCCAGCGCGCGGTGCTGCAGCGGGCGCTGCTGCGGGCCGGCGGCAATGTGTCGGCCGCCGCAAAAGCGCTCGGCGTCAGTCGCGCCACGCTGCACCGGAAGCTGAAGCGGTTCGAGCTGAAGCACTGAGGGCGCTTGCCTCGCCCATGACTGTCGCAGAACTGCGACAGGTTACCCCGGCCATCGCTCCCGCCCGGGCTGACAGGAAAACGCTCCCGCGACATCGTCGGCGCAAGTCGTGAACACGCGACGAATTGCGCAAACAGCAAACATCGGGAGTGATCAATGAACAAGGTGGAATTCCTCGGCGTCACCCAGGTTCCCTTTGCCGAACGCTATGACAATTTCATCGGCGGCAAATTCATCGCGCCAATCTCCGGCAAGTACTTTGACAACGCCTCGCCGGTGAACGGCCAGATCGTCTGCAAGATCGCGCGTTCCGATGCGCAGGACGTCGAGGCCGCCCTCGATGCGGCGCACGCCGCCAAGGGCGCCTGGGGACGCACCAGCGTCGCCGAGCGCGCCGCGATCCTGAACCGGATCGCCGACCGGATGGAAGAGAATCTGGAGCGCCTTGCGATTGCCGAAACCTGGGACAACGGCAAGCCGATCCGCGAGACCCGCGCCGCCGACCTGCCACTCGCGATCGATCATTTCCGCTATTTCGCCGGCGTGGTGCGCGCACAGGAGGGCTCGATCGGCGAGATCGACCACGACACCATCGCCTATCATTTCCACGAACCGCTCGGCGTGGTCGGCCAGATCATCCCCTGGAACTTCCCGCTGCTGATGGCGTGCTGGAAGCTCGCGCCGGCGCTCGCCGCCGGCAATTGCGTCGTGCTCAAGCCCGCTGAGCAGACGCCGGCCTCGATCATGGTCTGGGCCGAGATCATCGGCGATCTCCTGCCGCCCGGCGTCCTCAACATCGTCAACGGCTTTGGCCTCGAAGCCGGCAAGCCGCTCGCGTCCAGCCCGCGGATCGCGAAAATCGCCTTCACCGGCGAGACCACGACGGGCCGGCTGATAATGCAATATGCCAGCCAGAACCTGATCCCGGTCACGCTCGAGCTCGGCGGCAAGTCGCCGAACATCTTCTTCAACGACGTCACCGCCGAGGACGACGACTTCTTCGACAAGGCGATCGAAGGTTTTGTGATGTTCGCGCTGAACCAGGGCGAGGTCTGCACCTGTCCGAGCCGGGCGCTGGTCCACGCCGACATCTATGACCGCTTCATGGAGCGTGCGCTGAAGCGCGTCGCCGCGATCAAGCAGGGCGACCCGCGCGCGGCCGACACCATGATCGGCGCGCAGGCATCCAGCGAGCAGCTCGCCAAGATCCTCTCCTATATCGACATCGGCAAGCAGGAGGGCGCCAAGGTGCTGGCCGGCGGCGGTCGTGCCGAGCTCGGCGGCGATCTGTCCGGCGGCTTCTATGTCCAGCCGACGGTGTTCGAGGGCCACAACAAGATGCGAATCTTCCAGGAGGAGATCTTTGGTCCGGTCGTCTCGGTCACGACCTTCAAGACCGATGACGAAGCGCTCGCGATCGCCAACGACACGCTCTACGGCCTGGGAGCCGGCGTCTGGAGTCGCGATGCCAACCGCTGCTACCGCTTCGGCCGGGCCATCCAGGCCGGCCGGGTCTGGACCAACTGCTATCATGCGTATCCTGCGCATGCCGCGTTCGGCGGTTACAAGCAGTCGGGCGTCGGTCGCGAGACCCACAAGATGATGCTCGATCATTACCAGCAGACCAAGAATCTCCTGGTCAGCTACAGCCCGAAGAAGCTTGGCTTCTTCTGATCGGGCAAGATCTGATCGGGCAAGATCTGATTGAGCAGGAGAGGGCGGAGCAACCTTGCGCCGCCCTCTCCGTCGTCATCCGTCTGTCAGAGTCTTGAGACAATACGACAGCGCCGACCGTATTCGGTTCGGCGCCTGCGGCATTCGAAGCGATGCCTGGCAACGACGGAGGCTTGATGATGCGGAACAGTCGTTCAGGACGGACAATGGGTGTCGCGGCGGTGCTGTTCGGCGCGGCGGTGCTGCCGCTGTCGATGGCCTTTGCGCAGTCCGGCCCGGCGCCAGCTGGCGCCAAGCCCTTCCTGACCGTCGATGGACAGGCGCCACTGGTCCTTGGCCATCGCGGCCTGCCGGGCCTGGTACCTGAAGAGACCGAGGCGTCGTACGACCTCGCCGCGGCGCTCGGGACCGATGCGCTCGAAGAGGATTTGCACCTGACCAAAGATTGCGTTCTGGTCGTGCGTCATAACCCCTGGCTGAGCGACAACACCAACATTGCCGAGGTGGCGAAGACCAATGCGGCCGTCGCCGCCCGCAAGCGGACCGTGCCTGGTGTGCGCGTCAAGGCCCCGTCGGCCACCGGCGTGCCTGCCGACTACCTGACGGATCTCAGCGACCCGGCCGATCCCAGATCGGTGCTGAAGTCGCTGATCGTGGACGGCGAGGATCATACCAACGATTGGTCGATCAGCGACTTCACCATGGCCGAGCTGAAGCAATGGATCGGCGGCACCACCTATGACGCGGCCAACGAGCGGCCGAAAGTCTTCAACGGCAAGCTCCCGATCATCAGCTTCCAGGACGTCATCGACATCGCCAAGGTCAAGAGCAAGGAGACCGGGCGGTCCATCCTCGTCTATCCCGAAACCAAGAACCCGACCTGGAACAATGCCCAGGCGATCGCCAATGGCTGCGGCGTGGCCGGCAGCCGGCCGCTCGAAGATGCCCTGATCAAGATCATTGGCGATAACGGCCTCAACACCAAGGACGCTCCCATCCTGGTCCAGAGCTTCGAACCCGGCAGCCTGAAATATATGCGCAGCCACGGCCTCCAGACGCGGCAGGTCCAGCTCGTCGACGGCAACGGAATCGACTTCAAAACCGGCAAGGTTCTCCTCAACAACATCACGAATTCGCGTCCGTTCGACTGGACGGTTGCGGGCGATGCGCGCTTGTACGATGCGATGCTCACGCCCGAGGGGCTTGCCGAGATCAAGACCTATGCCGAGGGCATCGGTCCGTGGAAGGCCTATATCGTTCCGCTCAAGATCGCGCCGTGGAAGGACAGCAACGCCGATGGCACGCCCTACAAGGGATCGACGCCGGAGGCTTCGACGCAGGACGCGACCAGCCTCGTCGCGGATGCGCACAAGCTCGGTCTTTTCGTCCATGTCTTCACGTTTCGGAACGAGAAGAAATATCTCGCCGCCGACTATCGCGGTGACCCGAGCCTTGAATATCTCAAATTCTACCGGCTCGGCGTCGATGGGGTCTTCAGCGACTTCACGCATACCGGCGTTGCCGCCCGCTCAGCGTATTTGCGCGAGTTGGGCTGGTAAGGCTGGCACGGCGAATCGGACGCGCTTGGGATTTCGGATACAAAACGCCGCGTCCGATTTCTCTGCGTTGGCGGCTCACGTTCCCTTCGCTGACCGGTGAGCTAAAGTTGCCCGATCGGCGCCAAAGGTTTTGCAAAGTTTCGGCCACGTTGCAGTGCGGCATAATGAAAGTCGAGCCATGCCGCCGCGGTCCTTTCCAAGGGCGTTTGACTTGGGTTAGAGAGGGCTGAAGTTTTCTCTGACCCGGAATTCCCATGGCCGCACCCAAGAAAGCCGCCGCAAGCACTCCACAAGACAAGACCGACGGCGGTTCGCCCCCGGAATTCACCAGAGAGCAGGAGCTCAAAGCGCTCCGCGACATGCTCCTGATCCGGCGGTTCGAGGAAAAGGCCGGCCAGCTCTACGGCATGGGCGCGATCGGCGGCTTCTGCCACCTCTATATCGGCCAGGAAGCCGTGGTGGTCGGCATGCAGATGGCCCTGAAGCAGGGCGATCAAGTGATCACTGGCTATCGCGATCACGGTCATATGCTTGCCACCGGCATGGAGGCCAACGGCGTCATGGCCGAGCTCACCGGCCGGCGCGGCGGCTATTCCAAGGGCAAGGGCGGCTCCATGCACATGTTCAGCAAGGAGAAGCACTTCTACGGCGGCCACGGCATCGTCGGAGCCCAGGTCTCGCTCGGCACGGGTCTGGCCTTCGCGAACCACTATCGTGGTAACGACAATGTCAGCGTCACCTATTTCGGCGACGGCGCGGCCAACCAGGGCCAGGTCTATGAGAGCTTCAACATGGCGGAGCTCTGGAAGCTGCCGGTGATCTACGTCATCGAGAACAACCGCTACGCCATGGGCACCGCGGTGTCGCGCGCTTCGGCGCAGCAGGATTTCTCCAAGCGCGGTGCGTCCTTCAACATCCCCGGCATGCAGGTCGACGGCATGGACGTCCGCGCCGTGAAGGCCGCGGGCGAGGAGGCGGCGGCCTGGTGCCGCGCCGGCAAGGGCCCCTTCATCCTGGAGATGCAGACCTACCGCTATCGCGGCCATTCGATGTCCGACCCCGCCAAGTACAGAACGCGCGAAGAGGTCGAAAAAGTCCGCCACGACCAGGACCCGATCGAGCAGGTGCGCAACCGCCTGCTCGCGGCCAAGGTGAGCGAGGCCGATCTCAAGGCGATCGACGCCGAGGTCCGCGACATCGTCAACGCGTCCGCCGACTTCGCCCAGCATGATCCCGAGCCGGATGCCGCCGAGCTCTGGACCGACATTTACCGCTGAACGCGCGCAAGCTTTCTTTTGGAGTCGATATGCCAATTCAAGTGCTGATGCCCGCGTTGTCGCCCACGATGGAGAAGGGCAACCTTGCCAAGTGGCTGAAGAAAGAGGGCGAGACGATCAAGTCCGGCGACGTGATCGCCGAGATCGAGACCGACAAGGCGACCATGGAAGTCGAGGCGACCGACGAGGGGACGCTCGGCAAGATCCTGATCCCCGAGGGCACCGCCGACGTTGCCGTGAACACGCCGATCGCGACCATCCTCGCCGATGGCGAGAGCGCCGCCGATCTCGCCAAGGCGCCCGCGCCGGCGAAGCCGGCAGCCGAGGCTGCTCCGCCCACGTCCGCGAAGGCCGAGGCACCCGCGCCCAAGGCTGCGCCCGCACCGCAGGCCGTTGCCGAACCCGATCCCGAAGTGCCCGCCGGCACCGAGATGGTGACGCAGACCATCCGCGAAGCGCTGCGCGACGCGATGGCCGAAGAGATGCGCCGCGACGCCGACGTCTTCGTGATGGGCGAAGAGGTCGCCGAATATCAGGGCGCCTACAAGGTGACCCAGGGCCTGCTCCAGGAATTCGGCGCCAGGCGCGTGATCGACACGCCGATCACCGAGCACGGCTTCGCCGGCATCGGCGTCGGTGCCGCCATGACCGGGCTGAAGCCGATCGTCGAGTTCATGACCTTCAACTTCGCCATGCAGGCGATCGACCAGATTATCAACTCGGCGGCCAAGACGCTCTACATGTCCGGCGGACAGATGGGCTGCTCGATCGTGTTCCGCGGCCCGAACGGCGCCGCCGCACGTGTCGCCGCCCAGCACAGCCAGGACTACTCGTCCTGGTATTCCAACGTCCCGGGTCTCAAGGTGGTCGCGCCGTTCTCCGCAGCGGACTACAAGGGCCTGCTCAAGGCTGCGATCCGCGATCCCAATCCGGTGATCTTCCTCGAGAACGAGGTGCTCTACGGCCATACCGGCGAAGTGCCGAAGCTTGATGACTTCGTGATCCCGATCGGTAAGGCGCGCATCGTGCGTTCGGGCAGCCACGTCACCATCATCTCCTGGTCGAACGGCATGACCTACGCGCTGAAAGCCGCCGACGAACTCGCCAAGGACGGTATCGAGGCCGAGGTGATCGACCTGCGCACGCTGCGGCCGATGGACACCGAGACCATCGTCAACTCGGTCAAGAAGACCGGTCGTGCGGTCACGGTGGAAGAGGGCTGGGCGCAGAGCGGCGTCGGCGCCGAGATCGCCGCGCGCATCATGGAGAACGCCTTCGACTATCTCGATGCGCCGGTCGCGCGCGTCTCCGGCAAGGACGTCCCGATGCCCTATGCCGCGAACCTGGAGAAACTCGCGCTGCCGTCGGCAGCCGAAGTGGTCGAGGCCGCCAAAGCCGTCTGCTACAGGTAGATCATGGCGGGTCCGAAGGAGCAGCCATTGCCACCCGACGTCCTCGCCCGCGACGATGCGGTCGAGATCCTGCGCGTGTTCGTGCTGGACGGCGGGCTGTCGATGGCGTTCCAGCGCGCCTTCGAGGAGCCCGACATGTGGGGCCTCCTGCTCGTCGATCTCGCCCGCCACGCGGCGCGCGCCTATGCGCGCGAGAGCGAATACACCGAGGAGGACGCGCTGAGCCGGATCCTCGAGATGTTCCAGGCGGAGATTGAACGGCCAACCGATACGGGCACGACGACGCCGCGCGGGAAGGGGCACTGATCGTGGCGATCGAAGCCCATCATTTCGATTTCATGCTGGAGGCGATCCGTGAGGCGGAGGCCTCGATCGCGCAGGGCGGCCTGCCGATCGGCGCCGTGCTGACGCGCGGCAATGAGATCATCGCCCGCGGCCACAACAATCGTGTGCAGGAAAAGAACGTCATCCTGCACGGCGAGATGAGCTGCCTGCGCGAGGCCGGCGTGATCTCGTTCCACGACACCGTCATGTACACCACGCTGTCGCCATGCTCGATGTGCGCCGGCGCACTCGCTCTGTTCAAGGTGAAGCTGGTGGTGATCGGGGAATCCGTCACCTTCCCGGGCTCCAAGGACATCCTCGACAAGTTCGGCATCCCCTGGATCGACCTTGCCGACGACCGCTCCATCACCATGATGAAGAATTGGCGTTCCATCCCTGCCAACGAGCGCCTGTGGCAGGGCGACATCGGCAACTAAACCTGGTCGTCTTCGCTGTCGGAGACGACGTATTGAAAAGTTCTTCTTGAGGTCAGCATGCCCATCAACATCCTGATGCCCGCTCTCTCGCCGACAATGGAGAAGGGCAACCTCGCCAAGTGGCTGAAGAAGGAAGGCGACAAGGTCAAATCCGGCGACGTCATCGCCGAGATCGAGACCGACAAGGCGACCATGGAGGTCGAGGCGATCGATGAAGGCACGATCGCCAAGATCCTCGTGCCCGAGGGCACGCAGGACGTCCCGGTCAACGACGTGATCGCGGTGCTGGCCGGCGAGGGCGAGGACGTGAAGGCGGCTGGTGCCGCCAAGCCCAGCGCCTCGGCCGCACCTCCGAAAGCTGCTGAAGCGCCCGCCGCCGCGCCGGCTCCCGCCGCCGCGCCGGCTCCCGCAGCTGCGCCTGCCGCGCCCAAGGCTGCGCCGCCGCCTGCCGCTGCACCGGCGCCGCAGGCCGCAGCTCCGGCCGCGCAGAGCAACGGCCATGGCGGCCGCGTGTTCTCATCGCCGCTCGCGCGCCGTCTTGCCAAGGACGCCGGCATCGACGTGTCGATGGTGACCGGTACCGGTCCGCACGGCCGCGTGGTCGCGCGCGACGTCGAGCAGGCCAAGTCCGGCAAGGGCCTGAAGGCGCCTGCCGCTGCGCCGTCCGGGGCGCCCTCGATCGCGCCGACCATGTCGGACAAGCAGATCCTGTCGCTGTTCGAGCCCGGCTCCTACGAGATCGTCCCGCATGACGGCATGCGCCGCACGATCGCGCAGCGCCTGACTGCGTCGATCCAGAACGTCCCGCACTTCTACCTCACCATCGACTGCGACATCGGCAAGCTGCTCGCCGCGCGCGAGGAGATCAACGCGGCTGCTCCCAAGGACAAGGAGAAGAAGCCGCTCTACAAGATCTCGGTCAACGACTTCGTCATCAAGGCGATGGCCGTTGCGCTCCAGAGAATCCCGAACTGCAATGTCAGCTGGACCGAAAGCGGCATGGTCAAGCACCACCATTCCGACGTCGGTGTCGCCGTGGCGATGCCCGGTGGCCTGATCACGCCGATCATCCGCAAGGCAGAGACCAAGACGCTCTCCACCATCTCCAACGAGATGAAGGATTTTGCCGCGCGCGCCCGCTCGCGCAAGCTGAAGCCCGAGGAATACCAGGGCGGCACCACCGCGGTCTCCAACCTCGGCATGTTCGGCATCAGCCACTTCACCGCCGTGATCAACCCGCCGCATGCGACGATCCTCGCGGTCGGCACCAGCGAAGAGCGGCCGGTCGTGCGTGGCGGCAAGATCGAGATCGCGCACATGATGAGCGTGACCTTGTCCTGCGATCACCGCGCCATCGACGGCGCGCTTGGCGCCGAGCTGATCGGCGCGTTCAAGCAGCTGATCGAAAATCCCGTCATGATGATGGTCTGAGATGGCGCATGACGACGCGCTGGCCCTGGATCTCGATGCTGGTCTCGCTGATCCTCACGCTCAGCCCGCTCGGCCGCGACATCGTTGACTCCGCCTTCTTCGCCGGCGAGGCGCTGTCGCGCAACATCTGGGCGCCGATCGCGCTCACCATCTTCGCCGTCATGGCCGCCGCCATTCTCTCGGAATGGCTGATCAGAACCTACATCCGCAATCGCCGCGCCCGCGGCGCAACGACCGCTTGAGTTGAACGGGAGCCGCCATGGCCGATACATCCTTCGACGTCATCATCATCGGCTCTGGCCCCGGCGGCTATGTCACCGCGATCCGCGCCGCCCAGCTCGGTTTCAAGGTCGCGATCGTCGAGAAGTCCTATCTCGGCGGCATCTGCCTGAACTGGGGCTGCATCCCGACCAAGGCGCTGCTGCGCTCCGCCGAGATCTACCACTACATGCAGCACGCCAAGGATTACGGCCTGTCGGCGGAAAAGGTCTCGTTCGACCCGAAGGCGGTGGTGCAGCGTTCGCGCGGCGTCTCGAAGCGGCTGAACGACGGCGTCGGCTTCCTGATGAAGAAGAACAAGGTCAGCGTGATCTGGGGCGCGGCCTCGATCGACGCGCCCGGCAAGGTCACCGTGAAGAAGTCCGACGTCGAGGGCCCGAAGGGTGCGCTGGGCGAGGGGAGCTACCAGGCCAAGCACATCATCATTGCAACCGGTGCGCGGCCGCGCGTGCTGCCCGGGCTCGAGCCCGACAAGAAGCTTATCTGGACCTATTTCGAAGCGATGGTCCCGGAGAAGATGCCGAAGTCGCTGCTGGTCGTCGGCTCAGGCGCGATCGGCATCGAGTTCGCCTCGTTCTTCCACACCATGGGCTCCGAGGTCACCGTGGTCGAGGTGCTGCCGCAAATCCTGCCCGTCGAGGACGCCGAGATTGCAGGCCTCGCCCGCAAGCGCCTCGAGAAGCAGGGCATCAAGATCATGTCCTCGACCAAGGTCACGAAGCTGGAGAAGAAGGCCGACAGCGTCGTCGCCACCATCGACGACGGCAAGGGCAAACCCGTCACCACCGAGTTCGAGCGCGTGATCTCGGCGGTCGGCGTCGTCGGCAATATCGAGAATCTCGGCCTCGAAAAGCTCGGTGTCAAAACGGATCGCGGCTGTATCGTCATCGACGGCTACGGCAAGACCAACGTCCCCGGCATCTACGCCATCGGCGACGTCGCCGGTCCCCCCATGCTGGCGCACAAGGCCGAGCATGAAGGCGTGATCTGCGTCGAGGCCATCAAGGGCCTGCATCCGCATCCCATGGACAAGAACCTGATCCCGGGCTGCACCTATTGCCAGCCGCAGGTCGCCTCCGTCGGCCTCACCGAAGCCAAGGCCAAGGAGAGTGGCCGAGAGATCCGCGTCGGCCGTTTCCCGTTCGTCGGCAACGGCAAGGCGATTGCGCTCGGCGAAGACCAGGGTCTCGTCAAGGTGATCTTCGACAAGAAGACCGGCCAGCTCCTCGGCGCCCACATGGTCGGTGCCGAAGTCACCGAGCTGATCCAGGGCTACGTCGTCGCGATGAACCTGGAGACGACCGAAGAAGAGCTGATGCACACGGTGTTCCCGCATCCGACCCTGTCGGAGATGATGAAGGAAGCCGTGCTCGATGCGTATGGAAGGGTGTTGAATATTTGAGGATTGGACGGTGGCGCCGTGCCCGATCCGTCATCCTGAGGTGCGAGCCTTGCGGCGCAATTGCGCCGCTGGGCGAGCCTCGAAGGGTGAACGGCCGAAATGCAGCCGGGCTCGTCGCCCTTCGAGGCCTCCGCTTCGCTCCGGCACCTCAGGGTGACGGGTTCAATAGCAACCAAGCAGAACAACAAGAGGGGTCAACCCATGCACGATAACGACAATCTCACCATCGAACGCCCGACCTTCGTTACGCACCTCGAATGCGCGATGGAGGGCGATCATTACGCCGCCGACCAGGTCCACAATCTTTCCAAGGCCGGCAAGCCGCTATTGGTGCGCTACGACCTCGCGGGCGTGAAGAAGGCGCTGACCAAGGATGCGCTTGCCCAGCGTCCCGGCGACATGTGGCGCTACCGCGAGCTCTTGCCCGTGCGCAAATGCAAGGACATCGTCTCGCTCGGCGAGGTCACGACGCCGCTGATCCGGCTACCGAAGCTCGGCGCCAAGCTTGGCGGCGGCGAGATCATCGTCAAGGACGAGGGACGCCTGCCGACCGGCTCGTTCAAGGCGCGGGGCCTCGTGATGGCGGTGTCGATGGGCAAGGCGCTCGGCATCAAGCACATGGCGATGCCGACCAACGGCAATGCCGGCGCGGCGCTCGCGGCCTACGCGACCTCCTGCGGCATCAAGACCACGATCTTCTGCCCGGCCGACACGCCGGAAGTGAACGTGAGCGAGATCGAGCTTCAGGGCGCGACCGTCTATCGCGTCAACGGCTATATCGACGATTGCGGCAAGATCGTCGGCGAAGGCAAGGCAAAAGTCGGCTGGTTCGACACGTCCACGCTCAAGGAGCCGTACCGTATCGAGGGCAAGAAGACGATGGGCCTGGAGCTCGCCGAGCAGCTCGGCTGGGACGTGCCCGACGTGATCTTCTATCCGACCGGCGGCGGCACTGGCCTGATCGGAATGTGGAAGGCTTTCGACGAGCTGGAGAAGATCGGGTTCATCGGCTCCAAGCGCCCGCGCATGGTCGCGGTGCAGGCGTCGGGCTGCGCGCCGATGGTGCGGGCCTATGACGCCGGCACCGAGCATGCGACGCGCTGGGAAGACGCCCACACGATTGCGTCGGGCATCCGCGTGCCGCAGGCGATCGGCGATTTCCTGATCCTGCGTGCCGTGCGTCAGAGCAAGGGTTTTGCCATCGCGGTCGACGACGACAAGATCTCGGCGGCGCTGAACGAGGTCGCACGCGAGGAGGGGCTGCTGCTCTGTCCCGAGGGCGCCGCGACCTACGCCGCCTACAAGGACAGCCTTGCCGACGGCCGCGTCAGCAAGACCGACCGCGTGATGCTGTTCAACTGCGCGACGGGCCTGAAGTACCCGCTGCCGCCGGTGACCCGCACGCTCGATCGCCACAAGCCGATCGACTACACGCAGTTCTAGGCACGACCAGACCGCCGGAGCGCGATGATCGCGCTCCGGCGCGTCATTTCGTCTCTTCACGACCGATCCCTCTTCCCGTACGCGGGAGGGCACAAAAAGCAACAAAGACATCGCTGGGGAGAAGACAATGAAGAAGGCCATCTTAGCCGGGCTGATCGGTGTTCTCGCTGTGGCCGGCGCCGCGCGCGCCGACGACTATCCCTCACATCCCATCACCGTCATCGTTCCCTTCGCCGCCGGCGGCCCGTCGGATGCGATGGCGCGCGTGCTCGCCGAGCGCATGCGGGTGACGCTCGGCCAGCCGCTGGTGATCGAGAATGTCACCGGCGCGGGCGGCTCGATCGGCGTCGGTCGCGCCGTGCAGTCGGCGCCGGACGGCTACACCGTCTCCTTCGGCCATCTCGGCACCCATGTTGCCAACGGCGCCGTCTACAAGCTCAAATACGACCTCGTCGCCGATCTCGAGCCGGTGGTGCTGCTGCCGAGCAATCCGATGATCGTGGTGAGCAAGAATGCAGTGCCCGCGACCTCGCTGAAGGAGCTCATCGAGTGGCTGAAGTCGCGGCCGTCGCCGCCGACCGCCGGCACCGCCGGCGCAGGCTCCGGCAGCCATATCGCCGGTGTCTATTTCGAGAGCGTCAGCGGCATCAAGCTGCAATATGTGCCGTATCGCGGCACGGCGCCCGCGCTGAACGATCTCATCGCCGGCCAGATCGACGTCATCATCGATCAGACCTCCAACTCCATCAACCAGGTCCGCGCCGGCACGATCCGCGCCTATGCCATCACCGACGACAAGCGGCTCTCGTCGGCGCCGGACATCCCGACGGCAGCCGAGGCGGGGCTGAAAGGCTTCAACATGACGTTGTGGTCGGGCCTGTGGGTGCCGAAAGGCACGCCGAAGGAGATCGTCACCAAGCTCAATGCGGCCGCCGTGGAAGCGCTGAACGATCCGGCCGTGAAGAAGCAGCTCGAGAGCCAGGGCCTCGAGATGACGCCCAAGGATCAGCTCACGCCCGAAGCGCTCGGCGCCCGCCAGAAGGCGGAAATCGCAAAATGGTGGCCGATTATCAAGGCCGCCAACATCAAGGTGGATTGATGCGGCTTGCCTCTTCGGATGCGGCCACAACGTCAAGTCGCCGCACCCTGTGGAGCAATCAGGTTCACGCGGCGCGGCGTTACGCCTTAGCTTCGCTCTGCTTCGACAGGGCCTTCTCCAGGCAATTGATCAGGGTCGGCGTTGAAAACGGCTTCGCGAGAAAGCAGATGGCGCCAGCTTTCAGCGCGCGGTCGCGCACGGCATCGTCGGGAAAGGCAGTCATGAAGATGAACGGTGTGCGGTGACCAAGGCCGCGCATATGCATCAAAAGATCAACCCCGCCCATGACCGACATCTGCACATCCGCGATCACGCAGGATGTCGTCTTCAGTTCGGCCGACTGGAGAAATTCGAGAGCGGAGCCAAAGATGTAGACCGTGTATCCCCGCGACGTCAGGAGATTGTTGGTCGCAAGGCGGACGGAGGGATCATCGTCAATGACGGAAATGACCGAAGGGTCTGACAAGATGATCGCTCCTGATCGGGGAGCCGCCGCCCGCGACGCAGCCGCCCATCGGAAAATGGGCCCCTGGAGCGACCTTGGAAAGCATACTTAGGTTTGCACTTTTCCCCCCGGGCGTGGGATTCCGAGCGTCTCGGTCATTCTGACGAGATCGGCCAATGACTTCGCGCCCATTTTCCGCATGATCTGCCCGCGATAGATCTTGACGGTAATCTCAGCCAATCCGAGCTCGGCAGCGACTTGCTTATTCATCAGGCCCGACGCAACCAGGACGAGAATGTCGCGCTGACGCGCCGTCAGGCCTTCGAAGCGAGCGCGCACGCTTGACACCGACTTCTCGGCATCGCGCCGCCTGCGATCCCGTTCGATCGCAGCCTGGACTGCATCCAGCATGTCCTGGTCGCGCACCGGCTTGGTCAGAAAATCGATGGCGCCACTCTTCATGGCCCTGACGGTCATCGGGATATCGCCATGACCGGTGATGAAGATGATGGGCGTGCGAATGTCGGCCTTCACGAGGTCCGCCTGGAGGTCGAAGCCGCTCGAGCCGGGCAGGCGGATGTCGAGCACGAGGCAGCTGGGGACCCCCGGCGGCTTGGCTTCCAAGACCTCCGCCGCCGAGCCGAAGGCCTCCACCCTGAGGCCGACCGATTGGAAGAGATTGGTGAGCGCACGCCGCATCGACGGATCGTCATCGACGATCAGGACGATCGGATCGTCGGCCCCCGCCTGTGCCTGCGCCTGTGTTGGCTTGGCCTGGTCGGTCACGACGCGGCCTCGTGCGGGACGGGCAGGGCAATCTGGAATGTTGCACCGCTCCCCTCGTTTGGAAATGCCGACAGCCGGCCCGCGTGAGCCTCGATGATCGATCGGCAGATCGATAGTCCCATCCCCAGGCCGCTCGACTTTGTGGTGAAGAACGGCATGAAGATGCGGTCCGTCACGTCGCTGTCAAGGCCGACACCGCGATCTGTCACGGTAAGGAGCAGGTGCCCGTCGCCGTCCCGACTGGAGCGGATCGCCAGCTCGCGCGGGAGCTCGACATTGGCTTGCATCGCCTCGATCCCGTTCATGACGAGGTTGATCAGCACCTGCTGGAGCTGGATCCGATCGCCACAAATGTTGGGCAGGCCGGACGCCAACTCCATTCGCACCGACACGGCATGGGTGGCGAGCTCGCGCCGCACGAGGGCCATCACCTCCCTCACGACCTGATTGATATCGAGTGGAACCATCTCGATCTCGGTCTTTTTCGCGAGCGCCCGGATTCGGCGGATCACCTCGCTGGCCCGATTGGCGTCCTCGACGATCCATTCGACGGACCGGCGCGCAGCATCGAGATCGGCCGGGGCGCGGCCGAGCCAGCCGATGCAGGCGTCCGCATTGGAAATGACGGCGGCGAGAGGCTGGTTGATTTCGTGGGCAATCGAGGTGGTGAGCTCGCCGAGCGTCGTGATGCGCGTCACGTGAGCGAGCTCGGCTTGCGCTTTGCGCAGGGCATCTTCGGCCTGCTCGGTGCGGATCGCCGCTGTCACATCGCTGCTGACGCCCCTATAGCCAAGGAAGCTACCATTCTCGTCATGGAAGGGCTTGCCGCTGGTGCGCACGTAAATCGGAGATCCGTTACGATCCCTGCCGCGGTAAACCAGGTCGCGGAACGGAAGGTGGGCATCGAGCGCCGCGCGATGCTGCTCCCATTTCTCGGGCTCGAACTCGGCATCGGGCGGAAGGTCCCAACGTGTCAGCCCGATCAAGCCGGTCGGCACCGGACTGGCCGTATCGGCGTGTTCCGATATCCGGGTGATGCGGTGATCCGGCCCGGTCTCCCAAAACCAGTCCGACGCGGTTTCGGCATAGTCGCGGAAGCGCTGCTCGGATTGCTTGAGCTCGTCAAAGGCCTTTTGCAGTGCTTCTTTTGCGGCGAACTGCTCGGTGACGTCCACGTGCGTGCCGATGATCTCCATCACATCGCCATCGCCGCCTTTGACAGGATGTCCCTCCGTATGGACACGTCGTATCGAACCGTCCGGGCGCGCAATCCGAAAGTCGATTTCGAAGGGCTCCCCCTGGTGGATTGCGCGACGTTCCGCGTCGGCAATTCGTTGAAAGTCATCGGCGAGGATCCGTTGCTGGAAAGCCCGCGCCGGGACATCGGTCTGGTCCGGCTCAAATCCGAACAGGCGGTAGAGTTCAGCCGATCGGTAGGCAAACTCCTGACGACGTACGTCCCAGGCCCAGCTGCTCGTATGGCTGAGGCGTTGGGCCTCGGCCAGATAGGCCTCACTGCGGCGCAGCCTCTGCTCTGTTTCCTTTGCAATCGTGACATCGGTGACAGCGCCGGCGAACTCGACGCAGCCGGATGCACGTCTCACCGCGCGTGCCACGGAATGGAGATATTTGATGGATCCATCCGGCATCAACAGGCGATATTCATGGTCGAAATCCTCCGCTTCGCGGAAGGCTCGATCGAGGGTCTTGCGGACCGCATCGCGGTCCTCCGGATGGATGCGCTGAAAAACGAAGCCCAGGTTCGGCTGCGTTGCCGGGTCACATTGGAAAATGCGAAAGGTTTCCCTCGACCAGAAGATCTCGCCGGTCGCGGGGCTCAAGCCGAAGCTGCCCGTGCGGCTCAGTTCCTGAGCCTGGGCGAGGTAGGCCTCGCTCTGCCGCAGCGCATCCTCCGCCTCCTTGCGCTGGGTGATGTTTTCACAGGCGACCAGCACGACCGGCGTGC
This sequence comes from Bradyrhizobium japonicum USDA 6, assembly GCF_000284375.1. NCBI lineage: Bacteria > Pseudomonadati > Pseudomonadota > Alphaproteobacteria > Hyphomicrobiales > Nitrobacteraceae > Bradyrhizobium > Bradyrhizobium japonicum. The sequence goes on from NC_017249.1 coordinate 5,022,155, forward strand.
CGTCGCCGCGCAGCATCGCCTTGGCGTTTTCACGGACCCAGAGAACCGAGCCGTCTTTGCGGATCTTGCGAATCTCCCAGGTGTGCGACTGGTCCACGGTTTCCAGGCACAGACCTACGCATTGACGGACGAAGTTGCGGTCTTCCTCGAAAAAGACGTTCAGCACGGATTGGCCGGTCAACTCGGCCGCCGTGTAGCCCAATTGTGCGGCGCCAAACGTGTTCACGTTGAGCACCGTCCCGGCCGGATCGACCATGAAGTACATGACCGGATTGTGCTCGAATACCTCGCGCCACTGCTTCACGGCGTCGCGTAGATCGCGGATGTCCTGTCGCGAGTCATCACCGACCGCGGGTCTGTCCTTCTCGCCGGTGCCGAAAGATCGAAGCGCCGCGAGGCCGCCGAGCAGCAATTGTGCGGCCGAATTCCCAAATTTCGCGATTTGGCCAGGCATCATCGCGGGCGTCCCGGCTCGCAGGGTCGAAGCAAGTAGAGCACTTTGCAACCAGGGGAGCAATTCCCTCCGACCGAGGTAGAGCTCCGCGCCGAAACTCGCGGCAGCCGTGCAGCCTGCCGGCCTTGCGCCGTCTCGTTGCGAAGGTGCGGCGAAGGCCCGAAAAACTACGGGACAAACCTACGTATAGCTCGCGCATCCCAAGTCATAGCGCACATTTACCTCCGTACAATTGAGTCGTCCGTTGCATGCGGATTAGTCTCACAACCATCGAGGGGACGCGATGTACGAGGCCACAAGCCGGCGATTAGCCCGATGTGCTGCCGATAGCTCTGCGTCCATTGCCCGACCTGCCGCACGATTGGCGGGTCGCGATTGAGAGGCCGCATTTCACTAACGAGCGTGGATGGCCGTACGTCAGCGTACGCGCGAAGCCGCGACCATGAGAGCCGGAAGGAGAGCATGATGTGCGATACGCCTGAACACTCCGAGCGCGGTCCTGCTGTAAAAGCCTGCGCTGTCTGTAGCGGCAAGTTTGGCCTGATCCGATATTATTCCTGGCGAACGCCGCTCTGCTCCAGAAAATGTCTCGATCGCTTCAGGGCGCGCCGCGAACGCGACCGCCGATGGTTGTTTCGATTCCATGCGGCATGAGGATTAGCCCTTCGATCGGCTCCATTCGGCAATTCTGAACCGGAGGCTGCGTGCTGAACCGTGCTTGCAAGCTCCTCTTGATGATCGCGCTGCCGCTTCCGTTGGTAACGGGAGTGAAGGCCGACGAGCTCGGACAGGATGGTGCACATCGTCATCATCCGCTCCAGGATCAGCTCCTGCACGAGAAGTTCTATTCCAGCTGGCACATGCCCGACAATCCCGTGCTCAGTTGCTGCAACAGCGCGGATTGCTACCCGACCGAGGTGCGATACGTCGACGGCCGGATTTACGCGCGGCGCCGGGAAGACGGGAAGTACATCCTCATTCCATCCCAGAAGGTCGAGCGAAACAGGGACAATCCCGACGGCCGCAACCATCTTTGCGCGCCGCCACCGTCCGCCTCTCTGGTCGACACGGTCTACTGCTTCGCGTTGGGAGGTGCCACGTGAGATTCATATTGGTGAACGGCAGGACCCCTTTCCGCAAGACATTCTGTCTATGGTGCTGCGAGGAGATCAGCGGCGGCTATCTGCGCGACGCGAAGACGCTGCTGCCCTATTGCGGCTACGAGTGTTACGCGCTCCATCACGAAGCGGCGCCGTTGATCGAGAGGCGAGCGCAAGCGGCGTCTTGAGCTGACGGGTGGGCGAGGCGCATGGGCCGATGAGGCTGCTGGCAGGGGAGGACAGGACGTTGAAATTCATGCTCGTCAACCAGGACCAACCGCGCCATGGCGTCACCTGCAGCGCGTGCGCCCGGCCGCTGGGCTCGAGCTACGTCCGGCATGTGTCCACGCAACGGCGGTACTGCAAGTATGATTGCTACCGCCGGTATCAGCAGACGAGCATGGAAGCGCTCTGGCCTTACCGCAGTTCGCTCGAGATGGTCACGGTCTTAGCGGCCATTTCGAGCTGGAGCTGGATGATGCAATTCGGCGCGCTCTCGGGCGCGCTGACGGAAGCATTTCTGCGTGCGCACGAACCTTCTGACCACGGAAGGAGGTGACGGGTAGCCTGACGATGCGGGCGGCGCAGAGTGGTCGGCCGCAGTCACTGCATCCAGCTTCGCGCCGCGTCCAGCCCCGGCGTTGCGAAGCTAGGGCGCGGCGGCTGCGGCCGCTGCCGTGGGTGCCGCGCTGACTTCGTGCGTCGTGACGCGTTGCTCGGACTTCGCCGTGGCTGTGCCGCTGCCCTCGAACCGGGCGCGGTAGACCAGCACGTTCTCAATCACGCGCTGGACGTAGTTGCGTGTCTCCGACAGCGGGATGCGCTCGACCCAGTCGACCGGATCGACCTTGGAGTCGCGCGGGTCGCCGCGCGCCTGTACCCATTCGCGCACCCGGCCGCGGCCGGCATTATAGCCGGCGAAGGTCATGATCTGGTCGCCGCGATATTCCGACAGCAGCGCGCTGAGCTCGGCCGCGCCCATCTGCGTGTTGTAGACGGGATCGGACACCATCCTGTCCCAGTCATAGGTCAGGCCAAAGCGTCTTGCGGTATCGCGGCCCGCCTCCGGGGTCACTTGCATCAGCCCGACCGCGTTGGCGGGTGACTTGTCGCGCTGGTCGAACGAGCTTTCGGTGCGTGCCACCGAATAGATCACGCTGGTCTCGATCGCGGGCGCGACCTGCTTGTGCTCGGGAATGCCGATGGTCGGGAAGGCGTAATGGTCGAGCGCAAGCCCGCGCGCCAGCGCCGACTTGCCGACCTCCAGCATCACGCGCGCATCGTTGCGCCGGCCGGCGAGTTCGCCGAGCGCTTCCAGCGCTGCGACGTCGGTGCTCTCCTTGGCGAAATCTTCGGCGTAATAGAACACCATGTCGCGCTCGCCGATGCCGTAGAGCATCTCGGCGGCGCGGACGCGCTCGTCCGCGGGCGGTGTGTCGGCCGCGGCCAGCACGGGCGAGGGCGGGCGCAGCTCGATCCCGTCGAGGCCGAGCCTGGCGCGTGCGAGCTGGCCGTAATAGGCGGTCGGATAGCGCGCAGCGGCCTGATAGCTCATGCGCGCATCCGCCGTCGCCCCCATCGCCTCGGCCGCGCGGCCGCGCCAGTAATGCGCCCGCGACAGCGCGATCGGATTGGCCGAGCCTTCGTCGATCGCGGCGAAGTGCACCATGGCCGCCTTGGGATCGTCGAGATAGCGCAGTGCGATCCAGCCGCACATGAAGTGGTAGTCGACGCGATAGACTTCCATCGCGGGCACCGCCGCCGCGCGCACCACGTCGTAGGCGGTCTTGAACTTGCCCTGGTCGAGCAGCTTTCGCGCGAGCAGGCGGCGCTCGCGCCACCAGGCATCGGTGTCCTGGGCCGCCATCGTGTCGGGCGCGGCTGCCAGGATCACCTCGGCGGCGTCGTCGATGCGGTCGTTCTGAAGATGCCACTGCGCGCGGCACAGGACATAGCCGAGATCGCGGCGGGCTTCGGTCGAGACGTCCTCGAGATAATCCTTGGCCTTGTTGGCCTTGCCGGTGACCGCCGCGCAGGCCTTGACGATCGCGAGCGCATCTTCGCCAAGCCGTTTTGCGGCGCGCCTTGCACCGGCGTAGTCCTTGGCGCCGAGGCGCTTGTCCATGCGGGCGCGATGATCGTCCGCGGTCAGGAGATCGCGGAACGCCTCGTAGGAATCCTCCTCGCTGCGCTCGGATAGTTCGTCCGTGCGCCAGGCCTCGCGCACCAGGCGCGTAGCCCTGTCATTGTCGCCTTCACCCAGGAGCACGCGGGCGAGCGCGAACTTGCCCTTGGCGCTGGTCGGCCGGTCCATCGTGAACTTGTGCACGGTTGCCGCGTCGCTCTTCTCCTGCCACAGCCGTGCTTCGGCGCGGCGGCGGAGCAGGGCGCTGCTCGGCCAGCCCGGGTTGGCGGCGAGGAAGGCGGCGTAGCGCTTGAAAGGTGCCGTGCTCTCGGAATGGCGCAGCATGAACCAGTCGGCGAGCTTCTGTCCGGCCGGATCGGCAATACGGTCGCGCGCCGCACTGGCGTCGTCGGTCTTGCCCTTGCGCGCGAGATCGATGGCGTCCTTCAGCGCGGCGAGGTCGCCGGTGAGCGGCGGCGGCGCCGGCTTGTCCGAGGGCTCGTCGTTCTTCTTCGACTTGCGTTTGGCCTCGGCGTGCTTGCCATGGCGCGACTTGACCGCAGCATGGCGCGGCTTGCCGGCTTTCGCCTCATGCGTCTTCTTCGACGCGGACGATTTGTGACTGCTCTTCGCTGCCAGCTCGGTTGGGATCAAGGCCAAAGCGGCCACGACAATGACACACGCGAGCGAGCGTAGGCACTGGTTCATTCGATGGTCCCCCTGCGAAACCACTACAAACCAAGGTCCGCGACGACATGCGGCTTGAGAATCAAAGACGACACCCAAAACGATGCCACGACATCGTTTCGCAATCCTCACGCTCCTTCAACAATGCGGCAAAATACCGATGGGAACTCGGGAACTTCCGAAATGGCGGAAAGGGTATCGTCTTTAGCCTTTGTTAACGAATGGGGTTCGCGCGACGGTTGCGCGCGGTCAGGGGCGACGCAAGGGCCAGATTGCGCGTGTTCCCGCCGCCAAAACCGGTGTATTGAGTTCCCAACCGGTCCTCTCAGCTCTTGACCCCACCGCTCATGCCACTTTTCAACCAGTCGATCAGGCGCAAGATCGTCGGGATCGCCCTCGGATTGATCGTCCTGATGCTCGTCACCTCGATTCTTTCGATGGTGATGTCGAGCCAGGTCGGGGTCCTCCTGGACGAGCTGACCAACCGCTACATCCCGGCCTATGGCGATCTGGCGCGCGCCAATATCCGCTCGCTGGAGCGGTCGGTGGCGCTGCGGCGCATGGTCATGATGAAGATGCAGGAAGCCCCGGACGAGGAGGCGTACGCTGCACGGCTGAAAGAGTTCGAGGAGGCCGACCGCAAGATCGAGGCGGAGACCTCGGACGCGCGCAGCCACATCAACGCGATCATCGACGATTCCAGGACGCCGTCGGACAATGCCGCGCTGGCGCGGATCGACACCCGCATCGAGACCGCCGTCACAGAGCTGCGCCAGGGCATGAACGAGGCGCACGCTAAGCTCCTCAAGCAGATCGATGCCAAGCAGATGCCGGAGGCGCGCGGCACGCTGGAGCATCTCGACGCGCTGCGCGACCAGTTCAACCAGAGGGTTGACGGCATTCGTGCCGACATGCTCAAGCAGGTCTATGCCTCGACGTCGACCGTGGTCGGCCAACAGCGGAAGGCTATCATCATCTCCGGCATCGTCACCATCCTCGCAGCGGTGGTCGGATTTGCCTTTGCGTTGCTGGTCTCGAGCGGCATCACGCGGCCGGTGCGCCTGCTGCTCGCCGGTACCCGCGAGGTCGAGGCCGGTCGCTTCGACAGGCCGATCACGGTCTCGACCCAGGACGAGATCGGCGAGCTCGCCGCCGCCTTCAATCGCATGGTCGAGCAACTCAGGCACAATGAGCGCATCCGCGAGACCTTTGGCCGCTACATCGATCCCAAGGTGGTGCAGGGGCTGATCGACCGACCGGAGGTCGCCATCGACGGCCAGCGCCGGGTGATGACCATCATGTTTTGCGACATGAGCGGCTTCACCTCGATGAGCGAGGGCATGACCCCGCGCGGCCTCGTCAAGGTGATGAACCACTATTTCACGGTGATGTCCGGTCCCATCAGGAACAATCGCGGTGTCATCGATAAATATATCGGCGATGCCATCATGGCCTATTGGGGGCCTCCGTTCATCGAGGAGGACGAGCCGGCGCTGCTCGCCTGCTTCGCCGCCATCGACATGGCCGACCAGGTGCCCGCGCTCCAGAAGCAGTTGCCGGACCTGCTCGGCATCCGCGCCATGCCGGCGCCGTGCGATCTGCGGATCGGCATCGCCACCGGCGAGGTCCTGACCGGCAGCATCGGCTCCGAACTGATGATGAGCTTCACCGTGATGGGCGACGCTGTGAACCTGGCTTCACGGTTGGAGGCCGTCAACAAGACCTACGGCACCCGCATCCTGATCTCGCAGGCCAGTGCGGACGTGATCGGCTCGAGCTGCGAGCTGCGCGAGATCGATCGTCTCGCGGTGGCCGGGCAGAGTGCGCCACAAGCCATTTTCGAGGTGATGAGCAAGGCGCACGGGCTCAGCGTCCCGCAGCAGAGCCTGCGCACGCATTATGCCGAAGGCCTCGCCGCCTATCGCGACCGGCGCTTCGACGAGGCTCGCGCCGCGTTCAACACGGCGCTCGAAGCCGTGCCCGGCGACGGTCCCTCGCGCACGCTGCTCGGCCGCATCGCGCAGTTCGAGGCCAATCCGCCGGACGCCAATTGGGACGGCGCTTGGCGGCTCGAGCAGAAATAGCCGTCCTTGCCGGGCCGGCACCGCCCTTGCCGGAAAAAACGCTTCTACTCGATAACGATGTTCGCAGTGACCTAATTCCCGGGCTTAGGTTAGTCGTCCCTTGAGGCGTTTGATGGGGACACGCCGATGACAGAACTTCAGGACAGGCTGGAACGGTTCGAGACGCTCACCGCCGAATGCGAGCTGATCGCCAAGCTCGCAACCGACAGCACCAAGCGCGAGTTCTATCTGAAACTCTCGGAGCAGTACCGTCAGCTGGCGGTTGATATGCGGAAGGTGATCGCGACCAAGGCCGCGGCCTGACGCCGACTGCAAGCCGTTCTTAATGTTTGGCGCGCATCCTCCGGGATGCGGGCGGCGCGATCCATGATTGCTCGCGGTGGGAATGCCGAGATCCGTTGCTGCGCAGCGTACCTCGCCGATGTCGCTTTGCCGCTCCCTACCAGGGCAATCCCATGCGCCTTGTTGCAGTCCTCATCTTCGCGCTCATGACGGCCGCCTGCAATCAGGAGCAGGACATCACCGGCTCGACCCCGGTCTGTGCGATGCGGAACTACAGCTCCTACAATCCCCGCGACATGAACCAGTGCGTTGCCGCCTGCAAGGCGTGCGACCACGGCAACACCGTCACCTGCACCACGTCATGCACCCTCAAGGGCGCCCACTGAGCGGCGTCGCTGCCTGGAGCTAGGGGTGACGGTGCTCGGGCACCGGAACGATTCACATGGGTCAGTCATTGAAGGAGCAGGCAGGACGCGGAGTCCTATGGAATGGGTATGCTCGATCCCGGTCGGTTTCTGGTGTCGTGCTCGCATTGCGATGCATGGCCGATGGCGGCCAACGTCAAACGTTCGAGCTGGTCGGCGTCGCCGCACGAGGTCCGCTTCGTATGCCCGCGCTGTCGCCGCGAGGAGACCGCCATCATCTCGGCCTCCGGTGAGCTGACCCCGATCCGGCGCAGCGACGCCCCGCTGCGCGACGTCACCGCGGCCTGGGCTCCGGCCCAGCGGCCAAGAGGGCGGGCGTAGCCCGCCTGTCACAGGACCGAGAGATCGGGCGCAGTCAGCTCTGCGCAACACCTTGCGCGGTCCGTTTTTGGAACCCGGCCTGCGCCGACGCGTTTCCGCTCCGACATCAACGCATCGAGGCCCTGCGAATGATCAGCGAGCATTTCGATACCCGCACCCGGATCAACATGAAGCTGGCGCTGGATCGGGTCTGCCGCAATCGCCCGGTCGGCGAGGACCATCGCTTTCGCAGGTCCGTTGCCGAGAACATCATCCGCTGCGCGCTCACGGGCCGCACCGGCATCGGCCAGCTCGTCGATGCCGGCGAGCGGGCGGTGATCAGGACGCGTTCGGAGCGGGAGCCGGCCTGATTGCGCCGGCTCAATCTCCGGTGCGGTGCTTTGACCGTGATGCAACCGGCCGATTGACTCTCCGCTTGCCCGCCCCCTAGATTGGCCGGTGACGGTTCTCCTCACGGAGATCAAAAGGGAACGTGGTGCGAGGTTTTCCCGATACCGGGATATTCTCAACGCCGCGGCTGCCCCCGCAACTGTAAGCGGTGAATCTTTCGTCATATGCCACTGGGAATCTCGGTCCTGGGAAGGCGACGCAAGGTAACGACCCGCGAGCCAGGAGACCTGCCGTCAACCGTGGTCACACGCGAAGATGTCGGTCGGGGAGTACAGACATTAGCTTCACCGGAGCAATCGAACGCTCCGCCGTGAAACCTCGTTCGCTGTGACGTGCCACTGACGTCATACCGAGGTTACAAGAGTGTCCCGTATTGTCTTTGCCGCCAGGCGCTTCCGCACCGGCTTGGTCTTGCTCGTTTCCCTGTCTTCACTTGATCTGTCCATTGCCCAGGCCCAGCAATCGGCATCGCCCGATCTGCTGCCGGCGGTCGAGGTCGCGGCGACCGAGCGTGCGGCCAAGCCGCAAGTCGTGCGGCGTGCGCCCGACCAGCCCGCGCAGCGGCGCGTCGCTCGCGTGCCGAAGCCCGAGTGGGTGCCGGCGTCGTCCCCGGTTGCCGGGGTATCCGCGGCCAACCTGTTTCCGACGGTCGTCGTCAGTCCGACGGATATTGTCACTCCGACCAATCTGGTTGCGAGCTCGGTGACGGTTCTGACCGCCAGAGACATCGAGCGCGATCAGCGCCGGACCGCATCCGATGCGCTGAGCGCGGTTCCTGGCCTGAACCTCGTGCAGACCGGCGGTCCGGGCGGACAGACGTCGATCTTCATGCGCGGAACGAATTCCAACCACACCAAGGTCCTGATCGACGGCATCGACGTCAGCGATCCCGGCAACCCGAACCGTTCGTTTGATTTCGGCCAGTTGCTCACCTCCGACATTCAGCAGATCGAAGTCCTGCGCGGTCCGCAGGGCGGTCTCTACGGCGCAGACGCGCTGGGGGCGTGATCTCCATCGTGACGAAGAAGGGCGACGGTCCCGCCCGCGCGACCGGCTCGGTCGAGGGAGGCTCGTTCGGAACGTTCAATCAAACCGCAGGCCTGAGCGGTTCACAGGACCACTTCAACTATGCCTTCAACGTTGCGCATTTCCACGCGAACGACGTGCCGGTGACGCCGGTCGAATTGCTGCCGCCGGGGCAGAAGGCGATCGGCAACAACTACGACAATATGACCTATTCGACGAAGCTTGGCGCCGAACTGAGCGAACACCTGACGCTCAACGGCGTCGCGCGGTACACTGACGCAACCCTGCGCTTTACCGGAGATACCTTCGATCCCGTCACATTCGCGAGCTTTCCCGCGGCTGCGCAAAGCACGCAGACGGTGCACCAGCTCTTCACGCGCGGGGAGGCGGTCTGGTCTGCTCTCGACGACCGGATGAAGAGCTATTTCGGCGTCAACTACACCAATCACTGGAACTACAACATCTCGCCCGGCAACGCGATGGCCACGATCACGACAGGCGACCGCGTCAAGTATGATTGGCACACCACGACCCAGCTCGCGCCCAACAACAATGTCATCATTGGCGCGGAGCATGAGACCGAAACACTGCAAACGGCGACAGTCTCGGCGCAAAACGTCAACACGGCCGGATATATGGAGCTGCAGTCCCAGTTGCGGGATCGCGTCTTCTTCACGGCCAACGTCCGGCAGGATGACAACGAGCGGTTTGGAGAGCATCCGACCTTTCGTCTGGCGTCTGCCGCGATCGTGCCGGTCACGGATACGAAGTTCAAGGGAAGCTACGGCACGGGGTTCAAGGCGCCGACGCTCAACCAGCTCTACGTGAGCTTTCCCGCGTTCTTCTTCTTTGCAAATCCCAACCTCAGGCCCGAGGAAAGCGTCGGATACGACGCCGGCTTCGAGCAACCCTTGTTTGGCGATCGCGTTCGCTTCGGGTCGACCTACTTCCGCAACAACATCACGGACCTGATCCAGAGCACGTTCGATCCCGTGACATTCACGAGCACCAACACCAATATCGGCAAGGCGATCACGGAGGGCACGGAGAGCTTCGTCGCGGCGGCGATCACTGACCGGCTTCGCGTTCGTGCCGACTACACTTTTACCCGCGCGGTCGATGTGACGGCGGGACTGGAGCTGTTGAGGCGTCCGAAGGAGAAGTGGAGCGCGAATGTCATCTGGAATCCGGTCGACCCGATCACATTGTCCGCAACAGTGCTGCACGTCGGGAGTTTCGTCGATGGCAGCCGCGACTTCAGCATTCCGCGTCTGCTGGCTCCGGCCTACACCGTCGTCAACGTCGCAGCCGAATATCTGGTCACCGACCAGGTGAAGGTGTTTGGCCGGGTCGATAATCTCGCCAATGTGCACTATCAAAATCCGACCGGCTTTCTGCAGCCGGCACTGGGCGTCTATGGCGGCATTCGCCTGGCGAATTACGACGTCAGATAGCGAGGGAGAGAAGCCTCATGACGACGGCCGATCCGCTCATGGACCTGATCGCAAGCCAGCTTGCCGACGCTGAGGCCGGCTGGAGCGTCGGCACGTTCGGTGCCATTGCCGAGTTCACACGCGAGCCCGGCGAGGCCTTCGATATCGAGCAGTCGCGCAACGGGATCAGCGTCGTGACGCAGAAGGGTGGGATACGCATTGTCTCCCACCCGGATCTGCGCCTGATCGCGTCGGAATCGCCGACCACGGAGAGCTGGAGCCACCGCATCGCGCTGTGTCTTCCGCATGAAGCCAGTGTCATGAGCGGTCGTACCGTGCTGACCGAACTCGGCCCGGATATCGAGGCGCTCCTGAGGAGGGATCGCAGCGGCATCCTGTTCGATCTTGGCCTCGGAACGTTGCAGATCGACGCCTGCATCCGCGTCAGCGATGCCGACGCCATTGCCGCACTCAGGAGCCGCACGGGCCAATCCGTGTTCGCGTCCGAAAGCGATGCCATGCGGATCATTCTGGCCGCCAATCCGCACCGCGTCTTCGTTAGCCGCATCGGGCGCGCCGAGGTATTCCAGCCGATCCCGCCGCCGGGCGAGCGAAGCCCTGACGGCCCGCACACCCACGTCCTGCCAAAGCTGCTCGCGCATGGCCGTTCCCATGCCGCCACCGAGCCGCTGCCCGAGGGATGGATCCCCTGCGCCCATCTCTATCCGGCCCATCCGCTGCGCGATCAGCTCGGCCGCAAGCGCGCTTTCCGGCCGGATCATCACGCAGCCTTCCAGACGCTGCTCGAACTCTATGGGCTGCCGGAGCTAACGGCGTGCAAGACGGCCGTGGTCGAGGCGGTCGCGGAGGGGCGGGGACCTGAGACGGTGACGCTTCCATCCGATCGCACGGCGCGCGCCACCGTTCGCGTGGCCTTGCGCCAGTTGGCGGCCACGGAGCCGCACACCGTGACACTCGCCGCCTGGCTTGCCGCCTACGACCGGCGCGATCCAGCCGAGACTGAAGATCCCATGGAGGCTCTTCACTGAGTCAGACGTGATGCCGCGTTCCAGCAAAAATGTGCTACAAATCCTATAAGGAGATCGTTCCATGACTGTCACCATCCTGCCGCCCCACGCCGACCGTTTCCGCCTTCATCCGGTCGCCTCGCGCCTTGCGCCGATGTTCTGCTTTGCGCTGCTGACTGTGTCATGCGCGCTCGCGAGCTTCGCGCTTGCATGCGCGACGCCGTTTGCGGCGTTCGCCGTCGTCGCCGCCGCGATGCTGCCGATGCGTCCGGCGCTGCTCGTCGTCACCGGCGCCTGGCTCGTGAACCAGACCATCGGCTTCGGCGTGCTGCATTATCCCATTGATGGCAGCACCATCGCCTGGGGCTTTGTCATCGGTGCTGCCGCGTTGCTGTCGACCGCGGCGGCATCGACCGTTCTCCGCTGGCTGCCGCAGGGCCGCACGCCGCTGATGCTGGCCATCGCGCTCGTCGCCGCCTACGCCGCCTACGAGCTCGCGCTGCTTGCCGCGACGCCGTTCCTTGGCGGAGAGGGCGCGTTCACTGCGGCCATCGTGACGCGCATCGGGGTGACCAGCGCCGTCTGGCTCGCTGGCCTCGTCGCCGCCTGCGAGATCGTCCGCCTGGTCGATCCGTTCGGGCGCAAGGGCGCAATGTCGGCCTGAGTGGCTGACTGGTCGCCCGGATGGAGCGAAGCGAAATCCGGGGCCGCCCGCCCGGCGCAGCTTTCCCGGATTGCGCTGCGCTTCATCCGGGCTGCGAGACGAGAGTCCGGCCATGTTTATGACCGGACCTTCGCCCACCGCCGCAAGGCGACCGCCGTCCACACCGTCTCGACAAACCCGAACGGCCAGGCCCCTGGAGAAAGCCGTAGGCGCTGCTGAGCGCGCACGCCGCCGCGAAGGCCAGCACATAGTGAGGCCCGCGCGCTGCAGTCGGGATGCGGACCTCGTAGCGCGCCAAGTTGAGGCGCGCTCCAGGATTAAATCGGACTCGCATCCGCTTTCGCCGAGGTGTCGAGAATCCATTTCCGTGGATGTCCCGAGGCAATGGATCTGAAGAAAGAGAAGAACTTCTTCGAGACCCGCGTCATCGAATACCAGAACGGCGGTGCGCTCGCTTGGGAAGAGCATCGATCATGGCTATGCCGCGGGCGTGCCACCTGTGCTTAAACGGTGGCACGCGTACGACTGCAGGGGGATGAGGTGGAGATCCGACGAGCGATCCGACGGCGCCCTATGTCGCCGACTTGTTGGCACATCATCTCGAGGAGCTGCGCAGCGTCATGGCCGAGCGTGCGTTCGCTCTCGATGCCGCCGGCCTTTCGGCTGCCAATGTGACCTTCTGGACGGCTTGGCAGGACGATGTCCTGCTCGGGTTCGGTGCGCTGAAGGAGCTGGATCATACGCATGGCGAAGTGAAGTCGATGCGTGCCGCGCCGGCTGCGCGGGGCACGGGGGTAGGGCGCGCACTGCTGAGCCATATCATCGCTGAAGCCCGCAGGCGGGGTTACGTGCACCTCAGCCTGGAGACCGGTACGGCAGCCCTGCACGCGCCCGCCATCGCGCTCTACCGCAGCGCCGGTTTCGTCTCCTGCGCGCCGTTCGCCGACTATGAGGCAAGCCCGCACAACCAGTTCATGCGGCTCGACCTGACGGATTGAGCTGCCTTCGCCCGCGGCGCATTTGCGGGTGGTCTATTGTGACGGGTCCGCTCGGCCCTTGGTTGCCCGACGCGCAAAATACCCGAGAGGGTAGGAGGGCGGCACCGACTCACCCAAGTGCGCCTCGTCATCGAGCTGAACGCGCCACGCCTGCGGAACGATCTTGAGTTGTGAATTGTCATCTTGACGAGGTATCTCAGTAGTCCAACCCGTGTCCTTCGAGCCACGATTGTGCCGTCTCTGCAACACTCATCTTGGATTAAGCCCTTATCTCCGTCCGTTCGCATCGGCGCCGCTTTTTAGCCACACCCGAACATGAATAAAATCGCTCTAAAGTTTGAAGGGCATCGGCGGTCTTCGAAGGTCGGGAAATCCCAAGGTCGATTCAAATCTTGGCTCTGATTTTTCGGGTCTGAAAGGGTTGGCCGGGGAAACTGGTTTGCGATGGACGCAAAGACCGACATCAAGCAGAGGCTGCCGAGCCGTCACGTGACGGAAGGCCCTGCGCGCGCGCCGCATCGGTCCTACTTCTACGCCATGGGTCTGACCACCGAGCAGATCCACCAGCCCTTCGTCGGCGTCGCCTCCTGCTGGAACGAGGCCGCTCCCTGCAACATCGCCCTGATGCGCCAGGCGCAGGCGGTGAAGAAGGGCGTCGCGTCGGCCGGCGGCACCCCCCGTGAATTCTGCACCATCACCGTTACCGACGGCATCGCCATGGGCCATGACGGCATGCGCTCGTCGCTGCCGTCGCGCGAGTGCATCGCCGATTCCGTCGAGCTGACCGTGCGTGGCCATGCCTATGATGCGCTCGTGGGCCTTGCCGGTTGCGACAAGTCGCTGCCGGGCATGATGATGGCGATGGTCCGCCTCAACGTGCCCTCGATCTTCATCTACGGCGGCTCGATCCTGCCCGGCAATTTCCGCGGACAGCAGGTCACCGTGCAGGACATGTTCGAGGCGGTCGGCAAACACTCGGTCGGCGCCATGTCGGACGAGGACCTCGACGAGATCGAGCGCGTGGCGTGCCCCTCGGCGGGCGCCTGCGGCGCGCAGTTCACCGCCAACACCATGGCGACCGTCTCCGAGGCGATCGGCTTGGCGCTGCCGTACTCGGCCGGCGCCCCGGCACCGTATGAAATCCGCGACGCTTTCTGCATGACCGCGGGCGAGAAGGTCATGGACCTGATCGCCTCCAATCTCCGGCCGCGCGACATCGTGACACGGAAGGCGCTTGAGAACGCCGCCGCCGTGGTCGCGGCGTCCGGCGGCTCGACCAATGCTGCACTGCACCTGCCGGCAATCGCGCATGAGTGCGGCATCAAGTTCGACCTGTTCGACGTCGCCGAAATCTTCAAAAAGACACCATATGTCGCGGATTTGAAGCCGGGCGGCCGTTATGTCGCCAAAGACATGTTTGAAGTAGGTGGCATACCGCTTCTGATGAAGACGCTGCTCGACAACGGATTTCTCCACGGCGACTGCATTACGGTCACCGGTCGAACGATCGCCGAAAACCTCAAAAGCGTGAAGTGGAATCCGCACCAGGATGTGGTGCACCCGGCAGACAAGCCGATCACCGTCACTGGTGGTGTGGTTGGTCTGAAGGGCAATTTGGCGCCAGAAGGTGCGATCGTGAAAGTCGCGGGAATGTCTAACCTGAGGTTCACCGGTCCGGCGCGATGCTTCGACCGGGAGGAGGACGCCTTTGAGGCCGTCCAGAACCGCACCTATAGGGAAGGCGAAGTCATCGTGATCCGCTACGAGGGCCCCAAGGGCGGTCCCGGCATGCGGGAAATGCTCCAGACCACCGCAGCGCTGACCGGCCAGGGCATGGGCGGCAAGATCGCGCTCATCACCGACGGCCGCTTCTCCGGCGCCACCCGTGGCTTCTGCATCGGCCATGTCGGGCCGGAAGCCGCCATCGGCGGCCCGATCGGGCTGCTTGAGGATGGCGACATCATCGAGATCGACGCGGTCGTAGGTACCCTTAACGTAAAATTGAGCGACCAAGAGCTCGCCCAGCGCAAGACCAAATGGAGCGCTCGCGCGACTAACCACACGTCGGGTGCGCTCTGGAAGTATGCTCAGCAGGTTGGACCAGCGGTCGGTGGGGCAGTAACCCATCCGGGCGGCGCGCACGAGAAACAGTGCTATGCGGACATCTAGGCGTGCCATAGTTGCGTTTGTGTTGGGGGCCGGAGCGCTGGCCGCGCCGGCGCTCGCCTTTGACGGTTCGGCCAGCAAGGACGCGGCCCTCCCGGTCGTGACCGCTTTGCCGGGCGCCGCGGGTGCCGTGCGCAGCAAGGTGACGGCACCGGCCACCACGCCCCAGGAAACCTCGCTCAGCGCCCTGCAATATGCCGCCGAAGGCGGTCATCCCGGCGCTCAGTTCAAGCTCGGCCGCATGTATGCCAATGGCGACGGCGTCGCCCAGGACGATGTGCGCGCCTTCGAATATTTCAGCCGCATCGCCAATGCGCATGCCGAGGACAGCCCGTCGGCGCCGCAGGCGCAGGTCGTGGCCAACGCCTTCGTCGCGCTCGGCCGCTACTATCTGAGCGGTATCCCGAACTCGAAGATCAAGTCGGATCCGGACCGCGCGCGCGAGATGTTCTCCTATGCGGCCTCCTATTTCGGCAATGCGGATGCGCAGTACGATCTCGCCCGGCTGTATCTGAAGACCCCGGACGCCTCGCGCGAGGATTTCCGCTATGGCGCGCGTTGGCTCGGTCTTGCCGCCCAGAAGGGCCAGCACGAGGCGCAGGCGCTGCTCGGCCAGATGCTGTTCAATGGCGACCGCCTGCCGCGGCAGGCCGCGCGCGGCCTGATGTGGCTGACGCTGGCGCGTGACAGCGCCGGTATCGAGGAAACCTGGATCAAGGAAAGCTACAACCGCGCTTTCGCCAAGGCCTCGGACGACGACCGCGCCATGTGCCTGCAAATGCTGGAACAGTGGGTGCAGGGCGTTCAGGGCCGCCGGTAGTCGGTACCCCCGCCGGGTAGGTTAGCCCGCGGCTGCGCTAGCGCAGTCCGCAAGTGCAGCCCAGCACCTCTAGGCATCGGCTCAAGCCGCCTCCAGATCCAGATCCGCCCATACCGGCACGTGGTCCGACGGCTTCTCCCAAGCCCGCACATAGCTGTCGATGCCGACATTGGCGAGCCGGTCGCTGGCCTGCGGCGACAGCAGCAGATGGTCGATCCTCAAGCCATGATTCTTCTGCCAGGCGCCGGCTTGGTAGTCCCAGAAGGTGTAGAGCCCGGGCTCGTCGGTGACCGCGCGCAGGGCGTCGGTGAGGCCGAGGCCGAGCAGGGACTGAAAGCTCTCCCGCGTCTCGGCCTTGAACAGGGCGTCCTCGGTCCAGGCGGCGGGATTATGGACGTCGCGGGCATGCGGGATGACGTTGAAGTCGCCTGCGAGGATCAGCGGCTCCTCGGCCTTGAGGCGCTCCCTCGAATACTCAAGAAGCCGCGACATCCATTTGAGCTTGTAGGGATATTTTTCAGTCCCGACCGGATTGCCATTGGGCAGATAGAGGCAGGCGATGCGCAGCACGCCGTGCTTGAGCGTGACCACACCCTCGAGGAAACGGGCATGGGCGTCCTCGTCGTCGCCGGCGAGGCCCGACTTGGTCTCGTCGAAGCGGAGCTTCGAAAGCAAGGCGACGCCGTTGAAGGTCTTCTGGCCATGGGTGACCACGTTGTAGCCCAGCGCCTCGATCTCCAGCCGCGGGAAGGCCTCGTCAACGCACTTGATCTCCTGCAGGCAGACGATGTCCGGCTGGCACTCCTTCAGCCAGGTCAACAGCAGGTCGATCCGCTGCCGGACCGAGTTCACGTTCCAGGTGGCAACTCTGATGGGCATTGGTGAGGCTCCGGGCAGGGGCCATGGTTAGAACAAACTGCAAACGCGCCCGTCAAGGACGCCGCAAAATCTCCCACAAAATTAACCCGGCTTAAGCCGGGCTCCGGCCATTGATACCGAAAAGGTTTTTCGAATGGGATGGCCGGACAAATCCATGAAGCAAGCGGAGCCGCGCGACGGCCTGATCGGCGCGTTTCTGTACTGGCTCGGCGGCTTCGAGATCGAGGACGGCCTGACCGCCGATCTCAGCGAGCGCGAGCTGCGCCGCATCCGAGCCAAGCAGATCGACGCGGTGATGCGCGCGATCCCGGTGACCATGGCCGTCACCATGCTCAACGTCGCCATCGTGCTGATCCTGTTCTGGGGCAGGGGCTGGAACGATTTCCTCGCGATCTGGGGCATGACCCTCGCCGTCACCGCCTCGCTTGCCGTGCGCGCGTGGCGGCGGTCGCATCAAAACCCGCCGCAGGAAGCGTCACCGCGCGCCGCGCGGCAGATGCTGCGGCAGGCGTTCTTCCTGGCGGCGATCTGGGGCGCGCTGCCGCTCGCGCTGTTCAGCCGGGTCGAGCCGACCACTCAGCTCATCCTGGCCTGCCTGATGGTCGGCATGATGTCCGGCGGCGCCTTCACGCTGTCGACCTTCCCGCGCGCGGGCCTCGTCTATCTCGCGACCGTGACGATGGCCTGTGCCGGCGCACTGTTCCTGTGTGGCACCGGGCCGTATCTGCTGACCGCGGTGTTCCTGTTGCTGTTCGCGTTCTTCATGGCGCGCAACATCGTCTCGCAGGGCAATCTGTTCCTCGGCAATCTCAAGGCCCGGCTCGAGCTCGAACGTCAGACCGAGATCATCTCGCTGCTGCTGAAGGACTTTCAGGAGAACGCCAGCGACTGGCTGTGGCAGACCGACGCCGAAGGGCATCTCGTCGACGTGCCCCAACGCTTCGCCGACGTGGCGCAGCTTCCGCTTCCGCTGCTGAAGGGCTCGCATTTCGTCGATGTGCTCGACATGCTCTGTCCCGATGACAAGAGCGCGGCCTACAATGTCGTCGGCCTGATGGAGCAGAGCGAGCCGCTGCACGAGATGAACCTCAAGGTCGTCGCCGGCGGCGAAGCGCGGCTGTGGTCGCTCACCGCGAAGCCGGCCTACGACCGCGACGGCCAGTTCCTCGGCTATCGCGGCTTCGGCCGCGACGTCACCGAGCGCTGGCGCGCGGAAAAGGCGGAGGCCGAGAGCCGCGCGAAGTCCGACTTCCTCGCGGTGATGAGCCACGAGATCCGCACGCCCATGAACGGCGTGCTCGGGCTTGCAAGCATGCTGCTGGAAACCAAGCTCGATCCGGAGCAGCACGAAGCCGTCACCTCGATCCGCGAGTCCGGCGACAATCTCCAGCGCATCCTCAATGATATCCTCGATCTGTCCAAGCTCGAGGCCGGACGCTTCGCGTTCGAGGCGATTGACTTCGCCCCGCAGGCGCTGGTCGAGACGGTTGCGACCGTCGTGCGCGCAGGCGCCAAGAGCAAGGGGCTCGCCGTCAAGGTCGAGCTCGATCCGAACCTGCCGCCGACGCTGCGCGGTGATGTCGCGCGGATCCGGCAGGTGCTGCTCAACCTCGCCTCCAACGCGGTAAAGTTCACCGACGAAGGCGAGGTGACGATCAAGACCACCTGCCAGGCGCGCCGCGATCTGCTTGCGACGGTCGAATGGACCGTGACCGACAGCGGCATCGGGATTGCGCCCGAGAAGCTCGGGGAGCTGTTCTCCGACTTCGCGCAGGCCGACGCCTCGATCAGCCGCCGCTTCGGCGGCACCGGGCTTGGGCTTGCGATCTCCCGGCGCATCATCGAGCAGATGGGCGGCACCATCGGCGTCACCTCGACGCCGGGCGAGGGCTCGACCTTCCGCTTCACGCTGGTGCTGCCCTGGAGCCAGGCGCAGGCCTCCGACCAGGCGGCGGGCAGCGATGAAGCCGACGAGCTCAAGGCGCGGATCGCGGGGCTTGACCGGCCGCTGAAGGTGCTGGTGGCCGAGGATGATGCCGTCAACCGCATGGTCGTGACCAAGATGTTGGGGGCGTTCGAGGTCGAGCTGCGCGTCGTCACTGACGGCGTCCAGGCGGTCGAGGCTGCCTCGCAGAGCGATTACGATGTCGTGCTGATGGACGTGCGCATGCCGGACATGGACGGCCTTGCCGCGACGCGGGCGATCCGCGCGCAAGGCGGGCGCTTCGAAGCCTTGCCGATCGTCGCGCTGACCGCCAACGCCTTCCCCGAGGACGTCAAGATCTGCCGCGAGGCGGGCATGTCGGACTTTTTGGCAAAGCCGCTGCGTAAGCCCGCGCTCGCCGCCGCCTTGCTGCGCGCGCTCGACGGCCACATGATGTCGGAGGGCGCGCCGCTTCAGCCGCAGCTGACGCCGCTTGATGTCGAGTGGACGGACGAGGAAAGGCAGGTGACCGGCGCGTAGGCGTTAACCCCGCGCACGAATATGCGTTTCCGCACCCGTTGGCCGGACGCTCGCAATTCGGATGCGCCGTGTTACGTTGCGCCGCCATGCGCCTCCTTGTCCTGCTTTTAATCTTGTTCACTGCCTCCGCCCGCGCCGGCGACGGGCCTCTCATGAGTGCGCATATGATGTTGCCCGTGGTGATATCTGGCAACAAAGTGTCGCTCGAAAGCTTCGTGGTTCGTCCTGATCGTCCCGGCAAATTTCCTCTCGTCGTGATCACTCACGGAATGCCTCACGGCTCCGGCGAAGAATTCTTCACCGCAATCCTCAACCGCTCTCCGGTCGACTACAACAAGGCGGCCGTCGCCTTCGCGCAGCGAGGATATGCCGTGGTCTCGATCATGCGTCGTGGCTATGGCCGATCCGGCGGAGGGTTCTCCGAGTCCTTGCGGCCGGCCTGCGACTATCTTCCGGCCGTGCGCGCTGCCAGCGACGATATCATTGCGGCGGTCGCTTCACTGCGCAATGAGCCCTGGGTCGACGCCGAGCATGTCGTCTTGCTCGGTCATTCCGTTGGGGGGCTCACGGCGATGGCCGTCGCCGGACAGAATGTACCGGGGGTCGTTGGCGCTGTGAATTTTGATGGTGGTCGGAATAGCTCCTCCGCACCCAACCAACCCTGCTCGCCTGATCATCTGGTCGATACAGTCGCCGCATTGGGGCGCACGGCCCGTATCCCCATGCTTTGGCTCTATGCCGAGAACGATCAATTCTACGGTCCAGATTTGGCACGGCGCATGTTCGCGGCCTACAGCGCCGGCGGTGCGCCTGCGCAGTTGCAAATGCTGCCTCCGTTCGAACCGAACGGCCACAATACCGTCGTGCTCGCGCTGGCAGACACCTGGTTTCCGTCCGTCGACCCCTTCCTCGAAAAGTTGGGTCTTCCAACCAGGACTGTCATTGGGGCGCCGTTGTTCGCTGAGCTGCCAATCCCGCCGGGGGCTGTCGCCGCTTGTCAGGCGGCGTTCGCGGACTACCTCGCCAATCCCGATGATGCCAAGGCCTTCGCGATGAGCGCGGGCGGCCACTGCGGGACTGGATTTGGCCGCACAGTTCTCGAGGCGCGCGAGCCCGCCTTGATGAAATGCAAGATCAATTCGCGCGGCGAAGATTGCAGGCTTTACGCGGTCGGACAGAAGCTTGCGGGGATTGAACCACAGTTCACTCGATACAGGGTCACGCGGCGCCGTTACAGTTTTCCATAGACGCGCCCGGCGACCGCCCTCAGGCGCTCGACCGAGCCGGACTCGGGATGCGGCTTGACCGGCGCGAACAGGATCGAAGCCTGCCTGCCGTTCTTCCAGACATAGATGTTGACGGCGTTGCCGTTGCCCTTGGTGCAGGAATGCTCGCCGAACGCTTCACTGCCGAGCTCGGGTATCGTCACATGTTTGCACGGGCCGGTGCGCTTCATCATGCCGATGACCGTGTCGCGCGACATCGCGATCACCGCGACGGTCATGGTGTTGGCCTCGCGATCGAACATCATGCAGCTGCCGGCGCCGGTCCGCTGAACCGTCAGCGTGCTGTTGTCGAGAAAGCCGTCGGCATCCGCGGCCGTGAGCCACTCGCAATTGCCGAACCGCTCGCTGCTCTTGCCCACGCTGGCGATGGCAACGCGCGCGGCTTCGGTGATCGGCCTCAGCAGCGCGTCGTCGGCACGCCGGCCAATCGGATAGACGCTGATCTGCAGAATGTAATCGCCGGACAAGGCGACGACCGAGGCCTCCTGGCGTTCCGCGCCGGAGGCGCTCGTTCCGCCCTGGCCTTCGTCGCCGATCTCCGCGACGGCGTTCAGCGGCATGCGCTCGCCAAGCGTCTTGACGAAGGTCGCGTACAATTCCCTGGCGCGGTCCTTGTCGGGATTGCGGAACACGGTCAGCATCATCGTGTCGCCGCGCCCGCCCTGGTAGATGCAGCCGCGGCCGTCCTGATTTGAAATCAGTGACCATTTGAACGCCGGCATTGCGCGGGCGAGTTCTTGGGCGCTGATGAACGGGCAGGTTTCGGCCGCGCGCACGGGAAGCACCGGGACGGCTGCAATTGCAAGGAATAGAGCGAGGCAAGAGAACAGACGATCGATAATACGCATTGGATAATTTAATACCGCTATTGGCGCCGCTGACGAGATCTAAGCTTTCTAGAATGATTGGACGGGGGTCGCTTCGGCGTCAGACTATAGCGGATCCGTGAGCCCCCCTTGGGGACCTCGCGATGATCACAAGTTACCCCTGATTTGCCCGACGCGTCAAATTGTTTTTGTAAAATCCGAAATGAATCGTGCCGGCTCCCGGCTACTTTGCATGGGGTTGTTTTTCAGATTTTAAGTCGGGCTAGATCGAGAAGCTGGTCCCGCACCCGCAGGACGCCGTCGCATTGGGATTGTTGACGCGGAACGAGGCGCCGATCAGATCGTCGACGAAATCGACCTGCGAGCCCGCCAGGAACGGCTGGGAGGCGGAATCGACCAGCACAACCGCATTCTCCTGCTCGATCACGAGATCGTCGTCGGTGCGGTCGCGGTCGATGTCGAACTTGTACTGGAAGCCCGAGCAGCCGCCACCCTCGACGGAGATGCGCAGCATCGCGCCAGAACCTTCGCCCTTGAGGATCTCCCCAATCCGGCGTGCGGCGCGGTCACTGATGGTCACGTCAGTCGTCATAGCTCGTCTCCGATAGTCCCGCGGTCATACCAGGTTCACTTGCCCAATTCATTTGGTATCCCGCGTCCGGCATAGTTAAGTGCAAGCATACGCAGAATCAAATGGATAGGGACTAAATTCGTCGTGTCCGTCGGAATGGCAGCCCCTCATGCGCCCTATGCCTGCGACCCCGACCGCAGCCGCGGCCGGCTGGTCGCGGAGCCGCCGAGCCGGACCCGCAGCCCGTTCCGGCGGGATTGCGACCGGGTGATCCACTCGACCGCGTTCCGCCGCCTGAAGTACAAGACCCAGGTCTTCGTGTTCCACGAGGGCGACCACTACCGCACCCGGCTGACCCATTCGCTGGAGGTGGCGCAGATCGCCCGCGCCCTGGCCCGGCAGCTCGGACTGGACGAGGACCTCACGGAAACGTTGGCGCTGGCTCATGATCTCGGCCATCCGCCGTTCGGGCACGCCGGCGAGCGGGCGCTGGATGCCTGCCTGAAGGATTTTGGTGGCTTCAACCACAACGCCCAGACCTTGCGGGTCGTCGCGTCGCTCGAGCACCGCTACCCGGAGTTCGACGGCCTCAACCTGACCTGGGAGTCGCTGGAGGGCATCGTCAAGCACAACGGCCCGCTGACGGATCGCAGCGGCGCGCCGGTCGGTCCCTATCGCGAGCATGGCATTCCGGTCGGCATCGCCGACTACATCAAGACCTACGATCTCGAATTGTGGAGCTTCGCTTCGCTGGAGGCGCAGGTTGCCGCGATCGCCGACGACATCGCCTATGACGCCCACGACATCGATGACGGTCTGCGCGCCGGCCTGTTCCATCTCGATGATCTCACGGTGATGCCGCTGACGGCGGAGATCATCGCCGAGACCTCAGCGCATTACCCTGACCTCGAAGACGTCAGGCGTGGCGCCGAGCTGGTGCGCGAGCTGATCTCGCACCTGATCGGTGCGGTGTATTCGGAGGCGCAGAAGAACCTCGCGGCGGTGAAACCGCAGTCGGCCCAGGATGTGCGCCAGCAGAGCCGGGCGCTGGTCACGTTCCCGGCGACGGTTGCCGAGGAGGAGGCCGCCATCAAGCGCTTCCTCTATCAGCACATGTACCGCCACAAGCGGGTGATGCGGGTGATGGGGGAGGCGGAACAGATCCTGTTCGACCTGTTCGCAAAATACCTGGCATCGCCCGGTGAGCTGCCTCCGGAATGGCTGCTGGGGGCGGAGGCGGACAATGAGGGCGACCGGGCCTGCCGGATCGGCAATTTCATTGCCGGAATGACCGACCGTTTCGCCCTGACCGAGCACCAGCGGCTCTTTGACTCGACCCCGGATTTGCGTTAGGCGGCGGCCATGCCCGACGCATCCTCATCCCTGCACTTGTTCGCCGACGTGCTCGCACGCGTGCACGCCGCCTGCCGCGCGCTCGCGGCGGACGCCAACTGGCCCGAGGGCATCGATTTCTCGCGCGTGGTGGTCGAGCCGCCGCGCGACGCCTCCCATGGCGACATGGCGACCAACGCCGCCATGGTGCTTGCGAAAGAGGCAAAGGCAAAGCCCCGCGACCTCGCCGAGCAGATCGCCGAGCGGCTCCGTGCCGACGCGCTGATTGCCAAGGTCGATGTCGCCGGTCCCGGCTTCATCAACCTGACGCTGAAGCCGGCCGCCTGGGCTGAGGCGCTGCGGACGGTGCTGCGCGAGGGCGCCGATTACGGCCGCGTCAGCGGTGGCACCAAGGTCAATGTCGAATACGTCTCGGCGAACCCGACCGGACCGATGCATGTTGGCCATTGCCGCGGAGCCGTGTTTGGCGACGCGCTCGCAAGCCTGCTCCAGTTCGGCGGCCACGACGTCACCCGCGAATACTATATCAACGACGCCGGTGCGCAGGTCGACGTGCTCGCGCGTTCTGCCTTCCTGCGGTACCGCGAGGCACTCGGCGAGAACATCGGCGCGATCCCGGAAGGGCTGTATCCCGGCGACTATCTGAAACCGGTGGGCGCGGCGCTGGCGAAAGAGCACGGCGACAAGCTCCTCGCGATGAGCGAGGCCGAGTGGCTGCCGACGGTTCGCGCCAAGGCGATAGCGATGATGATGGACGAGATCAAGGACGATCTCGCCGCCCTCAACATCCGTCACGACGTGTTTTTCTCCGAGCGCTCGCTGATCGAGACCGGCAACAACAAGGTTGCCGAGACCATCGATTTCCTGAAGGCGAAGGGCGACATCTACGAGGGCCGGCTGCCGCCACCGAAGGGCGCGCCGGTCGAGGACTGGGAAGACCGCGAGCAGCTGCTGTTCAAGGCGACCGCTTACGGCGACGATGTCGATCGTCCGCTGATCAAGTCGGACAATTCCTATACCTACTTCGCCTCCGATATCGCCTACCACAAGAACAAGTTCGACCGCGGCTTCGGCGAGATGATCGACGTCTGGGGCGCCGACCATGGCGGCTACATCAAGCGCATGCAGGCGGCGGTGAAGGCGACGACATCGGGCAAAGGCGCGCTCGACGTCAAGATCGTCCAGCTCGTGAAGTTGCTGCGCAACGGCGAGCCGGTGAAAATGTCGAAGCGGAGCGGGGACTTCGTCACCTTGCGTGAGGTGGTGGATGAGGTCGGCCAGGACGCCGTCCGCTTCATGATGCTCTACCGCAAGAACGACGCGGTGCTCGACTTCGACCTCGCCAAGGTCATGGAACAGTCGCGCGACAACCCGGTATTCTACGTCCAGTACGGCCACGCCCGCGGCCACTCGATCTTCCGCAACGCCCGGGCCGAGGTGTTCCCGGAGCTGCCGGAGGATACCGGCAAGCGCATCGCGTGGCTCGGCGAGTCGGCGGTGGAACGGCTGTCGGACCCGGTCGAGCTCGAGCTGCTCAAGCGCCTCGCAATTTTTCCGCGCATGCTGGAGGCCGCCGCCGCGGCCCATGAGCCGCACCGAATTGCCTTCTATCTCTATGACTTAGCGAGCGAATTTCACGCACTTTGGACGAAGGGGCGCGATTTGCCCTATTTACGCTTCATTATCAATAATGATGCAGATCTTACAAAGGCGCGACTGGCAATGGTCCAGGGCGTCGTCTCTGTCCTGGCATCGGGCCTCGCCATCCTCGGCGTCCATGCTCCGGACGAGATGCGGTAGTTTGGGGCGAACTACTTAAGGGGAATTTTGGGGGAACCGGCAGAAGCCGGACCGCTTAGACTTGGTTGAATGCCTTGTGGGTCGAAAGCCGCGCCTTGGTCGAGGGGCGCGCGGCTTTCCCGAAGGGACGCATCATCACGATGGCCGAACGATATCAGGACAGAACGTTTCCTTCCGATGGCTATGGTCGCGCTGGCGATCAGCATGGGAAGGCGGACAACGATCCCTTGGCCGAACTCGCCCGCCTGATCGGACAGACCGATCCATTCGCAGCGCAGGGGCGACCGAGCGCGCAGCCGTCGGCACCGCCAGCCCAGAGCTATCAGGACCATGACTATCCGCAGGACGACTATCGGCAGGACTATGCCGAGCAGGCGCCGCCGGCTCCGCCCGGGCCACCCTCATGGATGCGACGCGCCAACGTGCAGCCGCAGCCGGCGCCCGAGCCTGATTATCCCGTTTCTGTGAACCCGGTTCATCCATTGCACCGCTATTCAGCCCAGCCGACCGCGCCCGAGCCTGATTTCCATCAGCCGCAGGCCTATCAGGCCCACGCTTACCAGGATCAGGCCTATCAAGCGCAGGCCTATCAGGATCAGGCCCATCAGGGCCGCGCTCAGCAGCATGATCAGGCTTACCAGGAGCAAGCCTATCAGGAGCCGCATCAGCCGCCCGATCCGGCACGCTACGACGACGCGCTCTATGGACGGCTGGAGGGGGGCGAGCAGGATTATCAGCGTGATCCCGCCTATCCGGATGATCCTTACGCATTCCAGAGCGACTATCCCGAGGCCGATCTCGACGAGCCAAAGAAGTCGCGCGGCGGCATGATGACGGTCGCGGCGATCCTCGCGCTTGCCGTGGTCGGCACTGGCGCGGCCTTTGCCTACAAGACCTATGTCGGTTCGCCCCGCAGCGGTGAGCCGCCGATCATCAAGGCCGACAACACGCCGACCAAGATCGTGCCAGCGCCGACCGACTCCTCGGCCAAGGTGCCGGATCGCATGGCGAGCGGCGACGGCTCCGAGAAGATCGTGCCGCGTGAAGAGGCGCCTGTCGACGTCGCTGCCAAGGCGGGCGGCCCCCGCGTGGTGTTCCCGCCGCTGAATCAGAACGCGAACCCGCCGTCGGTGGCGAGCGTTGCACCGTCCACGATCCCGCCGCCAAGCGCGGGTCCAATCCCGAGCAACGGCACGCTGCCGGCCAACACGCCGCGTGCGATCAGGACCGTGGCCGTGAGGGGCGATCAGACCGATAGCACCGCGCCGCAATCCGCAGCCGCCAAGCCGGCGGCAGCCGTGCCGAAGCCCGTTGCCGTGCCCGCCGCACCGCCTGCGCCACGCAATCCGCCGACTTCGGCCAATGCCAGCGCCAACCAGCCGCTCTCGCTCGCGCCGCAATCGACGCCGGTTGCGGAGATTCCGCAGCGGATGGCTGCGACCAACCCGACGCAACTCACGCCCGCCAGCAATGGTGGTGGCGGCTACGTCGTGCAGGTCTCCTCGCAGCAGAGCGAGGACAGCGCGGCCGCGTCCTACCGGGTGCTTCAGAGCAAATATGGCAGCGTGCTTGGATCGCGCTCGCCGGTGATCAAGCGGGTTGATCTGACCGACAAGGGCAAGGGGATCGTCTACCGCGCTTTCGCCGGACCCTATGGTTCGGCCGAGGAAGCGACGCAGGCTTGCAACAGCCTGAAGTCCGCTGGCCTGTCCGCCTGCTTCGTCCAGAGGAATTAACGGCCGTTTCCTTGACCCCCTCGCGGGGCAGGGTTAATCGGCCGTTATGAGCACGCGGGCCTTCATTACCGGTGTATCCGGAACGGAACTAACCGCCGTCGAGCGGGAGTTTATCCGTGCCGAACGCCCATGGGGCTTCATCCTCTTCAGGCGCAATGTCGATACGCCGGCTCAAGTTGCTGCGCTGGTTGCGGAATTGCGGGCGGTTGCGGGTGCGGCTGACGCGCCTGTCCTGATCGACCAGGAGGGGGGGCGGGTGCAGCGGCTGGGCCCACCGCACTGGCCGGTCTATCCGCCGGGCGCCATTTTCTCGACCTTGTACGACACTGATTCGGTACTTGGACTGACGGCTGCGCGCCTCAGCGCCCGGCTGATTGCGTCTGATCTTGCCGATCTCGGCATTACCGTGGATTGCCTGCCGCTGGCTGACGTGCCGGTGCCGGGTGCCGATGCCGTCATTGGGAACAGGGCTTACGGCACTGAGCCGGGCAAGGTCGCCGCGATCGCGCGCGCGGTCACCGAGGGCCTGGAGCAGGGCGGCGTGCTGCCGGTTCTCAAGCACATTCCCGGCCATGGACGCGCCACCGCCGACACCCATTTCAAGCTGCCGACGGTCGATGCTCCGAGGGACGAACTCGACCGGACCGACTTTGCGGCATTCCAGCCGTTGGCCGACCTGCCGATGGCCATGACTGCACATGTTGTGTTTAGCGCGGTCGACCCCGCCCATCCGGCGACGACTTCTGCGACAATGATCACTCAGGTGATTCGCGGCGTGATCGGGTTCCAGGGTTTGTTAATGAGTGATGACGTGTCGATGAACGCGCTGTCGGGGAATATCGCCGAACGGACCCGCGCCATCTTCGCGGCCGGCTGCGACATGGCCTTGCATTGCAACGGCAACATCGAGGAGATGCGCGAGGTCGCCGGCCAGACACCTGAGCTGTCCGGCACGGCGCTGGCGCGGGCGAAGGCCGCACTAGCGTCGCGCAAGGCACCGCAGCCGTTCGACCGGGCGGCCGCACGCGCCGAACTGGACGCATTGATCGCACGGGCAAACACGGCATCCGCATGACCGCAGAAATCCTATCGTTTGAAACCGGGCGGCCCGCAGAGCTCGCCGAGGGTGAGCCGGCGTTGGTGGTGGACGTCGAAGGCTATGAGGGCCCGCTCGACCTGCTGCTCGCGCTGGCGCGGCAGCAGAAGGTCGATCTCGCCAAGATCTCGATCCTGGCGCTGGCCGACCAGTACCTCCACTTCATCGAAGCCGCGCGAAAGATCCGGCTCGAGCTTGCCGCCGATTATCTCGTGATGGCGGCCTGGCTCGCCTTCCTGAAGTCGCGCCTGCTGTTGCCGGAGCCGCCGAGTGCGGAAGGCCCGAGCGCCGAAGAGATGGCGACCGCGCTCGCCAACCGCCTGCGCCGGCTGGAAGCCATTCGCGAAGCCGCCAACCGGCTGATGAACAGGCCGCAATTGCAGCGCGACATCTTCCCGCGCGGCGAGCCCGAGCACATCGCCGAGATCAAGCACCCAAAATACACTGCGACGCTGTACGACCTGCTCACCGCCTATGCCGCGCAGCGCCAGTCGCGCGTGCTTGCGAGCGTGCATCTGGCCAAGCGCACGGTGTGGTCGCTCGCCGAGGCGCGCGCCACGCTGGAGCGGCTGGTCGGCAGCATCAGCGAACAGGACGACTGGGGCGTTCTCGACGACTTCCTGGTCCGCCACGTCGCCGATCCGACGCAGCGTGCGACGGTGTTCGCTTCGAGCTTTGCCGCCGCGCTCGAGCTCGTGCGCGAAGGTCAGCTCGAGCTGAACCAGAAAGAGGCGTTCGCGCCGATCTATTTCCGGAAGGGGCGCCCGAAACCGGTCGTGGACGCAGCTCCTGCGCCTGATGCGCCGGTCGGTTAAGTGCAAGAAGGAGAAGCTGCCATGGCAAGCCTGGCTGAAGTGCGGGTAGAAGAGGCCGAGCCGATGGAGAACGAGTCCCAGGCACGTCCTGAAGAGCTGCGGCTGCTGGAAGCGCTGCTGTTTGCTTCGAATGAACCGCTGGACACCGCGACGCTGGCCAAGCGCATGCCTGATGGCGTCGACGTCAAGGCTGCGCTCGAGCAGCTCCAGGCCGACTATGCCTTGCGCGGCGTCAATCTCGTGCGCGTCGCCAACAAATGGACCTTCCGTACCGCCGGCGATCTCGCCTGGCTGATGACGCGGGAGAGCACCGAGACCCGCCGCCTGTCGCGCGCCGCGATCGAGGTGCTGGCGATCATCGCCTATCACCAGCCGGTGACGCGCGCCGAGATCGAAGAGATCCGCGGCGTCGTCACCTCGAAGGGCACGCTCGATGTGCTGCTGGAGACCGGCTGGATCAAGCCGCGCGGACGTCGCAAGACGCCCGGCCGCCCCTTGACCTTCGGAACCACCGAGGACTTCCTGTCCCAGTTCACGCTGGAACAGCTTGGCGATCTGCCGGGCCTGGAGGAGCTGAAGGGCACGGGCCTGCTGGATTCGCGCCTGCCGACCGGATTCAGCGTGCCGACCCCATCGGATGACCCGCAGCTGCGCGAGGACGAGGATCCGTTGGAACCGGGCGAGGACCTGGATCTGGCGCTGGCGCCTGCGGTCGAGCCCGAGACGCCGGAAGGCGGCAATGCGGGCGGCGAGGGTGGCAGCGAAGACTGACGTCCCGGCCGTTCAGAGGCTCCCTGCGACCAGTTAACACTGGCAAGATTACGTAGCGCCAACAGCGAATTGGCGCTGCCTTGGTCCTTGTTTTTGAGGCCTGCCGAGCCTAGGTTTCGGGGAAGATCGGCCGGGTCCCCGGCCAAGTGTGTTTGGAGGGTTGCAGGATGGGTTCGCTTAGCATTTGGCACTGGATCCTCGTGATCGCAGTCGTCCTGCTGCTGTTCGGCCGCGGCAAGATTTCGGATCTGATGGGCGACGTGGCCCAGGGCATCAAGGCCTTCAAGAAGGGCATGCAGGACGACGACAAGGTCGCCGACAAGCCTGAGCCGGCCAAGTCGATCGAGCACGCCGCCGCGCCGCCGACCGCGACCCGGTCCGACGTCGGCAGCAAGGCCGTCTGAGTAAGCGTACGCGAGACGCGGGTGACGGCGCCGATCCTAAGCGCGAAGGATTGGGCCGGTCGCGGCTGGCGTGAACGGAAGACCTCATGTTCGACATCGGGTGGAGTGAACTGGTCCTGATCGGGGTCGTGGCCTTGGTCGCCATCGGCCCGAAAGAGCTGCCGGGCGTGCTGCGCATGGTTGGGCAGTGGATGGGCAAGGCCCGCAAGATGGCGGCCGAATTCCAGGGCCAATTCCAGGAAGCGATGCGCGAGGCCGAAATGGCCGACCTCAAGAAGAGCTTCGACGAGGTCAAGGAAGCCGCTTCCGGCTTTGCCGGCAACAACCTGATGACCTCGCTCCAGAAGGACGTCAGCGACGCGCTCCGCGTCGATGCGCTGGACAAGCCGGCCGAGACCGCCGCGACCACCGCCGTCGAAGCGACTTCAAGTGAAACGCCGGCGATTTCAAGCGAAACGCCGGCGACACCGACCACGCCGGAAGCGCCGACGCCCGAGACCTTCGTGGAAGCCGAGGCGCATGCGGCCGTGAACGAGCCGCTCGCGATCACCCGCGAGGTCGAGCAGGCCCAGGTCATTCAAGACACTGCGCCACCTGAGGCGGTCAAGGACGTCAAAGCGTCATGAGCGACGCCGATATCGAGGCCAGCAAAGCCCCTCTGATGGACCACCTGATCGAGCTGCGGTCGCGGCTGATCAAGGCACTGCTTGGCTTTGGCGTGGCCTTCATCTTCTGCTTCTTCTTCGCCAAGCAGATCTACAACGTGCTGGTCTGGCCGTTCGTGTGGGTCGCGGGTCCCGAGAATTCGAAGTTCATCTACACGGCGCTGCTGGAATATTTCATCACCCAGCTCAAGCTCGCGTTGTTCGGCGCCGGCTTCATCTCGTTCCCGATCGTCGCGACGCAGATCTACAAGTTCGTCGCGCCCGGGCTCTACAAGCACGAGAAGCAGGCCTTCCTGCCGTATCTGGTCGCGACCCCGTTCTTCTTCGTGCTCGGCGCGGCGCTGGTCTATTTCGTGGTGCTGCCGATGCTGGTCCGCTTCTCGCTCGGCATGCAGCAGGCCGGCAGCGACGAGACCGCGCAGATCCAGCTGCTGCCCAAGGTCGGCGAATATCTGTCGCTGATGATGTCGCTGATCTTCGCCTTCGGCATCGCCTTCCAGCTTCCGGTGATCCTGACGCTGCTCGGGCGCATTGGCATCGTCACCTCGAAAATGCTGCGTGAGAAGCGCCGCTATTTCATCGTCATCGCCTTCGTCATCGCAGCCGTGCTGACCCCGCCGGACGTGCTCAGCCAGTGCTCGCTCGCGATCCCCTTGCTCGCGCTCTACGAGGGCTCGATCATCGCGGTCGGGATGGTGGAGAAGAAGGCGGCGGCGTCGCAGGCCGCCACCGGGACCGACGTGTCGACGCCGCCCAATCCGGCGGAGTAGGGCCAGGATTCGCTGTCATTCCCCGCGAAAGCGGGGAATCCAGTACGCCGAAGCCCCTCGGAGAATCACTGCTGTCTCTGGAATACCGGATCGCCCGCTTTCGCGGGCGATGACGCCTGTGGTAGTGGGAAGCGCGATGCAAGCTCCCAACATACCGCGTTGGCTGTTGCGCGCTGATCCAGGACCACCGCCATGCACGACATCAAATCGATCCGCGACAATCCGCAAGCCTTCGACGCAGGCCTCGCCAGGCGCGGCCTGAAGCCGTTGTCGGCGTCGCTGCTCGCGATCGACGAGAAGCGGCGGGCGGCAATCCTGGCCTCGGAGCAGGCGCAGGCGCGGCGCAATGCGGCCTCCAAGGAGATCGGCGACGCCAAGAAGGCGAAGGATGACACGCGCGCTGCCAAGCTCATGGCGGAGGTCGCCGAGCTCAAGACCACGATGCCGCAGCTCGAAGCCGTTGCGAAAGCCGCCGACGAGGAGCTTGCCACGGCGCTGTCGGCGATCCCCAATCTGCCGCTCGGCGAAGTGCCCGACGGCGTCGACGAGCACGGCAACGTGCAACGCCATGTCTTCGGCAACCGGCGCAACTACGCGTTTGCGCCCAAACCCCATGATGATCTCGGCGGCGCGCTCGGTGACATGGATTTCGAGACGGCGGCAAAGCTCTCCGGCGCGCGCTTCGTCGTGCTGAAGAAGGGGCTGGCGCGGCTCGAACGCGCGCTCGGCCAGTTCATGCTGAATCTGCACGTCGACGAGCACGGCTATACCGAGATCAATCCGCCGCTGCTGGTCCGCAACGAGATCATGTTCGGTACGGGACAATTGCCGAAATTCGAGGACGACCAGTTCTGGGCGATCAAGGGCGAATTGCTCGCCGCACCCGATCTGGAGCGGCTGCGGACGGAGCGTCTCGGCATCATTCCGACGGCGGAGGTGGCGCTCACCAACCTCGTTCGAGAATCCATCCTCGATGAGAAGCAGCTGCCGATGCGTTTGACTGCGCTGACGCCGTGTTTTCGCGCGGAGGCGGGCGCCGCAGGGCGTGATACCCGAGGCATGATCCGCCAGCACCAGTTCACCAAGGTTGAGCTGGTGTCGATCACGACGCCGGAGACCAGCAAGGACGAGCATGAGCGGATGCTGGCATGCGCCGAGGAAGTGCTGCGCCGGCTCGATCTGCATTACCGCGTGATGACGCTGTGCACCGGAGACATGGGCTTTTCGTCGCAAAAAACCTATGACATCGAGGTCTGGATGCCCGGGCAGGGCGAGGGCGGCGCGTTCCGCGAGATCTCGAGCTGCTCGGTCTGCGGTGACTTCCAGGCCCGCCGCATGGACGCCCGCTCGCGCGGTCCGGACGGCAAGCCGCGATTCGTGCACACGCTGAACGGCTCCGGCACCGCGCTCGGCCGCGCGCTGATCGCCGTGATGGAGACTTATCAACAGGAGGACGGCTCGATCGCAGTCCCCGACGTGCTCCAGCCCTATATGGGCGGGCTGAAGGTGGTCGCGCGCGAGTAGCGCGTTTTCGAGCGAAGTCGATACCGGTTCGCGTCAAGAAAACGCGTCAAACAAGATAAAAATCTGGACTCCCGTTCCGATTCTATCGGAACGGGAGTCCAAGGCGTGTTGCCACGCTGTCACGCAGAAACGTTTGGTTGCGAAGATCGGGTGGCTGGTTATTCTGCCGGCCACCCGACAACACGAACTCACCGTCCATGGCCTTGCACCGCGACATCTTCTGGGTCGGTAGACAATGGGCGGTGACAGGTGCCGGTATCCAGGCTGTCGATCAGCGTCTGCGTGGTGTGCTCGACATCGCGATCGCGCGGCTCTGGGATGATGATCTCGTGTGCAGCCGGCGGGCCAAGCCCGGCGTGAATGCTGCGGATTTTGACAAGGCACTGACCGTAGCGCGCGAACGCTTTCCGCAGACGCCGGAGCCGGACCCGATCCTCGCGCACTTGGAGGCGCTCGGGGTGGTCGAGGCTCCCGTCGTGAGCCTGGTGGTGCCGGCGATGAAGCTGCGTGCGGAAGGCAGGCTTGCACGCTTCCTGCCGCAATGGCGCATCCGCAGGTAGCAGGACCAGGCTGGGAACCCGCCGCCGGACCCTGTCGGCCGGTTTGCCTGATCGGCCTCGGCCGGATAAGACGGCTCAGACCCGCTTCAGGAACGATTTTTAATATGCGCATTCTCTGCACCAATGACGACGGCATTCACGCCCCCGGCCTCAAGGTCGTGGAGGAGATCGCGCGCGCATTGTCCGACGACGTCTGGGTCGTGGCGCCCGAGCTCGACCAGTCCGGGGTGTCGCATTCGCTCTCGCTGAACGATCCGCTGCGCCTGCGCGAGGTCGGACCAAGGCACTTCGCCGTGCGCGGCACGCCGACCGACTGCGTCATCATGGGCGCGCGCCATATCCTCGGCACCAAGCCACCGGACCTCGTCCTGTCCGGCGTCAACAAGGGCCGCAACGTCGCCGAGGACGTGGTCTATTCCGGCACCATCGCCGGCGCGCTGGAGGGCACCATCCTGGGGCTGCCGTCTTTCGCCCTGTCGCAGGAGTTCAGCGTCGAGACGCGCGAGCGCCCGCTTTGGGATACCGCGCTCAAATTCGGACCCGACATCCTGCGCAAGGTGATCGCCGCCGGCATCCCGAAGGACACCGTCATCAACGTCAATTTCCCGGCCTGTACGCCGGAAGAGGTGCTCGGCATCCGCGTCACCCGCCAGGGCAAGCGCAATCTCGGCTTCCTCAGGATCGACGAGCGCAGGGACGGCCGCAACAATCCCTATTTCTGGATCGGCTTCGAGCGCGCCGCGATGATGGATACGCCTGCCGAAGGCACCGATCTGGCGGCGCTGCGCGAGCGCTATGTCTCCGTCACGCCGCTCCGGCTCGACCGCACCAATGAGGCGTTTTCCGAAGCGCTGAGCGCGACGCTGAAGTAATCGCTAGCCGCCGCGAAGGGCGGCTTCGATGGTCTTGCCGAGCGCGTCGAGCTGGAACGGCTTCTGCAGCGCCGGCCGGTCGCGGTACTGCTCGGGCAGGCCGGAGGAGCCGTAGCCGGTGGCGAAGATGAACGGGCAGCCCTTCGCCCTGATCACATCGGCGACCGGAGAGATGACCTTGCCGTTGACGTTGACGTCGAGGATGGCGATGTCGAACTCGGTCGCCTGGGCGAGCCGCAGGGCCTCGGTGATATCGCCGGCCTCGGCGGCCACCTTGTAGCCGAGCTCTTCGAGCATATCCGCGACCATCATCCTGATCATCACCTCGTCCTCGACGAGGAATACAGAGCGGCCCGAAAGCCCTGTCGCGGTCATAGTCGTTGAGTCCTTGCCCATTTGCGGAAAACGTTCGCAGATAACGCGAATCGACGCAATGCGCGTTTCGGCGAGCGGACACCTGAAAATGGTCTTTGCAGCCAACCCGTTGCAAGCCGATTTATGGTCCAATACCGCGCCCGAACGGCTATCATGGGTTCCTGGGTAGGAACAGGATTCCTGCCCCGGGTCTTAACGAGACACGTGGCCCCGGACCCGACGAGACGATAAGCAGCGATGACCTCCGATCAGCACCCGCCGGAAAAGATGATGTTTCAGCTCTCGCTGAGGCGCCGCGGCATCAGCGATCAGGCGGTGCTGCGAACCATGGAGGAGGTGCCGCGCGATCTGTTCGTCGAGGAGGCCGATCGCGACGCCGCCTATCGTGACAGCGCGCTGCCGATCGCCTGCGGGCAGACCATCAGCCAGCCCTTCGTCGTCGCCTACATGACCGAGCAACTGCAGCTCCAGAAGAAGCACCGCGTGCTCGAGATCGGCGCCGGCTCGGGCTATCAGGCCGCCGTGCTGTCGCGTCTCGCGGGCCAGGTGCTGACCGTCGAGCGCTACCGCAAGCTCGCGGAGGCGGCACGCGCCCGGCTCGAAAAGCTCGGCTGTCACAATGTCGAGGTGATGCTCGGCGACGGCCTCAACCTGCCGGCCAATATCGGCCCGTTCGACCGCATCATCGTGACCGCCGCGATGGAGCAGCTTCCGGAGAACCTGGTCGAGCGGCTGGAGGTCGGCGGCATCCTGATCGCGCCCATCGGCCCGCACCATGGTGTGCAGACGCTGGTCCGCTTCAGCCGGACCGAAGCCGGGATCGAGCGCAAGGAACTCGTCGAGGTCCGCTTCGTGCCGGCGCTGCCCGGGGTGGCGCGGGAGCTGTAGATCTCCGGATCGGCTGTGCCGCCAACATCTTATTGGGAGGGTTAAGCCGTTATTTACTCGGCGCGTGTTTACTTAAAAGACCAGTTCTGTTGCGTACGAGTGAGTAACCATGTCTATCGTCGCCGAGTTGCTTTACTCGCGCCGCGTACCGCAGGTCGCGGCGCTGGCGCTGATCTCCTTCAGCTTCGCAGGGTGCAGCGCCGACATGTCGTCGCGCCTGTCCCAGTCGAACTTCTCCAACCCCTTCTCGTCTGATCAGACCGGTTCGGTGCAGCAGGCACCGCCGCCGCAGCGTGAGCTGCCGCAATATTCGCGGCCGCAGACGCAGCCCGGTTATTATCAGTCGCAGCCCTTGCCGCCGCCGGCGGTCTCCGCGCCGCAATCTTACCCCGTCACCGGGGGTGGTGGCGTGTCCGGGGGCGGCCGTGGCGTCAGTTCCTACGCGCCCCCGGCGCAGCCGCATCTTGAAACCACGGCCACCGTGCCGCCGCGCTCGGTCGCGGCCGCCCAGCCGGCCGGCGGGACCAAGATCATCGTCGGCACCAGCGACACGCTCGACGTGCTCGCCAAGCGCTATCGCGTCACGCCACAGGCGATCCTCGCCGCCAACGGCTACAAGGGCCCGCGCGCGCTCTCGCCCGGTCAGCAACTGATCATCCCGCATCCGGCCACAGCCGCTGCGCCCGCACCGGCGATGGCTCCTGTCGCGGCGGCTCCCGCGATGGCGCCTGCTGCGAAGCCGGTTGCAGCTGTCGTCGCACCATCGAGCACACACTTCGTTAACCACGGCGACACGCTCGCCAGCATTGCCCGCAAGAACCACATCTCGTCGGCCGAGCTTGCCCGTGCCAACGGCCTCGATCCGTCGGCCAAGCTCAAGCTCGGCACCAGGCTGACCGTGCCAGGCGCCAAGACCGCCGCCGTTGCGGCGCCGGTTGCTGCGGCCCCTGTCGCGGGGACGCTGCAGCCCGTTGCGGTTGCTCCCGCACCCGCCACCAAGATGGCCGCTGTTGCCGCACCCGTGCAAAGCGCGCGTCTGGCCCAGGCCACGACCAATGTCGAAGAGAAGGCCGCAGAGGCTCCGGCGAAAGCTGCGGAGACCACCAGTGCGCTGCCGACATTCCGCTGGCCGGTGCGTGGCAAGGTGGTCACGAGCTATGGCGCCAAGACCAATGGCAAGTCCAACGACGGCATCAATCTCGCGGTGCCCGAGGGGACGCCGGTCAAGGCGGCGGAAGACGGCGTCGTCGCCTATTCAGGCAACGAGCTCAAAGGTTACGGCAATCTGGTCCTGGTTCGGCACTCCAACGGCTACGTCACCGCATATGCCCATGCGAGTGAGCTGATGGTGAAGCGCGGCGATACCATCAAGCGCGGTCAGGTCATTGCCAAGTCGGGTCAATCCGGGGAGGTGGCGTCGCCGCAGCTCCACTTCGAGATCCGTAAGGGATCGAGTCCGGTTGACCCGCTTCAATTCCTGAACGGGGCGTGAGGCGCGGGCCCACAGAGTAGGGCACGCAATCACCACGAGTAGCTGTCATCGCCCGCCTTGTGCGCATTGCGCACTGGTGCGGGCGATCCAGTATTCCAAGGGCGGCGGTCGCCGCGCCGAGAAGCTGCCTCGAACCGTGGCGTATTGAGGCTTTTGTGTCCGGACAATCAATTTTTGAAAAACAACCCCATGCAAAGTAGCCGATGGCTGTCGGTGGGATGTCCTACTGTTCTGAATCTGCTTCGGTTTTGATGACGCCGCGGACATCGCGAGGCTTGCTGGCGACCCCGCGCCATCGTGAATGACCCAACCGGGAGCCTTTGATCTAGATCAATCTCGAAGAGTGGCATTCCGTTTCCGTAGCGGCGCAGGCCAATGACGCTCGGGTCCGGAGATCGCCATGAAGCTGGCTGATGCGAAATCGCCGCCTGATTCCGGACAATCGGTCCAGCATCCGGCAGGTGAGGGAATGCTGTACGTGCCGGGCGGCACGTTTCGCATGGGGTCGGATCGGCACTATCCGGAGGAAGCGCCGGTCCACCGTGTCACCGTGGATGCGTTCTGGATGGATTGCCATCCAGTGACGAACCGGCAATTCAAGGCGTTCGCCAAGACAACCGGCCACGTCACCGTTGCCGAGATTCCACCCGATCCAAAGGACTATCCCGGAATACTCCCGCACATGGTCTATGCGGGCTCCCTGATGTTCTCTCCGCCCGCGTATCCGGTCGATCTCCGGGACTTCAGCCAGTGGTGGACCTTCGCCAAAGGCGCGGACTGGCGGCACCCCTACGGGCCGGGCAGCGACATCCGTGGGCTGGACGATCATCCCGTCGTGCATGTGGCCTTCAGCGATGCGCTCGCCTACGCAAGATGGGCCGGCAAGGATTTGCCAACCGAAGCGGAATGGGAGTTCGCGGCGCGCGGCGGGCTGGATGGCGCCGAGTTCGCATGGGGAGATGAATTTGCGCCCGGGGGCCGTCACATGGCCAACACCTGGCAGGGCGAATTTCCACGCCAGAACACCGGGGACGACGGGTATGAACGGACATCGCCGGTTACGGCATTCCCGCCGAACGGTTACGGGCTGCACGATCTGATCGGCAACGTCTGGGAGTGGACGTC
Source organism: Bradyrhizobium japonicum USDA 6 (assembly GCF_000284375.1). Classification (NCBI taxonomy): domain Bacteria; kingdom Pseudomonadati; phylum Pseudomonadota; class Alphaproteobacteria; order Hyphomicrobiales; family Nitrobacteraceae; genus Bradyrhizobium; species Bradyrhizobium japonicum. The sequence continues at coordinate 5,060,431 of NC_017249.1, forward strand.
CGACTGGTACTCGCCTCGGCATGAGGCCGACGCTGCAAAAGCCTGCTGCATTCCAGAGAACCCGCGCGGCGGCCGCGAGGCCGATAGCTACGACCCCAGAACGATCAACGTCAAGATTCCACGCAAAGTCATCAAAGGCGGCTCGCATTTGTGCGCGCCGAATTACTGCCGACGCTACCGGCCGGCTGCGCGGCATGCGGAGCCGATCGACACATCCACGAGCCACCTTGGATTTCGGTGCATCAGGCGAGGTGTCTCTAACGCATCATAACGGGAGAGCGAGGCCATGTTGAATTGCATATTCAATGACGAGCTTTCGGTCGCAACGCCACGCAAGACGCAAAGCTGGATCAGACGGTCCTGCGCAGCGCTGCTCGGTGCGACGATGTTAATACCATCCCCTGGGTTGATCAGCACTCCGGCGACCGCACAGCCGGCGCAAAAGCCCAACATCCTCTTCATCATGGGTGACGACATCGGCCTGTACCAGCCAAGCATCTACCATCGCGGCCTGATGGTCGGGGAGACGCCCAACATCGATCGCATCGGCAATGAAGGCGCGATCTTCACGCATTACTATGCCGAGCAGAGCTGCACCGCAGGTCGGAACGCCTTTTTCACCGGTATGCACCCGCTGCGCACGGGCATGATTCCTCCGCAGCTTCCCGGCAGCCCGTCCTATCTGCGGCCCGGCACCCCGGCGCTCGCCAAGTTCCTGCTTGATCTCGGCTACAACACCGGCGAGTTCGGCAAGAACCATCTCGGCGATCACACCGACGCGCTGCCGACCGCGCATGGCTTCCAGGAATACTGGGGCTATCTGTACCACCTCGACGCCATGCAGGGCGTGAGCTTCCCGGACATCAACAAGTCGCCCACCCAGCAGACGGTTGCCCCGCCATGCAAGAACACGCCGATCCCCGGCATCCCGGAGGTGCCGGGCGCGGTCGATCCGAAAACGGCGGTTTGCCTGACGCCCCCGCGCAACGTCCTGTCGTGCAAGTCGGACGGTTCATCCAGGACACAGCAATGCATCGATCAAGGCCCGCTGACCCTGGAGCGATCGAAGGGCGTCGACGAGGAAATCTCGGCCAAGGTCATCGACTTCCTCGATCGCAACGATCCGAAGACGACGGGCAAGCCTTTCTTCGTCTGGTACAACCCGGCGCGCATGCATATCACGACCGTGCTGAACGACAAATACGCGGCCATGGTCGGCGAGCCCGGTGGCAAGGACTGGGGCCTCAACGAGGCCGGCATGAAGCAGCTGGATGACAATATCGGCTATGTGCTGAAGAAGCTCCAGGACATGGGCCAGCTCGACAACACGATCGTGGTGTTCACGACCGACAACGGTGCCGAAACCATCACCTTTCCGGACGGCGGCACCACGCCGTTCAAGGGCGGCAAGCTGAGCACCTGGGAAGGCGGCATGCGCGCTCCGGCGCTTGTTCGCTGGCCGGGGGTCATCAAGCCCGGCACCATCAAGAACGACATCTTCGCGTCACTCGACTGGCTGCCGACGTTTGTCAGCATCGCGGGCGGCGCAAAGGGAGACGCGCTGAAGAAGCGCATCGAGGCCGGCCAATATCCCGGCATCGTGAAGACAACGCTCGATGGCGTCGATCAGACCGAATACCTTTCCGGGCGTTCGGAAAAGTCGGCGCGCGATACCTTCTTCTACTATTCGGGCAAGGATCCGTCGGCGGTCCGCTACAAGAACTGGAAGATCTACTTCACGATGGTGTCCGACGCGCCGCAGGGCTTCATTGCCGGAGCGCTTCCTTATCACTGGGCCCAGGTCGTCAACATCAAGCGAGACCCGTTCGAGACTTCCATTGGTGCACAATACAAGACACTCATGGGCCTCGGCGGCGTCATCGGCTCCCCTTCTACAGCCTACGTGTATGACTGGAACATGCTGCCCATCGGCCAGGCGCTCTGGCTGAAGGAACTCGAGACCTATATTCCGTACCCGCCGCTGCAGGACCCGGCGAGCTACAACCTCGAGCAGGTGCTGCAACAGGTCAAGCAGGCCAAAATTGCCGGTCGCAGCGACTAGCGGCGTGCGACGAGTGTGATCCGACGAAGCGGGCGCCCCACGACGGGCGCCCGCCAACGGAATGGCAAGCAAGTGATCAAGGAGGCCGCGCCGGGCCGGTTGACACCTCCATAAGCGACGTCGGCCTCCGATGCATCAAGCGAACAGAGCCAGTTGCATCACAAGGGAGAGGAGCACGTCATGAGTAACAAGATTCCGCCGGAAGAATCCCACGACGTTGCGCCGCAATCGGGCGCCGGAATGAAACGCCGCGATCTGCTGCTGAGCGGCAGTTCGCTTGTCGCCGCTTCGGCGCTCTCGGCTGTCGGGCTGACAACCACAGCGCAAGCACAACAACAGGCGGCACCCGCTGCGGCCGGTCGGCGGCCGAACATCGTCGTCATCATGGGCGACGATGTCGGTTGGTTCAACATCGGCGCCTACCATCGGGGAATCATGTCGGGGAAGACACCGAACCTCGACAAGCTGGCCTCTGAAGGCATGATGTTCACGGACTATTACGCCGAAGCCAGCTGTACGGCGGGCCGGGCCAACTTCATCACCGGCGAGTTGCCGATCCGAACCGGGCTGACGACCGTGGGCCAGGCGGGTGCCGACGTCGGCATCCCGGCACAGGCGGCGACGCTTGCGACTGCCCTGAAGGCACAAGGCTATGCCACCGGGCAGTTCGGCAAAAACCACCTCGGTGACCTCAACAAGTATCTCCCGACCCTGCACGGCTTCGACGAGTTCTTCGGATACCTGTACCACCTCGACGCGATGTCGGACCCGTACTGGTACTCGTTCCCCATCGACGAGAAATACTACAACACCTACGGCCCGCGCAGCGTGATCCACAGCTATGCCACCGACACGGAGGATTCGACCGAGATGCCGCGTTGGGGCAAGATCGGCAAGCAGAGGATCGTCGATGAAGGCCCTCTGCCGCCGTTCCCGGACATGTCGAACGTGCCGAACATGCACGACTTGCCGTTCCTGAAGCCAAAATACGACATGACGACCTTCGACGAGGTGTTGGTCAAGGCTTCCACTGACTTCATGTCCAGAGCCAAGAGGGACGGCAAGCCGTTCTTCGTCTGGCACAATACCACGCGCATGCACGTCTGGACGTTTCTCTCCAAGAAGTACAGCTCGATGCAGAACAGCCAGACGAACTACGGTCTTGAGGAAGCCGGCATGACGCAGATGGATGACAGCATCGGCGCACTGATGAAGCATCTCGACGACATCGGCGAGGCCAACAACACCATCTTGATCTTCACGACCGACAACGGCGCGGAAGTATTCACGTGGCCGGATGGCGGCATGACGCCATTCAAGAACACCAAGGGCACCGTCGGGGAAGGCGGCTTCCGCGTACCTTGCATTATCCGGTGGCCGGGCCAGATCAAGCCGGGCACGGTCGAGAACGGAATCTTCTCCGGCCTCGATTGGTTCCCCACCCTGATGGCCGCGGCGGGCAACCCAGACATCACCACTCAGTTGCTGAGGGGCGTGAAGCTCGGCGAGCGGACCTACAAGAATCATCTCGATGGCTACAACCAGATGGATCTCCTTACTGGCAAGGGACCATCCAAACGCCAGGAGATTTTTTACTTCGGCGGCCCGCATCTGGGCGCGGTTCGCTTGGACGATATGAAGTTTACGTTCTTCGTGCAGCCTTGGGGGTGGCCGGGTGAAAAAGTCACCACGGACATGCCGCTCCTGACCAATCTCAGACAGGATCCATTCGAGAGGTTGTCGATCATGCGTGGCGAGTCGCTGAACACCGGGTCCCCTGGCTACATGAACGAGTTCTTCGCCCGTGAGTTCTGGCGCTTCGTCCTGGTGCAGCAATATGTCGAGAAGCTCGCGTTGACGGCGGTCGACTATCCGCCGATGCAGGACCCGGCTTCCTTCAACCTCGATGCTGTCAAGAAGAAGATCGACGAGATGATCAAGCACCGCGAGGGCCAGTAAGCCACTCGCAACGCTGGAGGTCGTCAAGGCGCAGGTCGAGAGGGCCATGCTGACGTTAGGGGCGGCGGCAGCAGGTGCCTATCCTGCTATGGCGCCGCCTGCGGCTAATACCCGTACCCACCCTGCTACTGAGGAGGATACATCATGAGCAATGACGAGAACTCGAGGAAAGTGGAGAGCACTGCGGAGAAAACCAGCGGAGGATTGAAGCGTCGCGATCTATTATTGAGCGGTAGTTCGCTCGTCGCCGCCTCGGCGCTCTCGGCTGTGGGGCTGACAACCCCGGCGCAAGCGCAGCAGCCGGCACCAGCGCCCGCAGCGGCCGGCCAGCGGCCGAACATCGTCTTCATCATGGGTGACGACATCGGCTGGTTCAATATAGGTGCCTATCACCAGGGTATCATGGCCAGTCGGACACCAAACCTCGACAAGCTCGCCGCAGAAGGCATGCGCTTCACCGACTATTACGCCGAGGCGAGCTGCACCGCGGGTCGCGCCAATTTCATCACCGGCGAATTGCCGATCCGCACCGGCCTTACCACCGTCGGCCAGGCCGGGTCTCCCATAGGCATGCCGGCGCAAGCGCCAACCATCGCGACCGCGCTGAAATCCATGGGGTACGCTACCGGACAGTTCGGCAAGAACCACCTTGGCGACCTCAACGAATTCCTGCCGACGGTGCACGGCTTCGACGAGTTCTTTGGTTACCTCTATCACCTCGACGCGATGGAAGATCCGGCCCACCGCAACTACCCCCAAGCGCTCTTGGCGACAGTCGGTCCCCGCAACATGGTTCATTCCTGGGCGACCGACGTCGACGATCCGACGGTGCAGACGCGCTGGGGTAAGATCGGCAAGCAAAAGATCGAGGACTCCGGACCGCTTTATCCAAAGCGGATGGAGACGGTGGATGACGAAATCCTGAAGATCACGTTCGACTTCATCGACAAGGCCAAGCGGGACAACAAGCCGTTCTTCGTCTGGCTCAACCCGACCCGCATGCACGTCGTCACGCACCTTTCGGAAAAATACGAGAACATGCGCAACTCCGAAAACGGCTGGTCGGTTTCCGAGGGCGGATTCGCCCAACTGGACGATATCGTCGGCGCCGTCATGAAGAAGCTCAAGGACGAGGGCTTCGACGACAACACGATCGTCGCGTTCACAACCGACAATGGCGCGGAGAACTTCACCTGGCCCGATGGCGGACAGACGCCATTTGCAGGCGGCAAGGGAACGGCCATGGAAGGCGGTTTCCGCGTGCCCTGCATGATCCGCTGGCCGGGCAAGGTGCCGGCGGGAAAGGTCGAGAACGGCATTATCTCCGGACTCGACTGGTTCCCGACCTTCGTCGCCGCAGCGGGCAATCCGAATATTGCCGACGAGTTGAGGAAAGGAAAGCAACTCGCCGGCAAGACCTACAAGGTCTACCTCGACGGGTACAACCAGATGGACCTGATTACCGGAAAGGGCCCGTCTGCCCGCCACTCGGTCTTCTATTTCACCGAGGGCACACTGAGCGCGGTGCGTATCGACGACTTCAAATATCGCTTCACCGATCAGCCAAGCGGCTGGTTGGGCGCCACGGTCAAGGTTGATTGGCCGATCCTCACCAATATCCGCCTTGATCCCTTCGAACGCACGAACATGCCCAACGGCGCGCAGGGGTCGTTGGCATTCTATAACTGGTTTGTTTACGAGTTCTGGCGGTTCCAGTTCGTGCAGCAGGAGGTCGGCAAGCTCGCCCAGACGGCGATCGAGTTCCCGCCGATGCAGAAGGGGCGAGCTTCAACCTGGAAGCGGTCAAGGAGCAGATCGAAAAGGCCATGCAGTCGCAGGCTGGCAAGTAGCAGATAAATATGAGGTGAGCGGGCGCTCCGCGTCGGAGCGCCCGCTTCAGGCCTTCACAATCACTGCCTTCACTGTTGAAAGGGACCAGCCATGGCGATGCCTCGGGCTTTATTCGGCGTCAACCGCCGCATCCTGCTGTCGTCGCTGGCGATGCTTCCATTGCTCTCTGCCTCGCTTCGCTCGACCACGGCGGAGGCTCAAGCGCAGCGCGATCCGCTTCCCTCCTGGAACGACGGCGCGACCAAATCGTCAATCCTCGACTTCGTCGCGCGTGTCACGACGCAAGGCGGACCCTATTTCGTACCGCCTGATCAGCGCATCGCGACCTTCGACAATGACGGCACACTATGGGTCGAGCAGCCGATGTATGTGCAACTGGCCTTCGCCCTCGACCGCGTGAAGGCCATGGCGCCAATGCATCCGGAATGGAAGACCAAGCAGCCGTTCGCGGCGGTGCTGGACGGCGACCTGAAGGCGCTTGCGGCTTCAGGCGAAAAAGGATTGGTCGAAATCATCGCCGTGACACATGCCGGCATGACCACGGCGGAGTTCGAGAAGATTGTCACGGATTGGCTGGCGACCGCGCGCGATCACCGCTTCAAGCGGCCGTATACCGAACTGGTCTATCAGCCGATGCTCGAACTGCTCGCCTATCTCCGGGCCAGCGGCTTCAAGACCTTCATTGTGTCAGGCGGCGGCATCGAATTCATGCGGCCCTGGACCGAGCGGATCTACGGAATACCGCCGGAGCAGGTTGTCGGATCGTCGATCAAGACCCGATTCGAGATCAAGGACGGTGCGCCGACGCTCTTCCGGCTGCCCGACATCAACTTCATCGATGACAAGTCCGGCAAGCCGATCGGCATCAACGAGCACATCGGCCGCCGTCCCATTGCCGCGTTCGGCAACTCCGACGGCGATCTCGAAATGCTGCAATGGACGACGCTCGGCGCCAGCGGCGCGCGGTTCGGCCTGATCGTCCACCATACCGACGCGGAACGTGAATATGCCTACGATCGCGACTCGCATTTCGGGAAACTCGACGTCGCGCTCGACGCTGCAGCGCTGAACAGGTGGACCGTCGTGGACATGAAGAAGGACTGGAAGCGCATCTTTGCCTTCGACTGACATGCTCTAAGGACCCATAAGTGCCATCTAGACGGCCATAGCCCTTGGCTGGCATCGCGTTGCAGCAAGAGACGCCAGGGAACGGCAATGCGAGCTTGCTTTTTTCTCACTCGTTGGTGGGGCCGAAAATAGAATCACTGGCACAAACTGCATACTCAACATTTCCAGCCATGTGAGGGTTGCAGCAAGTCTGCCGTGGCAACCGGTCGGACTTGGGTTACCGAATGTGGCTCTTTGGTCGCAGCATTGATCTTTCTTACGACAGATCTATCCCCGTTGAAGTTTACATGATGAGCCCCGGTCGCCTCGGGGGTACGCTGCTGTCGCCGAGTTGTATTCGGAGGCGACACATCTTACGAGGCACGACATGACAGGGAGCATTGCACTGGCTGCGGGGCAGAGTGAGCGACCGAGATCAGCAAGTCGACGCAGACTTGGCGTTGCTGCATTCGTCATGGCACCGTCGATTATGTTTTTTTCCCATTGTGCGTTGGCCGATGAAAACGGCGTCAGTTTCTGGGTGCCCGGCTTCTTTGGAAGCCTCGCGGCGACGCCGCAGCAGCCGGGGTGGTCGCTGGCGAATATCTACTACCATACCTCCGTATCGGCCGGCGCCGACGTCGCGCGTGCACGTGAATTTTCGCTCGGCAGGGTTCCGGCCAACCTGACCGTAAACGCAAACCTGAATTTGAGTGTCAACGCCACCGGCAATCTGGGCTTTGTGATCCCGACCTATGTCTTCGAGACGCCGGTGCTCGGCGGCCAGGCGTCGGTGTCCCTCATAGGAGCCTATGGCGTTGTCGGCACCAGCCTGGCGGGGACCTTGTCAGGCGTGCTCACGGGGCCGTTCGGCAACAGCGTCCCCTTCGCGCGGTCCGATACCATCAGCGACACGACATGGGGCTTTGGGGATCTGATCCCGCAATTCGCATTGCGCTGGAACGCCGGCGTCCACAACTACATGACCTATATCACCGGCGACATCCCGGTTGGCGCTTACCAATCCGATCGCCTGTCGAATATAGGCATCGGACACGGCGCGATTGATGCGGGCGGCGGCTACACCTATTTCAATCCGCAGACCGGCCACGAATTCTCCGGCGTGCTTGGCTTCACCTACAATACCAAGAATACAACGACGCAGTATCAGAGCGGCGTCGACATGCACTTCGACTGGGGTGCATCGCAGTTCCTGTCGAAGCAGGTCATGGTTGGCCTCGTGGGCTATGTCTACAAGGAGCTCGGCTGCGACAGCGGTTCAGGCGACCGTGTCGGCTGCTTCCAGTCCCAGGTGGTTGGAGTCGGTCCGCAGGTCGGATTCCTGTTTCCGGTCGGCGACATGCAGGGCTATCTCAATTTGAAAGCTTACGGCGAGTTCGCTGCGGAAAACCGGCCATCGGGCTGGAATACCTGGGTCACCTTCTCTATCTCGCCGCCCGCGCCCGGAGCACCTCCGACGACAAAGCCCATCGTCAGAAAATACTAGCAGCAATCAAGCTGCGGCTTGTCAGTTTGCTGATCATTCTTTGCAACACGCGGGCAACCGGTGGCACCTGGTCTCCGTCGAAGCTCTTGCGGTGACCACCACCGAGGCCGTAGTGCCGGCGCGTAGCAGGCGTCGCCTTCGCGCGCGATTCCTTTGCGATCTCGCCCGCCGCGCCTGAAAGTGCCGTCACGCCGACCCGGCACATGGTGACAAAGCATGGCACGCGCCTTTCTGGGAAAGACAGCCGTAACCGGGTTGCGATCCGACCGCTAATTCACCGTCAGCTTCACGCCGAGCCGTCCCGCTAGCTCCTGCACGAACTGCCAGGCAACACGGCCCGAGCGCGAGCCGCGCGTGGTCGACCATTCCAGCGCCTCGCGCTCCAGCGCCTCGTCGTCGACCTCAATGGCGAAATGGCTGCAATAGCCCCGCACCATGGCCAGATACTCGTCCTGGCTGCACCGGTGGAAGCCGAGCCATAGTCCGAAGCGATCCGACAACGAGACCTTCTCCTCGACCGCTTCGCCGGGATTGATCGCGGTCGAACGCTCGTTCTCGATCATCTCGCGCGCCAGCAGATGGCGGCGGTTGGAGGTGGCGTAGAGGATGACGTTTTCGGGGCGGCCCTCGATGCCGCCTTCGAGCACCGCCTTGAGCGACTTGTAGGACGCATCATTGCCGTCGAAGGACAGGTCGTCGCAGAACACGATGAAGCGGAAGGACGAGGCGCGAAGCTGTTCCATCAGCGCGGGCAGGCTCTCGATGTCCTCGCGGTGGATCTCGATCAGCTTCAGCTTGTCGGACGGTTTGCGCTCCGCGTTGATGCTGGCATGCGCCGCCTTCACCAGCGACGACTTGCCCATACCGCGCGCGCCCCATAGCAGGGCATTGTTGGCCGGCAGGCCATTGGCGAAACGCTCGGTGTTCTCCATCAGGATGTCGCGCATCCGGTCGACGCCCTTCAGCAGGAACAGCTCGACGCGGCTGACCCGCGGCACCGCAGCGAGGCGGCCGTCGGGGTGCCAGACATAGGCGTCCGCCCGCTCGAACGATTCGCGTTCGACGGCCGGCTTGCCCTGGGCGGCGAGGTGCGCCGCGATCGTCTCCAGCGCGCGGACGATACGATCCTGGGAGAGGTCCGGGGCTGCCTTATCGACGGCCTTGGGGGGGGCCTTGGGACGTTTTGCCGCGACGCGGGCAGGCATCCTGGCAGGGGTACGGGGGCCTTTGCCGGCCGGGCTTTTGCTTGGTTTTTTGGGCATGTCCGAAGTTCCTGAGAATGCAGCCTTATCGGGCCTGAGGCCGCGCCGCAAGGTGGCCAAATCGCCGGTCTGGCAGCGTTGCAATTGGGGCAATGGCCGCTATAGTCCGCGCGAATTTGACCGAACCGGTCGGCTTTGAGGGCCTGACCGGTTTTCCCCCGTTTCCGCGAGGATCGTCCGAATGCTGATTACCCCTGCGTATGCCCAGGCCGCGGGCGCCGGCGACACCAACAGCATGTTGATGTCGCTGCTGCCGTTCGCCCTGATCTTCGTGATCATGTACTTCCTGATTCTGCGTCCGCAGCAGAAGAAGGTGCGCGACCATGCCGACCTCGTGAAGAACATCCGCCGCGGCGACACCGTCGTGACCTCCGGCGGCCTCGTCGGCAAGGTCACCAAGGTCGTCGATGACGACCAGATCGAGTTCGAGATTTCCGACGGCGTGCGCGTGCGGCAGATGCGCCAGATGATCTCCGGCGTGCGCGCCAAGGGCGAGCCGGCCAAGGAGTCCAAGGATAGCAAGGAAGCAGCCAAGGACGACGCCGCGTCGAAGTGAGCGCTTCCGCGAGCATCCCAATCTCCTGATCTGACAGGTCCAGTCGATGTTGTATTTCACGCGGTGGAAGGCGCTCGGGATTATCCTGACGGCGCTGATCGTGTGCCTCTGCGCGGTGCCGAACTTCTTCCCCGAGGCGCAGGTCAAGACCTGGCCCGCCTGGGCGCAGCGCCGGCTCGTGCTCGGCCTCGACCTCCAGGGCGGCTCCTACCTGCTGCTCGAGGTCGATTCCAGCTATGTGAAGAAGGAGAGGCTGGACCAGGTCCGCGACGACGTCCGCCGGACGCTGCGCGATGCCAAGATCGGATTCACCGGCGGCGTGACCGTGCGCAACGACGCGGCCGAGGTTCGCATCACCAAGGAATCCGACGTGCAGCCGGCGCTCGCCAAGCTGCGCGAGCTGTCCCAGCCACTGGGCGGACTGATGGGATCCAGCGGTCAGCGCGACCTCGAGGTGACCGATGCCGGCGGCGGCGTGATCCGCCTGACGATTCCGCAGGCTGCGATGCTCGACCGCATGCGCAAGACGATCGAGCAGTCGATCCAGATCGTCGAGCGCCGCGTCAACGAGCTCGGCACCGTCGAGCCCGTCATCCAGCGCCAGGGCAACGACCGCATCCTGGTGCAGGTCCCCGGTCTTCAGGATCCGACCCGCCTGAAGGAATTGCTCGGCAAGACCGCGAAGATGGAATTCCGCATGGTCGATACGTCCGTGCCGCCGGATCAGGCGCAGCAGGGACGGTTGCCGCCGGAATCCGAACTGCTGATGAGCGCCTCGCCACCGCCCACGCCCTATGTGGTCAAGAAGCAGGTGCTGGTCGCCGGTGGCGACCTGACCGACGCCCAGGCGAGCTTCGACCAGCGCACGGGTGAGCCGGTCGTCAGCTTCAAGTTCAACACCTCGGGCGCGCGCAAGTTCGCGCAGGCCACGCAGGAAAACGTCGGGCTGCCCTTCGCGATCGTGCTCGACAACAAGGTGATCTCGGCGCCCGTCATCCGCGAGCCCATCACCGGTGGCCAGGGCCAGATCTCCGGCAATTTCACGGTGCAATCGGCCAACGATCTCGCGATCCTCTTGCGCGCCGGCGCGTTGCCGGCGCCGCTCACGGTGGTCGAGGAACGCACCGTCGGTCCGGGCCTCGGCCAGGACTCGATCGAGAAGGGTGAGCTTGCGGCCTATGTCGGCTCGATCCTGGTCATCATCTTCATGCTGCTGACCTACCGGCTGTTCGGGGTGTTCGCGAACATCGCGGTGGCGATCAACGTCGCCATGATCTTCGGCCTGTTGTCGCTGCTCAACGCCACGCTGACGTTGCCCGGCATCGCCGGCATCGTGCTCACCGTCGGCATCGCGGTCGACTCCAACGTGCTGATCTACGAGCGCATCCGTGAGGAGCTGCGGGGCGGCCGCAATGCGATTTCGGCGATCGACGCCGGATTCAAGCGGGCGCTTGCGACCATCCTCGATTCCAACATCACCACCTTCATTGCCGCCGCCGTGCTGTTCTACATCGGCACCGGCCCGGTGCGCGGCTTTGCCGTGACGCTCGGCATCGGCATCATCACCACGGTGTTCACCGCCTTCACGCTGACCCGGCTGATCGTGGCCTGGTGGGTGCGGTGGAAGCGGCCGCAGAGCGTGCCGATCTAGGAGCTAAGACCGTGACTCACTACGTTCTCATCGGGCTTGGCATTCTCATTGCCGTTCTCACCGTGGTCGCAGCGCTCGGGCTGCTGCCTTCGCTGCGCATCGTCCCGGACGATACGCATTTCGACTTCACGCGCTTCCGCCGGATCAGCTTCCCGATCTCGGCGGCGCTGTCGATCGTCGCGATCACGCTGTTCTTCACCCATGGCCTGAATTTCGGCATCGATTTCCGCGGCGGCACTTTGCTGGAAGTGCAGGCCAAGTCCGGCGTCGCCGACATCGCCGCGATGCGCACGACGCTCGATGGCTTGCGTCTCGGCGAGGTCCAGCTGCAGCAGTTCGGCGGCCCCGAGAACGTCCTGATCCGCGTCGCGGAGCAGCCGGGCGGCGACGCCGCCCAGCAGGAAGCCGTGCAGAAGGTGCGCGGTGCGCTCGGCGATTCCGTCGAATATCGCCGCGTCGAGGTGGTGGGACCGCGCGTTTCCGGCGAGCTGCTGGCCTACGGCATGCTCGGCCTGATGCTCGCGATCGTCTCGATCCTGATCTACCTCTGGTTCCGCTTCGAATGGCAGTTCGCGCTCGGCGCCATGATCGCCAACGTGCACGACATCGTGCTGACGATCGGCTTCATGTCGATCAGCCAGGTCGATTTCGACCTGACCAGCATCGCGGCCCTTCTGACCATTCTGGGCTACTCGCTCAACGACACAGTCGTCATCTACGACCGTATCCGCGAAATGCTGCGCCGCTACAAGAAGATGCCGATGCCGCAGCTGCTCAACGAGTCGATCAATTCGACCCTGTCGCGCTCGATCATCACCCACTTCACCGTGACGTTGGCGCTGCTGGCTCTGCTGCTGTTCGGCGGCCATGCCATCCACAGCTTCACGGCGGTGATGATGTTCGGCGTGGTGCTGGTCGGCACCTATACCTCGATCTTCATCGCGGCCCCGATCCTGATCTATCTCGGCGTCGGCGAGCATCGCGAAGATGCGCCCGATACGGCTACGCCCGCGAAGAAAACAAGGCATGATCCGAACCGCGTGCCCTCGCAGGCGTTTGCGAGGGCAGTAAGCTCATTCGGACGAAGCACATGGCCGGCGATCCCAACGCACCGCATTTTCCCCGCTCGGCGCCGATCGAAGCCTATGGTAAGGGCGGCTTCGCCTTTACCGGCATGTCGCATCGGGGATCGCTGCTCTGCCTGCCCGACGCGATCTGGGCCTGGGACGTGACGGACCCGACGAAGATCGACCGCTATTCGCTGGATCGCGTCTTCACGGCGGCCAACAGCATCGACACGCTTCTGATCGGCACCGGAACCGGCGTCTGGCTGCCGCCGCCGGACCTGCGGCAGGCGCTGAAGGCGGTGAGGGTGGTGCTGGATACGATGCAGACCGGTCCCGCCGTGCGCACCTACAACATCATGATCGGCGAGCGGCGCCGCGTCGCGGCCGCGCTGATCGCCGTGCCATGAGCAGCGCTGCGCCTCCGGCCGATTCCGTCACCTTCTGCGCCGGCCTCGTGCGCAGCCATGACTTTCCGCGCTATGCCGCAACGCTGTTTGCGCCGGCCGCCGAGCGCCAGGCGCTGCTGGCGCTCTATGCCTTCAATGTCGAGATCGTCCGCGTCCGCGACCAGGTGAGCCAGCCCTTGCCCGGCGAAATCCGCCTGCAATGGTGGACCGACATGCTGTCGGGCCATGTCCACGGCAGCGCCGAGGGCAATCCGGTGGCGGCAGAGCTATTGCGCGCGATCCGCGATTTCGACCTGCCGGTCGAGCCGTTGTCGCTGCTCGCCGACGAACATCAGTTCGATCTCTACAACGATCCGATGCCGACCATGGCCGCTCTGGAGGGCTATCTGGACGCGACCTGTTCGGCATTGTTTGGCCTCGCGGCGCGGGTCATGGCGCCACCTTCGGAGGCGGCCGAGCATGTCGCAAGGCATGCAGGGCTCGCCCAGGGCATCGCGCAGGTGATCGCGAATCTGCCGCGCGACTCGGCGCACCGGCAACTGTTCCTGCCGCAGCAGCTGCTGGCGGCCCATGGCTGCCAGATGGAGGACGTGTTCGCCGGCAAGGAGACGCCGAATCTGCATGCGGTGCTCAGCCAGCTCGTGGGCGAAGCCGAGCAGCATTTGACGACGGCCTTGTCGCTGTTGCCGGAGGTGCCGGCGCCGGCACGGCCATCGTTTCTGCTGCTGAGCCAGGTGCGGGGTGACCTCAAGCGCCTGTCGCAACCCGGGCGCAATCCGTTTGCGCCGCAGCCCCCGTCGCGGCTGCACACGCTGTGGACGCTGTGGCGGGCTTCACGTTCTCGGGAATTTACCAAATAGCGGCCGGCTTATCGCCTCAAACGGCCAAATGCTCTATGCTGTCCTATGGCTGAGTTGTCCCAAAACACGTCCCCCAATCTCGGCGGCTTGCCGGTCGCTCTGGGCGACATTCATGCCGCCGCCGATATCATCCGCGGCGCCGTCGTCGAGACGCCGTGCAGCTACAGCCGCACGCTGAGCAACATTTGCGGCTGCGACATCTGGCTGAAGTTCGAAAATCTCCAGTTCACCTCCTCGTTCAAGGAGCGGGGGGCGCTCAACCGGCTCACCGCGCTGACCCCGGAGGAGCGTGCGCGCGGCGTCATCGCGATGTCGGCGGGCAACCACGCGCAGGGCGTCGCCTATCACGCCAAGCGGCTCGGCATTCCCGCCACCATCGTGATGCCGGTCGGCACGCCAATGGTGAAGGTCGAGAACACCAAGCACCACGGCGCCGAGGTGGTGGTGACGGGCGCGACGCTGGAGGAGGCGGCCGCCTATGCGCGCAGCCATGGCGAGGCCCGTGGCATGATCTTCGTCCACCCCTACGACGACCCGCTCGTCATCGCGGGGCAGGGCACTGTCGGGCTCGAAATGCTGAAGGCGGTGCCGGAGCTCGACACGCTGGTGGTCCCGATCGGCGGCGGCGGCCTTATCAGCGGCATCAGCATTGCCGCGAAATCGATCAAGCCGACGGTGCGGATTCTTGGCGTCGAGGCGTGGCTCTACCCCTCGATGTACAACGCCATCCATGACGGCAATCTGCCGGCGCGCGGCGACACGCTCGCCGAAGGCATCGCGGTGAAATCGCCGGGCAAGATCACGACCGAGATCGTCCGCCGCCTCGTCGACGACATCGCGCTGGTGAACGAAGCCGAGCTCGAGCGTGCGGTCGCGACCCTGATCTCGATCGAGAAGACCGTCGTCGAGGGCGCCGGCGCCGCCGGACTTGCCGCGCTGATGTCCGATACGTCCCGCTTTGCCGGCCAGAAGGTTGGCCTCGTCCTGAGCGGCGGCAACATCGACACGCGGCTGATCGCCTCCGTCCTGACGCGTGAGCTGGCGCGCGAGGGGCGGCTGACCCAGCTGTCGCTCGATATCCCCGATCGGCCGGGGCAATTGGCTGCCGTCGCCTCACTGCTGGCCGAGGCCGGCGCCAACATCATCGAGGTCTCGCATCAGCGCACCTTCTCGGATCTGCCGGCCAAGGCGACGCTGCTTCAGCTCGTCATCGAAACCCGCGACAGCGCGCATCTCGACGAGGTGATGGCCAAGCTCGGCGCATCCGGCTTGAGCGCGCGCTGTACCTGAGCGGCGCGCCACTATCGCGGCGCCAAACCCGCGAGGTGGCCGATCAGCCGGTCGATCTCGGCTTCCGTATTGTAGTAATGCGGGGAGGCCCGCACGACCGGCGGCAGCGAGCGGATCTCGGCATCGATGCGGGTGCTCGCCGGATCTGAAGCGCCGATGGTGATGCCCGCTGCAGCGGCGCGGCTGACGATGGCGTCCGCCTCATACCCATCCATCGTGAAGCTGACGATGGCGCCCGGCGTGCGGCCGAGGTCGCGAATGGCGATGCCACGAATGGGCGCAAGGCCGCTGCGAAGTCGGTCCGCAAGCAGCCGGCAGCGCTGTTCGATCGGGCCGAGACCGATATCGAGCGCGTAGTCGACGGCGGCTCCGAGACCGAGCCGCGCTGCGTAATTGTTCTCCCAGGTCTCGAAACGGCGCGCGTCGTCACGCAACCGATATTCATCGCGCGAGACCCAGGGCGCGGCAAAGTGATCGATCATCGGCGGCTCGAGCCGTTGTAGCAGCTCGCGGCGGACGTAGAGAAAGCCCGTGCCGCGCGGGCCGCGGAGGAATTTGCGCCCCGTCGCCGACAACATGTCACAGCCGATGGCTTCGACGTCGACCGTCATCTGGCCGACCGCCTGGCAGGCGTCGAGCAGATAGGGAATCCCGTGCGCCCGCGCGATCTTGCCGATCGCCGCCGCGGGATTGACCAATCCACCATTGGTCGGGACCCAGGTGATGGCGATCAGCTTCACGCGCTCGTCGATCATGCGCTCGAGCGCGTGGACGTCGAGCTCGCCGCTGGCATCGCTCGGCACGACATCGATGATCGCGCCCGTGCGCCTTGCGACCTGAAGAAACGCGACGTAGTTGGCAGCGTATTCCGCTTCGGCGGTCAGGATCCGATCGCCATGGCGAAACGGAAGCGCGTAGAACGCCATCTGCCAGGCAATTGTCGCGTTCTCCATGAGGGCGATCTCATCGGGCGCGCCATTCAGAATGCGCGCTACGGAGCCGTAGACCGCATCGAGCCGATCGGCCTCGCGGTCGGCGGCGGCATAACCTCCGATCTCGCCCTCCAGGTCGATGTGGTCCTTCATTGCCGCGACGACGGCAGTTGGCATGAGGGCCGCGCCGGCATTGTGGAGATAAGCGAGGCGGGAGGCGGCCGGGGTGTCGGAACGTATCCGGTCGATGTCGATCAAGTGCGGTCTCCGCGTCTGCTGTCCCGATCCCATGAATTAGGCGCGTTGACGAGCGCGAGCAAGCTCATGTGCAGCTTGGAATAAAATGGCCGATTATTGCCTCGTCTTGGTATCGGATTCCAAATCGGCGGCCATTCTCCCTGAATTTTGAGAAACCCGGTGACTTCGAACGCTATATCTTCCCGGATTGGGAACAGACCATGCAAGAGAAAACGCAATCCCGCTCAATGACCGGGACGCCCAGGACCAACATCACCCGACGGATCGACCTCACGACCCTCAGGCTGTTCATCGCCATCTGTGAGGAAGGCAATTTGACGCGCGCCTCGCAGCGCGAGGCGATCGCGCCCTCTGCTGTCAGCAAACGCATGCATGATCTCGAGGAGGTGCTCGAGGTCGCGCTGTTCGAGCGGCATCCGAACGGCATGGCGCTGACGCCGGCCGGTGAATCGCTGCTGCATCATGCGCGCGTGACGCTGCTCAACGTCGAGAAGATCGCCGTCGACATGGCCGAGCATGCGCGCGGCGTGCGCGGGCATGTGCGGATGCTGGCCAATCTGTCGTCGATCGTCGAATTCCTTCCCGACGATCTGCCCGGCTTCTTTCGCTCCCACGAGCTGGTGCGGCTCGATCTGCAGGAGCGTCCGAGCGCCGATGTCGTTCGCGGCGTCGAGGAGGGCGTGGCCGAAATCGGCATCTGCTCGGCCGACGTGTCGACGCGCGGGCTGGAGCGGTTCTCCTATCGGCGGGACCGCCTCGTCATCGTGGTGCGATCCGATCATCCGCTCGCGTCGGCAAGAGACGTTTCGTTCGCCGACACACTCGACTACGACCATGTCGGCCTGTTTGCGACGAGCTCGATCTATCTGCGCTCGCAATACACCGCGCAGCAGATCGGCAAGTCGATCCGGTTGCGGGTCCACGTCCCGGGTTTTGATGCGGTGTGCCGGATGGTGCAGGCCGGCATGGGTATCGGCCTCATTCCCGACCGCGCGTTCCAGGTCCTCAGTCACGGCATGAACCTGACGGCCGTCGAGTTGAGCGACGACTGGGCTGATCGCGAACTGGTGCTGGTGGCCAGGGATCCCGCGGGACTGTCGGCGACGAGCCAGTTGATGCTCGATCATCTGCGATTGCCCGGAACCAAACCTCACTGATTGCGGCCTTCGTACCGTTCGTCATCCGCGAACGCGTGTTCATCAAAGGATATTGGACTTAGGGCCCTGCGCTCGGCGACACCACGATCAAGGACGATCGAGGAGCGCCAGACGTGGACGGACCATTATCCGGAATACGAGTCGTCGAACTCGGAACTTTGATCGCGGCACCATTTGCCGCGCGGCTCTTTGCCGAGTTCGGCGCCGAAGTCATCAAGATCGAGCAACCTGGCAGTGGCGATCCCCTGCGCAGATGGCGCAAGCTGCATCAGGGCACCTCGCTCTGGTGGTACCTGCAATCCCGCAACAAGAAGTCGATCGCGATTGATCTGAAATCGCCTGACGGCCGCGACGTCGCGCTGCGGCTGGCCGCGCAAGCCGATGTCGTGATCGAGAATTTCAAGCCAGGGAGCCTCGAGAAGCTCGGCCTCGGGTGGGACGTGCTATCAAAGCTCAATCCGGACCTGACACTGGTCCGCATCTCCGGCTACGGGCAGACCGGCCCCTATCGCGACCGCTCCGGATTCGGCGCGATCGGCGAAGCTATGGGCGGGCTGCGCTTCACCACCGGCGATCCCGACAGCCCGCCGGCCCGGGTCGGCATCAGCATCGGCGACAGCCTTGCGTCGCTTCATGGTGTGATCGGCGCGCTGATGTCGCTGCTTCGTGTCAAGACGGGGCAGGGGCGAGGGCAGGTGGTCGACGTCTCGCTCTATGAGAGCGTGTTCAACCTGATGGAGAGTCTCGTCCCTGAATATGACCTCATGGGTCATGTCAGGACCCGCACCGGGGGCGCCCTGCCGGGCATCAGTCCATCCAATACATATCCCAGCTCCGACGGGCGCAATGTCGTGATCGCCGGCAACAGCGACGCGATCTTCAAGCGCTTGATGTTGGTCGTCGGGCGGCCGGACCTTGCCGACGATCCGGCCCTTGCCAGCAATGACGGACGTGTCCGCAGCAACGCCTTGCTCGATGCTGCCATCACTGCATGGACCTCGGAGCGAACGATGGACGAGATCCTCGCTCACCTTGATGCGGCGGATGTTCCCGCAGGCCGGATCTATTCTGTCGCGGACATCGTCGAGGACCCCCATTACGCCGCCCGCGACATGATCCTGCCGACCGAGCTGCCGGGCGACGTCACCGTGAAGATGCCGGGCATCGCGCCAAAGCTCTCCGACACGCCCGGCGCGGTCAGATGGCCGGGCCCGACGTTGGGACAGCATACCGATGAGGTGCTGAAAGGCCTTGGCTTGCAGGCAGGCGATATCGCGCAGCTGCGCAGAAGTGGAGCGGTCCGATGATGGCAACACCGCCGCACATCATGATCCAGGAAGTCGCCCCGCGCGACGGCCTTCAGATCGAAGCGAAATGGGTCGAAACCAGCGAAAAAATCCGGCTGATCAATTCGCTCTCCGCGATCGGTTTCGGCCGCATCGAGGTCTCGTCGTTCGTGTCACCGGCGGCCGTGCCGTCGCTGCGAGACGCCGCGGACGTCTTCGCCGGCATCGAGCGGCGGCCCGGCACGATCTACACGGCGCTGATCCCGAACCGGAAGGGAGCTGAGCTCGCGCTGGCGGCGCGTGCGGACGAGCTCAATTTCGTGATGTCGGCGAGCGAGACGCACAACCACGCCAACATGAACTTGACGCATGCGCAGTCGCTGGCCTCGCTTGCCGAGATCGTGAAGCCGGCCCGCGCCTGCGGTGCCATGGTCAACGCCACCGTTGCGACCGCGTTCGGCTGCCCGTTCGAAGGTGTGCAACCGTTCGAGAAGGTGCTCGATATCGTCAAACGCTATCTCGATCTCGGGGTCGACGGCGTCACGCTCGCCGATACCACCGGCATGGCCAATCCCATCCAGGTCTCGCAGCTCGTGGCCGAGGTCTTGATGCTGGTTCCTGCGGACATGGTCACGCTTCACTTCCACAACACGCGAGGACTCGGGCTGGTCAATGTTCTCGCGGCCTGTGACACCGGCGTACGCCGCTTCGACGCTGCGCTGGGCGGCCTCGGTGGATGCCCATTTGCGCCGGGCGCCTCCGGCAATGTCTGTACCGAAGACCTCGTCAATCTCTGCCACGAGACGGGCTTGCGAACCGGTCTCGATCTGCAGCGCTTGATCGATCTCTCGTTCCGCTTGCCTGGACTGGTCGGACACGAGGTGCCGGGACAGGTCGCCAAGGCCGGCCGTCCCCTCGATCTGCATCCCATACCCGAACGGCTACGACGCTCGGCCTGAGCGATCGCTATCAAAATTCAAAATAAATTGGAGGAAACCATGACGATTGCCACGGCGGCAACTGCCGACCTCGATACTGGACTCACAGAGCATCAGGTCATCAAGAAGATTGCGTGGCGGCTGATGCCGCTGATCATCGTCTGCTACTTCTTTGCGTTCTTCGATCGCGTCAACATCAGCTTCGCCAAGGCCGCGCTCCAGACCGATCTCGGTCTCAGCAACACCGCCTACGGATTTGGCGCCAGCCTGTTCGTCGTTGGTTACGTCCTGCTGGAAGTGCCGAGCAACATGCTGCTCTATCGCTTCGGCGCGCGGCGCTGGATCGCCCGCATCATGATTTCCTGGGGGCTGGCGACGGCGGCGATGGTCTTCGTTCATAGCGAGTGGCAGTTCTATGCACTGCGCTTCGTGATTGGTGCCATGGAGGCGGGATTTGCGCCCGGCATTCTCTACTACCTGACACTCTGGTTTCCAAAATCGCATCGCGGCCGCATGACGTCCGTGTTCTTTCTCGCCACTGCATTCTCGGGGATCATCGGCGCGCCGATCTCGGGTCTCATCCTCAATTATCTGAACGGGCTGCACGGTCTGGCCGGTTGGCAATGGCTGTTTCTGGCCGGCGGCATTCCCTGCGTTGCGCTTGGCTTCGTCGTGCTGCTGCGCTTCGACGATGGGATCGAGCAGGCCGAATGGTTGAGCGACGACGAGCGCCGGTTGATCTCGGTTCAGCTGGATCGCCAGAAGAGTGAGATCGGAGAGAATTCGGCATGGCGCTCGCTGCTCATGCCCGGCGTGCTGCTGCTCGGATTCATCTACTTCCTGATCCAGATCGCCTCCTACGGCCTCAATTTCTGGGCGCCTGACCTGATCAAGGCGGCCGGCGGCGGAAGCGCGGCCGCGATCGGCTTCCTGACCGCCGTTCCCTATATCTGCGGCGCCATCTGCATGATCGTCGTAGGCCGATTGTCGGATGCATCAGGCGAGCGCCCGAAATTTGTCGCAGCCTTGATTCTGACCGCGGCCGTGGGCTTCTTCGCGTCCGGTGCATTCGACAGGAATGTCGTCACGCTGGTTGGCGCGCTTGCCATCCTTGGTGCCGGCGTGGTTGCGGCCATTCCGACATTCTGGACGCTGCCTCCGAAAATTCTTACCGGTGCGGGGGCGGCCAGCGGGATCGCGCTCATCAACACGCTGGGGCAGGTCGGCGGCATCGTCAGCCCGGTCATGGTCGGATCGGTCAAGGATATGACCGGCAGCACGACACCCGCGCTCTATGTCATTGGTGGCTTGTGCGTGCTCTGTGCGTTGCTGCTGCTGACGGCGCTTCCGCGAGACCTGAAAGCCAGGGACGTGACGGAACCCCGGAGCGCATAGGCCGCGGCATTGGCGCGCCTTGGTGGGGCGCATTCAAGAGGGTATCTAGGCGAAAGACATCACACCGCCGTCCATTCTCGATGGATGGCGGTGTGATGGCCCGGAACCGAAGGGGACGCGCAATGGCGAAGAACACGATTTGCCTCTGGTACGACAAGGACGCCGAGGCGGCTGCCCGCTTCTACGCCGAGACGTTCCCCGACAGCGCAGTGAGCGCCATTCACCGCGCGCCCAGCGACTACCCGTCGGGTAAGGCCGGCGACGTGCTCACCGTCGAGTTCACCGTGGCCGGCGTCGCCTGTCTCGGCCTCAACGGCGGTCCGATTTTCAAGCACAACGAGGCTTTCTCGTTCCAGATCGCGACCGACGATCAGGAAGAGACCGACCGCTACTGGAACGCCATCATCGGCAATGGCGGGCAGGAGAGCGCCTGCGGCTGGTGCAAGGACAGATGGGGCCTCTCCTGGCAGATCACGCCGCAGGTGTTGACTGAGGCACTGGCGGCCGGCGGCGCTGAGGCAAAGCGCGCCTTCGATGCGATGATGGAGATGACGAAGATCGACGTCGCCGCGATCGAGGCCGCGCGCCGCGGCTGAAATTATCTCGCCTCAGATGCAGAGGCCGAGCAGCTTGACGTGGCAGCCGCTGGACTTCGGCTTGCTGGCGGGGGCGGCCTCGCGCTTCACGGCAACCAACGGCTCCCCGTCCTTCTTGCCCTTGCCCTTGCCCTTCGGCTCGTAGTCGCCCGCGATCACCATGGCCCAATAGGTTCGCTTGCCACTGGCATTTTTGGCGCTGGCGATGCCGACGCGGGAGGCGTTGTGCAGCAGCAGGTTCTTGCGATGCCCGGACGAGTCGATCCACTGTCCCAGCGTCTTCTCGAAATTGTCGTAGCCGTAGGCGATGTTCTCGGCCGCGCGGCCCGCGCCGGCCGGTGCGACGCGCCGGTTGAACGGGCCAAGCGCGTCGTGGCTGAGGTCGTCCTTCGCCGCCATCGCGCGGGCCTGGTCCATGGCGATGCGGTCGAGGGTTGAATCGCGGACGACGCGGACCTCACCGTGCTTGAGGCGAAAGCTGGAGATCAGCTCGGCCGGGGAGTCGGCCATCGCGGGCGCGGCCGCGAGCAGCAAAAGGCCAGCGATCACGCCGCCAACCACACGATGCATCATCATCCCCCGAATGCCCATGACCCGCCGCCCGAATGATCCGATCGCTTCTCTATCGCCAATGTGGACGCTTCAAGGCGCGAGCACCCCGTCAGCTCGCCGGCAGGTCGGCCTCGAAGTTGAAACGGTCCCGCAGGTTCTTCCGCTGTTCCAGGATGTCCTTGAGGAAGGCGCGGTCCTGGTCGTTCTTCATCATCGGCTCGATCAGGTCGAGCTGGTTCATGGCGACCAGTTGCAGGATCTCGGTCCGCGGCTTGCCGCTGGTATCGCGGGGCAGCGCGTGTACGACCTGGATGTGCTCCGGCGGCTTTGGACCCTTGGCGGCCGAAAGTTCGCTGCGAAGCTCGCCTTCAAGCGTGGCCTGATCGGCCTCGACGAAGGCATAGAGCCCGACGCCGGAGCGGCGGTCGGCGAAGGCGACGATGGCGGTGTCGCGCACGGCCGGGTTCTTGCGGATCAGCTCGGCGAGCACCGGCGCGTCGTTGACCAGCCGGCGGCCGCCGCCCTCGCGGTCGGTGAAGTTGAACAGGCCGCGCGTGATCGCGCGATAGACCTTCTTGCCGGTCGCGAGCCACAGGCTGGCGGCGAATGACTTCTTTGCCAGGATTTTCCGCTCGCGTGGCGTCAGCGCCTCGGGTGCGTAGGAACGCTTGTGCTTGAGCAGATGCCGCAGGTCCTCGTAGGCGAGGATGCGGTAGAGCCGGCCACGTCGGTTGAAGCAGGCCGCGAGCTGGAAGTCGGTCACGTAGGCGCGGCCGTCGCGGCCGACCAGCCAGTTCTGCTCCTTGGCGAGATCGTTGTGGCAGATGCCGGCGCGGCGCAGCCGGCGTAGCGCCGCCTTGGCCGAGCGGAAATAGGCGAGGTCGCCATGCGGCTTGGCAAGATGCAGCGCGACGCCGTCCACGAAGCCGCGGACTAGCGCGCGGCGTCCGGCCCAGAGTAGCTCAGGGCCGACATTCAGCCCCTTGGCGAGGGCCAGCGCATGCTTCTCGCGGGCGAACAGATGACGCGCCAGCACGAAGGACCACCACGGCACTTCGTCGAGCCGGCGCAGTACGGCGTCGACCTCGCCGCTGTCGCCGCGGAAGCGGCCGCGCTCGACGGTCGAGAACACGTCGCGCTTGAGCAGCACGCCCTCGGTCCAGCGCGCCGACAGTGTCGCGGCGTCGTCTTTGGGAAGACTCATCGAAAACTCACGCGGCTGCGGCGATGCGCAGGTGATCGGCGATCCAGCGATCGAGATCGGCGAGCGCCAGCGCGCTCATCGCCTGTTTCTTGGCCACCGTTTTCTCGTTGCCGCGCAGGCGGGTGCCGTCGGGCTTCTTCGTCGGAGCATTCGCAAGCGGCGGGAACAGGCCGAAATTGATGTTCATCGGCTGGAACGAGCGCGTACCGGGCTCGATGGTCTCGATATGGCCGCCGGTGATGTGACCGAGCAGCGATCCAAGTGCCGTCGTAGCAGGCGGGCTCGCCAGTGTCTCGCCGCGCGCATCCGCTGCCGCATAGAGACCGGCGATCAGGCCGACGCTGGCGGATTCCACGTAGCCCTCGCAGCCGGTCATCTGACCGGCGAAGCGCAGCCGCGGCTGCGCACGCAGGCGCAGCTGGCCGTCGAGCAGCTTTGGCGAATTGAGGAAGGTGTTGCGATGCAGGCCGCCGAGGCGGGCGAATTCGGCCTTCTCCAGCCCCGGAATGCCGCGGAAGATGCGCTGCTGCTCGCCGTATTTCAGCTTCGTCTGGAAGCCGACGATGTTGTAGAGCGTGCCGAGCTTGTTGTCCTGGCGCAGCTGCACGATGGCGTAGGCCTTCGTGGTGGGATCGTGCGGATTGGTGAGGCCGACCGGCTTCATCGGGCCGTGGCGCAACGTCTCGGGGCCGCGCTCCGCCATCACCTCGATCGGCAGGCAGCCGTCGAAATAGGGCGTGTTGGTCTCCCATTCCTTGAACTCTGTCTTCTCGCCAGCGATCAGCGCGGCGACGAAGCCGTCATACTGCTCCTTGGTCATGGGGCAGTTGATGTAGTCGGCGCCGGTGCCGCCGGGGCCGACCTTGTCATAGCGCGACTGGAACCAGGCCACCGACATGTCGATGGACTCGCGATGCACGATCGGCGCGATCGCGTCGAAGAAGGCGAGCGCGTTCTCGTCGGTGAGCTCGCGAATGGCGTTGGCGAGTGGCGCGGAGGTGAGGGGGCCGGTCGCAACGATGACGTTGCTCCAGTCGGCCGGCGGCAGGCCTGAAACCTCGCCGCGGGCGATCTCGATCAGGGGGTGGTCGTTGAGCGCCTTGGTGACGGCCGCCGAGAAGCCGTCGCGGTCGACCGCGAGCGCGCCGCCGGCGGGCACCTGGTTGGCGTCGGCCGCGCGCATGATCAGCGAGCCTAGCCGGCGCATTTCAGCGTGCAGCAGGCCGACGGCGTTGTTGGCGGCGTCGTCCGAGCGGAACGAATTGGAGCAGACGAGCTCAGCGAGCCCATCGGTGCGGTGCGCCTCGGTCATGCGGTCCGGCCGCATCTCGTGCAGCACCACGGGCACGCCGGATTTGGCGACCTGCCAGGCGGCTTCGGAACCGGCAAGGCCGGCGCCGATCACGTGCACAATGTTGGATTGGGGTCCTGTCATGGGGCGGACAGGTAGCGCTTTTCGGCGGTCAGTGGAATCGCCGAGATGGAGTTTTCTGCCATCAGAAACGACAACGCCCGCACGAGGCGGGCGCTATCGGTTCGTCCGGTGAAGGGCTGAACGAATCAACCCTGATACTGACCGGCGGCAACGCGCGGGATGTCCGAGCGATCGAGGCCGATGTCGGCCAGTTCGCGATCGCTGAGCTGGGACAGCTCGGCAACATTGCGCTGATAGTCCCGGAAAGCCTGGATCATGCGGATGAGCGAGAGCAGCATTGGTAGTCTCCTGTAGTTCGATTCAGCCCTTGCCCGGGCCTCATCGTTGAAATGAATATAGGTGAGAGTGGTGCAGTGCGAAAGTTCCGATGTTGCGATGCAGCTAAGCGCGAGGTGCATAGCGGTAGTAACGGACGATTAACCCGGGAGCACTCTCGCCCAAAGGGTAGGCGAAATAGGGAGCCACTTGCCATAAATCACCGTGAATTCACGGGTTTACTACCACCGCTCTCGTCACCGGTGAAATGAAAATAGGTAGGGTTCCAACTGTTCTCAAGGCGATCAGTCAGCGTCTGCGCCCAAGTCTCGCATGCGCGAATCGCATGATGGTGGAACTATAAATATGAATATAAGTTCATTCTAATGAAGGGTGCCATGCGACCGGGTCCAGACGATCCGACTCGCTCCGGGCTGGCGTATCGCCAGACTAGCGGGCAAGGAGTCTGCTGAAACTCATCCTGACGCGTTTCAGACCGCAACCGCCTCCCTGGTGCGGTGCACACACGCCGAACGTGTGGCGTTCATTACAAGGGTGTAATGAAAATCAGAAATTTCGCATGGTGCCTCTGCGCTGCGCGCAACATCACGCAATTCTCGCGAGGAATTTATTGCGGCAAGTTGCCGCGCCCGGAGAAAAGTCATGTCGCAGATTCCGGCAATGTCGCTGGCTCTGTCCCAAGAAGAAGAGAAGGAAAGTAACATCATGACGAAGTTACTCGGGGTTATCGCAATTGCCGCCGTCGCGTTCGCCGTCGCGCCGGCCCAGGCCGCCAAGCACGCCATGGGCGGTTGCAGCTCGGCCAATCTGGAGAAGACGGAGACTGCGATCGAGAACATGGCCGACGGCGACAGCAAGTTCGTGGCGCAGAAGGAGATCGCGGCTGCGCAGGACGCGCTGCTCAACGGCAAAATGGGTGTGTGCGGCGCGCACCTGAACAAGGCGATGAACGCCACCATGGGTAAGTAAACGCACCAAGAGAGGGCCGATCGCCGGGCGATCGGCCCTACGCGTCCTATCGGGCGCTATTTAAGGGGCGCGTGCGAGCTGGGTCGCGAAATGGGCGACGGTCTTGGAGTAGACTTCGCTCTTGTTCCACTGCTGCAATACCGCAAAATTCGGACTGCCCGGCTGCCAATCCTTGCCGCGCTGCCAGCCGTAGCCGGCGAGATAATTGGCGGTGGAGGCGAGCACGTCGGGCGCGTTGTGCAAGAGGTCGCGCTTGCCATTGCCGTCGAAATCGACGGCGTATTTCATCCAGGACGACGGCATGAACTGGGTCTGGCCGAGCTCGCCGGCCCATGCGCCTTTCATGTCGGCGGGGGCGAGGTCGCCGCGCTGGACGATGCGCAGCGCATCCAGCAGTTCGGCACGAAACTGTTCGGAGCGGCGGCAATCATAGGCCAGCGTTGCCAGCGAGCGGATGGTGGCGAACTTGCCGGTGTTGACGCCGAAATCGGTCTCGAGACCCCAGATCGCGACCAGCACCTCGCCGGGCACGCCATAGGTCTGTTCGATGCGGGACAGCACCGAGCCGTACTGCTTCATCATGTTGGAGCCGCGCTGCATGCGCGGCGGCACCATGCGGCCGGAGAACTCCTCGAAGGTCTGGGCAAAGACTTTTTGCGAGCGGTCACGGTTGAGCACGCTCTGATCGAGCGTCACGCCGGCAAGCCCGGCGGCAACAGCCTGCTGCGAGACGCCCTTGGCCGTGGCGTCGGCTTTGAAGTCCGCGAGCCAAGCGTCGAAATTGCCCGAGCCGCAGGCAACAGCGGCGAGGGCTGGCTGGGCGGTTAGGATTGACGCGGAAAGGGCGAGGGCTGCGAGAGCGAGACGAGAAATCGTCGGGGTCATCAGATGAAATGGATTCCGTGAAGTGATCTGACCGGCGGCGCAATTTCGATTGTAACCGCGGCCAAAGCAAGGCGTATGACAGCACGCAATCCTGCCCGAGCCGAGCCCGGGCAGGATCGCGATGTCACGATATCGTCAGGCGTCCGTCCGATTGCGCCAGGGGAAGAGGTTGGCGGGGAAGTCGGCGGCCGGCTTGCGCGGGCGATGCGGCGGTGGCGGCACCGGACGTGCACCGGGCTCCGAGACGATCACCTTGCGGTAGAGGTGCCAGGTGGCATGGCCGAGCAGGGGGATCACCACGGCAAGGCCAAGGAACGCCGGAATCGTACCGAGCGCCAGCAGCACCGCCACGATCAGGCCCCAGGCCGCCATCGGCACCGGGTTCTTGGCGACGACGCGCAGCGACGTCACCATCGCCTCGAACGCGCCGGCATGGCGGTCGAGCATCAAGGGGAACGACACGGCGCTGATGCAGAGCGCGGCAAGCGCAAACAGGAAGCCGGTGCCGCAGCCGACCACGATCAGCCACCAGCCTTGCTGGGTCGTCAGCACGCGCGTCATGAAATCAGAGATCCCGGTCGCGCCCTCATAGCCGAACGCCGCGATATAGATCGCCTGAGCGGTCGCAACCCAGGTCACGAACAGAGCGAGCAGCAGCGTGCCGAGACCGAGCATGGCGCCGAACGAAGGCGAGCGCAGCACCTCCATGGCATCCCAGGCGCTGGCCTCCTCATAACGTTCGCGCCGGCTGGAGAGCTCATAGAGACCGAGCGCGGCGAACGGACCGATCAGCGCGAAGCCCGCGGCCAGCGGGAACAACAGCGGCAACACCGAATAGCCCATCACCACGCGGGCGAGCACGAGGCCCAGTACCGGATAGATCACGCAGAGGATGATGGCGTGGCTCGGCACCGCCTTGAAATCTTCCCAGCCGCGCCTGAGCGCGTCGTGCAGATCGGACACTTGGATGGTTCGGATCACCGGTCCAGCCGCATCCGCGGTCTGGGCCACAGTGGGGACATTGCCCGGGTAGAGTGTGGCCATGGTCGCTAGCTCCCTTGCCAAGCGGCCGAATTCGGCGCCGACAACGGCGCAAGCGGCCGCTTTTCTGAGTTTCGCGATTCCGGCCAGACGCGAATTCCGGACGTCATCGCGAGCTGAAAGTGGAGCGTACGCCCATTTCCGAGTCCTGTCCCACACGCTTGGTTGAGATTCGATGCCGCACCGCAACCTCAACGATGTCATTCGGTCGTCATTTCGCCGCAGATAAGCTGATGCTGGTTGTCGGTTCGCAGAACTTCGCGGGCGTAACGCAGTAACTTCGTCTATAAGTGGCACTCAAGGCCCTTCCAACGGATCCTTTTCGGGGAGAAGACATGAGCATTTTCGGGAAAATCATGGGCGCGATCTTCGGCAGCCATCCGGCTTCCGCCGCACCCGCAGGTGGCGCACCCTCGGGTAGCGCGCCCGCCAGCGCCGCGCCGGGCGGATCGGCGCCTGCTGCCGCGCCGACGGCAACCGTGGACGTTGCGGCCATCGTCGACAAGCTGGTCGCTGCCCAGAAGGAGAAGCTGGAATGGCGCACCTCGATCGTCGACCTCATGAAGGCGCTCGACATCGACTCCAGCCTTGCCGCGCGCAAGGACCTCGCCAAGGAACTCGGCTACAGCGGTGACATGAACGACTCGGCGAGCATGAACGTCTGGCTGCACAAGCAGGTGATGTCCAAGCTCGCCGCAAATGGCGGCAAGCTGCCGCCGGAGATCAAGCACTGACCGATTGGTGGTCGTAAGCCAGGGGGGCCTGCGATCTCGCGGGCCCCTTTTGCATTCAGGCGACGAGGTCTGCTTCCTCCGGATGCCTGTCGAGATAGTCGACGACGAAGCCGCAGCCGGCGATCACCTTCTTGCCGTCACGGCGGATCAAGTCCAGCGCGCCCTTGACCAGCTCGGATGCAATGCCACGGCCGCGTAGCGCGCGCGGCGTCTCGGTATGGGTGATGATCACGGCCGACGGCGTCAGCCGGTAATTGGCGAAGGCGATTTCGTTGCCCGCATCGAGCTCGAAGCGACTCCTGTCCTTGTTGTCCCGTACCGCCATGCCAGATCCCTTCGAAGCGCTGCGTGTTCTCTGATCTAGGCGCCTGAACCGGCCCTTGCCAAGGTGCGACCAAGGGAGGTTGCCGCAGGGGAGATATCCGCAAAATGCGTGTCCCGTTCAGCCTCATTGCGCTGCTCGCGGCGCTCGCCTCGACCGGGCCGCCGCCGACTACGGCGAGGCGATCCGCCTCGCGCCGACCGACGCGCGCGGCTGGCGCAATCGCGGCATGATCCGGCTCTATCGGGGCGACAACAAGGGCGGCCTCGCCGACTACGACAAGGCGCTGCAGTACGATCCCTCCGACGTGTTCTCCTGGAACAACCGCGGCCAGGCCAGGCTGCGCCTCGGCGACAGGCAGGGCGCGATTGCCGATTTCCGGAAGGCGCTCGAATTGCGTCCAGGCCTGCCGTCCGCCCATGATGCACTGCAGAAGCTCGGAGCGCTCACGCGAGAGCCATAATTGGCTCGCTGTTTCGCTTGCAAAAAACGCTGGTCAGTCTTGCAATCGTGCACCGGTTCCCCAAGTGTTGTTTCAGGACATACGCTCGAATGCGGCCGGCAAGGTCGCTAGACGTTCGGAGTGTTATGGTTGCCAGCCGCCGACGTATGCCTCTCTTGTAGGAGGGTACGATGTCGGACTTTAGTTTCTTCAAGACTCATCGAACGTGGGAAGATTGGTGCGGGATGCTGCTCGGCGCGCTGATTGTCGCGTCGCCGTGGTTCCCCATCCAGGATCACGCGCCGGTCATCGAACGCCAGGTGATGGTCCTGAACACTGTCGCAATCGGCCTCGTCGTATTCGGCCTCAGCCAGCTCGAATATGTCGCGTTGCAGCGCTGGCAGGAGGTGGCAACGATCGTGGTCGGGCTCTGGCTCATCGTCTCGCCCTATGTGTTCGGTTATTCCGGCGAAGGTTTTCTCCGGATCTACCATACCAGTCTGGGAGCGGTGGCGGTGATCCTCGGCGTGCTCCAGCTGTGGCAGGACTGGGATCTGAGTGACCAGGATATGCTGAAGCATGGGCAATAGGCGGTGGATTTGAGCAGGCCCGCCGCATGCACGGTGGGCCTGCGCCCGCTTAACTCTTCACCAAATCCGCATACTCCGGATGTTTCTCGATCCACGCCTTCACGAACGGACATTGCGGGATCAGTTTCAAGCCGGCCGCGCGGACCTGATCGAGCGCGCCTTGCACCAGCTTCGAGCCGACGCCCTTGCCACCGAGCTCCTTCGGCACGTCGGTATGCTCGAAGGTGATGACGTCGCCGTCGAGCTTGTAGTGTTCGGTCGCGAGATGGCCCTCCACCTCCAGCTCGAAGCGATGATCGGCCTTGTTATCGATGACGTCGCTCATGGTATCTCCCGTCAGGTCTTCAACGAGTCCGTCAGCATCTTGCGGATCGACCAGGCCTCGCCGTCGGACGAGCTCTTGATGTCGTCGATCCGCCAGCTATTGGCCTCGCGCACGAAGTCATAACGCACGATCAGGTCGGCGGGTTTGCGGTCGTTGCGGTGGCCGGTGATGGTCACCGCGATCGTCGCCTTGTCGGCCTCCACCTTTTCCGCGTCAACCTTGAAGGATTTCACATCCGGTTCCTGCGAGTTGGTGACGGGATCGAAATCGACCGGCCCGACATCGCCCTTCGGCGTATGCGCATCCGCCTTGGCCCACAGCGCGACCAGCGCCCTGGAGAGATATTTTGTTTTGGCCGCCTTGTTCTCGATGACGAAGGCGCCGCCGCCATCGCCTTTGCCCTTGGCTGCGCGCGTGTAGATGGCGGTCAGGATCGCGACGGGGTCGCTGGAGGCAGGCATCACGGCGAGTGCCGGGGAGGCGGTGGCAAGCAGAGAGGCGGCGACGAAGGTCCGACGGGTGAGCATGAAATGTCCCTGAGATAATGACGTGCGACTGCAGGGCCGGAGCGGCCGGCGTCAGCGCGTATCTCTGTAGACCTATGGAGCGGCCGCTCGGTTCAATCGGTCGCTTTGGCGAGCCTGGAATCTTCAGATTGCGGCTGCGGGCGGAGGCAACCCTGGCAGATGACGAGGGAGCGGGTGACCTTGGCGTCCTGCTCGGCCTCGATGCCGTCCTGGGCCTGCCACCATTCCTTCGAATAGGGCTGAAGTCCGGCCTGCGACCTGTTGCGCTCGGAGCCGGCGTCGGCGCGGGTGGCACGCGGAGCGCCGGAACGTGGCTGGTTGGGATCCTCGCCGGCGCCGTCCCATGCATAGCGCGCAGGCTTGAAAGCGGGGTCGGCGGAGAGGTGCGCCTGAGGCGCCACGGCACATCCGGCGAGCGCCAGCGACAACAGGAGGAAGGCGGGCGCTTTGACCATGATGCGGCACTCTGTACGCGAGAACTGGCCGAGGTTGCGCTGATCATGTTTAAAATTCCCTGAACGATTGCCGCTGCGCCGGCGACAAACGCGAATGCCATATCTGATCCTCCTGTTCACACTGCTCGCCACCGCTGCGCGCGCCGATGATGCAAGACCGTTCAATCCGGCCGACTATCCGCCCGGCGTGCAGAAGGCGCTGCGCTACGCCAATGAGGAATGCGACAGCCAGGACGGTGGCCAGGTGAGCTTCGCGCCTGACACCGTGCGCAAGATCGACCTGACCGGCGACGGCCGCGAGGATTACATCGTCGATTTCCGCGACACCAAATGCGGCGCGCGCGAGACACCACCTATTGCGGAACCGGCGGCTGCGTCATGAACGTCCTGGTGACTCTGCCCGATGGCAGCCTGCGCCCCGTGTTCGACGGCTATGTCCGCAGCTACAGGATCTTGCCGCCGGCGATGAAGCGTGGCGCGGCGCGCACCATTCGCTTCGATCTGCACGGCAGCTATTGCGGCGGTTTCGGTGCGCAGGCCTGCTGGAAGGAGAAGGCCATCACGGCGACGCCGTTTGCGTTCAAGCAGCCGTAGGGCAGATGCGCGGCCGGCGGCCTTGCTAGGTCGCGTTCGATGGCGATAAATGGGCTGCAAGGAGCGGGCAGCTCGTGCGCCGTCCGCCGTCGAAGAGGAAGCCCGATGCAGCCCCTGCGCATGTCCCGCCGCGTCATGAATCTCGCTCACATGCTGACCCAGAATGCGCGGCGGCATGGGTCGCGTCCCGGTTTCGTCTGGGGGGACAAATCCTGGACCTGGCGCGAGATCGATGCGCAGGTCTCGGCGCTGGCGGCCGCACTCGCCGCGCGCGGCATCGCCAAGGGCGACCGCATCCTCGTCCATTCCAAGAACGGCGACGAGATGTTCCTCTCGATGTTCGCCGCGTTTCGGCTCGGTGCGGTCTGGGTGCCCACCAATTTCCGCCTGATGCCGGATGAGGTCACCTATCTTGCGCAGGCCTCCGGCGCGAAGGCGTTCCTGTGCCACGTCGATTTTCCCGAGCACGCTGCAGCCGTGAAGGGCGGTGCGCTGGAGTTCACCTGGAGCGTCGACGGCAGGGGCTCGTTCGGCGAGCGCTCGGTGGCGGAAGCCATCGCCTCGCAGGTCGGTGCAAGCGTTGCGAACGTCGCCGTCGAGCACGACGATCCCTGCTGGTTCTTCTTCACCTCCGGCACCACCGGCCGCTCCAAGGCCGCGGTGCTGACCCACGGCCAGATGGGTTTTGTCGTCACCAACCATCTCGCCGATCTCACCCCCGGCGTCACGGAAGCGGATGCGTCGCTGGTGGTGGCGCCGCTGTCGCATGGCGCCGGCGTGCATCAGCTGGTGCAGACCGCCCGCGGCGTGTGCACCGTGCTGCTGCCGACGGAGAAATTCGACATCGACGAGGCGTTCCGCCTGATCGAGGCGCATCGGGTCAGCAATCTCTTCACGGTGCCGACGATCCTGAAGATGATGGTCGAGCATCCCGCCGCCGACAAATACGACCATTCCTCGCTGCGTCACGTGATCTATGCCGGCGCGCCGATGTACCGCGAGGACCAGAAGGCCGCGCTGAAGAAGCTCGGCAAGATCATCGTGCAGTATTTCGGCCTCGGCGAGGTCACCGGCAACATCACCGTGCTGCCGGCGGCGCTGCATGATCCCGAGGACGGGCCCTATGCGAAGATCGGCACCTGCGGCTTCGAGCGCACGGCCATGCAGGTCTCGATCCAGGACGACGAGGGCCGCGAGCTGGACGCCAACCAGAGCGGCGAGATCTGCGTGATCGGGCCCGCCGTGCTTGCCGGCTACTACGACAACCCCGAGGCCAATGCGAAGGCGTTCCGCAACGGCTGGTTCCGCACCGGCGACCTCGGCCACATGGACGAGGAGGGGTTCGTCTACATCACGGGACGGGCCTCCGACATGTACATCTCTGGGGGCTCCAATATCTATCCGCGCGAGATCGAGGAGAAGATCTTGACGCATCCCGCGGTCGGCGAGGTCGCGGTGCTCGGCGTGCCCGATGCGACGTGGGGTGAGGTCGGCGTCGCCGTCTGCGTCGCGCGCGAAGGCGAGAAGCCGGTGAGCGAAGCCGAGATGGCGGCGTTCCTCCTGCCGAAGGTGCCACGCTACAAGATGCCGAAGCGGTTCTTCTTCTGGGAAGCCTTGCCGAAGTCCGGCTACGGCAAGATCCCGAAGCGCATGGTGCGCGATGAGCTCGAGGCGCGCGGACTGCTCGATCTCGACAACAAGCAGGCGGGCTGAGCATACGCGATGCGCAGTATCAAGCAACCGGGCGCGCCTGTCCCCGAACGCATCCAATGGGTCGAGGCGCGGGGGCGCGCGTTCTCGTTCGGGCTCGAAGCTGGCCTGCCTCTGCTCGAAGCCGCGCGGCGTGGTTTTGCGGCGGAGGGGTTTGCCAGTGGCGTGCTGAACTTTGGCAGCGCGGCGCTCGGACCATTCGCATACGTGATGCCGGCGCTGTCGAAGACAGGTGAGAACGCAGCCTTCTACAGTGACACTTTTCGCCCCAGCGGCGTGACGCGCACGAAACTCGTCCGCATGACGCTCGGCATGCGCGACGGCGCGCCGTTCTTTCATTGCCACGGGCTCTGGACGGAGGCGGACGGCAAGGCAAGCGGCGGCCACATGCTGCCGGACGAGACTGTTGTCGCCGAGCCGTTCGAGGTCGAAGCGTTCGGCATCGACGGTGCCATGTTCACCGCGGAGCCCGATCCCGAGACCAATTTCAAGCTGTTCGGACCGGTGCCCGCTGCGAGCACCGGCGCGCGTACGACAAGCCGCGCCTTCGCGCTGCGGCTGCGGCCCAACCAGGATTTTGCCGGCTGCCTCGAAGCGTTCTGCCGCGCGCATGGCATCGCGCGTGCGAAGATCCACGGCGGCGTCGGCTCGACCATCGGCGCGCGCTTCACCCATGGTGGCGTGACCGAGCCGTTCGCGACCGAGCTCGCAATAACGGCCGGTGCGATCGCGCCTGGCCCTTCTGACGGGCTGGAAGCCACGCTCGATGTTGCACTGATCGACTACACCGGGGGCATCGCCGAAGGCCGTCTGGTCCGCGGCGATAATCCCGTGCTGATGACGATGGAGCTGGTGCTCGAGGTGTTGGGCTAGTATCGGCGAGCGATCATCAGTGAGCACGCAGCTTGGCGATGGCCAAGAACGTGGATTCACTTATCCCTGATATGCCTGAGCTCGATCCTTGAAAGAGGTTGAGCAAGGGAGATTGACCCTGGTCGATGCTCTGGCTGTTTCTGACGTCATACATGGCGGAGAACCGGCTCAACAGTTTTGCAACCTTCGCCGGATCGGAAAGATCCTTGATCTTCATGAATCTGTCCACGACCTTGGCCTGCTGATCGATCTGCATCGAGGCCATCGAGTCAGGCAAATCGAAGGTGGTCCTGAACACCTCCGAAAGAGCCTTGTCGGCAAGGATGTCGTATGCGGACGTGATTTCTCCCGCCTTTCGCTGGAAATAGAGCGCAAGGCGTACGCCGGGATTCGTATCACCCTGCTGCTGCTCCAGGCTTTGCTGGAGATAGTTCGCCTGTGTTTCCCGGAATTGATCTCTCTTCTGAGGACCCATCATCGGGAGGCGCGCGACGTTACCCTTGCTGTCGAAGTTGAACGACGCAACGATGTCGGCAAAGCGAGGATCGCTCTGCGTGTTCGCGAAGCTCTTTGGGTTGTTCAGGTCGGAGCTGAAGATCTTCTCGAGAAATTCGGTGCTGACCTTCTTGGGGTCCAAACCCTTGGCCACGAGAATGAAATCGACCATCGGCCTGTTTGCGAGAAGGTCGGAAACGCTGTCGATGCCTGCGATTGCCTCCTGATAAGCCGTCGCATCCTTCGTGGCCTGTGCCCGAACGGCCGTCTGCTGCTGAGGGCTTGCCTGTTTCAGCGCTGCAATGACGTAGTTCTTCGCAATCTCGACGACTTCAGCCGAGTCCTGAGCCACCAAGGGGGTCGTCAGATTGCCTTTTGCGTCGAAGTTGAAAGCGCGCGCGAGCTCTACGTACCGGTTGTCCTTGAGGGTATAGACGAAGCTCTTGGGGTCACTGAGGTCGCTTTCGAGGACAGCCTTGACGGTGGCCTCCGAGACCCCCTTGGGGTCGAGGCCGACAGCGCCCAACGCAAAATCATACACGGCTGGTGTTGATACGAACGCCTGGATTGAATTGATCTTGAGGATGGCAGTTCTGAATTGCCTGGCTGCAAAGGCCTCGTTAAGCGGGCTTGCCGCCGAATAGACGGCGGCCTTGCTGTCGTCGAACCGCTTCTTCGTGATGGTGACGTTTGCAGCAGTCTGGGCGGACACGCCTGACGGAAGCGACCCGTCGGACGAAAACTCGAACGCGCCGGCCAGGTCTACAAACCCGCCAATCGTCGTGATCTGGTCGCCGAGGCTGGAAATGCTTTTCGTGTATGACTCCAGGTGACTTTTTTCGACCAGGATCTGGATGTTCAACTGGGTCACGTCGGCGCCCGGTTGCGATAGTTGGGCCTTGTAATCGGCTATCTTTAAATCAGCGGCGCTGGCATCCGATTTGGCTTGAGCAAGCTGGGCGTTGAGGCCGGTCAACTGAGAAGCGAAGGTGGTGTTGACGTAGCTGTTCGGATCGGACGGATCGCTGCGCAAGACCTGACTTATCGTGTCACGCGGCCACTTGCTTTCATCGATCCCATATGCGGAATAGACATAGTTGCGAAGACGGTCGTTGTTCAGGAGCTGGTCTGCACTGCTGATGTTGCCGATTTCGGCACTGTAGTATTTCGAGTCGTCGGCAAGTGCATCGACCTGGCTCTTCTTGGTCGCCGTGTACAGATCGATCATCTCATCGATCTGCTTCTCCGATTGCGCAACCGGCGTCGCGCTGCCATTGAAGGAGAATGCCGCGGCAAACTCCTGGTAACGCTTGTCGACCAACTTGTTGACGAAGCTCTTTGGGTCGGAGAGGTCGCTCTCCAGCACCTTCTTCATGAAAGCCTTGGCGTAAGCCATGTCTTCCAGGCCATACGCCTTCATCGCGTAATGATACAGGCGATAGTCCTTCATGAAATCATCGACGGTCTTCACCTTGCCGATGTTGGCTTTGTAGTAAGCCGCCTCTCGCGCCACGTCCGCTTGCTGTTCGATCCGCGTCAGGGACTGCTTGAGATTGCGCGTGATGTAGCTGTAGCTAAAATACGTCGATACCATCGCGCACTCCTCGCGGCTTTACGGTCCCGGACGTCCGTCAATCATTGCCGGGGTCGCGAGGTGGGAGCCGGCCTCATGCCGGCAACTGTCTCGTAGCTACGTTTTCTTAATTCGCACCCGGGTGGCGGATGGCGGGTTTGTTTCAATTTGTTTCCATCTGTTTCTCAGATGCAGCTTTCGCGGGGATTGTGTTCCTGATATGTTCTTATCAAAAGATGGGTCGGAGTGGGTTGGAAGCCGGGCATGAGCCGAAGAAGCAATCGCACGATCAACCTGCCGGCGCCGTATCTGAAGCGGGTCTGGCTCGACCCGACGCAAGTTCGCGATCGGGAGGCTTATCCGTTTTGCCTGCCCATCTTTCCGGATGATTTCGAGCTCAACTTCGACGCCGCCATCACGATCATCGTCGGAGAGAATGGCACCGGGAAATCGACGATCCTCGAGGGAATCGCGGCGCTCGCCGGCTACGACGATGCCGGTGGCGGCAAGGGCTACATGCCCGTCGACCATTCCGAAGCGCGGGAGAAGATGGGCGGCCAGCTTTCCAGGGCCTTGCGGGCAAGCTGGCTGCCGAAGATCACCAACGGCTGGTTTTTTCGTGCCGAGAGTTTTTTCTCGGTGGCGCGATATCTCGACAAGGCCGCACGTGATGCCGGCCAGGCCGGCCCCGACTTCCTGTCGCATTCCCATGGCGAAGGTTTTCTGCGCTTCTTCGAAGAACGCTGCCAGCGCCAGGGTATCTTCATCTTCGACGAGCCGGAATCGGCGCTGTCCCCGGCGCGTCAGATCGAATTCCTGAAGCTCTTGCGACGCATGGACGAATCCCGCATCTGCCAGGTCATCATGGCGACCCATGCGCCTCTGCTGATGGCTTATCCAAATGCGAGACTGTTGCGGTTGGGCAAATACGGCCTGGAGCCGACGACGGTGGAGCAAACCGATCATTACCGGGTGATGCGCGAATTCTGTGACGATCCGCGCGGGTTCGTGGAGGCGACTCTGGCGGAATAGGCGAGGGCGCCCTCCCACGGTACTCGCTCTCTCCGTCGTCATTGCGAGCGCAGCGAAGCAATCCAGAATACTTCCGCGGCGGCAGTCTGGATTGCTTCGCTGTGCCGCTCGCAATGACGGAGTGTGGAGCAGCGGCATTCCCTCTCTCGCGTCCCGGACGCGACGCAGCGCGCAGCGGTGCGGCGCAGAGCCGGGACTCCATTGTGCGGAAATTGCGCTACGAAATTTGCACAGCGGCATACAGGCGAAGCCAAACATCCGGCCTTCCCTGCGCAGTGGTTTGACGGCTTATGCCGAGTTCTCGCCGGGGAGCGATGCACTATTGCCCCCGTCGCCTTGCGGATCACTGATGCACGCGCCCGGTTGGACCGCCACATCACTGCGAACTTGGCGCACAGGCTCCGGGCGCCAGGACGGCACGGTTTTACCGTACGCAGGCTGCACTGGTCGTGTGCGCGCGGCGTTCGCTCACGGTTGCCCGCCCTGCAAACCACCTTCGCGCCGACGCCGCCTGCGTCGACCACGCCCCATCCCGCGTGTCGTGACGATCGCGATAACGCCCCTCGGCTCGGGTTGCGATGGTTCTATATATATGATAATCCGAAATGCGGATAAAGAGAATTATTTCTGCGTGGTGTGGTTGACCCGCCCATTGGGTGTTTTGCCCGCCGGGCAGCGCAATGGGTGGTTGTGGGACGCGCGAGTGCGCGCCGCAACGCCGCCATGAACAGGTCTCCCCTCGGCCGCAAAATGCGTTACCATGATCCCAGCGCGCCTCAAGTCGCGCACGATCAACGAGACGCATGAGGAAACGAGATGAGGGTGACGATTGGACGGCGCACGGTCATGGGCGCGGTGCTGACTGCGGCGGGCGCGGTGGCTTTGACAGCGGCGTTTGGCCCGGCCTGGGCGCATGGGCCGACCCGGCAGAAGGTGCGCGAATCCATCGAGATCAACGCAGCCCCGGCCAAGGTGTGGGCCGCGATCGGCAATTTCCAGGACATGAGCTGGCTGCCGCCTGTCACCAAGACCGAGGGCGAGAAGGGCAATGAGATCGAAGCGACGCGGCGGCTGACCCTGACGGGAGGCGCCACCGTCGATGAGGAACTCTACAAGTTCGACGCAGCCGCGATGACCTATTCCTACCGGATCACCAAGGTGGACGTGAAGGTGCTGCCGGTCACCAATTACTCCTCGACGCTGACGGTGACGCCGAGCGCCGACGGCAAGGGCGCGACGCTGGAATGGGCGGGCGCGTTCTACCGCGGCTTCCCCAACAACGATCCACCGCCCGAGCTGAGCGACGAGGCCGCGGTGAAGGCGGTGAAGGGGCTTTATCAGGCCGGGCTCGAAGCGCTGAAGAAGAAGATCGAGAGCGGAAGCTGACCGTGCGGTCGCGGGTCCTGGCGGCGCTCGCCGCCGGCCTTTGCGCTGCCAGCATTGGCAGCGCGTCCGCCGAAGAGGCATTCGTCACCAACCAGCTCAGCGACGATCTGATGGTCGTGGACCTCGCGACATCGCGCAGCGTTGCGACCATCCCAATCGGCGGCAAGCCGGCCGGCGTGGCCGTCAGCGCGGATGGGCGCTTTGCCTATGTCACGAGTCCGGACGCCAAGGCGGTGACCGTGGTCGACGCGGCAACGCGGCAGGTCTCGGGGCGGATCGAGGTCGGCGGCGGGCCGCTCGGTATTGCCGTGACGCCCGATGGCAAGACGGTCTACGTCGCGGACTGGTATGCCGCCGCGGTGCGGGTGATCGATACGGCCTCGCGCAGCGTCATGGCCAGCATCGCGGTCGGCGCATCCCCGTCCGGCCTCGCGGTGACGCCTGACGGCAGGCTGCTGCTCTCGGCGGACCGCGACGACGACAACGTCTCGGTAGTGGACACCGCGACGCGTGAGCGCAAGGCGACCATCAAGGTTGGCACGCGTCCGTTCGGCGTCACCATCGATGCCGAGGGAAAACGCGCCTACACCGCCAATGTCGGCTCCAACGACGTCTCGGTGATCGACATCGCCGCGAGCCAAGAGATCGGCCGCGTGCCGGTCGGGATGCGCCCCTACGCCGTGGCGCTGACGCAAGGGAGCGGCTTCGTCACCGACCAGTATGGCGGCACCGTCAGCGTGTTCGATCTGGCGACGCTGAAGCCGATCAAGCGGATCAATGTCGGCGACTATCCCGAAGGCATCAATGCGACCGCCGACGGCAAGCGCGTCATCGTCGCCTGCTGGGAGAGCAACACATTGAGCATCATCGATGCCACCGAGCTGAAGGTGATCGGCGAGGTCAAGACCGGCGACGGCCCGCGGGCCTTCGGGGCGTTTTTGCGGAAGACGGAGTAGGGGCCGCGTCGCGCCTAGTTCGGCGCGGCAAACGCCTTCAACTTCAGGAAAAAGTCCTTCAGGATCGGGTTGCGATCCACATAGGTCACGTAGCGGATCGGATGCCGCCGGCGGTCGACGCTCCACGTGATCTGATCCGTGAGAACCGGGGCCGGGATGATCACGCTCGGTGCCCACACGGGGTTCAGCAGCCAGCCGACCGGCGCCATGTCCCAGATCTCCTTCGCCCAGCCCAGATGGTCGGACGAATAGTCCTTGAAGCGCATGGCGAGGAACGAGCCGATGCTGCCATGCGGTTCGACGTAGCGCTCGATCTCCGGCACCGTGCTGTGAAGGTGCGAGGTGACGCCTTTGCATGGCACGAGCACGAGCGGCACGCCGCTGTCGAACAGCACCTGCGCGCCGCCGACGTCCTGCTTGAGGTTGAACTCGATCGTATTAGGCCATTCCAGCGCATGACCGCCAAGCCAGACCACCACCACGCGGTCGATGATGTCGGGGGCCCTGAGCAGCGCCGAGGCGACATTGCTGATGGCGCCGATGGCAATGACGTAAAGCGGATTGTCAGGGGAGCCCGCGCGCGCCCGGGCCACGAGGTCATCGACGGCGGCCGCCTGCCGCGCCGTCTTGCCGGGGCCGACATAATCGGTGACGCCGCGATGAACCAGGCCATCCGGCGCGATGTTCAGGCGCTCCAGCAGGCGGAGGATTTCCTGGTAGCTCAGCTCCATGCCGTGGCCGGGACTGTCGGCGCGTGTATTGAAGAACGGCGCGGCGTAGATCGCCTCGACGTCGAACCGGTCCTTCGACAGCAGCATCTGCACCAGCGCGAACTGATCGTCGATCTCGTTGTAGGTGTCGGTGTCGAGCACGACACGCACCTTGCCGACCGGCGGCTCCAGGAGTTTGAGGCGGGCTGTGTCCGAGAGTGTCATCACCGTCTCCTTGGACCGGGAGTGTCGATTGCGGATCAGGCTTTGAGCGGAATCCGGCAGACCACGTCCGCGATCTCATCCATCTGCGCGAACATGTGATCGGGCGCAAGCGCCTGCAAAGCCGCCGGCGCGGCATAGCCCCAGCGGACCGCGCCGCAGGCGATCCCCACCGCGCGCGCGGCCTCGATGTCGCGGACCTCGTCGCCGATCGCGATCACGCGGCTCGGCTCCACGCCCGCGCGCCGGATGACGCGGCGGAATTTCGCGGGCTTGCCGAATAGCGACGCCGCGCAGTCAAAATGCGCAAACAGCGCGGCGGAATCGCCGAGCTTCTCGCGGGCATTGGCCTCGCTGTCCGAGGTCACCAGCGCAAGCTGCAC
Source organism: Bradyrhizobium japonicum USDA 6 (assembly GCF_000284375.1). NCBI lineage: Bacteria > Pseudomonadati > Pseudomonadota > Alphaproteobacteria > Hyphomicrobiales > Nitrobacteraceae > Bradyrhizobium > Bradyrhizobium japonicum. The sequence goes on from NC_017249.1 coordinate 5,102,263, forward strand.
GCCGTTCCCGGCCAGCGTCCGCAGCATCGTCTCGACGCCCGCAAACAGGGGAATCTCGCTAGCAGCCTCCGCCTTCAGCCGCCGCGCATGCCGCGCGATCGCCGGCAGCTTCCACAAGGGCACCTCGAGCCGGGCGAGGATCTCGCGCGACGAGGCATGCCGCAGTCCCTCGACATCCTCATCCGCGACACGACGAAAATTGAAGCGGTCGGCGACATCGTTGATGGTGCGCAGGAACCACGGAAAGCTATCGGCGAGGGTACCGTCGAGGTCGAAGATGGCGAGGGAGTAGGGCATCGACGGCTTGTTTGGCGGGGTCACACGGCAAGAGTTGCAAGGCTATCGCCAATGCAAGCTGGCCGCGACAACCTTTAAGAACAAATCCGCGCTCGGAATGAACAATAGGAGGTACCCCACGAGGCAAAGAACCAGGAGGCGGCCAGTTACCTTGCCAAATGCCAAATCTAAGAAGGCATCAGCTCGCGGCCCGTCGGATGAGGAGGGACATCAATCTCACTCCGCCGCCTCGCTCGTGCTCCGCCGCTTCGGCTTCCGCGCCTTCTTCAGCACCGGCTCCAGGAATTTGCCGGTATAGCTCCTTGGCGCCTTTGCGATATCCTCCGGCGGGCCCCAGGCGACGATCTCGCCGCCGCCGTCGCCGCCTTCGGGGCCGAGGTCGATGACCCAGTCTGCGGTCTTGATGACTTCGAGATTGTGCTCGATGACGACGACCGTGTTGCCTTGGGCGACCAGCTCGTGCAGCACCTCCAAGAGCTTCTTGACGTCGTGGAAGTGCAGGCCGGTGGTCGGTTCGTCCAGGATGTAGAGTGTGCGGCCGGTGGCGCGCTTGGACAATTCCTTGGCGAGCTTGACGCGCTGGGCTTCGCCGCCTGACAGGGTCGTCGCCTGCTGGCCGACATGGATGTAGTCGAGGCCGACGCGGTGCAGGGTCTGGAAAGTCTCGCGCACGCGCGGCACCGCCTTGAAGAACTCGGCGGCTTCCTCGACGGTCATGTCGAGCACGTCGGCGATGCTCTTGCCCTTGAACAGGACCTCCAGCGTCTCGCGGTTGTAGCGCTTGCCCTTGCAGACGTCGCAGGTGACGTAGACGTCGGGCAGGAAGTGCATCTCGATCTTGATGACGCCGTCGCCCTGGCAGGCCTCGCAGCGGCCGCCCTTGACGTTGAAGGAGAAGCGGCCGGGCTCGTAGCCGCGCGCCTTCGCTTCGGGCAGGCCGGCGAACCATTCGCGGATCGGCGTGAAGGCGCCGGTGTAGGTCGCGGGGTTCGAGCGCGGGGTGCGGCCGATCGGCGACTGGTCGATGTCGATGATCTTGTCGATGTGCTCGAGGCCCTCGATGCGATCGTGGGGTGCGGCGCCTTCGCTGGCGCCGTTCAGCTTGCGTGCGATGGACTTGTAGAGCGTGTCGATCAGCAGCGTCGACTTGCCGCCGCCGGACACGCCGGTGACGGCCGTGAACAGGCCGAGCGGAATTTCCGCCGTGACGTTCTTGAGGTTATTGCCGCGCGCGTTGACCACCTTGATGGTGCGGCGATGGTTCGGCGGGCGCCGCTCCGGCACCTCGACCTCGAGCTCGCCGGTCAGGTACTTGCCGGTGAGCGATTTAGGGTTGCGCATGATCTCGGCGGGCGTGCCTTCGGCGACGATGTTGCCGCCATGCATGCCGGCGCCGGGGCCGATGTCGAGGACGTAATCGGCAAGCAGGATCGCGTCCTCGTCATGCTCGACCACGATCACGGTGTTGCCGAGATCGCGCAGGCGCTTGAGGGTGTCGAGCAGGCGGGCGTTGTCGCGCTGGTGCAGGCCGATCGAGGGCTCGTCCAGCACGTAGAGCACGCCCGTCAGTCCCGAGCCGATCTGCGAGGCGAGGCGGATGCGCTGGCTCTCGCCGCCGGACAGCGTGCCGGAGGAGCGGGACAGGGTGAGGTAGTTGAGGCCGACGTCGAGAAGGAAGGTGAGGCGCTCGCGGATCTCCTTGAGGATGCGGCCGGCGATCTCGTTCTGCTGCGTGTTCAGCGCCTCGGGCACGGTCTCGAACCATTCGCCGGCCTTCCTGACCGACAGCTCCGAGATCTCGCCGATATGCTTAGCCCCGATCTTGACGCAGAGCGCCTCGGGCTTCAGCCGGAAACCCTTGCAGCCCTCGCAGGGGACGTCGTGGAAATATTTTGCGAGCTCCTCGCGCGCCCACTCGCTCTCGGTCTCGCGATAGCGGCGGTTGATGTTGGTGATGACGCCCTCGAACGGCTTCTTGGTGTCGTAGGAGCGGACGCCGTCCTCGTAGGAGAACTTGATCTCGTCCTCGCCTGAGCCAAGGAGGATCGCGTTCTGCGTCTTCTTCGGCAGATCCTTCCATTTGGTGGTCAGCGTGAACTTGTAGTGCTTGCCGAGCGCCGTCAGCGTCTGCACATAGTAGGGCGATGACGACTTGGCCCAGGGCGCGATCGCGCCCTTGCCGATGGCGAGCTCCTTGTCGGGGATGACGAGGTCTTCGTCGACATGCTGCTCGACGCCGAGGCCGCCGCAGGCCGGGCAGGCGCCGTAGGGATTGTTGAACGAGAACAGGCGCGGCTCGATCTCCGGAATCGTGAAGCCGGAGACGGGACAAGCGAATTTTTCCGAGAACAGGATGCGCTCGGGCCCGCTCTTGTCGTGGATTTTTGCGGTCTTCTTCTTTTCTTCGGCTGGTGCAGCCGCTGCAGCCGCATCGGCGAACTCGACGACGGCGAGGCCCTCCGCGAGCTTCAGCGCGGTCTCGAAGCTTTCGGCGAGGCGCTGGCCGATGTCGGCGCGCACCACGATGCGGTCGACCACGACGTCGATGTCGTGCGGAAATTTCTTGTCGAGCGTCGGCGCCTCCGCGAGCTCATGGAAGGTGCCGTCGATCTTGACGCGCTGAAAGCCCTTTTTGAGCCATTCGGCGAGCTCCTTGCGGTACTCGCCCTTGCGGCCGCGCACGACGGGGGCGAGCAGATAGAGGCGGGTGCCTTCGGGCAGCGCCAGCACGCGGTCGACCATCTGCGAGACGGTCTGGCTCTCGATCGGCAGACCCGTGGCGGGCGAATAGGGCACGCCGACGCGCGCCCAGAGCAGGCGCATGTAGTCGTAGATCTCGGTGACGGTGCCGACGGTCGAGCGCGGGTTCTTCGAGGTCGTCTTCTGCTCGATCGAGATCGCCGGCGACAGGCCGTCGATCTGGTCGACATCAGGCTTCTGCATCATCTCTAGGAACTGGCGCGCATAGGCCGACAGCGATTCGACGTAGCGGCGCTGGCCCTCGGCATAGATCGTGTCGAAGGCGAGCGAGGATTTGCCGGAGCCCGACAGCCCCGTGAACACCACCAGCTTGTCGCGGGGAATCTCGACGTCGACATTCTTGAGGTTGTGCTCGCGCGCGCCACGGATCGTAATTGCGCGCAGGCTGGATCCCGCGTTCTGCTGTTGGCGCTTCGCCTTGATCACTTCATCCATCCGAGTTGCCCTCAAGGAATCCCAAAGGTGCGCGATCGCGCCAACAAAAAAGGCGCGCGTCGCCCGGAACCGGGATCGGCGCCGATGGGTATGCCAGCGAACGTAGGAAGAACGGGGACGGATTTCCAGTGGCGTGTGCGAATCGTCAACGGATTGTTGGCGCGCTGGCGGCATCTGGCAGGAGCAGGGCGCCCGGAACGTGCGAAGGGCCGGCGCGAGGCCAGCCCTTCGTTCGCGTTTGAATGCGGATTTGGGGCAATCCGCACATGATCAGGACTTGAAGGTGACTTGGAGGCTCCTGAGGGAAGCTTTGTCTCAGTATTTGGCGACGACCGGGCCGCCCCAGCGGTAATTGATGCGGATCAGGCCCATGTCGATATCCTGGCCGATCCGGTCGGTGCGCGGCGGGAAGCCGCCGACGAGAGTTGCGAAGTCGGCGCTGTGATGGCCGAGGAACACATGGTTGTACGCGCCGCCGACCGACCAGTTCTCGGCAAAACCCCATTCCACGCCGATGCCGATCGTGTAGCCCCAGCGGGTCTGGTTGACGCTGTTGAACGTCGCCGCCGCTGGCGCGCCCGGAAAGAAGGTGTCGTATTTGTCGTGGGCCACGGCTGCGCCGGCCTTGCCATAGAGCAGCAGATTGTTCACGGCGTAGCCGAGCTGGCCGGTGAACAGACCGAAGCTGTCGATCTTGGTCTGGTTCGTGATCGGCGCCAACGCCACGCTGACATTGCTGCCCTTGAAGTCGGCCCAGTTGCCCTGGCCCTCGATGCCGAACGCCCAGCGCGATTTCTGCCAGCGATAGCCGAGCTGTCCGCCGACCGTGCCACCGCCCGCATTGTGACAGCCTTCGCCAACGGCCGGATCGACAGCGATGCCGAGCGCGCGGGTCACGCCCCAGCAGGCATGGGCCAAGCCGCCGCCGCCGTTGATGCCGGCATAGATGCCGCTCCAGTCATAGACGGGAACGGCGGCCGCCGGCGCCTTGTAGAGCGGCAGATCGGCGGCGGTAGCAGGCGCGACCGCGCCGAGTGCGAACAGGCTGACCGCAGCCAGCATCCATGTCTTCATGTCACGTCCCCAACTCGAAGCCATTCGCGGACGCCTTGCGCGCGCCTCACGACTCCAAGACGGTTGGGTGCACCCTCGCGCGAAAACAAAAGGCCGGCGCAAGGCCGGCCTTTCGTAACGCGATGGCGATGGAGGCGACGCTTAGTACTTCGCCACGACCGGGCCGCCGAAGGTGTAGTTCAGGCGAACGGTGCCCATATCGACGTCCTGCTTGATACGGTCGATGCGGTCGTTGATGCCGAGAAATGTGAACGAGTTGTTGCGCTGGCCCATGAACAGATGGTCGTACTCGATCGCAACGGACCAGCCCGGCGCGAAACCGAATTCGAGGCCGGTGCCGACCGCACCGCCCCAGCGCGTCTCGCTTGCGCTGTCGAGGACAACGCCGCCGATTAGACCGTTGTACTTGGCGTGCGTGACGGCCGCGCCACCCTTCACGTACCAGAGCACGTTGTTCCAGGCATAGCCGACCTGGCCGGTGAACAAGCCAATCCCATCGATCTTGGTCTGGTTGACCAGCGGGGGCGGGGTAAGCACCAAGCTCGTATTCGAGCCCTTCAGGTTGGCCCAGTCGCCCTGGGCTTCAAGGCCGAACACCCAGTTGGCCGACTGCCAGCGATAACCGACCTGGCCACCGACGACGCCGCCGGTCGCATTGTGACAACCTTCCGCCGTGTCCGGACCGGCAATGCCGAAGATGTTGTTGACATCCCAGCAGTTGCGGCTCGAAGCGCCGCCGCCGTTGATGCCGAGGTAGAAGCCGGACCAGTTGTAGACCGAGGCCACAGCAATGGGCGCCTTGGTGTAGGGGCGGGCCGCCAAATCGGCCGCCGAGGCGGGAGCCAACGCGCTGAGTGCGAACAGGCTGGCCGAGGCCAGCAAAACCTTCTTCATTTCAATTCCCCAGTTTCATTTCTCTTTGTCGGCGAAAAACGGCCGACCCAATGACCCAATCGATGTCATTGCTCTACACCATTGAAGCCGAAGGTTGTGTCACCGGAAGGCCACAGCTCTCCCCGAAAGCGTTGGGAATCGGTTGGCCTGCATCTGGACGCGCGAAAACAAAAAGGCCGGCGCAAGGCCGGCCTTTCGTAACGCGGTGCGTTGGAAGCGAAGCTCAGTACTTCGCGACCACCGGGCCCCCGAAGTGATAGTTCACGCCGACCTGCACGGTGTGGAAGTTGAGCGTGCCGGTGGGCAGGGCGCCCGAGAAGTAGGTCTCGCCGCCGAGGCTGCGATAGAGGTACTCGCCCTTGACCGACCACTGCGGAGCGAAGAACGCCTCGACGCCCGCACCAACGGTCCAACCGGAGTGCCACTTGCTGTCCGACGCGGTCAGGCCGAGAGCCGAGAGGGTGATCTTGTTGTCGATCCAGGCGTAGCCGCCGGTGCCGTAGAACAGGACCTGATTGACGGCGTAGCCGATACGGCCGCGCACGGTGCCCATGGCATCGGTCTTCGAGCTCGCCGTCGCGGTCACAACGCCGAATCCGGGAACAACAGTGGCGCCGGTCACCGAAGCGCTGACGTCAGCCCAGGAACCATCAGCCTCGACGCCGAACACGACGTTGCCGGTCTGCCAGTTGTAGCCGGCGGTGCCGCCGACGAAGCCACCCTTCATCTTCGGGTCGCCGGAACCGTTTTCCCAGGCGCCGCCGCCGACGATACCGAGGTAGAAGCCGGTCCAGTTGTAGACCGAGGCCACCGCCACCGGAGCCTTGGTGTAGGGGCGCGCCGCGAGATCAGCGGCCGAAGCCGGAGCAGCGAGAGCGAACAAACAGGCCGAAGCCAACAAAACCTTCTTCATTTTCAAACTAATCCCAGTCCCGGTTTCTGTTTTTGCCTTCCGTGCGTTCGGAAGGACATCGGACGCCGTGGTCCAACTGATGTCGTGCTTACACCAGCAAAGCCGCAAGTTGTGTCTCCCAAAAGGCACAATAGTCGCAAAACGTAACTATAACTGACCTATCATTCCCTTTGCCCACGCAAAAAGGCCGGCGCGAGGCCGGCCTTTGATTTCCAAGCGATTTCAGATGGATATCAGTATCTTGCGATCAGCGGGCCACCCCAGCGATAGTTCACGCGGACGAGGCCGATATCGACGTCCTGGCTGATGCGATCGGAGCGTGTGGCAACGCCGAGCGGGGCGATCACGAAATTGCCGGATCCGGTGAAGCCGACGGTGCGGTTGCCCATGAAGATGTGGTCGTACTCGAAGCCCACTGTCCAGTTCGGCGCGAATCCGAACTCGACGCCCGCGCCCACGGTGCCACCCCAACGGGTCTCGTTGGCCCGGTCGACTTCGAGGCCGCTGGCGAGGTCGAAGCTGCGGTAGCGATCGCTGACGACGGCGCCGCCGCCCTTCACGTAGAGCAGGACGTTGTTCCAGGCGTAGCCGACCTGACCGGTAATCAAGCCGAAGGCGTTGATCTTCGAGCGATCGCGCAGGCCGGTGATCGCGCTGATGTTGTCACCCGAGAAATCGGCCCAGTTGCCCTGGCCTTCGAAGCCGAACACCCAGTTGGCTGACTGCCAGCGGTAGCCAACCTGGCCACCGACCGTGCCGCCGGTTGCGTTGTGGCAGCCTTCGCCAAAGAAAACGCCGCCGCCGAAATCTGCGTCCCAGCACTTGTGGCTGGTGCCGCCGCCGCCGTTGATGCCGATGTAGAAGCCGCTCCAGTCGTAGATGGTCGCGATCATCGGCGCCGGGGCCTTGGTGTAGGGACGCGCCGCGATATCTGCCGCGCTTGCGGGAGCCGACAGCCCCAACGCGATTACACCAAAAGTACCAATCAAAATCTTATTCATTGCAGTCTCCCCAGTTTCGGACCGCTTTTCGAAGTCCCCCAAGCGGCCGATCAGGCGCGACGCCCATAAGAATCCAATTCCGCGGCAAGCGTAGCTTAGGCGGGAGGCGGAGTCCGTCTCCGGAATGCAACAGTCAGGCGGCTTCTGGACTGCTTCTAACTTGATGAATGTTAGGCTGTTTTCGTCATCCTCGGGGAATTGGGGATAGTTCCATTTGGCGCAGGCCGTCTTTGTGCAGCGCGGTGTCGTCGTGCCCACGCAACAACGTGAGAGATGTCGGAAGAACAAATCTGGAACGAACCGGCAGCGGGTGCTATATGTGGGGATAAGTGGAGGGGTGACGGGCCGATCCGTCCGCGCAAGCGTATAGGGTCGCGTCAACAGGTTGCAGAGGACGCGGGCGCGTCCCGGGCCTTTTGAAATTCAGTGGCATTCGGAGTGGAGAGCGGCGATGGCGGGAAGCGTCAACAAGGTCATTCTGGTTGGAAATCTCGGCAAGGATCCCGAAATCCGCCGCACCCAGGACGGGCGGCCGATCGCGAATTTGAGCATCGCCACCTCGGAGACCTGGCGCGACAAGAACAGCGGCGAGCGCAAGGAAAAGACCGAGTGGCATCGCGTCGTGATCTTCAATGAAGGGCTCTGCAAGGTCGCCGAGCAGTACCTGAAGAAGGGCGCGAAGGTTTACATCGAGGGCGCGCTCCAGACCCGCAAATGGACCGACCAGAGCGGCGTCGAGAAGTACTCCACCGAGGTCGTGCTCCAGGGCTTCAACTCGACCCTGACGATGCTCGACGGCCGCGGCGGCGGCAGTGGAGGCGGCAGCTTCGGCGACGAGCCGGGCGGCGATTTCGGCTCCTCTGGTCCCGTCAGCAGCGCGCCGCGCCGTGCCGTTGCCGCCGGCGGCGGTGGCCGCAACAGCGACATGGACGACGATATCCCGTTCTGAGGCGGGCGGGGCGCTTCGCCCCTGATGTCACCTTGCTCGCGTAGAGCGACAGGATTCCTTGCCAATTGGCGGGGAAAGCTCGGTTTTTCCGGGCTTGCCTCGTGTGCTGCCTCAAGCCTTTGACGGGACGTGATGTGAATGGTATTAGCTTGATGTTAATCCTATTCACATGATCGGCCGTCGATCGGAGGGAGCCCTGCATGAGCGTTGCGCCGCTGCTCGAGGCCGCTCCATCGATCCCGCTGCACGCCTTTGCCGCGATGGCCGCCTTCGTGCTCGGCCTCGTTCAGTTTGCCGCCCCCAAGGGCACGCTGCCGCACCGGACGATCGGCTGGATCTGGGTGGGGCTCATGGCGGTCGTGGCGGCATCGTCGTTCTGGATCCACCAGATCCGCCTGGTCGGGCCGTTCAGCCCGATCCATCTCCTGTCGATCTTCACGCTGGTGATGCTGCCGCTCGCGGTGTGGCGCGCGCACACCCACCGGGTCGCCGATCACCGGCGCATCATGATCATGACGTTCGTCGGCGCGCTCGTCATTGCCGGGCTGTTCACGCTCATGCCTGGACGGATCATGCACCGGGTGATTTTCGGGGCCTAGGACGTGGTTCCACGCGGCTCATTCCGGCTCCGCTCGAGGCAGTGGCGCTGAGCTCGTAAGTCTCTGGAAAAACAGTCGGAAAAACCGCTTCCCCAGGCCTCGCAAGGGTGGTTATCAGGGGGGCGATGCGCTATATGATTCCCAGATAAAATCTCACCGGATTTCCCCTTGGCTGACGACGACAACAAGCCCGGCGACCAGCCGGCGCAACCCTCGGACATTCGTCCCGTTTCCATCTACGAGGAGATGAAGAAGTCCTACCTCGACTACGCGATGAGCGTGATCGTGGCGCGTGCGCTGCCCGATGCGCGCGACGGGTTGAAGCCGGTTCATCGTCGCATCCTCTACTCGATGAACGAGCAGGGGCACACGCCCGACAAGAAGTACGTCAAGTCGGCGCGCGTGGTCGGCGACGTGATCGGTAAATATCATCCGCATGGCGACCAGTCGATCTACGACGCCATGGTCCGGATGGCGCAAGACTTCTCGATGCGCGTGCCGCTCATCGACGGCCAGGGCAATTTCGGCTCGGTCGACGGCGATCCCCCAGCGGCCTATCGGTACACCGAAGCGCGACTGACGAAGGCGGCGTTGGCTCTGCTGGCCGACATCGACAAGGACACCGTCGACTTCCAGCCGAACTATGACAACAACGAAACCGAGCCGTCGGTCCTGCCGGCCAAGTTCCCGAATCTCCTCGTCAACGGGGCGGGCGGCATCGCGGTCGGCATGGCGACCAACATCCCGCCGCACAATCTCGGCGAGGTCATCGACGCCTGCGTCGCGTTGATCGACAACCCTGCGCTCACCATCGACGAACTCATCAACATCGTTCCGGGACCGGATTTCCCGACCGGCGGCGTCATTCTCGGACGCGCAGGCATCCGCGCCGCCTATCACCTCGGCCGCGGCTCGATCGTCATGCGCGGCAAGGTCGCGATCGAGACCATCCGCAAGGAGCGCGAGGCGATCATCATCACCGAGATTCCGTACCAGGTGAACAAGGCGACGATGGTCGAGCGCATCGCCGAGCTGGTCAAGGAAAAGAAGATCGAGGGCATCGGCGACCTGCGCGATGAATCCGACCGCGACGGCTACCGCGTCGTCATCGAATTGAAGCGCGACGCCGTGCCGGATGTGGTGCTGAATCAGCTGTACCGATTCACGCCGCTGCAGACGAGCTTCGGCGTCAACATGGTGGCGCTCGACAGCGGCCGTCCGCGGATCATGCATCTGAAGGACCTGCTGGCGATCTTCGTCGACTTCCGCGAGCGGGTCGTCACGCGGCGCACCAAGTTCCTGCTCGCCAAGGCGCGCGATCGCGCCCACATCCTGGTCGGTCTGGCGATCGCGGTCGCCAATATCGACGAGATGATCCGCGTCATCCGGACCTCGCCCGACCCGACCACTGCCCGCGACACCCTGATGGCGCGCGACTGGCCGGCACGGGACGTCGAGGACATGCTGACGCTGATCGACGATCCGCGCCACCGCATCAGCGAGGACGGCACGATCCGGCTGTCGATGGAGCAGGCGAGGGCCATTCTCGACCTGCGCCTTCAGCGCCTCACCGCACTCGGCCGCGACGAAATCCGCGACGAGCTCGACAAGCTCGCCGGCGAGATCGCCGACTATCTCGACATCCTGCGTTCACGCGCCCGCGTGCTGGGCATCATCAAGACCGAGCTCGCCGAGGTGAAGGCCGAGTTCGCGACCCCGCGCCGCACCGTGATCATCGAGCAGGAGGGCGAGGTCGAGGACGAGGACCTGATCCAGCGCGAGGACATGGTCGTCACCGTCTCCCACGCCGGCTACGTCAAGCGCGTGCCGCTTTCGGCCTACCGGGCGCAGCGCCGCGGCGGCAAGGGCCGCGCCGGCATGCAGACCCGCGACGAAGATTTCGTCAGCCGCCTGTTCGTGGCGTCGACGCACACGCCGGTGCTGTTCTTCTCGTCGCGCGGCCAGGTCTACAAGGAGAAAGTCTGGCGCCTGCCGATGGCCGCGCCGAACGCGCGCGGCAAGGCGCTCATCAACATCCTGCCGCTGGAGCAGGGCGAGCGCATCACCACCATCATGCCGTTGCCGGAAGATGAATCGACCTGGGGCAACCTCGACGTGATGTTCGCCACCACCGGCGGCAACGTCCGGCGCAACAAGCTGTCCGACTTCGTCGACGTCCGCCGCTCCGGCATCATCGCCATGAAGCTGGACGAGAATGAAGCGATCGTGGACGTGCAGATCTGCACCGAGCGCGACGACGTGCTTCTGACCGGCGCCGGCGGCCAGTGCATTCGCTTCCCTGTCACCGACGTGCGCGTCTTCACCGGGCGCACCTCGATGGGCGTCCGCGGCATTGCACTCGGCGAGGGCGACAAGGTGATCTCGCTGGCCATCCTGCGCCATGTCGAGACCACTTCCGACGAGCGCTCGGCCTATTTGAAGATGCGCCGCGCGGTTGCCGGCGAAGCCGCGGCGGAAGAGGCACCAGTGGATGCCGAGGCCGAGGAGACCTCCGGCAGCTTCCAGCTTCCGCAGGAGCGCTATGCCGAGATGTCGGCGGCCGAGCAGGTCGTGCTCACCGTCTCCGTCAACGGCTACGGCAAGCGGACCTCGTCCTACGAATACCGCACCACGGGCCGCGGCGGCAAAGGCATCGTCGCCATGAGCGTCAACAACCGCAACGGCAATCTGGTCGCATCCTTCCCCGTGGAAGACGCTGATCAAATCATGCTGGTCACCGACAAGGGCCAGCTGATCCGCTGCCCGGTCGAAGGCATCCGCATCGCCGGCCGCTCGACCCAGGGCGTGATCGTGTTCGACACCGCCGAGGACGAGCACGTCGTCTCGGTCGAGCACATCACGGAAGAGGCCGAGAGCGGGAACGGTGCGAATGGGGAAGCAAACGGGGAGTGATAAGCCACTCCTCGTAGCCCGGATGGAGCGAAGCGAGATCCGGGTTCCTTGCCTTGCACAAAGAGTCCCGGATTGCGCTTCGCTCCATCCGGGCTACGAACTTCGCTAAATCTCCAGCTCCGTGCCGAACTCCACCACCTGCCTGGTCGGCACGCCGAAGAACGCGGCGGAGCGTTCGGCGTTGCGCTGGAGGAAGGCGAACAGGCCTTCGCGCCAGACCCACATGCCCGGGATGTCCTCGCTCGGGATGATGGTCTCGCGGCCGACATAATAGGTGATGTCGGAGAGGTCTATGCCCGGCAGCTTGCCTTGGCGGCAAGCGAGCTTGAGCCCGTCATAGATCGTCGGGTTCTGCATGAAGCCATAATGCAGGACCACGCGGGTGATGCCGGGGATGATCTCGATCACCTCGGCGCGGTCTTCGTCGGCGATGTGCGGGGATTCCTCGATCAGCACGGTGACGAGGACGATGCGCTCATGCAGCACGTGGTTGTGCTTGACGAATTGGGTCAGCGCCAGCGGCACGCCGCGCGGCGCGGATGCCAGGAAGACGGCGGTCCCGGGCAGTCTGGCGCGGCACTTGTTGACCGCGGTCTCGATCAAATCCTCCTCGGGCTGGCGCAGCTTCGCGCGCGCCGCCTCGACCAGCTTCACGCCGCTGCGCCAGGTCAGCATCATGAAGGCGACGAGGGCCGCGAGCAGCAGCGGAAACCAGCCGCCCTCGAACAGCTTGATCGAATTGGCGGAGAAGAAGATCACGTCGATCACGAAGAAGAAGCCGTTGACGGCGACCACGATCCACGGCGAATAGCCCCACTGGATCGCGACCAGGGCCGCGAGCAGCGTGGTGATCGCCATCAGCAGCGACACCGCGATGCCGTAGGCGCCGGCGAGCGCTTCCGAGGTGCCGAAGCTCAGGACCGCGCCGAGCGTGGCCGCAGCGAGCAGCCAGTTCACCAGGGGTACGTAGATCTGGCCAATCGCATCGCTGGTGGTGTGGCGGATCTGCATGCGCGGCAGGAAGCCGAGCTGGATCGACTGCTGCGTCAGCGAGAACACGCCGGAGATGATCGCCTGCGAGGCGATCACGGTCGCAACAGTGGAGAATGCGACCAGCGGATAGTGCAGGGCGTCGGGGCAGAGCTGGAAGAACGGGTTCTCGATCATCGCGGGATCGGTGATCAGCAGCGCGGCCTGCCCAAAATAGTTCAGCACCAGCGCGGGCAGGCAGATCGCGAACCAGGCGAGCCGGATCGGGAAGCGGCCGAAATGGCCCATGTCGGCATACATGGCTTCACCGCCGGTCACCGCGAGGAAGGCGGCGCCGAGGATCGCGAAGGAGATGTGGAAGTCCTGATGGATCAGGAAGTTGAAGGCATAGAGCGGGCTGAGCGCAGCCAGCACCGCCGGCGCCTGGACGATGCCGTGGATGCCGAGCGCGGCCAGCACGACGAACCAGGCCAGCATCACCGGCCCGAAGATGCGACCGATGAAGCCTGCGCCGTGCTTCTGGATCATGAACAGCCCGATCAGGATGGCGACGGTAATGGGCACCACCACAGGCGCGAGCGAGGGTGCGTCGACCTTGAGACCCTCGATGGCTGAGAGCACCGAGATCGCCGGGGTGATCGCGCCGTCGCCATAGAGTAGGGCGGCGCCGACGAGTCCGACGACGAGGAGATGCGCGCGCCAGGTGCCGGACTGGGCGTGGCGGGCATGCAGCAGCGCCAGCAGCGCGACGATGCCGCCTTCGCCACGATTGTCCGCGCGCAGGATCAGCAGTGCGTATTTGAGCGAGATGATGAGCAGCAGCGCCCACAGGATCAGCGAGGCAACCCCCAGGACAGCGCTGTGGCTTAGTGTGCCGCCATGGGCAGCTGCCTTGGCGGCTTCCTTCAGGGCGTAGAGGGGGCTGGTGCCGATATCGCCATAGACAACCCCGAGGGCGCCCATGGTCATGGCAATCGGCAGAGGGTCAGGGTGATGGCCGGAAACGACTGCGGGCGTACTGGACAAGGTCGACCCCCCGATGGGATCGCGCCCGCCGGGCCATTCCGACGGGCGCGAGCATCAGACAGTCTGCGACGAGACGTCGCAAATATCCATGGGATTTATCTCGGGGTTTATGTGACGCGAAGCTGACAGGTTTGACTACGGGGTCCGGTCGGCGGTCACGAGGCGCGCCTCGCGGATGTTGGCCTTGGTGCCGGCCTGACGCAGGCAGGACGCCTCGAAGTTCGGCCAGGCCTGCTGCGAGCAGTCCTTGCCGATGGTGCGGATATCGAGGCGGTCGCTCTTGGCCAGCGGCTGCGGGACGCTCGCTTCGACGGTCGGAGCGAAACCGGGAAGGACGGTGAGAGCGGCGGCAACGAACGCAGCGATAGCGATGGCCGAGATGGTCTTGATCATTGACGGTCCCCTGTGATGCGGCCGCTACGCCCAGTTGTGCGGCCCGTCATTTGTTGGGTGGACTAGTAACCATGGCCAGTTTCCGGACGTCTTCGCGGACGCCCGAAATGGTTTCGTTTGCACTCCGTTTTGTTTCATGGCCGCCCCGAGGACGAAACAATTCGGGGGATTCCGACTCGGCGCCGCCGAAAAACCGGCAGGGAACCTGTCTGGCTTGCCGGGCCGGGCCGGGCGCGGTAGGACGGGGTCATGCCGCGTATCGCCTTCTACCCGGGTTCCTTTGACCCCATCACCAACGGCCATCTGGACGTGGTCCGGAACAGTGTCCCCCTGTGCGATCGGCTCGTGGTCGCGATCGGGGTCCATCCCGGCAAGAAGCCGCTGTTCTCAACGGAGGAGCGGCTCAAGATGCTCCATGACGTCTGCGGGCCGGTCGCGGCCCAGGTCGGCTGCACGCTTGATGCCGTGACCTATGACGATCTTGCGGTCACCGCGGCACGCAGGCACGGCGCGACTGTCATGATTCGGGGTCTGCGCGATGGCACCGACCTCGACTACGAGATGCAGCTCGCCGGGATGAACGGCGCCATGGCGCCCGACGTCCAAACCGTGTTCCTGCCGGCCTCTCCGGCGGTCCGCCCAATTACCGGCACGTTGGTGCGTCAAATCGCGGCCATGGGCGGAGATATCTCGACCTTCGTGCCGCCGCTCGTCGCCAACCTGCTCAAGGCCAAATTCGCCGGATAACGGCGCAATTCTTCATCCTACCTGATCCGGAGTTCTCATGATCCGTCGTCTCGCAATTCTTGCCACGATCTTTGCCGCGCTCTTCAGTGCGGTCCCGGCGGTGGCGCAGCAATTGCCGGCCAACCTCGACAAGGCCAACGCCATCGTCATCGACACCACCAAGGGCCGCATCGTGATCAAGCTGCGGACCGACATTGCGCCTCAGCATGCCGAGCGCATCAAGCAGCTCGCGCGCGAGGGCTTCTACAACAACGTGCCGTTCCACCGCGTGATGGACGGCTTCATGGCGCAGACCGGCGACGGCGAGAAATTCAACGGCACCGGCGGCTCGAAATATCCGAACCTGAAGCAGGAATTCTCCAAGGTTCATTTCGCACGCGGCATTGTCGGGATGGCGCGGCGCGGCGACAGCGTCGACAGCGCCAACTCGCAGTTCTTCATCATGTTCGCGGACGGCGGCAGCCTCGATAACCAGTACACCGTGATCGGCGAGGTCGTGCAGGGCATGGACGTCGTCGACAAGCTGAAGAAGGCACCGCCCGGTTCAGCCGGCGGTGCCGTCACCGATCCCGACAAGATGGTGAAGGTCCAGGTGGCCTCCGACATCAAATAGGATGGGACCATGGCGCGCTGTGGCACTAGGCCTCTGCTGACTGCCGCGCTGCTGCTGCTCGGCGTTTCCGGCGCGGCCGCCGGGGACGCAGAGGTCAACACCATCCAGGACATCTTCCAGCACCTGCGGACCTGCTGGAAGCCGCCGCCGCCCAACAAGGCTCGCCCTATCGACATCACCGTCGTCGTGAGCTTTAACCGGGCCGGAAACATTCTGGGCCATCCGAGGATTACCTATGAATCCGCGGAGGCCTCCGACAATGACCGGCTGCAATACCGGGTCGCGGTGATGGAGGCGCTGCAACGCTGCACGCCGATGCCATTTACCGATGCAATGGCCGGCGCTGCCGCGGGACGTCCATTCGCGATCCAGTTCCGCAACCGGAAGACTTCACCCCCAACGCAAGAGAGACGAGCATGAGCGTCACCGAAAACACCCTGATCCTCGAGACCACGCAGGGCCCCGTCACCATCGAGATGCGGCCCGATCTCGCGCCCGGGCACGTCGCACGCATCAAGGAACTGGTCCGCGAGGGCTTCTACGACGGCATCGTGTTCCACCGCGTGATCGAGGGCTTCATGGCGCAGACCGGCTGCCCGCAGGGCACCGGCACCGGCGGCTCCGGCAAGAAGCTGAAGGCCGAGTTCAACAAGGAACCGCATGTGCGCGGCACCACCTCGATGGCCCGCGCCGCCAGCCCGGATTCCGGCGACAGTCAGTTCTTCATCTGCTTCGACGACGCCCGCTTCCTCGACAACCAGTACACGGTGTGGGGCAAGGTCACCGAGGGCATGGAGAACGTCGACAAGATCAAGCGTGGCGAGCCCGTCCAGAACCCCGACAAGATCGTCAAGGCGCGGATGGCCGCGGACGCGGCCTGACATCGCGCATTCGTCGTGAAGCTTCTGGAACGGGATGACGGTCATCGTCATCCCGTTCTGATTCCTGGCTGAGCGCTATTCGTCGTGAGCTGACGGACGGCGCCGATCCAGTCCTCGATGTGATAGGAGCGGACCATCTTGCCGCCCTCGAGCGTGTGCACATCGATCGACATCACCTTGAACGATTTGCCGCTATGCGGTGCGCCCATGAAGTCGGCCGCGGGCGTGCCCGTTGCTTCACCGCGGATCGTGACCTGGTTGCCGGAGACGAGCACGTCCTTGATCTCCCATTTCAGGTCGGGAACGGATTTGAGGCGCTGGCCGATGCCCGCGATGACCTCGTCACGCGTGTTGCAGACATCGTTGCCGCGGCAGGATACCCAGCCCGCGGCCGTCGACTGTCTGATCAAATCGGGGCTGTCCTTGGCGAATTCGGCGTTCAGCGCCTTGTAGAACGGCGCGACGCTGGCGCGCGCCGCCTCCGTGCCGATCTCGGCGGTGGCCGGGCAGGCCGACAGGGCAATGGTGGCGCAGGCCGCAAATATCCATTTCATGCTGGTTCCAGTGATTTGTTTAAGAGGCGGGCGGTGCTATGAACCGGCCTGGATAATTAATCCAATGAGTAATGATGCCTCCTCATGAATGAAATCGATTTACGTCGGTTCGACCTCAACCTGCTGGTCGTGTTCGATGTTCTGATGGTCGAGCGCAGCGTTACCCGCGCGGCCGAGCGGCTGGGGCGGACGCAGTCGGCGATCAGCCATTCGCTATCCCGGCTGCGCAGCCAGTTCGGCGACCCGCTGCTGGTCAAGGGCGGGGTGCGGATGCAGCCGACGGCGTTCGCGCTCGATCTGATCGAGCAGGCGCGGCCGATGCTGAGCGGCATTCAGCGCGCGCTGTCGCCGACGCAGGTGTTTGATCCAGCGGATTCACAGCGCGTGTTCAGGCTCGCGGTGCCTGATTTTGCGCTCGCGCTGTTTGCCGAACTGCTCGCGCGGGTGCGCAAGGAGGCGCCGTTGGTGTCGGTCGAGTGGACCACGCCACGCGCGCCGACCCTGCTTGACGTCGCGGAGGGCCAGGTCGACCTCGCGATCTTGCCGTCGGAACTGCAATGGCCGCAGAGCGTGGCGGGCGAGGCGATCGGGGCGCTGGGTTGGCGCTGCTTCGGCCGGCGCGATCATCCGGCATTCTCGGCATGGGGGCCCGCGAACTGGGCGCGCTGGCCGCATCTTGCGGTACGGATCGGCGACAATGTGAGAAGCCCGGTCAACGTTGCCGCCGCAGCCGCCGGCCTGACGCGGACGATTGCCGGATGGGTGCCGCATTTTCCTGCGATCGCGCCGATCCTGGCCCGGTCCGATCTGTTGGCGACGCTGCCGTCGGCGGCTATGGCGGATGTGGTCGACGCTTACGATCTTGCGAGCATGGAGGTTCCGTTTGCGATTGCGCCGCTGCCGCATGCGATGGTGTGGTGCAGCGGCCGCAGCCGCGATCCCGGCATGATCTGGTTGCGCGACCGGCTCCGTCCGATCGCCAGACGCACTTTCGCCGTTTAGAAGCACAGGACACATGCGTACTGATCTCTTCGACTTCGAGCTTCCTCCAGAACGGATCGCGTTGCGCCCGGCGAGCCCGCGCGACTCCGCGAAGATGCTGGTCGTGGAAGGTGGCGCGCTGCGTGACCAGCTCATTTCCGAGCTGCCGCAATGGCTGAAGCCGGGCGACCAGCTCGTCGTCAACGATACCAAGGTGATCGCGGCGCAGCTCAAGGGCCGCCGCATCGGCCGCGAGACCGAACCCAAGATCGAGGCGACGCTGATCAAGCGCCTCGACGGCTCGCGCTGGCAGGCGCTGGTGAAGCCGGCGAAGAAACTCACAGCCGGTGACCGCATCCGCTTCGGCAATGAGGGCAAGGTCTGCCTGCTCGGCCATCTCGACGCCGAGGTCGAGGCCAAGGGCACCGATGGTGAGGTGACACTGTCATTCTCGTTTCACGGCCCGGCGCTGGATCAGGCGATCGAAGATCTCGGCAGCCCGCCGCTGCCGCCCTATATCGCCTCGAAGCGCACGCCCGACGATCAGGACCTCGCGGACTACCAGACCATGTTCGCGGCGAACGAAGGCGCCGTCGCGGCGCCCACCGCGGGCCTGCATTTCACCCCGGCGCTGGAGCAGGCGCTGCGCGACCGCGGCGTCGGCATCAACCACATCACGTTGCACGTCGGGGCAGGGACCTTTCTGCCGGTGAAGGTGGACGACACCGAAGGCCACAAGATGCATGCCGAATGGGGCACGATCTCCGCCGAGACGGCGGAGCGGCTCAACACCGCACGGCAGAATGGCGGCCGCATCATCGCCGTCGGCACGACGTCACTGAGGCTGCTCGAAAGCGCGGCCAGCGAGGACGGCACCATCCAGCCGTTCGCGGCCGAGACGTCGATCTTCATCACCCCCGGCTATCGGTTCCGTGCGGTCGATATCCTGCTGACCAATTTCCATTTGCCGAAGTCGACGCTGTTCATGCTGGTGTCGGCGTTCTCCGGGCTCGAGGCGATGCAGCAGGCGTATGCGCACGCGATCGCGAAAGGGTACCGGTTCTATTCGTACGGGGATGCGTGCTTGTTGTTTCGCGCGGAGCCGTAGGGTGGGCAAAGGCGCGTAGCGCCGTGCCCACCCTCTATCCGCATATTTCAGGTCGATTGGTGGGCACGCTTCCGCCTTCGCTCTTCGAGCTACGGCGGACAAGTCGCTTTGCCCACCCTACGAGACCAGTTACGCCATCACCCGCTGCGGCAACAACTCCGCGATCTGCACCGCGTTCAGCGCGGCGCCCTTGAGCAGCTGGTCCGCCGCCACGAACATCGAGATCGAATGCCCTGAGGGGTCGCTGAGATCCTTGCGGATGCGGCCGACCAGGACGTCGTCCTGGCCCGAAGCGTCGATCGGCATCGGGAAGTAGTTCTTCACGCGGTCGTCGACGAGCTTCACGCCGGGCGCCTGCGCCATGATGGCACGGACCTGGTCCTCGGTGATCGGCTTCTCGCATTCGAAGGTGATGGCCTCGCAATGGGCGCGCAGCACCGGCACGCGCACGCAGGTGACGCCGATCGCGATCTTCTCGTCCTCGAAGATCTTGCGGGTTTCCTTGATGACCTTGGTCTCTTCGTCGTTGTAGCCGGTCTCGGGATCGACGGCGGTGTTGTGGTTGAAGAGATTGAAGGCGTAGGGGTGCGGCATCACCTTGGGCGTATAGACCTGCCCGTTGAGATTGGCGCGGGTGGACTCGACGAGCTCGTCCATCGCGGCGGCGCCGGCGCCCGAGGCCGCCTGGTAGGTCGAGATGATGACGCGCTTGATGCGGTTCTTCTGGTGGATCGGCCAGAGCGGCACCAGCGCGGTGATCGCGGCGCAGTTCGGGTTCGCAATGATGCCCTTGTGGTCGCGGATGCGGTTGGCGTTGATCTCGGGGATCACCAGCGGGACGTTGGGGTCCATCCGGAAGGCGGAGGAGTTGTCGACCACGACGGCGCCGGCCTTGACGGCGATTGGCGCGAACTTCTTGGAGATGCTGCCGCCGGCCGAGAACAGCGCGATGTCGACGCCCTCGAAGGCGCGCTCGGTGAGCTCCTCAATGACGACGTCCTGGCCGCGGAACGACACCGTCTTGCCGGCCGAGCGGGCGCTTGCGAGTGCCTTGAGCTTGCCAACGCGAAAGCCGCGCTTGTCCATGGTGGCGATGAATTCGGCGCCCACCGCACCGGTGACGCCGACAATTGCGACGACGGGATCGTTACTCACATTCTCCTCCATTGCATTGAGCTGAAGACAACAAAAAAGCCCCGGACCAGAGGTCGGAGCTTCGGTAGAGTGGATTGCGTTTAAGTCGACGACCTACGCGCGCACGCCTCCCCGGGCCCCGAAGGCCGTGGTGGTTTTAGTCGTGCGTTTGGTGGTCGTGAACATGGCGGCGACTTATGCGGGAGAGTTTGGCGCCCGTCAATGGCTTTTCGGCGGGATTGTGGCCGCCGCTATTTCGCCCGGGCGCCCGGCGGCTCCAGGATGACCTCCTTGAGGTTGTCGCCGCTGATGACGACGATCGCGAAATTCAGCCGGCCGCGTTCGCGCACCAGTCCGCCGCTGATTGCCTTGCCCGAGGCCGCACGTTCGGCGACGTGCACGGCATCCGCAAGGCGGTGCTTGATGGCACCGAGCGCCGCGAGGTTGCTGCGGTCGTCGAGATCGAGCTCGGCGAGGGGGAGGGCGGCTTCGCCGCCGACGAGCTCGCCGGTGGCGGCATTGATGGTGTGGCGCCAGATACGGTCGTTGTGCAGGGTCTTCACCCGGTAGACCGGCACACCGGAGGCTCCGTCGAAACTCACATCCGCCGTCGTGGCGCCGGCATGACGGGCTTCCGCAATCGCCATGGCCTGGCTGATCGAGATCGACGAGCTACGGAATCGTTCGATTTCGCGACTGACCGCTTGGCGGTCTGCCTCGGCATCACCATCTGTGTCGCCGTGAAGCGCGGTCGGCGTGCCCGTGGTGACGATCGCCCGCGCCGGCGCGGCAAGGAGCAGCGCGGGCAAGGCGATCGCAAGTAATCGCGAGGTCAATCGTTTGGCTGTCGTCATGCTCGAAACCCTCGGCCAGCGAGTGTGCCGGATGATCGTAAAGAATTCGCGGCCGACCTTGGGCATCGGCCGGCCGCGGAGCGTCGCAGCGGGCTGCACCCGGCACGGCGATCTTGGGCGGTACGGACCACTTTGGGGCTGGTGAAAAAGCGGTCCGTATCGCTTATAACTAAACCATACCGTATCGTTTTGTTTTGGTCAATGACGCGGGCGTAACCTCCAGGGGGAAACGTCGCTACCTCACGGAATTGTCAGCGGGACGGGCGCCGCCGCTGGGTGCCCTTTGCGCTCTGGATGCGGTCTGCTGGTCCCAGCGCACCGGCCAGGAACAGCTTGATCGCCGCGCGCATGCGCTTCTCGGCGGCCTTCAGCTCCAGCGCCGTGCCGAACGTCGCCAGGCGGTGGGTGTGACCGACGACGACGTCGAGGAACACTTCTGCCGCGATCGTGGTGTCGTCGACGTCGAGTGCGCCCTGCGCCACCAGATGGTCGAAGAAGCGGGCCGTGGTGGCGACGGCCTTCAGCCAGCCTTCCTCCTTGCCGAGCTTGGCGATGTCGGGGAAGTTGATGGCCTGTGACGTCATCATGCGGCTGAAGGCGACGGCATCGGGCCCGCAGGTGAAGGTCAGCATCTCGCGCCCGATCTCGACCAGCCGCTGCTCGACCGAAATGTCCGAGGCGCTGGAGAGCTGGGTCTCGGCGGCTGCCGATAGCGGCGCAAGCCAGCGCGCGATTTCGCGCCTCAGCACGGCGGCAAACAGGCCGCGTTTGTCCCCGTAACGGGAATAGACGGTGGGTTTGCTGACCCGGGCGGCTTCCGCCACCGCGTCGAGCGAGGTCGCGTCGAAGCCGCGATCCAGGAACAGGCGGGTGGCGACCTCGATGAGCCGCTGATCGCGCTCGATCGCAGCGGTTTTCGTCGGACGGCCGCCGCGTGATTTCGGCACCTCGCGCCGTGGCGCCGCCGGTTTTGTCCTGGTCGCAGTCAATCCCATGCCCAATGATTCCTGCGCGCTTCTAATCGTCGTCATTTGCTCTATATCGCGCAGGAGCGGGGGCGTCATCGCGAATCTGGCCGAATTGGCCATATCGTCAACGGTTTCGGCACTGTCTCGTTCCGTCACGAGAGATCACGGCAGCTTTGAAGTCCAGGCCTGGCCGGAGGCAGCCTTCTCATATCCGTACTGATACAGCGCCCGCATATAGGCGGTGTCGAACCCTTCCGAAGGCGGCGCGGGATAATCGCGTGCGATGTAGGAGAGGTGGAAGCCGAGATTGTTGCGCTTGGCGAAATCATAGGTCGAGAAGATGATCGAGCGCGTCTGCGACTGGGTGATCGACGACAGGCTGCGCGAGGCGACGTCGATGGTGCTGTTGGACACGAGCTCGAAATTGCGTTCGATCTTCTTGTTGACGAGGATGTAGATGTTCATCCGCGCGTTGCCGGGCAGGCGGTCCTGGGAGAGCAGGGCTTCCGGCAGCGTCAGCACCGGCGCCGTCACGCCGCCGTCGACATGCATCTCCTGAAATCTGCGGCCCTGGCCTTCGGCGTCGATCATGATGGGCGGAAACACCAGGGGAATGCTGGCGGAGGCCGCCATCACGTCGCGAAACAGTTTGAGCGCCTCGGGTGTTCCGACCGCTGCGATCTTGCCCATGTCCCAGATGGCGGTCCGCTGGGTGTCGAGATCGGTGGTCACCACCAGCAGCTTTCGACCCCTGGCGTTTTCACGCGCGACCTGCGCCATGATCTCCGGCCCGACATAGCGGGCGACGAGCTCGCGCAGCCGCGTGTTGCCGAACAGGCCGGATCCGAACAGCACGCGCATGATGCTGGGATCGTTCAGGAGGCTCTCGGCGATGCCGCTGGTGTAGACCTCCCTCAGCGTGTCGTCATATTGCGAGCCGAGGAACGCAAAAGGCGCGATCAGGCCGCCGGTGCTCACGCCCGAGACGACCGAGAAGGTGGGACGGGTTCTGGCAGCGGTCCAACCGCTCAGCACGCCGACGCCGTAGGCGCCGTCAGCGCCGCCGCCGGAGAGCGCCAGATAGGATTTCGTCGCGGTGCTGGTGTCCTTGTCGAATCTGAATTTCGTGACGGGCTCGTCGGCGTAGCGGCGCAAGCCGTCGATATCGAGCACGCGCGACGTGCTGGCCTCGGCGGAGGTATAGGGCGTGCGGGGCAAGGAGGTGCAGGCGCCGAGTGCCAGGCTGCACGCCAGAACCAGGAATCCGGTCAGGCGGACGCCTGTCTGTCTGATCCAGCCGCGCGAGGGGCCGGACATTTCGGTCGAACATGAAGCGGAGGGCATTGTCGGTGGCTGGCGATCACGCAAGTACTGCCGCCGGCAAAATTCACCGTGGCATCTCGTCCAACCCCGCGCAAAAACTACACGGTATCGTTTTGTTTGGCAAGCGAGCCGGGCGATCAAGTCGGCGTCAAATATGTCCCGGTCTGAACCACAAGCCGGCTCTGGCGTGGTCCGAGCGGGTTGATCAGCCTCTTCCGACACGCAATAAGCACGACCATGAATCTTCCCGACACCGGTCTACCCAATCATTTCGAACTGCTCGCCACCGATGGCGCCGCGCGCACCGGGCGCCTGACCACGCCGCACGGCGTGGTGCGGACGCCGGCCTTCATGCCGGTCGGAACCGCCGGCGCCATGAAGGGCATGCACTGGCGCGAGGTGCGTGAGGCCGGCGCCGACATCGTGCTCGGCAACACCTATCATCTGATGCTGCGTCCCGGCGCCGAGCGGATCTCGGCGCTCGGCGGCCTGCAGCGGTTCACCGGCTGGAACGGGCCCATGCTGACGGATTCGGGCGGCTTCCAGGTGATGTCGCTGTCGGACCTGCGCAAGGTCACCGAGAACGCCGTCACATTCCGTTCGCATATCGACGGCGCCAAGGTCGAGCTGTCACCGGAGCGCTCGATCGAGGTGCAGCGCTTCCTCGGCTCCGACATCGCCATGCAGATGGACGAATGCGTGCGGCTGCCGGCCGAGCGGGACGACATCGAGCGGGCGATGCGGCTGTCGCTGCGCTGGGCCGAGCGAAGCAAGCGCGCATTCGAGAGTGCGCCCGACGGTTACATGCTGTTCGGCATCGTGCAGGGCGGCGACGTGCCGCAGCTTCGTCACGCCAGCGCCGAAGGCCTCGTTGCAATCGGCTTCCATGG
Source organism: Bradyrhizobium japonicum USDA 6 (assembly GCF_000284375.1). Lineage (NCBI taxonomy): Bacteria > Pseudomonadati > Pseudomonadota > Alphaproteobacteria > Hyphomicrobiales > Nitrobacteraceae > Bradyrhizobium > Bradyrhizobium japonicum. The sequence goes on from NC_017249.1 coordinate 5,126,560, forward strand.
CTATGCGATCGGCGGCCTTGCCGTCGGCGAGCCTCAGGCGGTGATGCTGGCGATGATCGACGAGACCGCGCCGATGCTGCCGAGGGAGCGGCCGCGCTACCTGATGGGCGTCGGCACGCCGGACGACATCCTCGAAGCGTTCAAGCGCGGCATCGACATGTTCGATTGCGTGATGCCGACGCGCAATGGCCGGCATGGCGTCGCCTTCACGCGCTTCGGCCAGGTCAATTTGCGCAACGCGCGCCACGCCGACGATCCGCGCCCGCTCGACGAAGAGAGTTCCTGGCCGTCGGCGCGCAACTACGCGCGCGCCTACCTGCATCATCTCGTCAAGGCGGGCGAGACGCTGGGCGCCATGCTGCTCTCCGAGATCAATATCGCCTACTACCAGTTCCTGATGCAGGGCATCAGGGACGCGATCGCACACGGGACGTTCGACGAGTTCTACCAGCGTACGCGCCAGGACTGGGCGAGGGGCGACATCGCCCCGCGCTAGTCAATTGCAGACGATCCGCTGCCTGACGGCGTGCTTGGTCACGAAGCCGTAGCCGCAATTGTCGCAGGTCCAGAGATAGCTGATCATGTGGTCAGAGATGTAGGCGGATGCTTCGGCGGCGACCATCGAGTCGGCGCAGACGGGGCAGGTCGGCAACTCGCTGCAACGCGGGTCGCGATGATGGGCGACGGTCGACAACACTTCAGCAACTGCTGACATCGTGGTGACCTCTCTGCTTTAAGACCTAAGTCTAACATAGACCGAATCAGTTGACGAGGTCGCAACACAAATACGTTGGTTTTCTGATAATTACAGCTCACGCGATTTTGCGATGCAGCGTATTTAACATGTGCCGCATTGTCGCTTGCGTGTCATCCCAAGCTGTCCGTTACTGCACAAGAGACGCTGCAGAAGCAGAAATTGTCGTCACAGGGAGTTCATCATGGACGCATCGTCCAACACGGGTGCAGCGCACCAGCCCGGCCGCGGCCGGATCTATTCTTCGATCGTCGAGGCCTTTGGCGACACGCCGATCGTGCGCTTGCAGCGGCTGCCGGGCATGCACGGCGTCAACGCGACGATTTTGGCAAAACTTGAATATTTCAATCCCGCCGCGAGCGTGAAGGATCGCATCGGCGCGGCCATGATCATCGCGATGGAGAAGGCCGGCATCGTCAAGCCTGACACCGTGCTGATCGAGCCGACCTCGGGCAACACCGGCATCGCGCTCGCCTTCGTCGCGGCTTCGCGCGGTTACCGGCTCAAGCTGGTGATGCCGGAATCGATGTCGATCGAGCGGCGCAAGATGCTGGCCTTTCTCGGCGCCGAACTGGTGCTGACGCCTGCGGCACAGGGCATGAAGGGCGCGATCGCGACCGCCGAGGAGCTCCTGAAGACGACGCCGAACTCGGTCATGCCGCAGCAGTTCAAGAACCTCGCCAATCCCGAGGTGCACCGTCGCACCACCGCCGAGGAGATTTGGAACGACACCGGCGGCAGCGTCGATGTCTTCGTCGCCGGCGTCGGCACCGGCGGCACCATCACCGGCGTCGGCCAGGTGCTCAAGCCGCGCAAGCCGTCCTTGCGGGTGGTGGCGGTCGAGCCGGAGGAAAGCCCTGTGCTCTCAGGGGGCCAGCACACGCCGCACAAGATCCAGGGCATCGGCGCCGGCTTCGTGCCGGACATCCTCGACCGCTCGGTGATTGACGAGATCGTGAAGATCAACTCGACGACCGCGATCGAGACCGCCCGGGCGCTGGCGCGGCATGAGGGCATTCCCGGCGGCATCTCCTCAGGCGCTGCGATCGCGGCTGCGCTCCAGATCGGCAAGCGGCCGGAAGCTGCGGGAAAAACCATTCTGGCTATAGTGCCGTCCTTCTCCGAGCGGTATCTTTCGACGGCTCTGTTTGAGGGAATCTAGGACATGACGGATCAACCGAGGCGGCCGCGCACGCTTGGCGATGCGCGGTCGGAGGCCGAGGCGGCGTTCAAGAAGGTGACCGCCAAGGTCGCCGTGGCGCCGCCGAAGCCGAACGTGGCGCCGGGAATCAGGGAGCAGGTCACGCTGCGCATCGACCAGGACGTGCTGGAGTTCTTCCAGCAGGGCGGGCCGGGCTGGCAGGAGCGGATCAACGAGGCGCTGCGCAAGGCGGCGGGGAAGTAACGCCCCCTGCCAGGGGCGCCGAAGGGCGGCGTGCCGGCGAACTCAGAGGACTTGCGACAGAAACCGCTGCGTTCGCTCGTCCTTTGCTGCCGTAAACAGGGCCTCCGGCGGCCCGTGCTCGACGATCACACCGCGGTCGGTGAAGTAGACGTGATCGGCGACCTCACGTGCGAAGTTCATTTCATGGGTGACGAGGAGGCATGTCATGCCATCCTCGGCCAGCTCCCGGATGGTGACCAGGACCTCCTTGACCGTTTCCGGATCGAGGGCGGCCGTAACTTCGTCGAACAGCATGATGTCGGGTCGCATCGCCAGCGAGCGGGCGATGGCCACGCGCTGCTGCTGTCCGCCGGAGAGTTCGCCGGGATAGGTATCCTCCTTCCCCGCGAGCCGCACCTTGGCAAGCAGCGCCCGGGCGCGCGCTTCGACCTCGGCACGCTTCTGGCCGAGAACATGGATCGGCGCCATCATCACGTTCTGGAGCGCCGTCTTGTGCGGGAAAAGATTGTACTGCTGAAACACCATCCCGACCTTGCGGCGCAGCGCCAGCTTGTCGAGCCTGGGATCGGACACCTCGATGCCTTCGATCTGAATGCTGCCGGACGAGATCGGCTGCAGCGCATTGATGCAGCGGATCAGCGTGGATTTTCCTGATCCAGACGGGCCGATGATACAGATCACCTCGCTCTTTTTGACCGACAGGCTGATGCCCTTCAGAACCTCGAGAGCTCCGAACGACTTTCTGACGTCTGTGCATTGGACGATGGGCTGATCCGGAGTCCAGCTCGTTGCCATGCTCTGCTCCCTCAGCGTATGCGGAACCGACGCTCGAGACGAGCGGTCCAGAGGTTGATCGGATAACAGTAGAGAAAGAAACACAGCAGCGCGAAACCATAGAGCGGCGCGAACAGCTCCGGCCTGCCGCCTTCGGCGGCATGCACCTGCGCCGTCAGGGTGAGCATCTCCGAAACACCGACGATCGATGCCAGCACCGTCGACATCGCGACCAGCGCATAGACGTTCATCCAGGGTGGCAGCATGCGCTTGATGCACTGTGGCAGCATGATCAGCCACATCGTCTGGCGCCGCGTGAACGAGAGCGATTCCGCCGCCTCCCATTGCGTCGACGGAATGGAGCGGACGGCGCCGCGCACGACCTCGGCGACGTTCGCCATGACCGGCAATGCGAAGCCCACCGTTGCCTTGATCCAGTCCGGCAACGGGATGGTCGTCTTGATGACAGTGACCTGGAAGGGCACCAGAAACATGACGAAGAACAGCAGCACCAGCCAGGGCGCGTTGCGGAAGAATTGAGTCAGGAGCCAGCTGACGGCGGCGAGCGGCCGAAACTCCGACAACAACCCCAGACCCAGGCCAAGCCCGGCGACGGTCCCCAGCAGCATGGCCAGCAGGGAGATCAGGATGTTGAAGGCGAACCCGCGCAGCAGCAGCGGCGACCACTTCACGATGACTTGCAGCGGGGACAGCACCGCCGGTCCGGTCTGCGCCCACGCGGTGGACGCGGCCATGATGGCGCAGAAACAAAGGATCGCGGCCGCCAGCGGGCCGATCCGAACGGATATCCGGGCCGGCGCGAGACGGTACGGCAGAAGGACGGCAAGCCGGTGCTCGGGTTGGGCGTCCTTCATCGGGCATATCCCGGGATGCGCATCGCCCGCTCCCAGCGATGCATCAGCCAGACGAGGACGCCGACAAGGATGCCGTAGGTCGCCAGCAATACGACCATCATTTCGAAGACGTTCTGCGATTCCGACCAGATCTGCTTGACCGCATACAGCGTCTCGGGAACGGCGATCGCGTAGGCGAGGGTGGTCGTCTTGAGCAGGTTGACGAGGTTGTTGTTCAATGCGGGAAGGCAGACACGAATGGCCAGCGGAAGGACGATATGGATGTAAGCCTTGAGGCGCGTGTATCCGAGCGCCTCCGCGGCTTCCAGCGTCGTCCTCGGCACCGCCTCGATGCCGGAGCGGAAGATTTCGACGTTGAAGGCGGCGGCGAACAGTGACAGCGAAATGATGGCCCATTGGACGTTGCTCAGCAGCGGAACGCGCATGCCCGCCGCCTCGACGGCCGGGAGCATGGTGCCGAGGCCGAAATAGAAAAAGAAGATCTGGACCAGCGGCGGCGTGTTGCGGAACACCACCACGAAAGCATTGACGGGCAGCCGCAACAGCATCGACGGACTACCCTGCAGCAAGGCGCCCACCGCGCCGATGATGAGGCTCAACAGGATGGTCGTGACGCTCAGAAGCAGCGTCATCTTGAGCCCGCCGAAATAGCGGTCCCAATCGTAGGCATCGTAGAATACGGAGAAATTCAGCCCCGTTGTTTCGTAGAGCCGTTGAAACCAGTCGCCGATTGCGTGCATTTTACGCGACACCAAACTGTTGAGGCGATGCCTCGTATCAGTGCATTGGCTCGACCTGTTCGGAACGCAAGACGTATCTCGCGCTCCGCTCTGCGCGTCTATTTGTCCTTGTATTGCTCGTGCATGAGCAGCGAATACTCGGTCGGCGTAATGCCCCACTTCTTTTCCGCTGCCACGATGAAGCCGGTCTTCATCCAGTCCTTTGTTGTATCTTCGAGCAGCTTCTGCAGGCTGGCATTATCGAGCGCGACAGCGATCATCCATGGCGATGGCAAAACACCTTTCAGGGGCAAGTCGTAGTCCGCCTTCCACTCGTCCTCGAGCAGTTTGCCTTGCAGGAAGGTCTGATCGTAGACATAGCCGATGCAGTTGCCCTGCTTCATGGCGAACAGAGGCTTCTCCGAGCCGTCAAACGCAACGATTTCGGGGCCGTAGGATTTGGCAACGTCCTTGTTGTACCAGGCCCCCGACGTGGCACAGACGGGCTTCCCCTTGAGTTCGGCCCAGTCCTTGATGCCGGACTTCTTGTTGAGAAGGATGTTCACATAGTCCGAGTAGTACAGCGGTTCGATGGCTTGAACCACGCGGCGGCGCTCCGGCCTGTCCGACATGGTCGCGATCAGCAGGTCGACCTTTCCCTGCTGAAGAAATTCGATCCTGTTGGAGGCCGCGACCGGAACGAGTTCGAGTTTGACGCCGAGGCGCTTGGCAATGTCTGCGGCGAGATCCGGCTCGATGCCGACCACGTTTCCCGTGGGATCGCGGAAGCCGAAGGGCTTGTAGTCAGCCTTGACGCCGACATTCAGTGTACCGCGCTGCTTGATGGCATCGACGCCATCAGCTGCTTGGGCACTGCCAAGCATCAGCAGCGCCGCGATGCCTGTCATCATGGAACGGACAATGTCTCTCATCGGATGACGCCTCCAGGATTGTGATCACGACGCGCGTTGCGTGTGCTGTTCAAGATACAAGGCTCGTGCCAAACGTCACGAAAATCGGGAGATGGAGAATGGGCTGAGGTCGATCGCGCTGCGACCGTCAGTTACCATCCCGGCTACGACGTTGCCGATACCTGCCGAGTGCTTGAAGCCGTGGCCCGAGCACGCCGAGACGACACAGATTCTGTCCTGGTCGGGATGGCGGTCGATGATGAAGCCCCGATCGGGCGTCACCGTGTAGATGCAGGCGGCCGCCTGCGCGACGCGCGGCGTGGCGCCGGCGAGCCGCCCCGCGACGTGCTTCCGGTACATTTCGGCCGATTCCGCGGGATCGACGGTGCGGTCGATGGTGTCGGCCGTCGTGCTGGTCTCGTACTGCTCGGTCGCGACCTTGAGGCGACGATCGCCAGGCAGCGGCGGGAAGCCGTAGAGGTAGTCGACATCCGTCGCGCCGTGCATCCAGATGAACACAGGCGAATTGGCGCGATACGCGCTGGTATCGTCGAGCTCGTACCAATGCAGCACCTGCCGCTTCACCGTGAGCACGCGGTCAAACGGCGCGCCGAGCAGGTGGGCATTCCAGCCGCCGGCCGACACCACCACCTGGTCGGCCTCGAATGTGCCCGAGGACGTTTCCACCCGAACGGCGGAGCCTCGCTGCGCGATCGAGAGAACCTCGACTCCCGTGCGGATCGTTGCTCCGAGCTGCTCCGCGCGCGTCAGCTGCGCCTTGATGCAGCGCTCCGGAAAAACGTATCCTCCGCCGGGCTCGTAATAGGCCTTCTCGTTGCCCTGGAGATTCAGGAACTGCGGGAAGCGATGAGCCACCTCTCTCCCGTCGATCACTTCATGCGCGATGCCGAAGTCACGCGCCGCCCCGATTGAGCGCGCGACGAAATCCGGCTTGCCGTGGTGCGACGTCTCGCCGACGCCGGGCGCCATGACGACGAGACCGCATGGGTTCAGCAGCTCGGCAGACGTCTCGGCCTCGAGCTCACGCCAGATCCGGTGGGTATCCAGCACCAGGGGCACGTAATCGCGGCCTTCGCCGACCGCCTGCCGGGTGATGCGGGTTTCGCCGTGGCTGGATCCCATCGTGTGGGGTGGGGCGAAGCGATCGAGGCCGACCGCCTTTACCCCGCGCCTGGCCAGTTGATAGAGGGCCGCGCTGCCCATGGCACCGAGGCCGATCACCAGAATATCCGCTTGCTCGCTCATGGATCGGGACTGCTTAATTGTTAGGACAGCACGAATTCTGCTTTCAGATGCGGCTCTTCGACAAGGATAATTCATGGAATGAAGAGAATTTGCATCCCTATATGACTTCTGCTTAAGTCATCGAGATGCAGCCACCCGTTCCAGACCTGCGAAGCCTGCAGATTGTCGCTGCCGTTGCGGACTCCGGCAGCATGCTCGAGGCGTCGCGCCAATTCGGGATGACGCAATCCGCGGTGTCCCAGGCGGTGAGGCGTGCCGAAGCCGCCGTCGGCGTCGCCTTCTTCAACCGGAGCCGCAGGCCGCTGACGCCGACACGGGCAGGGCGCATCCTCGCAGACCGCGTTCTCGATCTGAATCGCGACTTCGACGTGCTTCTCAGCACGCTCCGGGCTGCGGCGGAACAGTCTGCACGTGTCGATCTCCGGCTCGGCCTCGTCGATTCCTATGCGGGCACCGTCGGCGCGCACCTCGTCAAGGAACTCATGACGGGCTCGATCGCGCTAAGCCTGTCGGCATGGTCGGGGCTTGCGCATTCTCATGCGGAGGCCCTTGTTCGTCGCATGATCGACGCGGCGATCACATGCGATGCGATGGACGTCCTGTATGATGTCGAGCGCTTCCCGTTCTACCGCGAGCCGTACCTGCTGGTGGTGCCGCGCGGACTGGAAGCTGAATTCGCCGACCTTGATTTGCGCGAGATCCTCGCCCGGCATCGTCTGGTCCGGCACAGCGAACGCTCCTATGTCGGCGCTCAGGTCGAGCGCCATCTGAGCCGCTTGGGCATTCGCCCGCCACGGGCCTTCGAGTTTGACACCTCGGACAGCCTGGTAGCCATGGTCGCGACAGGGATGGGCGTGGCGATCACCACACCGCTGTGCCTGTTGCAGGGGCTTGCCCACGCGGCCCAGGTCAGCGCTCTCCCGCTGCCGGGCCCTGGATTCTTTCGTGAGCTGCTTCTGGTGACCCGCCGTGGAGATCTCTCGTCATTGGCGCCGCGCATCGCCGAGATGGCGCGAATGAGCATTACGACGCAGGCGATGCCGCGTGTCCGGACGCTCGTGCCCTGGTTCACCCAGGATTACTAGCAGCGAAAAAGCCCGGCTGGCGCCGGGCTTTTCTGCTTGAGCTCTGGTCTTGCGCCTCAGCGGCGGAACATGCCGCCCATCATGCCGCCGACGACGCCGCCGACGAAGGCTGCGCCGGCATCGCCGCCGCCGCTGTTGCGATGCTGAACCGGTGCGCTGCTCTGGGCCTGGGCGGGGGCAGCACGCCGGGCCGGCTTCGCGCTGTCGTCGCTCGCGGTAGCCGGCGCGGTCGCCACGATCTCGGACAGCAGCGCTTTGTGCTGGAGCTTGTTGAGGTAGCCGGTCGAGGGATAACCGCGAGCGGCCTGCCAGCGCTTCAGCACCGAGCGGGTCTCGTCGGTGAACGCACCGGTGACCTTGGTGTCGAAGCCGAGCCCGGTCAGGCGGCGCTGCACGTCGCGGCGCTGGCCCTTGTCGAGGCCGATCTGGTCCTCGGTGAGCTGGCTGGCGTCATCGGTGAAGGTCGCGGGATCGATGCCGGAGTTCAGATTGCGGGTCGCCGTGGACGGGCCGCTCTTGATCGCCGCAAGCCGCGCCAGCGCCAGCGCCTTGAACTGGCCGTTCGGATAGGCCGAGAGATAGGCGTTGAGCTCTTCCGGCTTGTTGGATTCCTTGACCGAGCGCCAGTACTCGAGCTCGACACCGTCGGAACTGCTCGCTGCTGCCGGCACGTTTCCAGAAGCGGTCGGGGCTGCGTTGGCAACCTGCGTCTGCTGCGACGGGTTGAGATAGACCGCGCCGATCAGGTTGGTGTGGCCCCAAGGCAGCTGGCCCTTGCGGGTCTCTTCGTTGACCTGGGCGCGCACCGACGTCATCGCCTGCTGGATCTCGACGCCGGGCTTGGTGATGTTGTCGATCAGCGCGCGGGTGAACGGGCTGTTGTTGCCCTCCTGGCCGTCGAGCGCGGTCTGGCCCGGGCCGGTGGCGAACGCGATCAGAGTGCCTTCGCCCGACTTCATCTCCGCAAGACCGCTCTGCACGTTGACGCTGCGCGTTGCCGAGTTCGACTTGATCTTGGCGGCGAAAGGATTGTCGCGGCAGGCGTCGAGGAAGACAAGCTTGACCTTGGCGTCGCCCATGGTCTGCTCGAGCGTCAGGTCGATATTGATGGCTGCGCCGAGCTTAACGTCCATCTCCGACTTGATGTCAGCGTCGACGGGCAGGAGGTAGTTGCTGCCGCTGACCGCGATGCCGTGGCCGGCGTAATAGAACACTGCGACATCGGAGCCTTGCGCCTTGCGGCCGAAGTCCAGGAGCTTCTCCGTCATCTGGTCGCGGGTGAGGTTGGATCCCTCGATCACCTCGAAGCCGACATTGCGCAGGGTCGCCGCCATCGCCTTTGCGTCGATCGGCGGGTTCGGCAATTGTGCGACGTTCTTGTAGGAGCCGTTGCCGACGACGAAAGCGACACGGCGGTCGGCCTTCGCGGCACTGACCGAAAGTGCCATGCACATCAGCGAAGCGAGCAGGGTGAGAGTGCGCATCTGAAATCCCCAACAGAATCGAATTGCAGGCAGCAACAAATTGGCAACGAACCTACACGAAGTGCCCGACTTCGCGCCACCAAAACGGCAGTACGTCGTATTCAACCCGCTGCTGTGTGGCCGAATGTGCACGATGGAATGACCCTCCAACGTGATCCAGATCACACGGCCACTTCGTTTTTGTCGCGCGAGACCGGGCGAGGTTCACTGTGCGCGGGCGGGAATCGGGGCGGTCGGCTTCAGGTTCAGGAGATTGCCGCACAGGATCAGCGTCGCGCCGAGCACGGTCCAGGCATCGAGCCGCTCCGAATACAGCAGCCAGCCGACAGTCGCGGTGAGCGGCACCCGCAGGAAGTCCATCGGCACCACGATGGTTGCATCCGCGTAGCGGAGCGCGCTGGCGAGGCAATAGTGCGAGAATGTGCCGCAGACCCCGATGACGAAGAGCCATCCCCAGAGGGTGGTTGACGGCCAGGTCCAGACATAGAGCGTCGGCAGCAGGCCCACGACCATCTGCACCACGATCATCCAGAACAGGATCGACAATGCGCTCTCGGTCCGGGTCAGCGATTTCGCCAAGATCATGGAAATGCTGAAGCCGATCGCGGCTCCCAGCGCGATCAGCTGACCCGGATTGATCTCGCCGGTGGCGGGCCGCACGATCATGACGACGCCGACGATGCCGAGCGCGATGGCGGCGATCTTCCACACGGTCATGCGCTCGGACAGGAACGTTGCGGCCAGCAGCGCGGTCCAGATCGGCATGGTGAATTCGATCGCGACGACCTGGCCGATCCCGATCAGCGTCAGTGCATAGAACCAGCCGAGCTGCGCGAAATAATGGACGCCGTTGCGCGCGAGGTGCTGGGGCAGGCGTTTGGTCGCGACCGCCTTGAAGCCGCCGGCCCGGTAGATGATCGGCAGCAGCAGCGTGAAGCCGATCACCGAGCGCACTTCCATAATTTCAAAAACGTTCAGCTCGCGCGTGGTCTCGCGGCCGGCAACCGCCATGACCAGCATGAGCGCCAGCCAGCCGGCCATCCACAGTGCAGCCATCGTTTTGGACGGTGTCGCGGTCATCTTTGCTGGTGCGGGCGATCGAGCCTGAGGGGAGGGCCGGTATCGGCGACATCGCCGGCGTTTGCAACGGCCAAAACTGCGGATGCAGCGATGCAGGGCGGCGTGCTAAGGCATCATTGAACAACAAGAAAAGCGAGATCTTCGCTCATGCAAATCTTGCAGCCGGCCGAATGGAAGAAACCGCGGGGCTTTTCTCACGGCGTGGTGGCCGAAGGGCCGGGCCGCTGGGTGGTGCTGGCCGGGCAGACCGGCGGCGACGAGACCGGCAATTACGCGCCTGACATGGCGGCGCAGGTCGCAACCGCGCTGAAGCGGATCATCAAGCTGCTGGGCGAGGCCGGAGCCGGCCCGGAGCACATCGTCCGCCTGACCTGGTACCTGACCAGCCGTAGCGAATATGAAGCGGCCGGGGCGGGCATCGGCGCGGCGTGGAAGGAAACACTGGGGCGAAATTTTCCGCCCTCGACGCTGCTCTACATCGGCGGTCTCGTGGACGAGCGGGCCAAGGTCGAAATCGAGGTCACGGCGTTCGTGCCGAACGCACAAAACGCATAAAAAGCCCCGGCGGAATCGCCGGGGCTTTTGGCTTGAACGCGGCCCGCCTTAGCGCGACAGCGAGATGTTGGCGCCGCGGAACTGGCTGTCCGCGCGCATCGTGACGCTCTGCTTGTTGCCGGACGTCTTCAGCGAGATGTTGGCGTTGAAGCCGGCGGTCGAGGCGACGAGCTCGTAGGTTCCGCCAGCGCCGCGGCCCTGGAGGGAGCCGCTGATGTTGCGGCTGGCCTCGGACCAGCTGCCGGCGATGGCGCCGCCTTCAGCCCTGACGTTGGCGCCGAGATTGAACTTGTAGGCGTCGCTGGCGCAGGTCAGCGACATCTCCATCGTCGGTCCGATCGGGGCGTATCTGGCCCGGCAGCGGATCCGCTCGGTCGAGCCGTCATCCAGCGTGACGGTGCCTGCACCGCTCCAGCTGCCCGCCAGCGGGGCGAACGGGCCGGACTGGGCCTTGCTCTCAGAGTTGGCGATCCCCGCCGCAAACAAAACGGCGGCCGCAATCAGCAGCCGCCGGTTTAGGGTGCTGGTCCCGAATTGCTTATTGGCGCGATGCTTCCCACCGCCCGCTGCACGGTATGCCTGCAGATGCTCCATTCCACTTCCCCGATCCGGCGTTGCCGCTGAGTTGACCGTTGGCATATGCACCATTGATCGAAACTTTCACAAGTCCCCCGCTGCCGATGGTGCCGGAAACGTTAGCGCCGGGCGCGGTGATCTTGCCGTCGGCAACCGTCAGCATGGAACTGGCGGTCGGCTCGCAGGTACCGCTCTTGGTGACGATGGTGACGTGCCAGTTGCCGTCATAGGGGGTCTGGGCGAAAGCGGGAGCGGCGAGGGTGATGACTGATGCGGCACAGAATGCCGTAATGCGACCAAAACGCATGAATTCCGTCCTTGAATCTGTCTGATATGCTGACGCTTATTCGGCCCAAATGTGACGGAAATTTGTTGCGTTGCCAAAGCGAAAATTGTTCCTGTGGAAACAATGGTTTATTTGTGTTTCCGGCTCCAATTTTCGAAGCAGAATCAACGCGGCTTCACGTTAAGGGTAAACGTCAGGAGAGACTCAGGGGAAGGACTGAGGAAAGGACTCACGAAAGACTTGGCGCCAAGGTCGCGAACTGCTCGTCCTGAACCTTGGAGGGCAGCGCCTTGTGGACCTTGACGTAGTCGATCACGTCGGCCAGCAGCTTGAGGCCGAGCGGAGCGAGCGCGCGCTCCCAGAGCTCGCGAGCCGTCTCGCCCTTCTTGACGAAGCACCAGTCCTGGGCGGCGATGGCGCCGGCGTCCATGACGTCGGCAAGATGATAGATCGTGCCGCCGGCGATTGGATCGCCTTCCTTGATGGTCCATTCCACGGCGGCTTTGCCCCGATGACGCGGCAGCAGCGAGGGATGATAGCCGATCCCGCCGAACTTCGCCGCGGCCAGGGCGTCCTTGCCGATCCGGGCGTGGCTGTGGGCGGTGATGATCAGGTCGGTGTCGGGGCCGATTTCGGAGGCGACCACCAGCTTCGGATTGGCCTGGACCGCCACCTCGATGCCGGCCGCCTTGGCGCTCGCGGCGAGGCGATCCTCGGCGTCGGCCACGACGACCCGCACGATCGAGACGCTGTGCTCCCGGAGCATGTTCAGGGTGGTCACGCCGAAATGGCGGGAGCCGACGAGGGTAATGCGCATGGGTGTCCGATCCGTCTCGCAACTGCGTCATCCCCCGATAACACGTCGGTGCGTCCTGTCACCAGCCGCGGGCGGTTTGTGCCGGTTATCAACAATGCACCGGGCGCAGGGCGCGACGGGCTCCGCGATTGCGCAGCCGGCCGTTCCGGTGCTTCCATGCGCGTATTGCCCCGTATCAGGAGCGAGCGCATGCGAAGCGCGTGGTTTTTCCTTCTCGCGGCACTGAGCGTAGCCGCGCCCGCACGCGCCGGCGGGCCGTATCCGGCGGTCCCGCCCGAGGTCGGGGTGGCGCCGTTCATCGGTCCGACGTGGGATGCCTTTCGTTGCGCCGAAGGGCCGGTCTATAATTTCTATCACGGCGCCTATTACGGCGAGGAGCCGCCCGCACTCTATCGCAGCTACGCCTACAGGCCGTACTACCGCTACAGCGCCTACCGCAGGCTGCCGCGCACGTATTTTTGCGTCACGGACTAGCGTTGCCGCGCGGCCACATCGACAGCAAATGATGCATCCGCCGGTTCCTCTGTTTCATTCCTGACATAAGGAGCCCTCGTATGCCGCTAGAATGCGCCAACCGGGGCTGGCCAAATTTGATTCCGAATCCGTTTTCGAACCCGGCTTTGGCCGCTGGCGAGTGATCGCCAGCGGCTTTTTATGCCGGCGCCATCACGAAATCATCAAACGGTAACGCGTTCTCAACCTGCCTGTCGTATCGACGAATCCGTCGCGGATTTGTATTGCGTACCGCGACACCAAAAATGTCCCGCAGGCGTGGGTGCGCCGCGTGGGCTTTTTTGCCGGGACCGATTTCATGCCGAGCGCAATTGAGCAGATCGTGGACGCCTATGTGCGGCTGAGGAACCGCCGCGGGCTCGACGAGCTGATGATGCACAGGCAGCGGCTCGCGGTCGATCTGAAGAGCAGGTCCGGCTATGATTTCAGCCTCCCGATCGGCAAGATCGACGAGGAGATCGCGATCATCGAGGAGGGGCTCAGCCGGCTGAAGGCTCAGTCTCCGGATGCCCGCGGGATACGTCCGATCTGACGCGCTCAGTCGCGCCGGCCGCCGTCGATGACGGTGAACAGCGGCCGTGCCTGGGTCGGCTCGACCAGCAGTTCCTCCACCAGCGCGGTTGCCGCATCGACATATTTGCGCGTCGGTTTGTCGAGCTCACGTTTGGCCTCGTCGTCGAGCGCGACCTTTGCGGCCTCGACCAGCTTGCGCATGCGCGCCGCATGATCGTCGCCCGCCGTCAGCGTCGCGCGCGCCAGCGAGCGCAGCACGAACAGCTCGCCTTCGAGGCGGAGCAGACGGTCGTTGAGCCTGGTGAGGACGGCGTTGAGGTCGGCCATAGCTGCTGTTCGTAGCGGAGGATCCATCCTGATCTAGCGGCGATCGGTGAACGGAATCCAAACGCCATTGGCGCAATTGGGTTGATCTCCGGCGTCTCCTGGCGGCGGCGGTGCCGCCGATGTGAGACATCGTGACGTTGCGATGCATCGTCCCGGCGTGGTTCCCGCACCACATGGGAGCCCGGGTGGACGCCTGGAGCACGTACGATGCGGTCTGTGCTGGCTTTGGTCCTCTTGATTGCAACATGCGCCGCGGCGGCTGCCGCGCCGGCGCATCATCCCCGCCCGCGCCATCACGTCGCCGTCCATCTGCCCGAGGACGCGCCGGTGCCGCCCGGCTGGTACAAATTTCCCGGGCAGCCGCCGATTCCGCCGTCAGAGAACAGGAATCTCGATCCCTCCAATTTCGGCGGCGGTTGATCGAAGCTACGCCGCGGTTCGGGCGAGATAGTCGCGGGCGAAGGCGAGATACCAGTCGAGGCACGCGGGATTGGCCATCGCCTCCTTGTTGATGACCTTCTCGACGGGCTGGCCGAGCAGCAGCTTCTTGATCGGCAGCTCCTGCTTCTTGCCCGAGAGCGTGCGCGGGATCTCGGCGACGGCAAAGATCTCGTTCGGCAGGAATCGCCGGGACAGGCCGGCCTCGATCGCCTTGTTGATCTTGGCCTGCATCGCGGCGTCGAAGGCGGTGCCCTCACGCAGCACCACGAACAGCGGCATGTAGCTGTCGCGGCCGAGATATTCGAGGTCGACGACGAGGCTATCCAGCACCTCCGGCAGCGCTTCGATCGCGGAATAGAGCTCGCTCGTGCCCATGCGCAGGCCGTGCCGGTTGATGGTCGCATCGCTGCGGCCATAGATGATGCAGGAGCCGTCCGGATTGACCTTGAGCCAGTCGCCGTGCCGCCACACCGGCCCGCGGCCGCTGCCGTCGAAATTGTCCGGATAGGTCTCGAAATAGCTGGAGCGATAGCGCGCATCGCCCTTGTCGTTCCAGAAACGGAGCGGCATCGAGGGCATCGGCTCGGTACAGACGAGCTCGCCGACCTCGTCGATGACGGCGCGGCCCTGCTCGCTGAAGGCTTCGACCGCCGCGCCGAGCAGGCGGCATTGCATCGCACCCGGAGTCTGCGGCAATTCGCGGTTGCCGCCGATGAAGGCGCCGGCAAAATCGGTGCCGCCGGAGATGTTCGCCCACCAGATGTCGGCATGCGCCTTGCTGCCGTTGATTTTCGACAACGCCGCGAAGCGAGCGTTGAACCAGGCTTGCGTATCGGCGCTGAGCGGCGAGCCGGTCGAGCCGAGGCAACGCAGCCGCGACAGATCGCCGGCCGCAGTGAGATCGATCTCGGCCTTGGCGCAGTTGGCGAAGAACGCCGCGCCGGCGCCGAAGAAGGTCGCTTTCGACTGTGCCACGAACCGCCACAGCGTGGTCCAGTCCGGCTTGTCCCTGGTGCCGCCCGGGCTGCCGTCGAAGATGCAGCAGGTGGTGCCGCTGAGCAGGCCGCCGACCTGAGAATTCCACATGATCCAGCCGGTCGAAGAGTACCAGTGATAGCGCTCGCCGAACGAGTTCTCGTGGTAGGAGCAGCCGAGGTCGTTGTGCAGGCCCAGCAGCGCCAGCACCACGATGACGATCCCGCCATGGCCGTGCACGATCGGTTTCGGCAGGCCGGTGGTGCCGCTGGAATACACGATCCAGAGCGGATGATCGAACGGCAGCCAGGCCGGCTCGAACGCGTCGATCGCGGCGCCTGTCCTTGCGACGATGTCGGCGAGCCGGGCGTCCGGTGCTGTGGGCGCAGCCTCGCTGTGCAGGATGACGTGCTCAACCGTCGGCAGCGATCGCCGCAGCTCCGCGACGACGTCCTTGCGATCATGCCGGCGGCCGGCATAGGTGACGGCATCGCAGGCGATCAGCACCTTCGGCTCGATCTGCTTGAAGCGGTCGATCACGGCGGGCGCAGCCATGTCGGGCGCACAGACGCTCCAGACCGCGCCGATGCTGGCGCTCGCCAGAAACGCGATGATGGTTTCGGGGATGTTGGGCAGGTAGGCCGCGATCCGGTCGCCGGGCTTGATGCCCTTGTCCTCCAGATGCAGCGCGAGCGCCGCCGCCTTGCGACGCAGCTCCGGCCAGCTCGTTTCGTTGAGCTTGCCGTCCTCGCCGCTACTGACGATCGCGGGCAGGCCGGCGGCGTCGGCGGCCTCGACATGCCGAAACACCTGCCGCGCATAGTTGACCTGCGCGCCGGGGAACCACACCGCGCCCGGCATCTTGCGCTCGGTGATCACGGCCGCAAACGGCGTCGGCGATTGCAGATCGTAATAGTCCCAGATGCTGCGCCAGAAGCCGTCGAGATCGCGCACCGACCACTGCCGCATCTCCTCGTAATTCGCGAAGGAAAGGCCACGCTGCTCGGCGAGCCAGTTGCGGTAGAGGGCGATCTGCGGAACGAAGGGAGCGGTCATTGCGTGTCGGCTTCTGTTGCGGGGAGGGGGAGTTTATCCGGTGTCTCGGCGTAGCAGAAGCGTCAGTTCCTCATCCCTGCGTCACGGCAAAACGCTCGCCGCCGATCCCGGCCCGATGCCAAGCGGCCGGCGCTGAAGCCGGCGTTCAAACGCCCTCAAAGCAAAAGCTGAAAAACAACCCCATACACAGTAGCGGGGGTATTGAATGCATTCGTCATTTTCAGTTGGTGCCAAGCAGGTCCTTCTCGGACTTGTCCAACGCGAACACCTACCGATATCTCGACGGCGCGACGCATCGCCTCGTCCGGATTTGACACGTCGGGCAAAACACTGGCAGAGTGGCATCATCGGAAATTCGTAACACCCGCGCGGGAAAACCTGCCGCGGGTTTTTTATGCCGTAGCAGTTGCCACGATCAAAGGATCGCTATTTCCGCCGCAACGGGCTGACAATCGCATTGGGAATTTTGCGTGAAGTGTTTTGCCCGACGACGGGCAAGGTGTCACTGCGAACTCCGTCGATGCATTCTGCGTCGTTGCTTCAACATCGTCATTGCGAGCGTAGCGAAGCAATCCAGAATCTTTCCGCGGAGAAGCTCTGGATTGCTTCGTCGCAAGAGCTCCTCGCAATGACGGCGAGAGTGGCAATGGGGTTTCGTAGCCCGGATGGAGCGAAGCGCAATCCGGGGTTCGTGCAATGGAGCGACACTGGTCCCGGATTTCGCTTCGCTCCATCCGGTCGACGGCAGTGAAAACCCTTGCCTCGGCCTACCAACCCACTCCCGCCCATCGTCTCCCGAACACCGGCGGCTTTGTCTTCACCGCCGACCAGCCGAAGAAGTGGTGCTTGCCGGACCAGCTGTGCACCACGCCGCTGCAGATGCTGCATTTGAAGCTGCCGGTGTGGGCTTCGCTGTGCTCTTCCCGTGTCGCGGTGTAGTTCATGCTGCAACCCGCGCAGGTGAATTCTTCGGTCGTCCAGATGCTGTTGGCCATTGCACGTCGATGTTCTTGGATGCGTTGTGGGAAGCGTAGGTGCGAGCCTTTGCAGCCGCGTAAACCGGCGCGTGGAAATCCGGTTAATTGTCGTTAGCCAACCCCCGCGTGCAAGCGTGCGGCCCTCGGCGCACCCGCCTGACAGCGCGCGGCGGCAGCTGGCCTTGCACCCGGCCGGACCGGTTCTTGTCGTGGATCGCACAAGTGCCAAAAGCCCGGCGCGGCGCTTGGCTCGAGCGCATAGTGTATGCCGCGATGAATGCTGGTGCGGCGATCGGGCTCCTTGCGGTGCGCTTCGGGCCGAAGCGTTCCTTAAATCCCGGGGCCGCCGCGGGTCCGGTCGTCTTGACGGCGGATGCGCGGCTGGCAATAACGCTTTGCCGCGCAAGTGCCGGAACCCGCGTCAATGCCGCAAGGAAAGGCGTGCCCGTGAAAAGTCTCCGTCAGCTCCTGACGGGAGAGGACATCATCCAGCTCCTGATCCGGGTCGTTCTGCTTGGCCTGCTGATCATCTGGACCTTCCTGATCATCCGCCCGTTCGTGCCGATCCTGGCCTGGAGCGCCGTGCTCGCGGTCGCGTTCTATCCGGCCTTCAGCTGGGTCGCCAAGATCCTCGGCGGCCGCCCGAAGACCGCGGCCGCGATCCTCACCCTGATCACGCTCGGCATCGTCATCGGCCCGGCGACCTGGCTCGGCCTCAGCGCGGTGGACGGTGCGCGCGAGTTGGCGAAGCAGCTCGGCACCGGCGACCTCGCGCTGCAGTCGGCGCCAGAGCAGCTCAAGTCGTGGCCGGTGGTCGGCCCTTGGCTCTACGATCTCTGGGATCAGGCCTACAACAACATCCGTGCGGTGCTGCGCGAGGTCGCGCCCTATCTCCAGCCGCTGGCGGGGCCCTTGTTGTCGCTTGCGGGCGATGCGAGCCTCGGCACGCTCCAGTTTCTGGTCTCGGTGTTCGTCGCCGGTTTCCTGTTTCCGCACGGGCCGCGGCTGGTTGCGGCCGGCCGCGGCTTCCTGTTCCGGATCGTGCCCGAGCAGAGCGAGCATTTCCTGGAGCTTGCGGGCGCGACCATCCGCGCCGTGGCGCAAGGCGTGATCGGCGTCGCGATCGTGCAGGCGCTGCTCGCCGGCATCGGCTTCAAGCTCGCCGCCGTGCCGAGCGCGGGCCTGCTCGCCTTCATCGTGCTGCTGCTCTCGATCGTTCAGATCGGCGCCTTCCTCGTGCTGCTGCCGGTGATCATCTGGATCTGGACCGCCAAGGACGTCACCACGGCGCTGCTGCTCACCGTGTTTCTCGTCCTCGTCGGCTTCATCGACACCATGTTGAAGCCGCTGGTGATGGGGCGCGGCCTCACCACGCCCACCATCGTGATCTTCGTCGGCGTGATCGGCGGCACGCTCGCCCATGGCATCGTCGGCCTGTTCATCGGGCCGATCATCCTGTCGGTGGCCTGGGAGATGATGATGGCCTGGATCAGGACCGAGGACCGGGCGGCGGCGGGCGAAAGCTGAGCTGCTCGCACGGGCTGTGGTCAAAGCGCCCCGCGAACTTGTCTATTCGACTAGACAAGTTACGATACGGCGATTCTGTTTTCGATCTACGGCAGAAATGGCGAAGGCTTCCAAGCTGGTTGCCGCAAAGCGCGGCAAGGTATTGTTGGTCAGACGGCGGTCGGACGGCCTGTGGATGTTCCCGGGCGGCCGCAAGCGTTCGCGCGAGTCCGACAAGGACTGCCTGCGGCGGGAGATCAAGGAGGAGCTGCCCAAGCTGAAGCTCGGCCGGATCAGCCTGTGGAAGGAAGTGACGGCCAGGAATAAGCGCTCCGGTCGCAAGATGAGCGACGCGATCTTCATCGCCAAGGGCGCCAAGGGCAGGCTCGAGATCGGCGACAAGAAGGAGATCGACCGCGCCGCCTGGCAGAAGCCGCGCGGCATCCGCCTGACGCCGACTTCGCGCTACATCCGCGATCGGCTGTTTCCGAGCAAGCCGCGGCGCCAGTGAGCAGGGGCGGCCGCGTCTTCGCGGCGCCGGTGCGACAAATCGCCCGTCCAGAACACGAGCCCGAGAGGCTGTCGGCGGAGTCGGTTTCGACGACCTGACGTCGGCCAAGTGAGATCGGCCAAGCGAAGTCCATTCACTTCGAGGCGTGGTCGATCTTGTGCCCGAGATGCCCGGTGTCGTGATCGCGACGCAACTGGCTCAGCGAGGTCTCGTTCAATTGATGCAAGACCTCGCTGAGCGGAGTCGCATCGGGATAACCGGCCGCAAATCCCTTTCCGTAGATCTTGCGCAACGTACCGACCAGCGTGTTGCCGTGCTTCTTGCTGATCGCGCCATCCTTGTCCCGATGGCGACCGTCCAGGCCCGGTTCCTTCATGTGGTTCTCCCCGTGCGGCGTCTTAAGCGCCTGGGGAGAGCGTGCTCCCAAACGAATTGGTTGGCAACGGTGCGGCGCGCGGGAGTTGAGCGGCGGTTCGCTCCATCGCAAGAGCGTCGCGTTCGCGCTTCGCTCTCCTAGCTGTGAAGCCGCGTCAGATCGCGGTGGGACGGTCGGCGTACTACATGAGCGGCAGCGGAGTCGATTGGAGCCGATACGATGCGTCTAGTTGTGGCCCTGGGCCTTTTGGTCGTCTTGTGCACGTCTGCAGACGCCGCGCACCACGCTCGTGCGCACAATCCTGCGACACGCCATCCTCCGGTCGATCGTTTCGGCACGGAAGTGAATCCTCGTGCGCGCTTCGCAGTCCCCGGCTGGAGCGATGAAGCAACGGCGCGCTGGCTCAACAACGCCTCGTCCAACGTCGGCCGAGGCGGATAGCCACACCCGGGCGTGGTGCGCGAAGATCGGCGGAGCCGTGTGAACCAGTTCACACTCGCGCTTCGAGACCGGTGCTATGAAGGCCTCATTGCTTAACCAATTTATATTTTGAAAACGCCCCAGCGCTCCCTCAGAGGCGCTGGGGTTTTCATTTCGATCGCGGTCACGGCCACGGGTCGCGAAGCGTGATCGGAGGGGCGGGTGCTTTCTGAAAAATCCCGAAGGCGGGCGGGGCGACTAAGCGGCTTGCTCCTCGAACGAGGTGTAGACCTGCCCAGCCGGATCGACGATCTGAACGTCCCAGCACCCGTCTTCGACGAGCTCTCTGGCCTTCTTGAGGGCGGCCGCGAGTGACAGCCGCTTGAGGCTGACGACGCCTGCCGTGTCGAAACCGCTGATTTCAAACATGCCGTTCCTCCGGTTTTCCTGAATCTTACACCTTTCGAGGGCGTTGTCTCCCGGCTTTTGTGGCAAGGCGCTTGGAACTGCAGACAGCTGCAGTTCCGGTGCAGCGCGGTGGGCCGCCATCGTGCCATCGGCCGACCCGGATGGTCGTGGCGCTCCCGTCTCGTTCAGGCGTCATTCAGAGGGCTTGTCTATCTTGTTGCCTTGGAGGACCGCTTCGATGTTGATCACCACTATCGCGACAATCCTTGCTCTTCATGGCGGTGCAACGGCGCCTGCCGCAGCTGTCGAACGCCCGCTCGAGGTGCAGTATCGCGGCGTGCCGAGGCATCCACCTCCGTGCGGCCATCATTGGGATCTGAGCGCCCGCGACGGGATGTGCTATCCCAACGGCTATCTCCGTCCCGAAGACCAGGCGGCGCTGCAGGGGTACTATCAGGGCCCGCGGCCTTACTACGGAATGCGCCGGCGTCCGGTGCCATGCGGCCACGGCGCTGACGTCGATATCCGCGACGGTGTCTGCTACCCCAACGGCACAGTTCCACTGCAATTCCAGGACCGGCCAGAGAATTACTATCGGCGCTATTGAGAGACGGGCCGTCACGCGCAAGGCCGAGCTTGCTGCTGATCAGCGAGCTCTTGATGAGGCAGCTGCGGAGCCGGCCCAGCGCCACGACCAGGCGGCCTGCGCCTCAAGCGGGGTGTGCACGCGCCAGGTCGGATCGACGACCTGAGCGTCCCAGCCCCCGTCTTCGACAAGCTCCCTGGCCTTCTTGAGGGCGGCCGCGAGTGACAGCCGCTTGAGGCCGACGACGCCTGCTGTGTCGAAACCGCTGATTTCAAACATGCCGTTCCTCCGGTTCTCGTGAATCTTACACCTCCAGGCGTCTCGGTCGGCCACGTCGCTAACGTGGAATTAATCCAAAATGCTCACAATTTTAGGCAGTTGTAGGTGGGTGCTGCGTAGAGGAGCCGTCGCGAGGACGTTCCGGCGTCGGCTTCCTGTTGCTCGCTCATTTGAGGTCAATGGACATGACCACGACATCCGAGGCGCCAGGCCTCGTCGAACAACTCGACCCCGCGGCGCTCGCGCTCGCAGTCGCAGCACTCGAACCTGCTGCCCCGGAAGCTCCGGCACCGGCCAAGCAGTCCAGCCGGAAATCGGTCCTGGCACTGTCGGTGTGCGCCTTGGCCATCAATGGCGCGGCGGCGATCTATACATTGCCGGCTGATCTTCCGTCGCTGAGTGTCGGCAGTCTGGCTGAACTGCTTCCGCGCCGGGAAGCTTCCGCGCCAAAGGCGGATCCGGTTGCCGCTGCCTTGAAGGACATTCAGTCGGCCCAGCAGCAACACACGGCTTCGCTGCAGGAGAGCAACCACGCCTTGCAGCAAAATGCCGCTCTGCTGCAGCAGGATTCAATGGTGCTGCTGTCGCTGCGACAGAGCATCACGGACGAACGGGTCGATGTGAGGAAGATTTCTTCGCAGCTGTCCACGCTCATCGCGAAGGTCGATGCGCTGCAAAATGCAATGATGTCGGACGTCACGTCCTCGATCCGAAAAGCGAATGCGCGCTATGGATTGTCCGCTGCGATGCGCAAGCGGATGGTCCGGCAGTCGAAGTCCGTCGGGCCGGTTTCGGTTGGGGGCGCTCCGCTGAGTGTGCCGGCTACGGTTTCAACTCCGGAAAGCTGACGATTGGTCAAGCGAAGCAGTTGGCATTACCGGCCTTCGAGTTCACGCTGGCCGGTCCTCTTGTCATGCCAAGCAGGACACGATGGCGAGCACGACGTCGGCGCCCAGGTCGCCTGAGTACATCGTGAAAAGGATGGCAGCGCCAAGAACAACAGCAGAGACCTTGAGAATAATCATTTTGAGATCCCCTCGTGGGTGAGAGGACACTGGACCCGGATTGTTTCCTGAGTGCTTCGCGTGATGCGGCGAACGGTTTCATTCACCGAGGTGTTATCCGTGAGGGGCCGCTCGACTTGGAGGCCGCAACAGGGCTGCTGCGCCCCGATGCATTTTCGAGATCAAGCCCGGGGGGCATCCCAATCGATCTGGCGCGCGCCAACGATGACTTCAAAACTCTCTCGCAAGAGCGAGCGGAAGGGCCTCAGTTGCTCCGTTCCGACCTCCAGCCGGTGTCCCGATGTGAAATGGTGGCGGTGATATCGACATCTCTGCCGGCCGACTGGCGCCAGGCCGCCACGCCGAAACACACCGTCAGCGTCAATGTCGTCAGCAATAGCAGCACGGACAGAAACTGGCTCACGCGTACCCCCAGCAAGATCACGCGCGAACGCGCGCACATCTGGCTGATTCGAAAAATGCAGTCCGACTGACCTAGGGAGCGTTTTCCCCAAGGTTGCAAACCCGCGGACCAACACTCGTAGCCCTTGAGCCACCGCGACTCAGGAGCCGGCTCCGCACGCACCAGGCTTCTGCGCTTCACAAGAATTGGCCGGCTATTGCCGTCGTCACGGCATAGGCTTTGACGGGATGCTCGATGGCAGCCTCGCCGGCCTTCGTTCCATGAGGGAGGCGCGTCGAGGCCGGGCGTTGGCGCCTGGAAGCGCCGGCATCTGATGACACACCACGGCGGCTGAGGCGGTAGCGACCACCAGGGCTCGCCGGTTCACACCACGCAGGGCACCAACAAATACGCCGCCGGGCTCTAATACATTGTCCCGGCGGCGGTGTTCATTTCCAGCCCCGAGATGGGAACTAGCAAAAATCTCGGATAGAGATTTTACGCACGAAATCTCCGAGGGTTTCAGGCCGCCGGTTCACGCGTTGACGCGGTCGGGGAAGCTGTCACATTACTTTGACAGACAGGTGCCAATTTGGCCGGCGCTGGGATTTCAGAGCCCAGACCGGAATACGCGGCGAACGCTGCCAAGCGAACATATTCCGCTTGTGCAGCGTTCAGCATCCTCTCAATTTCGGGAGTTCGGCGTGTTTGATGCTGAAATGACTGCGCTGCTCAGGGCGGTGCTCGACGAAGTTTGCGAAAATATTCCTGTAAGCGAGACCGGCGCCAGAGCGTACGTCGCCTCGAAGCTGCTCGATGCCGCGGCGCATGGGCACCGCTCAACCGACGCGTTGAAAGCGGCAGGTCGCAAGGCCCTGAACCCACCAACGATGTGGCGCTGATTATCCGCTCCTCATCCGTACAACGATGATTCCGGTGGGTCGCTTGTTCAGTTAAGTCTTTGATTTGGCTTGGTGAGCGCGCTGGGGCTCGAACCCAGGACCCCGTGATTAAAAGTCACGTGCTCTACCGGCTGAGCTACGCGCTCCCATGGCCGCTGATGGCTTTCAAGATCGATCGCCATCGTCTTCGGACATTCGAGAAGCATGTCTTGCCGCTGCCTCAACTGGCGTCGCGGGGAAAAACCGGCTGTTTCCGGATCATGCTTTCGGCCCGCGCTGTGTAGGGGGATGGGGCGCTGAGGTCAATAGCGCGAGTGGCGGCCCAAACTCCTGGCGGCGTAGGGGATTCGCTCGCGCTTTCCGCCGCTTAGGCCGGAATTTTCAACCCGATTGGCGGCCCGCTATCCACGCCGAACAGCGCCGGTGGCTTGCCGGCGCGGAAGTTTCACCGGCGCCGCGAGACCGTTCGGCCCGTCAGTTCGCCTCCCGCCGCACCTCGCTCGGCACCGGCTGCGGCGTGCCGGCGGGGGTCGGCAGCGCAACCGGGCGCAGGCCGATCAGTTCGGCGGTGCGGATCGCGCTGTCGCGCCAGAACTGGAACGAGTTGATGCGGCTGAGCTCGAGGATCGCGATCGCGACCGCGGCCAGGAACGGCAGGCTTTGCAGCACCAGGACGCCGGCGAAGATGTAGATCTCGGTGATCTGGCGATAGCTGTTGGAGGCGATCAGCACGCCGGCGCCGATCACCAGCAGGGTGCCGATCACGGCCTCCCAGAATGCCTGGAACTCGATCGACATTCTGGACAGGCCGCCCTTGGAGGTGCGCGCGAACGCGATGTGCTCGGTGATGAGACCTTGTGCCACCGCGCGCGACACCGTCCATTGCACGCTCATCGCCGCGATCATGGCGCCCATCATCTGGCCGGGTTTGATCGCGACGCGTGCGCGGTACATCGACAGGAAGTGCGCGAGCGAGACGACGAAGGCGCCGATGATCGGCAAGGTCAGGATCTTGTCGGGGATGGCGATGTCGGCGAAGGCGACGATCGGCACCCAGATGAGGTTGAGCAGCGCGACCACCACGCCGAGGCTCTCGGCGCCGAGCCAGTTCAGCCAGCCCAAGCCATATTCGCGCTTCTGGTCGGGCGTCAGCCGGCTGCGGCCGGGCAGGAAGTGCCGCCAGTGCTTCTTCACGATCTGGAGGCCGCCATAGGCCCAGCGGTGACGCTGCTTCTTGAAGGCCTCGTAGGTGTCGGGGAGCAGGCCCTGGCCGTAGCGGTGATTGGTGTAGTGGGTGGTCCAGCCGAGCTCCTGGATCGCAAGGCCGAGATCGCTATCCTCGCAGATCGTGTCGGATGACCAGCCGCCGGCCATGTCCATCGCGGCGCGGCGGATCAGGCACATCGTGCCGTGTACGATGATGGCGTTGGCCTCGTTGCGCTGGACCATGCCGATGTCGAAGAAGCCCGCATACTCGCCGTTCATGATGTAGTGCATGATCGACAGGTCGCCGTCGCGATGCTCCTGCGGCGCCTGCACGAGGCCGACGCGCGGGTCGGCGAAAGCGGGCACGAGGTCCTTCAGCCAGTCGGGATCGACGGCATAGTCGGCATCGAGGATGCCGATGATCTCGGCATCGACGGCGGTGCGGTCCATCGCGATCCGCAGCGCGCCGGCCTTGAAGCCCTGCACCTTTTCCGCGTTGATGAACTTGAAGCGTTCACCGAGCGCGCGGCAATGGTCCTGGATCGGCTGCCAGAACGCGGGATCAGGCGTGTTGTTGATGATGACGACGCATTCATAGTTCGGATAGTTCAGCCGCGACAGCGCATCGAGCGTCTGCTTCAGCATCTCGACCGGCTCGAAATAAGCGGGGATGTGGATCGAGACCTTCGGATAGTAATTTTCCGGAACGTTCTCGACCGGCTTGCTCTTGGAGAGCAGCCGCTGCGGCGGCCGGCCCAAGGCCACCGCCGCGATCTCGTCGACGCGCGCCATCGCGATGAGGACAAGGGGAACAAGCAGGATCATGCCGAGCGTGAGCGCGAAGGCCGAGCCGAAGATGAAATAGTGGTCGTTCCAGAACGCGAACACGGTCGCGGCCCAGGCGCCGACGCCGTTGGCGGTCGCCGACAGCAGGAATGCCTGCCTGGCGGTCGGCTGCTCCAGCCGCAGGATCGGCAGCGACAGGAGGATGCCGACCAGCAGCGCAATTCCCATCAGCTTCCAGTAGTCGGGATTCTCGACCGGGCCGGTCCAGGCGAATTTCGGCTCGCGGCTGGCGTTGAGGATGCCCCAGTACGGGCCGACGCCGCCCTCGAAATACTTCCAGGGCTGATCGATGGCTTCGACGATGTTGTATTCCATGCCGATGGCTTCGGCGCGGCTGACGAAGTTGCGCAGGGTCAGCGCCTGCTGGAACGGGCCGGGGTCGGCGTTGCGCAGGTTGTAGCCCTGGCTCGGCCAGCCGAATTCGGCGATCACGATGCGCTTGCCGGGGAACAGATTGCGCAGCAGGTTGTAGCGGTCGACGGCCTGGTCGACCGCCTGGTCCGAGCGGAAGTTTTCCCAATAGGGCAGCACGTGGGCGGCGATGAAGTCGACATTGGAGGCAAGGTCGGGATTGTCGCGCCAGATGTTCCAGATCTCGCCGGTCGTGACGGGCACGCGGACCGAGCCCTTGACCTTCTTGATCATGTCGATGAGGTCTTCGACCTTCTGCTCGCCGCGGTAGATCACCTCGTTGCCGACCACGACGCCGACGACGTTGCTGTTCTTGCGGGCGAGCTCGATGGCGGCCTTGATCTCGCGCTCGTTGCGATCCTTGTCCTTGTCGATCCAGGCGCCGACCGTGACCTTCAGGCCGAACTCGGCCGCGATCGGCGGCACCAGCTCGACGCCGCCCGTGGACGAATAGAGACGGATCGCGCGCGTCATCGTCGACAGCGTCTTCAGGTCGGCGCGGATTTTCTCGACGGTCGGGATATTGTCGATGTCGGGATGGGCCGCGCCTTCGAACGGGGCGTAGGAGACGCTGGGCAGGAGGCCCTTGAAGTCGGGCGCGGGTTCCCTGTCCCGCATGACTCCCCAGATGCCGGCGTGAAGCGCGGACACAAGCAACAGAACGGCGGCGACAACGCGCATCGCGGCTAAACCAAAAGGGGCTGAGGTGGCAGGGAAGCGGATCCGACCCCGAGATCCGACCGAGTCCGCGGCAAATGGAGCATACCTCTGCCGGACGGTTTCACAACTGTCATGGCCTCATGACCGTATGAGGGCATGACAGTTTCGGAATGTGCGGCAGTGCCAACCGCTTCTATCGCCGATCGTTCCTGAACGGCGGCTGAAACAATCGCGGCTATTTCGAGGGCGCCGGCGTCGGGCTTGCCGCAGGCGCGGGGCTCGCGGCCGGCTGCGGGGCCTGCGAATTGCCCGTGGTTGGCGCCGCCGTCTGGGCGGCGCTGGCTGCCGCCTGCTGCGGCTGGGATGCCGGGTTGATCCAGCAGGCGTGCACGCGGCTGTCCAGGGTCTCGGCGACCTTGGGATCGATCTGGCCGCCAAAGCGGGTCAGGCAGCGGAAAGCCGCCTGGATGTGGCCGCCGGGGCAGCCGAAGCGGTCGTAGAGGTCGAGATGGCGGAACGCGGTATCGAGGTCGTCGCGCCACATCAGCCGCACCACGCGCCGGCCGAGCCAGACGCATTCGGGGTTGCCGGCCGGGCCGTTGATGACCTGGGCTGCTTCGGCGAACTCGTCGGTGCGGCGCTGGTTCTGGGCGGCGTCCTTGGCGGCGGCATCGGCGGGCTGGGCAGCCGCCTTGCCCTGGTCCGGGGCAGGCGTGCCGCTCTGGGCGGAGGCGCCACCGAGACCGACCATCACGACCAGGGAGGAGACGGCCAAGGTGGCGGCGAACTGCCGCAGGACCGCATTTCGTAACTCGAACACCCGTTGCCGCATGAATTCCCCAATATATCAGCTGACCGCCCGCGCCAGGACCTCGCGGACTCGCCGGTGATGGCGTCCAAATGGGTCCCCAATGCGGCGGCAAAGTCCTGCCGAGTCCATGACCTGAATTTGAAATTTTGTCCAGCAAAGTCACGATCCTAGGCCTCTGTCGAACGGCCGCAGGTAAATTCCTCGGGGGAGGGAAGGATCCATCTCGGACACACCCCTTGGCAGATGGCGCGTGAGCAGGTAATCGACGGCACCTCGCGGAGGACGGAACCGATTTCTCTTCGTACGCCACTGGCGCTTCTGCTCGTTTCACTGGGTGCGATTGCTGCCGTGTGGTGGTGGCTGGCCACGCCAATCACACTCGCGCGCGCCCCGATCGACCCGGCCGACAAGGTCCAATGCGTCTCCTATGCGCCGTTCCGCGGGGATCAGTCGCCGCTGAACGCGTGGACCCATATCGAGGCCGACCAGATCGAGCAGGATTTGCGCCAGCTCAAGGAGATCACCGACTGCGTCCGCACCTATTCGATGGAGAACGGGCTCGACCAGGTGCCGGCGATCGCCGCCAAGGTCGGCGGGCTGAAGGTGCTGCAGGGCATCTGGCTCTCCAGCAACCGCGCGAAGAATTTTGAGCAGGCCGCGCTCGCCGTCCGCCTTTCCAAGGAATTTCCCGGCATCGTCACCAGCATCATCGTCGGCAACGAGGTGCTGTTGCGCGGCGAGATGACGACGGCGGACCTCGTCTCCATCATCCGCTCGGTGAAGGCGCAGGTCAGCGTGCCCGTTACCTATGCCGACGTCTGGGAGTTCTGGCTCAGGAATCGCGAGGTCTATGACGCCGTCGACTTCGTCACGATCCACATCCTGCCTTATTGGGAGGACATTCCGGTGAAGGCGAAGTTCGCAGCGAGCCATGTCGAGGCGATCCGCGAGCGCATGGCGGTCGCGTTCCCCGGCAAGGAGATCCTGATCGGCGAGACCGGCTGGCCCAGCGAAGGGCGCATGCGCGAGGGCGCGCTGCCGTCGCGCACCAACCAGGCGCGCGTCGTCTCGGAAATCCTGGGCCTGGCGAAAGCGAACAAGTTTCGCGTCAATCTGATCGAGTCCTATGACCAGCCCTGGAAGCGCAAGCTGGAAGGCACCGTCGGCGGCTATTGGGGCCTGTATGACTCGGTGCGCCGGAACCTGAAATATCCGCCGGGCCAGCCGATCAGCAATTTCCCGTACTGGAAATGGTACATGGGCGCCGGCATGGGCCTCTGCGTGCTGGTGTTCGCGGTCGCCGGCCTCACGCTGCGCCGTCGGCCGTGGACGCCGCGCTTCTCGGCATGGCTCGGCGTCGCGATCTCGGCGACGTCAGCGGGCGCCCTGCTCGGGATCGGCGTCGACAAGATGTATTATGAGAGCTACGGCATCGGCGGCTGGCTGCACTGGGGCGCGCTGCTTCTGGCCGGCATCCTGTCGCCGATCTTCTGCGCGCAGGCGATGGTGATCGGCCGCAGCCTGCCGACCTTCCTCGATCTGCTCGGCCCGCGCGAGGGCCGGAAATGGTCGAAGCTCACCGCCGTGCTCGGCCTGACGCTGGCGGTGACCGCGGTGATTGCGGCGCAGACCGCGCTCGCGTTCGTGTTCGACTCGCGCTACCACGATTTCCCCTACGCCTCGCTGACGATGGCGGTGGTGCCGTTCGCAGTGCTGATGCTGAACCGGCCGCAGATCGGCCAGCGTCCGATCGCGGAATCGGTATTCGCGGGCCTGCTCGCGCTGGCGGCCGCCTATGTGCTGTTCAACGAAGGCCGCGAGAACTGGCAGTCGCTGTGGACCTGCGCGATCTACTTGCTGTTCGCGTTCACGCTGTGGCGGGCGCGGGCCGAGCAAATCCAAGAATGAACAGGCCGATCGCAAGGCCCGACAGCACGACATTGTAGAGCACGATGCCGAGGCCGGCGGCGACGATGCCGACGGTCAGCAGCACGATCGACGGCCGCATCAGGTTCAGCGTCGCAACCACCAGCGCGACGATACCGAACACCGAATTCTTGAAAAGCACCGTCGCGACCGAGCGCGCCTTGCAGATCAGCGTCTGCAGGCCGGCATCACAGGCGAGGCCGACGGTCGAGTTCTCGATGCCGAGATAACGCAGATAGATCGCATAGCCGACGGACACGAAGCCGACGACGATCAGGAACTGCACCTGGTAGGGCGTGAGGCGGAAGGGCTTTTTTGTCATGGGCGCAATATGGTCGGGATGACGGGAGGGGGCAACAGGCGAGGTGGATATTTCTGATCGCTTGCGCCGTTCGACGAGTCATTGCTCGGCGGCCATTGAGGCCCCAGGGGTTGCGTAACAAGAGGGTCGCGCAA
The DNA here is from genome assembly GCF_000284375.1 of Bradyrhizobium japonicum USDA 6. Lineage (NCBI taxonomy): Bacteria > Pseudomonadati > Pseudomonadota > Alphaproteobacteria > Hyphomicrobiales > Nitrobacteraceae > Bradyrhizobium > Bradyrhizobium japonicum. Next base: position 5,156,660 of record NC_017249.1, read on the forward strand.
CAGGGATCCGCGGGTAATGATCGAACTCGTAGGCGTTCCTACCGCCTGAAGAACGACGACAGCGTCGATCCCGCCGAGGCCGTCTCCGGCTTCGCCGGTGCGGCCGGCGGCTGAGGCGCGGGGGCAGGCGCGGGCTCCTCGCGCTTCGACGAGCGCTTTGAGGAGTAGCTGCGGCGGCGCTTCTCCGGTTTGGCGGCAGGCGCGGGTGCCGTCGCAGTCTCGGCTTGCGGCGCCGCGTCCTGGATCTTCTCGGAGTTCTTCTCCTGAACCCGGTCCTGAGTCTTCTCTTGGCCCTTCTCCGCTCCGCCGCGCATCGACAGGCGCTGGCCGTCGAACACGGTGGTCTCGCAATGGCGGTCGTTCTCGGCGAGGCCCGCGCAGAGCTTTGCGGCGGCCGCCGCATTGATCAGCGGCCCGGCGCCGAGACGGAGCTGCATGCCGACGCTGGCATTGCCCTCCTTGATCATGATGATCGGCCGCAGCGCCGCGATCTCGGGATTGGACTTGGTCAGGCCGCGCCAGAGCGCGCGCAGGCCGTCGAGCGAGTTGGCGCCGCCGAGGTCGATGGCGAAGCGCGTCTGCTGGACCGCGATTGCAGGGGCCTCGCTCTCGGCCGTCTCCGGCGGCTTGGCTGGCGCCGCGGCGACCTCGGTCGGGGCAGGCGTCTGTTCGGGCTTCTTCTCGGCGGCCTTCTCGGTCGTCTCGGGCTGCGTCAGCTTCGACGCGGCGGGATCGGGTGGCGCCATGATCGATTTTGATGGCACCAGCGGAAGCATAGGCAGTGCCGCCGTCGTCAGCGGCGACTGCGACACCAGCGAGGCCGCGGCAGCGGTCTGCGGCGGCGGGATCAACTGATCCTTTGCGGCCTCCTTCAGAGCGTCTTTTGCCGGCTCCTTCGCCTGGTCCTTCGCGGCTGCCGCGCGCGGCTTGTCACTCGACGGAGCCGGCGTCGAGGCGACCGGCGCGACGTTCGGCGCCGCGGGCTGTGCGTCAGGCGCCGGCGCGTCCTGCGGCTTCGCGCTCTGCTTGGCGATGGCGCCGGTGACGGAATCCATCCCTTGCTCGAGCACGGTGACGCGCGAATAGAGCCGGTCGCGGTCGGTGTTCAGCGTCTCGATGGCGGAGGCGAGGCGGCGGGCCTCGTTCTGGCTGTCCTTGGTCAGCATCTGGAGCCGGTCGGCCTGGCGCGACAGATCGGCCGACGCCACCTGGTCACGGCGCCAGCCGAGCTGGGCCTGATTGGCCAGCACGGCCAGCACGACGGCGCCGACGGCGGCCACGCCCCACGAGCCCAGCCGCCACATCATGCTGCGGTCGACTTCGCTTTCCTCGGCCAGAAGTCCGGAGAACAGCCCGCCGGTCTCCTTGGTCCCGAAGGCATCCGCCAATGGGTCGGAATCCTTTGCCATGAACGTTAAGTGCCCAGCCCCGAACAGCTTCCCCGAATCAATCAGGGAACATTAACAGGAAAACCCCGTCGCACTTGAATTCCGGGCGTTCGCGGGGGTAGCAAGGCGACAGCTCAAGACGGCATCGGCCTGCCGCCGCCCGTTGATTCGGCCATGTTTGACAGGATTTCGATGACTGCCCGTTCCAGCCTCACGATCGTGCTCGCCGCCGGCGAAGGCACGCGCATGCGATCGAACCTGCCGAAAGTGCTGCATCCGGTCGCCCACCAGAGCCTGCTCGCGCACGTGCTCGCCGCCACGCCGAAGGGAACCGGCACCTCGCTCGCCGTCGTGATCGGCCCCGACCATCAGGTGGTCGCGGACGAGGCGAAGCGCATCCGTCCCGATGCGCTCACCTTCGTGCAGGCGGAACGGCTCGGCACCGCGCATGCGGTGCTGGCGGCGCGCGAGGCGATTGCGCGGGGCGCTGACGATCTGCTGATTGCCTTCGGCGATACGCCGCTCATCTCGGCCGAGACCTTTGCGCGGCTGCGCTCAGCGCTCGCGAAGGGCGCAGCGATCGCCGCGCTCGGCTTTCGCGCCGCCGATCCCACCGGCTATGGCCGCTTCATCGTCCAGGGCGACCGTCTGGTCGCGATCCGCGAGCAGGCCGATGCCAGTGCGGAAGAGCTCAAGATCGATCTGTGCAATGCCGGCGTGATGGCGATCGACGGGCGCCGTGCACTCGCGATCCTCGACAAGATCGGCAACGCGAATTCGAAGGGCGAATATTATCTGACCGACGCGGTCGGCGTCGTTCGTGAACAGGGATGGGAGGCCGTCGTGATCGAGACCAGCGAGGACGAGGTGCGCGGCATCAACACAAAGGCGCAGCTCGCGGAGGCCGAAAGCGTGATGCAGGCACGCTTGCGCAAGGCGGCGATGGAAGCGGGCGTCACGCTGATCGCACCCGAGACCGTTTATCTGTCCGCCGACACCGTGTTCGGCAATGACGTCACCATCGAACCGTTCGTGGTGATCGGTCCGGGCGTGTCGATCGCCGACGGCACGGTGATCCATTCCTTCTCGCATATCGTGCAGACCACGCTCGGCAAGAACGTCTCGATCGGCCCCTATGCGCGGCTGCGACCCGGCACCTCGCTCGGCGACGGCGCGCGCATCGGCAATTTCGTGGAAACCAAGGCCGCGACGCTGGAGGCCGGCGTCAAGGTCAACCATCTCTCGTACATTGGCGATGCCACCGTCGGCGCCAATTCCAACATCGGCGCCGGCACCATCACCTGCAACTACGACGGCTTCAAGAAGCACAAGACGATCATCGGGCAGGGTGCCTTCGTGGGCACCAACTCCTCTCTCGTCGCGCCGGTAAAGATCGGCAACGGCGCCTATATCGGGTCCGGCTCGGTGATCACCCGCGATGTGCCCGACGACGCCATGGCGCTGGAGCGCAACCAGCAGACCATCCGCGAAGGCGGCGCGGCGCGCTATCGCGAGATGAAGACGGGCGGCAAGAAGCTGGAGAAATGAGCGGCCGAGTGCCGACACCCGATCGGTGTTAGGGCAGCGCTCATGGACGACGACGAAATCGACGATGTGATCTCATTCCTCGTCAAGCGCGTCATCACACCGCCGGGACGATGGGTGCTGGAACAGGTCGGCGATCCCAGCCCAACCGAGATCGCATCGCTGATCACAGGACTGGCGTTCTGGGCGTTCGTCGTCTTCCTCGTCTTTGCCCTGGTGCTGGGGTGGTAAGGCGCGCCGCTATTCGTCGTCGGAGAATTCCGAGAAGATCGCGCGCGTCAGGCGCCAGCCGCGCGGCTTGGCGCGTTTCGCAGGTTCTCCGGCGGCGTGCTTGACGAAGACGGGCTTGCTTTCCTTGCCGCGCTGGGGGGCGGCCAATGCGCAAGGTGCGTGCCAGTGGTCTCGCTGGCGTGGGCATACATCGATGACAGGCCTTTGCGGCCGGACGAGCTTTTCATGACCTTAACTCCCTGGCCGGGAATCGTTGGTCAAACTCATTGACAACAAGTTAATTCGCGCGGTTTAAGGCCGGCCAATTCGACGCAGTCGAAATCGGAAGCGAACCGGCGCTGTCTCAATCAGCAATAATTATTGAGTATCTGGTTCCTTAGGAACTTCGCTAAAGACCGAGCGGGTCGTTTAGGCGATTTTTCGACGATTTGGGGGATATTGATCCGCATGTGCGGGATTGTCGGCATTCTCGGGCGCTCGCCGGTTGCAGAGCAATTGGTGGATTCGCTCAAACGTCTCGAATATCGCGGCTACGACTCCGCGGGCGTCGCCACGCTCGAAGGCAAGCATCTGGCGCGCCGCCGCGCCGAGGGCAAGCTGAAGAACCTGGAGAAGCGTCTCGAGGCCGAGCCGCTCAAAGGCACGACCGGCATCGGCCACACCCGCTGGGCCACCCACGGCAAGCCGACCGTCAACAATGCCCATCCGCACGCGACCGAACGCGTTGCCGTGGTCCACAACGGCATCATCGAGAATTTCCGCGAGCTGCGCGGGGAGCTCGAGAAAAAGGGCACGGTGTTCCACACCGAGACCGACACCGAGATCGTGCTGCATCTCGTGGACGATCTGCTCACGCGCGGCAACAAGCCCGTGGAAGCGGTGAAGCTGACGCTGGCGCGGCTGCGCGGCGCCTTCGCGCTCGGATTCATCTTCGCCGGTGACGCCGACCTCATGATCGGCGCCCGCAACGGCCCGCCGCTCGCGATCGGATATGGCGACGGCGAGATGTATCTCGGCTCCGACGCCATCGCGCTCGGCCCGTTCACGGACACGATCAGCTATCTCGAAGACGGCGACTGGGTCGTGCTGACGCGCAAGGGCGCCACGGTCTTCGACAAGGACGGCCACGCCGTCCAGCGCGAGAAGATCAAGCACGCCGCCTCGACCTCGCTGGTCGACAAGGCCAATTACCGGCACTTCATGGCGAAGGAGATCCACGAGCAGCCGGAAGTGGTCGGCCACACGCTGGCGCGCTATGTCGACATGGCGACCGAACGCGTCTCTCTGCCGGTCAAGCTGCCGTTCGACTTCAAGAGCATCCAGCGCATCAACATCACCGCCTGCGGCACCGCGAGCTATGCCGGATTCGTCGCGAAATACTGGTTCGAACGCTTTGCGCGCGTGCCGGTCGAGGTCGACGTCGCCTCCGAATTCCGCTACCGCGAGGCGCCGTTGCGCAAGGGCGATCTCGCCATCTTCATCTCGCAGTCGGGCGAGACCGCCGACACGCTGGCCGCGCTGCGCTACGCCAAGGCCGAGGGCGTGCACACGGTGGCCGTCGTCAACGTGCCGACCTCGACGATCGCGCGCGAGAGCGAGACCGTGCTGCAGACGCTGGCCGGTCCCGAGATCGGCGTCGCTTCGACCAAGGCCTTCACCTGCCAGCTCATGGTGCTGGCAAATCTTGCGATCGCGGCCGGCAAGGCCCGCGGCGAATTGTCCGACGAGGACGAGACCAAGCTCGTTCATGGCCTCGTCGAGATCCCGCGCCTGATGTCGGACGCGCTCACCACCGAGCTCCAGATCGAGAAGCTCGCGCGTGAGGTCGCCAAATCGCGCGACGTGCTCTATCTCGGCCGCGGCACCAGCTTCCCGCTCGCGCTCGAAGGCGCGCTGAAGCTGAAGGAGATCTCCTATATCCATGCCGAGGGTTATGCCGCCGGCGAGCTGAAGCACGGACCGATCGCGCTGATCGACGAGACCATGCCGGTCGTCGTCATCGCCCCCTACGACCGCGTGTTCGAAAAGACCGTCTCCAACATGCAGGAGGTTGCCGCCCGCGGCGGCAGGATCATCCTGATGACGGACGCCAAGGGCGCGGAGGAGGCGACCGTCGAGTCCCTCGTCACCATCGTCATGCCCGACATGGCGGCCGCGTTCACACCGATGGTCTATGCCGTCCCCGTGCAGCTGCTCGCCTATCATACGGCGGTCATCATGGGCACCGACGTCGACCAGCCGCGCAACCTCGCGAAATCGGTGACCGTGGAATAGGCAGAAGGGATCAGGCCGGAACGCTAGGTAGTCTTCCAAAACCTGCTAGAAGACCCTAGTTTGAGTGCAGCGACCGACCTGGAACCCGAATGACCCCCCGCGACGACGCGCCTGCGCCGCTTGATCCCATCCCGGAGCCGCATACCGGCCTGATGGGCCGCTTCCGTAATTATTTCCTCACCGGCCTCGTCGTGACGGGGCCAATTGCCATCACGCTGTATCTGGTCTGGTGGTTCGTCACCTGGGTTGACGGCGTGGTGCGGCCGTTCGTGCCGTTGGCCTATCGGCCCGAAACCTATTTGCCGTATGTCATTCCAGGTTGGGGACTGATTGTCGCATTCTTCACGCTGACGCTGGTCGGCTTCCTCGCCGCCAATCTGATCGGCCGGACGCTGGTCGATATCGGCGAGACCTTCCTCGGCCGCATTCCGGCGGTGCGCGCCATCTATCGCGGCCTGAAGCAGGTGTTCGAGACGCTGTTCTCGGGCAAAGGCTCGAGCTTCCGGAAGGTCGGCCTGGTCGAGTTTCCGTCGCCGGGCATGTGGTCGATCGTGCTGATCTCACAGTCGCCGAATGAGGAGGTCGCGCGCAGCCTGCCGGGGCAGGAGGAGCACGTCTCCGTGTTCCTGCCGTGCTCGCCGAACCCGACCACGGGCTTCTTCTTCTACGTGCCCAAGAGCAAGATCGTCGAGGTCGACATGAGCACCGAGGATGCCGCGACCCTGATCATGTCGGCCGGCGTGGTGCAGCCGGGCTCGGCGCCCGACCCGAAGAAGGCCGCGGCGCTTGCGGGCATGGCGAACGCCGCGCGCATCGCCAATGCTTCGGCGCTCCAGCCCCAGCCTGCGAAGGTGGAGTAGGGCCATTCCCGTTTCGGATGGCCGCATTCACGCAAGCACTTTCGTCCTCTGCTAGTCTTCCGGTTGAATCGAGCGCCTCGCTCGGAATTCGACCTGGAGTGCATGATGACGAAGACCATTGCCATCCTCGCGCCCGGCGCCATGGGCAGCGCCGTGGCCCGCCGCATCGGCGAAAACGGTGCGCGCGTGCTGACGTCGTTGAAGGGGCGTAGCGAGGCGACGCAAAAGCGCGCCGCGGATGCCGGCATGATCGGCGCCGAAGACGACGCGATCGCGGAGGCCGACATCATCCTTTCGATCGTGCCGCCGGGCGAAGCCGTGGCTTTGGCCGAACGCCTGGCGGCGCTGATCGTCCGGCGCGAGAAGAAGCCCATCGTCGTCGACTGCAACGCGGTCAATGTCGATACCGTGCAGCGGATCGAGGAGATCATCGGCTCGGCACAGGCGCCGTTCGTCGATGGCGGCATCATCGGCTTCCCGCCGCAGCCCGGCGGCAAGAGCCCGGCCCTCTACCTGTCCGGCGAATACGCTGGGGATCTCGCGGTGCTGAAGGATCTCGGGCTCGACGTGCGGATTGTCGAGGGCCCCGTCGGCGCGGCCTCCGCGCTGAAGATGTCCTATGCCGGCATCGTCAAGGGCCTCGCCGGCATCGGCTCGGCCATGGTGGTCGCGGCCACGAAAGCGGGCGCGGCTGACGCGCTGCGCGACGAGCTCGCGCTGAGCCAGCCCGCGGTCCTGGCCCGGCTCGAAGTCGCGCTGCCGGACATGATCCCGAAGGCCTATCGCTGGGTCGCGGAGATGCGGGAGATCTCGGGTTTCCTCGGGCCCGACCATCCGGCGAGCCAGATCTACGAAGGCTTTGCGCGCTGGTTCGAGCACCTCGCCGCAGACGCGAATGGCGAAGCGGCGGATGCGGCACTGCTGAAGGCGTTCGCAGCGCGTGTCGCCCAGAAGAAGGCCTGACCGTCCAGTCCGAAGTCACGGCAATGGATCACTCGCCGTGCACTGAAACCGACTCCAGAAAGCCCTGGATGTCCCGGTCGCGTCTCAGGCGCACGACCGGGACATCGGGGCCATGTTGACGGCGCTCGGCCTCGATGACAGGCACGCGCTCGGTGTCGTAGCGCCACGCCTCCTTCATCAGTTTCCAGTCGAACTGTTCCGGACATCCCTCGGGCAGATCGGGGCGCGTCGTGTCGCGATCGAACGCGGAGCGCCAGAGAATGCGCCACTGGCAGAGCCAGCGCGGGCGGTCGATGACGACCAGGGTGTCGGCACGCGCAAGCGTGAGATCGAAGGCGAGCCCCGAGAAGCTGCCGTCGATGACCCATGCGTCGCCCGCGATCGCCTCCGCGACGCGTACACGGAAGCTCGCAATGTCGGATGGCTTCCACCCCGGACGCCAATAGAGCACGTCGAGATGCACCACGGGCAGTCCAAGCTTCCGCCCGAGATTTCGGGAGAGGCTCGTCTTTCCGCTTCCCTGGGAGCCAACGACGATGATCCGGCGCATGAGCGCAAGGTTCCATAAAGTCGGTCGTGAGGAAAGAGCACGCCTTCCGGGCGCGCTTTATTACCTCGCATGTAATTGAGCCAATTCGCAGCCCGTCTACTTTGCTGATCGTCCACCCGCGGGGAGCCTTCAGGCCTCCTGTCGAGCGCGCGTGTCAGCGCATGAGGAGAGAGAGATGCAAGTCGCGTTCACGAAGAAGGCGCCGCCACAATGGCTGCTCGATATGTGGAAGGAGATCGACGACAAGACCTTCGGGCAAGGTTTCGACTGTTTTGCGGAGGATGCCGTCTGCAATCTCGGCGTCGCCGATTGGAAGGGGCGGGAAGCGATCAGCGCCAATCTGAAGGCCTTCATCGACACCGGTTTCACCGCGCTGCATCACGTCACCGAATATTGGGATGCCGGCTCCCTGAAGGTGTTTCGCGGTGTCGTCGACATGACACCCGATGATCCCTCGATGACGACGGTGCATCCGACGATGACGCACTTTTTCTACATGGACGAGACCGACGACACCAAGGTGCGGCACTGGGTCGGCGCCGTGGGGCCGGTCACCTTCGGTTGATCGCCTGGAATAAGCCTGCCATCGGCGGCGGCGCCTCGGGTAAACCGGCGCCGCCGCCGATGCGCGTCGACGATATCGACCGGAAGGATCGATCGCATGAAAGCCGTGGCCAGCGACGTCAAGACAGCCGTCAGATCCGCGGGTGGTCTGCTGCGTCAATGGCGGGACATTCGCGGCAAGACGCAGCTCGATCTGTCCTTCGACGCGGGCGTCTCGCAGAAGCACATCAGCTTCGTCGAGAGTGGCCGCAGCATCCCAAGCCGGCAGATGCTGCTCGATCTCGCGCAGGCCCTCGACGTCCCCTTGCGCGAACGAAACGAGCTGCTACTGGCCGCGGGCTATGCGCCGTCATATTCCGATCCCGCGCTCGATGCGCCCGCCATGACGAGCATCAACCGGGCCCTGCGGCGCATGCTGCGTCAGCATGAACCGTTTCCGGCCATCGTCATGGACCGGTACTGGAACGTGCTGATGACCAATGACGCCGCGCCGCAGCTCTTCAACTGCTTCATCGACATGTCTGCGCGACCGGCTCCCCGCAATCTATTGCACCTGATGTTCGATCCGGCCGGCATGCGTCCCTTCATCGCGAACTGGCCGCAGACCGCCCGCGGCCTGCTGGCCCGTGTCCATCGTGAGGCGGTCGGGCATGTCATCGATGTCAGGACCAAGGCGCTGCTGGAAGAGCTGTCGCGATACCCGGGCGTGAAGCCGGAATGGCGCGCACCCTCGGCCTCCGATGCGGTGCCGATGATCCCGCTCAGCTTCGTCAAGGACGGTGTGACGCTCGACTATTTCTCCCTGATCACGACGGTCGGAACTCCACAGACGGTGACGGCGGAAGAGTTACGGCTCGAGTGCATGTTTCCGGCCAACGAGGCGACCGAAGCGGAGCACGGCAGGTTCTTGCGCGCGCATGCCGGGTGAGGGGGCGTCGCCGCGAGTCGGCCCGATCGACGGCTGCTGCGCTCTGCCTACACCGTCATTGCGAGCGCAGCGAAGCAATCCAGAATCTTCCCGCGGAGACAGCCTGGATTGCTTCGCTGCGCTCGCAATGACGAGGAGGAGACGGCGCGGGATCCATCTGTTACTGTCTTGCGGAGGCAGATGGATGCAATCGGAGTTCGAATGAGAGTGCTGGTGATCGGCGCGGGCGCGCTTGGCGGTTATTACGGAGCCTGCCTGGTCCGAGCGGGTGGCGACGTGACATTTCTGGTGCGCGAGAAGCGGGCCGAGCAATTGCGGCAGAATGGATTGCAGGTCGTGAGCCCGCACGGCGACTTTGCCGTACAGCCGAAGATCCTTCTGGCAAATGATCTGAAGGACACGTTTGACGTCGTGCTGGTCGGAGTGAAGGCTTACTCGCTCGACGATGCGATGGCCCAGTTTGCCCCTGCTGTCGGCGCCAACACGATGATTCTGCCGATACTCAACGGATTGAAACATATTGACGCTCTGACCGCGCGGTTCGGCGCCGCGCGCGTCCTCGGCGGATTGGCGAACGTCAGTGCCGGGCTCGACGCGGATGGTCGTGTTGTTCAGTTCATGGCCAATCAGACGATCGTCTTCGGCGAGACCAAGGGGGCGCTGAGCGAGCGTGCGCTCGCGCTGCAGGCACTGCTCCAGGTCCCCGGCATCGACGTGCGCGCCAGCGAAGCGATCATGCAGGACATGTGGGAGAAATTCATCCAGCTCAGCACACTCGCCGGCATCACCTGCCTGATGCGCGCGAGTATCGGCGACATCCTGGCGGTGCCGAACGGCGAGCGGTCTATTTTTCGGCTGTTCGCGGAATGCTGTGCCGTCGCAAAGGCGTCGGGTTTTGAGCCGCGTGCGCCGTTCATCGCGTTCGACCGGAAACTGTTCACCACCCTGGACTCGCCGCTCAAGGCTTCGATGCTGCGCGATATCGAGCGTGGTTCGGTCACCGAAGCGGAGCATATCCTGGGCGATATGGCCAATCGCGCCCGCACGCTCGGTATCGATACGCCGCTCTTGGATCTGGCCCGCGCGCATGTGGCGGCTTACGAAGTCGGGCGCCGAAGAGCAGCAGGCTAACCTGCCCCGATCAGCGGGATCGCTTCGTCCCGCTCATAGAGATACAGCAGGCACCGCAGCGCCTCGCCGCGCTCGCCCTTCAGCTTCGGATCGTCCTTCAGGATCCGCAGCGCCTCGTCTCTGGCCTGGGTGATGAGCTGGCCGTGCACCTCCGACCGCGCGATGCGGTAGCCGGGCAAGCCGCTCTGGCGGACGCCCAGCACGTCGCCTTCGCCGCGCAGCTTCAAATCCTCCTCGGCGATGCGGAAGCCGTCGGTGGTCTCGCGGATGACCTTCAGCCGTGCCTTGGACATTTCGCCGAGCGGCTCCGAGTAGAGAAGGAGGCAGGTCGAGGCTTCCGAGCCGCGCCCGATGCGGCCGCGCAGCTGGTGCAGCTGGGCCAAGCCAAACCGTTCGGCGTTCTCGATCACCATGATGGTCGCGGCCGGCACGTCGACGCCGACCTCGACAACGGTGGTCGCAACCAGAAGGCCGATCTCGTGGGCTGCGAACTGGCCCATCACGCGGTCCTTCTCGGTGCCCTTCATCTGGCCGTGGACGAGGCCGACGCGGTCGCCGAAGCGCTTTTGCAGGCTCTCGAAGCGCTTGGTCGCATTGGTCAGGTGCTCGGTGCCTTCGGCCTCGGATTCCTCGACCAGCGGGCAGATCCAGTAGACCAGCTTGCCCGCCTGCAACGCGCGGCCGATGCTATCGGTGACCTCGTCGAGGCGGCTCATCGAGATGGTGCGGGTCTCGATCGGCTGGCGGCCGGCGGGCTTTTCGCGGAGCTCGCTGATGTCCATGTCGCCGAAATAGGTCAGCACCAGCGTGCGCGGGATCGGCGTCGCGCTCAGCACCAGCACGTCGACGGCGGCGCCCTTCGAGGTCAGCGCGAGGCGTTCGCGCACGCCGAAACGATGCTGCTCGTCGACGACGGCCAGGGCGAGATCGTTGAAGATCACGTCGTCCTGGATCAGCGCGTGGGTGCCGACGAGGAGATTGATCTCGCCGGCTTCGAGTTGCGCCAACAGCTCGCGCCGCTCCTTGCCCTTCTCGCGGCCGGTGAGGATGGCCACGCGCAGCCCTGCGCGCTCCGCGAGCGGGGCGATGGTCTTGATGTGCTGCCGCGCCAAGATTTCCGTCGGCGCCATCAGCGCGGCTTGCTTGCCGACTTCGGCGACGGCGGCGGCCGCCAGCAGCGCCACGACGGTCTTGCCCGAGCCGACATCGCCCTGAAGCAGGCGCAGCATGCGCACGGGCTGTTTCAGATCCTCGGCGATGGCGGCCGCGGCGTTGCGCTGGGACGGGGTCAGGGCATAGGGCAGGGCGTCGATGATCTTGTTGCGCAAGTGGCCGTCGCCGGCATTGCGGACGCCGGCGGGACGGCGCAATTGCGCGCGGATCAGGGCCAGCGCGAGCTGGCCGGCCAACAGCTCGTCGAAGGCGAGGCGCGACCAGTAGGGCTTTTCGGGTAGGATGTCGGTGAGCTCGACCGGTTGATGCACGCGGCTGAGCGCCTCGGTGACCGTCGGAAAACTGCAGCGGCGCATCACCTCCGGGCTGATCCATTCCGGCAAAGCGGGCAGCTTCTGCAGCGCTTGGGCGACCGCGCGTCGCAGCGAGCCGAGCGCCAGACCCGTGGTCAGCGGATAGACCGGGTCGATGCCGGAGAGTTTTGCGATCGCCTCCTCGTCGAGCACGCGGTCGGGATGCACGATCTGCGGGATGCCGTCATACATCTGGAGCGTGCCCGAGACGTAGCGCTTCTCGCCAACAGGCAGCAGTTTTTCGACGTAGCCGGGCTTGGCGCGGAAGAAGGTCAGCACGACGTCGCCGGTGTCGTCGCTTGCGTAGACGAGATAGGGCGCGCGAGCGTTGCGCGGCGGAGGCGGGCGATGGCGATCGATGGTGACCTCCAGCGTCACCATGGTTCCCTGGACCGCGTCGCGGATCTTTGGCCGCGCGCGGCGGTCGATGACCTGGCTCGGCAAATGCAGCAGCAGGTCAACCAGGCGCGGCGTCTCATTGCGGCTGAGCAGGTACTGCAGCAGCTTGTCCTGCTTCGGGCCGACGCCGGGCAGGCTGGTCACGGGAGCAAACAGCGGATTGAGCAGGCTGGGGCGCATGGATGCGAATCTAGGATCGTTTTGGCCCCTCATGCCGGGCTTTGTGCCGGGCATCCACGGCTTTTTTCGTGGCGCTCGCGCGGGCAGCGGGCCATGCCAAATCGAGGGCTGACAGGGGCGGTCCGAGTGGCTATATCACCCCGGCCCGGCACGTCCGGGCTTTCTGCGTTTGACTGGATCTGAGACATGACGGGAACGACACGATCGAGCAACGGGCTGGACGATCGCCGCAAGCGGCTTCTGTTCCGCTGCTGGCACCGCGGCACGCGCGAGATGGACCTGATCCTGGGCCGCTTCGCGGATGCCGAGATCGGCAATCTGACCGACGCGGAGCTGTCCGAGCTCGAGACCCTGCTCGACGAGTCCGATCCCGATCTCTATGCCGCCATCACCGGTGACAAGGTGCTGCCAGCCGATGTCGCCGGCGCGCTGTTTGCCCGCATCAAGGCGTTCCCGATTACGGACGGCGATTTATGAAACAGGGGATGAAGTCGCCGGCCGAGCTGCTTACGCCCGGCCGCGCGCTGACGCTCGCCAATGTTGCCGAGGGCGCCGAGGGCCTCGTCATCTCCGATCTCGCCCGCGCCATCGCCGCGCGGCCGAAGAAGCCGGCCGTCAGCCTCGCCGTGGTCTGCCGCGACGGTGGGCGGATGCAGCAGCTCGAGCGCGCGCTGCAATTCTTCGCGCCCGACTTGCCGGTGCTGACCTTTCCGGCCTGGGACTGCCAGCCCTATGACCGCGTCTCGCCGCATGGCGGCATCCTCGCGCAGCGCCTGACCACGCTCGCGCGGCTTGCGCCGCTGACCGGCAGCGACAAGCCGCTGATCGTGCTCACCACGGTGAACGCCATCGTGCAGCGCGTCCCTGCGCGCGAACTCGTTGCCGCGCAGGCGCTGTCGGTTGCGCCGGGCAACGTGGTGCCGATGGACAGCATCGTCGCCTGGCTCGAGCACAACGGCTACAACCGCTCCTCGACCGTGCGCGAGCCCGGCGAATATGCCGTGCGCGGCGGCATCCTGGACCTGTTTCCGGCCGGCCTCGACCAGCCGGTCCGCTTCGACTTCTTCGGCGACAGCCTGGAATCGATCCGCTCCTTCGACGCCGAGACCCAGCGGACGATGCTCGACATGCGCTCGCTCGACCTCGTGCCGATCTCGGAATTCCAGCTCGTCACCGACACCATCCGCCGCTTCCGCATGGGCTATGTCGCCGAGTTCGGCGCGCCCGAGCGCGACGACGCGCTGTACGAGGCCGTCAGCGAGGGCCGCCGCCATCCCGGCATGGAGCACTGGTTGCCGCTGTTCCAGGACCGGATGGACACGCTGTTCGACTATCTGCAAGGCGCAGCCATCGCCATCGAGCCGCAGGCCGAGGACGCCGTCCGCGAGCGTTTCAAGCAGATCCAGGATTACTACGAAGCCCGCCGCGATGCGATGGAGCATCCCGGCGGCGGCGCCATCTACAAGCCGCTGCCGCCTGACAGGCTCTATCTCACCGACGAGGAATGGACCAGGCGCGAAAGCGAGATGTCGCTGGTGCGGCTGACGCAGTTTTCGGTTCCGGCCGATGGTGCGACGATCGTCGATGCCGGCGCGCGCAAGGGCCGGGACTTCGCACCCGAACGCAATGACGCCACCGTCAACGTGTTCGAGTCCGTCGTCAGCCACGTGATGGCGCTGCATGCGAGCCGCAAGAAGGTCGTGATCGCGCTGTGGAGCGAGGGATCGCGCGACCGCATGACCTCGATGCTGCGCGACCACAAGCTGACCCATACCACCAGCGTCAACAGCTGGCGGACGGTGCAGGCGACCCCGCGCAACGAGACCATGCTCGCCGTGCTCGGCCTGGAAAGCGGTTTCGAGACCGACGAGATCGCGCTGATCAGCGAGCAGGACATCCTTGGCGACCGCCTGGTCCGACCCCGCAAGGCGAGCCGCAAGCTCGACAATTTCATCTCGGAGGTGACGAGCCTTGCCGCGGGCGACATCGTCGTCCACGTCGATCACGGCATCGGCCGCTTCATCGGCCTCCAGACTCTCGACGTCGCCGGCGCGCCCCACGATTGCCTCGAGCTGCACTATGCGGCCGAGACAAAACTGTTCCTTCCCGTCGAGAACATCGAGCTGTTGTCGCGCTACGGCTCCGACCAGACCACGGTCGAGCTGGATCGTCTGGGCGGAAGCGGCTGGCAGACCCGCAAGGCAAAGCTCAAGAACCGCATCCGCGAGATCGCGGGCGAGCTGATCAAGATCGCCGCGGCGCGCCATCTGCACGAGGCGCCAAAGCTGCCGGTGCAGCCGGGCCTCTATGATGAGTTCTGCGCACGCTTCCCCTATGACGAGACCGAGGACCAGCTCGGCGCCATCGAATCGACCTTGAAGGACCTCGAGCTCGGCCGTCCGATGGACCGGCTGATCTGCGGCGACGTCGGCTTCGGCAAGACCGAGGTGGCCTTGCGCGCGGCCTTTGCCGTGGCGCTCGAAGGCAAGCAGGTCGCGGTCGTGGTGCCGACCACGCTGTTGGCGCGCCAGCACGCAAGAACCTTCACCGAGCGCTTCAAGGGCTTTCCGGTGAATGTGGCGCAGGCCTCGCGCCTGATCCCGACCAAGGAGTTGAACCTGGTCAAGAAGGGGATCGCCGACGGCTCGGTCGACATCGTCGTCGGCACCCACGCGCTGCTCGGCAAGGCGATCAAGTTCCGCGATCTCGGCCTCGTCATCGTCGACGAGGAGCAGCATTTTGGCGTCACCCACAAGGAACGGCTGAAGGCGCTTCGCTCCGAGGTGCACGTGCTGACGCTGTCGGCGACGCCGATCCCGCGCACGCTTCAACTGGCGTTGACCGGCGTCCGCGAGCTCTCGATCATCGCATCGCCCCCGGTCGACCGTCTCGCGGTGCGCACCTTCGTCGCTCCGCACGATCCGCTGATGATCCGGGAGGCGCTGCTGCGCGAGCGCTATCGCGGCGGCCAGGCGTTCTACGTGGTGCCGCGCATCGACGACCTCGCCGAGGTCAAGGACTTCCTCGACAAGAGCGTGCCGGAGATGAAGGTCGCGGTCGCGCACGGCCAGATGCCGCCCGCGGTGATCGAGGACATCATGACCGCCTTCTACGACGGCAAGTTCGACATCCTGCTATCGACCACCATCGTGGAATCCGGCCTCGACATTCCCAATGCCAACACCCTGATCGTGCACCGTGCCGACATGTTCGGCCTGGCGCAACTCTATCAGCTCCGCGGCCGCGTCGGCCGTTCCAAGCTGCGGGCCTATGCGCTGTTCACGCTGCCGGCGCAGCAGAAGATCACCGCGCAGGCCGAGCGCCGGCTCACCGTGCTGCAGTCGCTGGAGACGCTGGGCGCGGGCTTCCAGCTCGCCTCGCACGACCTCGACATCCGCGGCGCCGGCAACCTGCTCGGCGAGGAGCAGTCCGGCCACATCAAGGAAGTCGGCTTCGAGCTCTACCAGTCGATGCTGGAGGAGGCGATCGTCAATCTCAAGGCCGGCGTGTCCGAGCCCGCCGCCGATCGCTGGTCGCCCTCGATCACCATCGGCATGCCCGTGCTCATTCCGGAAGACTATGTCGGCGACCTCTCGGTGCGGCTGTCGCTGTACCGGCGGCTCGCCGATCTCGACACCGAGGAGGAGATCGAGAACTTTGGCGCGGAGATGCGCGACCGTTTCGGCGTGCTGCCGGACGAGGTGCGCTATCTGTTCAAGGTCGCCGCGATCAAGGCGTTCTGCCGCACGGCCAATGTCGGGAAGATCGACGCCGGCCCGAAGGGTGCCGTCATCGCCTTCCGCGATAATTCGTTCGCCCATCCCGACCGCCTGGTGTCGTTCATCCGCAGCTACGGCCAAGCCGCCAAGGTGCGGCCGGACATGAAGGTGGTGTTCCTGCAGGACTGGGAGACGCCGGAAGAGCGTCTCGCCGGCACCACCGAGATCATGCGGCAGCTGGCACAGCTCGCGCAGAGCAAGAAAGCGGCGTAATTGTTGCGAGCGCCACTGGAGCGGTACTTGAATACAAAACAGCGGCATATGGCCACTTGCGGAATGATCGAACGACAGCCATGTTCGATTCGTCGAGTTCGGCCGACGATTTGGCCTCGCGGCTGATAGCGTGCCTGACTGATGACCTGATTCGTGTGACCCGCGACTGGTTTACCGGCCGCGGGTTTTTTGTACCGCAAAGCGGGGCTGCCCCGCCCATTGAAACTTCTGAGGTCGCGAGCGTGTCTATCAATATCGATTCAGGCCAGGAACACGGTGACGAACACGACGACGTCATGTATCCGCAGGTCCTGCCGTTCATATTGGTCCACGCGGGCTGCGTCGCGGCGATCTGGTCGGGCGTCTCGTGGCAAGCCGTAGCCATTTGCGCGGTTCTGTACTGGTTGCGCATGTTTGCGATCACCGCCGGGTATCACCGGTATTTCTCGCATCGGGCTTACGCGACCAGCCGGGTGTTTCAGTTCATCCTGGCCTTCCTGGCCCAGAGCAGCGCTCAGAAAAGCGTCCTCTGGTGGGCTGCCAAGCATCGTCATCATCATCTTCACTCGGATACGGCGCAGGACGTGCATTCGCCCCGGCACAAGGGCTTCCTCTACAGTCATCTCGGCTGGATCTTCTACCGGCAGCACGATGCAACCGACCTGGTGAAAGTATCGGATCTGGCGTCGTATCCCGAGTTGATGTGGCTGCACAAACTGGAGCTTCTGCCGGCATTCGTGCTCGCCGGCCTCTGCTTCCTCATTGCGGGGTGGTCAGGGCTCGTGGTCGGCTTCCTCTGGAGCACCGTGCTGGTTTATCACGCCACGTTCTGCATCAACTCCCTCGCACATGTTCACGGCCACAGGCGGTATGTGACCGGCGACGATTCCCGCAACAACTGGCTGCTCGCTCTCGTCACGATGGGTGAGGGGTGGCACAACAATCACCACGCCTATCAGGCCAGTGCGCGACAGGGCTTCCACTGGTACGAGATCGATCTCACCTATTATATCCTGGTGGCCTTGTCCTGGCTCGGGATTGTCCGGGATCTCAAGATGCCGCCCAAGCAGGTCCTGCGCAATGAGCATCGGTTGGGATCACGCGTGGTCAAGCAGGCGGCCGAGCAGCTCGCCGCTCGCTTCAATCCTGAGCACATCGCGTCGGCGATCAGGACGTCGATCCATGAGACCGAATTGTCGGTGCGGGATGCGATCCACCTGTTGCAGCACCGTGCCGATCTGCGGTTGGCCAGCATGCCGACGCGCGACCAGTTGCTGGCCGAAGCTCAGCGCATGTTCGCGAAGACGATGTCGCTGGACGACATCGTCGACCGGGCTCACGAGCTCCTGAACGAAACTGTCGGCTTTCTCCTGGCCACTCCTGCTCCCGCTCTGGCGACCAGTGCTCAATCAGGGACGAAGGGGTAGCGGCTAACGCGCGCTATCGTAGGGTGGGGAAAGCGGAGCGTGCCCACGAGTTTCGTCGTTGTTGAAAATGGTGGGCACGGCGCTGCGCGCCTTTGCCCACCCCACGGCAGCGAGGCTGTGGTTACGACGCCGCCCGTGATGCGTCCGCCGACAGCCGCGCCAGCAGCGACCTTGCCGTATCCGACGGCGACAGTGAATCGACACTGACGACGGGATCGCTGCGCATCTCGTGCTTGCCATTGGAGGTGTGCCGCATCACCGCCGACAGGCGGCGCGCGATCATGTGGGCGGTGCGGAAGTCGGTCTCCGCGAACACGACGATGACGGAGCCGTCTTTCTGTGCCACGCCAAAATCCATCTGGCGCATCAGGCGGCTCAGGATCCGCGCGGCGTCGAGCTGGGCGCGGGAATTGCCGGGCTCGAAGGCGAAGCGCGCCACGGAGAGGCCGCCGCCGCGGGCAAGAGCCTGCTCGACCGCCTTAGCGAAATCGCGGGCAAAAGCTTCCACCGTGAGCAGACCGCTGCGCGGATCGAGCCAGCCGCCGGCATCGATCGAGCGCAGCGTGCGGCTCAGCTGCGCTTCCATCGCGTGCTGGCGGATCAGCGGCAGCGCGTTGGCGGCGACCTTCGCCGGCTCGCCCGGGATCAGCTCGAGATTGGGCAGGTCGTAAGTCTGCGCGAGCTGGTGCGCGGTGACGACCACGGGCAAGCTGCGGAATCGGGTGTCTTCGGCGAGCACCGTGAGGAAGGCGTCGGTGACGCGCGCGGTAAAACCTTCGGCGAGCACGACGCCATCGATATCGCGAGTGTTGAGATGCTTGGCCGCGGCCTCGATCGAGAGCGCGCCGACGACCCCGACGCGTTCGCCGAGTGCGACGGAGAGCGCAGGATAGGCTGCGCCGCGGCCGATCAGGAGCACCGTTGCATCGCGTACCGGATCCCCCTCCGGCAACCCGACTTTCGCGTCCGGCAGCCGGCGCAGAACCGTTGCGTGGAGAGTACGTACGCGCAGCGCGGCGCGGAGCCGCGCGACGAGGCGGTCGGAATTGCCGCCGCGCGAGGAGAAGGGCAGGGCGTTCTGCGGCAGCGTGCCCGCAGCGTCGAGCGCCACGAACGGCAGGTAGGGCGATTGGTCCGCGATCGTCCTGGCGAGCGTCGCCAGGTGGGGCTCGTGCCCGCCATGCATCGCGGCGAGAACCGCGGCCGGCTGCACCTGCTCGACCGCGCGCGCCGCGCTGGCCCAGTCGGCGTCGACGACGGGAAACAGACGGGCCTCGTCCAGGGCCGCAATGAAAGGCGGCCGCTGGGCGTTGGACACAAACAGAATCGGGCCCGCCTGGGACATCGCAAACTCTGATCACGCAACAGATGCTGCGCAATCTAGTCCGGCTGCCTTAATGCAGCGTCAATGGAAGGGCCGAAACTGCGCTTAAACCGGCCCGGAGCGGTCGCGAAAAGCCTCGACCATCAGGGGGTTAAGCCCGAGCTCATTGAGCGCTTCGCGGGCGCGGGCATTGTCTTGCGCCCGTCCTGCGAGCCGGTGACCCGAGAGCCGGTCGGGCAGCGCAGTGAGCAGCGCGCCCTGGCCGAGCCGGCGCGCCCATTCCTGGAGGTCGTTGGACAGGAAGCGATAGCCGCCGACGGCCATGATGCCGGAGGGCGGCGCGGTGATGCAGATCGCGCCGCTCGGACGGTCGAGCCGCGCGGCATAGCCGGTGTCGACATAATCGCGCGGCGGCTGCGCAGTCAGCGTGTCGCCGACCGGCTGCGGCGGGGCGTAGGCTGCGATCGGCACCATCGCTCCGCGCAGGCCGAGCGTGCCCCTGGGCGTCAGCAGGATTTCGCCGGCGATGGAGGAACCGGACTGCTCGCGCGGGGCGCCGTGCGGCCCGGGCATCACCGCAACAGGCATGCCGTCCTCGCCGCGGCGGGCGCCGAACAGCCCGGCCTCGCCGAACAGATAGACGTCGGTCAGCGGTGCGTGCGGCGCGATCCAGGCATCGCTCGCCGCCACCTGCTCGGGCGCGCGCCAGAGGCCGATGACATTGCGCAAGCTCGGCATCCGCGCCGCGAGGTCGGCATCGCCGAGCCGCAGCGCGAGCTGCGCGGGGGCGATCAGCACCTCGCATTCGTGCGCGTTGATCTGCTGTTCCAGCACGTCGCTCTCGAAGGGATGATGCAGCGCCAGCGTGCCGCCGCAGAGCAGCCACACCGCGAGCGAGGAGGCGAGGCCCGCGAACGACATCGGCGTGAACGCCGCCATCACGGTCGCGCCCTGCTTGATGTCGGCCTCCAGCGACATCGCGAGCCCGCCGGCGATCAGGCTGAAATGCGGCCGCGGCACCGGGCGAAAGCCTTCCGCGGTGACGTCAAAGGAGATCATCGCCGCCTTGCGGCCGTCCTGGATCACGGCGCGCGTGGTGCCGGGCGGGCGGGCCAGCACGTCGTCGAGCGAGGCCATGCCCTCGGGCAGGTCGGCGCCGAAACCGCAGACGTAACGGATCGAGAAGGCCTCCGCGGCGGCGTGCATCGCGAGGTCGGAATAGCTGACGCCGTCGACCTTGCTCATGGTGACGATGGCGCGCGCCGCGGT
The DNA here is from genome assembly GCF_000284375.1 of Bradyrhizobium japonicum USDA 6. Classification (NCBI taxonomy): domain Bacteria; kingdom Pseudomonadati; phylum Pseudomonadota; class Alphaproteobacteria; order Hyphomicrobiales; family Nitrobacteraceae; genus Bradyrhizobium; species Bradyrhizobium japonicum. Next base: position 5,177,211 of record NC_017249.1, read on the forward strand.
GCGGTTCAGCGCGGCGGTCAGTTCCGCATGGCGCCAGAGCAGCGGCAGCACGGCGACGACGAGCCCGGCGCGATGCGCGGCGAGCACCGTCAGCACGAACTCGACCGTAGCCGGCAGCTGGATCGCGATGACGGAATTGGCCGGCAGGCCCGATTCGACGAAATGCGCCGACAGGGCCTCGATGGCGGTGTCGGCCTCGGCGTAGGTCATCCGCCGCGGCTGGTGGCCGGTCACGCGGCCCTTGTTGAGGGGATCGAGCAGGGCGGGCGCGTGCGGCTGCCGCATCAGCGTGCGCTGAAACAGCGTGTCGAGCGTCGGCGATACGGCTGGCTGATTCACGGCGTCACTTCGCTTGCGGCTGCCCCTTCGACCACCAGGTCTCCGGCAGGTAGCCGGACAGCGAGGTGGCCTTTGGCCGTTCTATCCGATTCCAGCGCGCGATCCATTGCTCGGATACGTTAAACAGCGGGATTGTATAGAAACCGGAGATCAAGGCGCGGTCGAGCGCCCGCACCGCCGAGACGAAGGCCGTGTGATCACGGGCCTCAAGGAGAGCGTCGATCATGGCATCGACGGCGGGATTTTTGGCGCCCATGTAGTTGCGGGTGCCCGGATTGTCGGCGGCCGCACTCCCCCAATAGAAATACTGCTCGTTGCCGGGCGACAGCGACTGGTCCCAGCGGTTCTGGATCATGTCGAACTCGTAGCCGAGCCTGCGCTGGTCGAACTGCACGGGATCGACCGCGCGAACGCTCGGCTCGATGCCGGCGCGCTTGAGGTCGCGCTGGAACGCGAGCGCGATGCGCTCCTGGTCGCGGGTCGTCACCAGCATCTCGAAGGTGAAGGGGGCTTTTGTCGCGTGGTTACGCAGCACAGTGCCGTCGAGATCGTAGCCGGCGTCCGACAGGAGCTTGAGTGCTGCGCGCAGCGTCGTCCGGTCGCGTCCCGAGCCGTCGGTGACGGGCAGGCGGTAGCTGCCGTCCATGACGTCGGGCGGAATCCGTGTGGTGAAGGGTTTCAGCAGCTCGCGTTCGCGCGCGTCCGCAGGCCGGCCATAGGCCGACAGGTCGGAGCCTGCGAAATAGCCGGCAACCCGCGAATAGAGTCCGAAGAAGTAGTTGCGGTTGACCAGCTCGAAATCGAACAGCAGCGTCAGTGCCTGGCGTACGCGGATGTCGGCAAAGATCGGACGGCGCGTGTTGAACACCAGGAATTCGGAAGGCTGCGGCACGCCGGGCCTGATGGTGTCGCGGATCACTTCGCCGCTTTTGGCGGCTGGAAAGTCGTAACCGTCGTGCCAGCGCAGCGGCTCGTGCTCGACGCGGAAATCATAGAGGCCGCGCTTGAAGGCTTCGAACTGGCCGTTGGCCTCGCGAAAATAGTCGAGCCTGATCTCGTCGAAATTGTAGAGCCCGCGATTGATGGGCAGGTCGCGGCCCCAATAGTCGGGATTGCGGGTCAAGGTCACGCTGGCGCCGGGCTTCACCGCCGTGATCCGGTACGGGCCCGAGCCGATCGGGCCGGTCAGCGTCGTCTCCTCGAAGGTCGCGACATCCACGGCATGCTTCGGCAGGATCGGCATCAGGCCGAGGATCAGCGGCAATTCCCGGTCGTTGGCGCCAGCGAGGTCGAAGCGGACGGTGAGAGGGGCGGGCGCCTCGGCCTTGGCGACCTTGGCGTAATATTGCCGATGGTTGGGGCGGCCGTGATCGCGCAGCAGTTGCCAGGAGAACAGCACATCCTCCGCCAGGACCGGCTTGCCGTCGGAGAAGCGGGCGCGGGGATCGAGGCGGAACGTGACGAAGCTCCGCGCGTCGTCGGTCTCGACCGATCTGGCGAGCAGGCCGTAGAGCGTGAACGGCTCGTCGTTGCCGCGCGCGAGCAGGCTCTCGACCACGTAGTTCCGCACCGGCTGCACGGCCAGTCCCTTGACGATGAAGGGATTGAGGCTGTCGAAGGTGCCGAGAATGCCCCAGGTCAGCCGGCCGCCCTTGGGGGCATCAGGGTTGGCGTAGGGCATGTGGGTGAAATCGGCCGGCATCGCCGGCTTGCCGTGCATCGCGATGGCATGGGCTTCCTCAGCCCGTGCGCCGCTTGCTGGGAGCGCGGAGGCGACGACGATGGCGAGAAGACAGAGGCGGATGCCAAGGCTCTCAAGAAGGCCCTCGAGAAGGCGCTGGAACATGGACATCGGCACACGCTGATTCGAGGACCTGCGGGCCTGAATCCTATCACAAGGAATTTCACGGATCGCAGGCCTGGGAGCGGTTCAAGGCGAGGCCAAAGACGCTTGTCGGCATTGATCTTTTCGTCGGCCACGTTAAGAAGGCACGCAATCGCGCAAGAGCGTCGAGCCCGTCACTTATCCGCCTCAATTGACGGGGAGAGAGCCGCGCCCAACGCGGCTAGGTTCGTCGCTTCGGAGCGGTTCGGGCACTTCCCGTTCAGAAAGGGTTTTCCGCAATGAATTTCCGTTACTTGGCCGCGTCCGTCCGGCCGCGCGGGCGACTTCTCGCCTTGTTGACGGCGACGGCATTGGCCGTTCCGTTTGCCGCCGAGGCCCAGACCCCGGCGCCGGCCCCCGGTGCCCCCGCCGCGCCCAAGGCGGCGCCGAAAGCTGCTCCGAAGGCTGCCCCCAAGGCTCCGGCACCGGCTGCCCAGGCACCCGCCCAGCCGGCTCCCGCGCCGGGCGCTCCGGCGCAGCAGGGCGCCGCCCAGCCGGCCGATCAGCAGATCCAGCTGATCTACGCCCCCTGGACCAAGTTCTGCCTCAAGGGCCAGGACGCCAACGCCAAGCAGGTCTGCTTCACCGGCAAGGACGGCCGTATCGAGTCGGGCCAGCCGGTCATCGCGGCCGTGATCATCGAGCCGGAAGGCGAACCCAAGAAGATCCTGCGCGTGACGCTGCCGCTCGGCATGCAACTCGTGCACGGCACCCGCATCATCGTGGACAACAATCCGCCGTTGCAGAGTCCCTACGTGATCTGCTTCCAGAATGGCTGCATGTCCGACTACGAGGCCACGCCCGAGCTCATCGGCAACATGAAGAAGGGCCAGAACCTCGTTGTCCAGGCGATCAATGCGAACGGCGCGCCCTTGACGCTGCCGCTGCCGCTCGCCGGCGAATTCCAGAAGGCCTATGACGGTCCGCCGACCGACCCGAAGGTGTTCGAGGAAACCCAGAAGAAGCTTCAGGAAGAGCTTCAGAAGAAGGCCGACGAGCAGCGCAAGAAGCTCGAGCAGAACGGTGGCGCGCCCGGCGCGGCTCCGACCGGTCAGAAGTAAGCGGGCTCAAATCCCGGACATGAAAAAGGCGCTCGGTTCGAGCGCCTTTTTGCTGGCCGCTTGATGGCGGCAAAACTCAGTTCAAGTTGGCTCAGTTCAGCGACGGATTGCGCGGGCGGTAGCCGCCGGTTTTGTCCTTGATGAAGATCTCGGCAACCTGGGAATGGCGGATCGGCTCGCCGGAATCATCCGGCACAAGGTTCTGCTCGGAGACGTAGGCGACGTATTCCGACTCCGCGTTCTCCGCGAGCAGATGGTAGAACGGCTGGTCCTTGTGAGGCCGCACCTCTTCGGGAATCGACAGCCACCACTCCTCGGTGTTGTTGAATTCCGGATCGATGTCGAAAATCACCCCCCGGAACGAGAAGATCCGGTGGCGAACGACCTGTCCGATCTGAAATTTGGCGGTCCTCGCTTTAATCATTCCCCGTCGATAGACCAGGATTGTGGCCGATGCTAGTGCCCTGACCTGGAATTAACCTTCGACTAAGGGGTGGATAGCCCCCAAATCTTCAGAAAACACTTTATCAATGATCGATATCCTCAATCTGGCGCTACCTTATTTCGGCTTGATCTTTGTCGGATACGCGTGTGGCAAGGCCAAGTCGCTGCCGGAATCAGGCCTCGCCTGGATGAACTTCTTCCTGCTCTACGTGTCGCTTCCGGCGTTGCTGTTCGCGATCATGTCGAAAACGCCGTTTGCGGAATTGAACAACCCGCCGTTCCTGGTCGCGACCACGCTGTCCACGGTTGCGGCATTCACCCTGGCGCTGGTGGTTGGCAAGGTTTTGGGACGGCTGACGCTGCGCGAGGCGACGCTTGCGGGCCTCTCCGGCGGCTATGGCAATATCGGCTACATGGGGCCGGGGCTGGCGCTCGCCGTGCTTGGGCCGAAGGCCTCGGCGCCGACCGCGCTGATCTTCTGCTGCGACAGCATCTTTCTGTTCACGATCGTGCCGCTGCTGATTGAGCTCTCCGACCGCGACCATCCCTCCCTGGTCCATGCCTTCGGCGTGGTGCTGAAGCAGATCGTGCTCAACCCGCTGATCATGTCGGCCTGCTTTGGCGCGGCCGTGGCGGCGCTTCATATCGAGCTGCCGGTCGCACTCGACCGCACCATCACGTTCCTTCAGAACGCAGCCGCACCGACCGCGCTGTTCGTGCTCGGCGTGACCGTGGCGCTCCGCCCGTTCGACCGGGTGCCGTGGGAGGTGCCGGGCGTGATCGCGGTGAAGCTCTTGATCCACCCGCTCGCCGCGTTCGGCCTGATGCTGGCGTTCGGACCGTTCGCGCAGCCCTGGGCCGCCACCGCCGTGCTGATGGCCTCGCTGCCGCCGGCGCTCAATGTGTTTGTGATTGCCCGGCAGAACGACGCCTGGATCGAATCCGCATCCGTCGCGGTGCTGCTCGGGACCTTCGCATCCGTCGTCACGCTGACCAGCGTGATGTGGGCGATCCGGACCGGCCGGCTGGCGTTTCCGTAAGCGAGCCTACCGCCGCCACGTCGGGGTCAGGCCCTCGCGCATGGCGAAGCGCCGCAGCGGGCCGATGGCGCCGAGCAGATGCATGCCGACCGCGCGGACCGGCTGGAGCGGCAGGAAATCGTTGAGCAGGGAGCGGTTGGCGATGTCGATCGCGAACGTGCGGCTCAGAATGTCCGGACGCCGCGCCCGGTCGTAGCGCTTGAGCACGTCGGGCGCGCCGGGATCCTGGCCCGCGGCGATGGCTTCGCCCGCGAGCCTGGCGATGTCAGCGGCATCGCGCAGGCCAAGGTTGAGGCCCTGGGCGCCGATCGGCGGGACCACATGGGCCGCTTCGCCGACCAGCGCGATGCGGTCGCACCCGAAGGATTTTGGACGCTCGATCGCCAGCGGGAACAGGTTGCGGCCTGGCTCGACCGTCATGCGTCCCAAAATGGAATGCGACTGCTTCTCGATCGCGGCGGACAGCTCCGCGTCGCTCAAGCCGCGAAGCCGCTCGGCCTCGGCGGGGGCCGAGACCCAGACGATGCTGGAGCGATCGCCGGGCAGGGGCACGAACACGCAAGGTCCATGCGGCGTGTGGAACTCGGTCGAGACGTTGCGATGCGGGCGCGCGTGGCCGACGTTGAAGGTCAGCGCGGTCTGCGTCAGGTCGCGCCGCGTCACCGCGATGCCGGCGGCTTCCCGGCACAGCGAGTGCCGGCCGTCGGCGCCGACCACGAGCCGGGCCGAGAGGAATTCACCGGACGCCGTGCGGACCGCGACGTCGTCGGCTTCGATGACGACGCTTTCGGCCTCGTCATCGCAACGGACGAGGTTGGGCAACTCGGCCGCGCGTTCTTCCATCGCCAGCATCAGCGAGCGGTTGTCGATATTGTAGCCGAAGGCTTCGAGCGCGATTTCGTGGCAGGAGAACCGGACCTCCGGCGCCCGGAACAGGCGGCCGGTGTCGTCGACGAGGCGCATGATTTCGAGCGCGGCCGCCTTGCCCTTGCAGCGCGGCCAGACGTCGAGGCCCTCCAGGAGATCGACGGAGGCGCCGAGCAGGGCGGTGGTGCGGTTGTCGGCATAGGGCACGCGCCGCGCCACCAGCGCGGTCCGCGCGCCGGCCTGCGCCAGCGCGATGGCGGCCGCCAGTCCCGCCGGTCCGCCGCCGATCACGGCCGCGTCATGGTGTGTCGATGCATCTGTCATGGAACGACAATTGACATGCTGCGCGGCAAATTCAAGCCCGGCTATATTTCCTTGATTTTGTGGCGAATTGTGCGACTGCGCGCCGCAATGGCGGATGTGCAAACCGGTCTCATTCTGATAGCAGAAGCCATGGATACCCAAGAGGATTCCCTGAAGCCGAGACCGGCGATCCGCGCCGCGGCCTTCTCGGTGCACATCTTCACCGCATTCGGCGCGGCCATCGCGCTGTTGGCGATGCTGGAGGCCGTGCGCGAGCATTGGGCGGCGATGTTTCAGTGGCTGGGCGTCGCCCTGATCATCGATGCGATCGACGGGCCGATCGCCCGCCGGCTCAAGGTCAAGGATGTGCAGCCGAACTGGTCGGGAGACGTGCTCGATCTCGTGGTCGACTTCGTCACCTATGTCTTCGTGCCAGCCTATGCGATCGTGGCGAGCGGGCTGCTGCTGCCGGTGGCGGCCCCGCTGCTCGGCATCGCCATCATCGTCACCAGCGCACTTTATTTCGCCGATCTGCGCATGAAGGCGGACGACAATCATTTCCGCGGCTTTCCGGCGCTGTGGAATGCGGCGGCATTCTACCTGTTCCTGCTGCACTGGCCGCCGCTGTGGTCGACCCTGCTGGTCGCTGCGCTTGTCGTGCTGACCTTCGTGCCGTTCCACGTGCTGCATCCGGTCCGGGTCGTGCGGCTGCGCTGGCTGACGATGTCGCTGATCGCGATCTGGGCCGTGCTCGGCCTCTACGTGCTGGAGATGGATTTTCGCGTCGGCACCGGCGTGACCATCGTGCTCTGCGCCATCGCGCTCTGGATCAGCTTCAGCGACGCATTGATCCGCCTGGCAAGATCCTTCGCATGATGCACCTCCTCACTAGTCCTGAAGCCTGGGCCGCGCTACTCACCTTGACCGCGCTCGAGATCGTGCTCGGCATCGACAACGTCATCTTCCTGTCGGTGATCGTGTCGCGCATCCCCGAGAAGCAGGCTCACCGTGCCCGCCAGATCGGGCTCGGGCTGGCGCTGATCTTCCGCATCATCCTGCTCAGTCTGCTGGTCTGGCTGATCGGCCTGACCGCGCCGGTGTTTTCGTTTTCAGGTTACGGCTTCTCCTGGCGCGATCTCATCCTGATCGGCGGCGGCCTGTTCCTGATCGCCAAGGCGACGCACGAGATCCACGCCGAGGTCGAAGCCGATGACGGTAAGGGCGACCGGGAGTCCGGTGGCAACGCGTTCTTCTGGGTGATCGTCCAGATCATCGTCATCGACATCGTGTTCTCGCTGGACTCGATCATCACCGCGATCGGCATGGCGCAGGACATCGAGATCATGATCGCGGCGGTCGTGATCGCCTGCCTGGTCATGTATATTTCGTCGGGACCGGTGTCGCGATTCGTCGCGGAGCATCCGACCACCAAGATGCTGGCGCTGGCGTTCCTGGTGCTGATCGGCGTCGCCCTGGTCGCGGACGGATTCCAATTCCACATTCCGCGCGGCTACATCTATTTCGCAATAGCGTTCTCGGCGGCGGTGGAATTCTTCAACGTGCTGGCGAAGCGCAACCGCAGGAAAGTCCGCAAGCCGTCCGTTTAACCGTTCCAGCCGGCGCCGAGTTGACAAGGCCGGCGCGATGTCTTTCGTTGGGCCGCGAGAAGAGGAGGTCAGGTGATGACCAAAGCCGTCCGTGTGCACAAGGTCGGAGGCCCCGAAGCCCTGGTCTATGAGAGCGTCGATGTCCCGGCGCCGGCTTCCGGCGAGGTGCGCATCCGCCAGCATGCGGTCGGGCTGAACTTCATCGACGTCTATTATCGCACCGGCCTCTACAAGGCGCCGGGGCTGCCTTTCATCGCCGGCAACGAGGCGTCGGGCGAGGTCATCGCCGTCGGGCCCGGCGTCACGCATTTCCATCCCGGCGATCGCGTGGCCTACTACCACAATCTCGGTGCCTATACCGGCGAGCGCAACATCCCCTGGGAGAAGCTGGTCAAGCTGCCCGACCACATCACGCACGAGCAGGGCGCCGTGCTGATGCTGAAGGGGCTGACGGTCTGGTATCTCCTGCACAAGACCTTCAAGGTCGAGCCGCACCATCGCGTGCTGATCCATGCCGCGGCCGGCGGCATCGGCTTGCTCGCCTGCCAATGGGCGAGGGCGCTCGGCGCCCACGTCATCGGCACGGTCGGCTCGCGCGAGAAGGCGGAGCTGGCGGAGGCCAATGGCTGCGACCACGTCATCCTCTACAACGAGGAGGATTTCGTCGCGCGCGTGAAGCAGATCAGCCGCAACGAGGGCTGCGACGTCGTCTATGACGGCGTCGGCAAGGCGACGTTCCCGGGCTCGCTGTCCTGCCTGAAGCCGCGCGGCATGTTCGTCTCGTTCGGCAATGCCTCGGGCCCCGTGCCGCCGTTCTCGATCGCCGAGCTCAACAATCACGGCTCGCTGTTTGCGACGCGGCCGAAGCTCAACGACTACGTCGGCACGCGCAAGGAGCTGCTGGAAGGCGCCGACACGCTGTTCGCCGCCGTCATCAACGGCAAGCTGCACGTGCCGATCAATCACGCCTACGCGCTCAAGGACGCCGCCAAGGCGCATATCGATCTCGAAAGCCGCAAGACCACCGGCGCGTCGATCCTGAAGCCGTAGCAAGTAGCTCCATCAAAGTCGTGGCCGGGACAAGCCCGGCCATGACGGCGAGGGCGTTTACGCCACGCGTCTTGCCGCGCCGGTCCTGGTCAAAATCCCGTCGAGACAATCGATCATCTCGGCGATCTCTCCCTTCGTGACGTTCAGCGCCGGCATGAAGCGCAGCGTGTCGAGCTGCGGCGCGTTCAGGAGCACGCCGGCCTCGAACGCCTGCGCGACGATGCTAGGTGCGATCGGCAGCTTGAGGTCGAGCGCGAGCAGGAGGCCACGTCCCCGCACGCCGCCGAGGCCGTGCCGGGCCGAGACCTTCTGCAACTCGCTTTCGAGCAGCAGGCCGGTCTCGGTGACCGCCTTCAGGAAGTCCGGCTTGCTGACCTCCTCCAGCACCGCGAGCCCCGCCGCGCACATGATCGGGTTGCCGTTGAAGGTCCCGCCCTGATCGCCGTGCTCGAAGCAGGAGGCACGTTCAGTCGCCAGCAGGGCCGCGAGCGGCACGCCGCCGCCGATGCCCTTGCCGAGCGTCATGATGTCGGGCGCGATGCCGGTGTGCTCGTAGTGGAAGAGTTTGCCGGTCCGGCCCATGCCGGTCTGGATCTCGTCAAAAATGAGCAGCAGGCCGTGCGCCTCGGTGAGCGCGCGCAGCTCCTTCAGGAACTGATCGGTCGCGGGCCACACGCCGGACTCGCCCTGGATCGGCTCCAGCATCACCGCGACGGTATTGTCGTTGATCAGCTCCTCGACCGAGGCGATGTCGTTCAGCTTCGCCTTCTTGAAGCCGGCGACCTTCGGCTCGAACAGCGGCTCGAACGCCTTCTTGCCCGAAGCCGACATCGTCGCAAGTGTCCGGCCGTGGAAGCCGCCTGCGAAGCTGATGATCTCGAACGCGCCGTTCCTGTGCAGGCTGCCGTATTTGCGCGCGAGCTTGATCGCGCCCTCGTTGGCTTCCGCGCCCGAGTTGGCAAAGAACACCTGGTCGAACGCGCTGTTTGCGACAAGCCGCTCGGCAAGCCTCAGGCTCGGCTCGTTGTAGAACGCCGGGCTAGGCGTCAGCAGCCGCTTGGCCTGCGCGGAAACCGCATCGGCGATCGCGGGCGGGGAGTGACCGAGGCAGTTGACGGCCCAGCCCTGCACGAAATCGAGATAGCGCTTGCGGCTGTCGTCCCAGAGGTAGGAGCCCGCGCCGCGGACGAACACGGCCTTGGGCCGTGCGGTGATGTCCATCAGCGCGTCATAGGGATGCGTGGTCATGTCGAACTCCTCTGCAGGCGGGTGGAAATGGAGCGCAAAAAGCAAAAAGGCCGCACCTTGCGGGTGCGGCCTTTGCGAAAACTCGGCTGAATTCTACTGGTTCAGCGGCGTCGTCGGACATGGCGCACCCTCTCGTCGTCGCGGAAGCGACGGCGGAGCATTTCGGTGCGCTGATGGGTCCGAGCGTTGATCATGGGGCGCGTCCCTACAGCCGAAGGCCAGGGCTTGTCAAGCCCATGCTCGGGCAGCGTTCAACCCTCAACGGCCGCGCGAGCGTCGCGTTCACGAGCATCGAGCGATGGTCGCTGGCCGGCACTGTAGGACGGTCTCGCCTCAAGGGTCGGCGCCTCCACCCCGACGGCCATCAGTGCCGTGACGATGATTGTCAGGGCAACGTACAGGATCAAACCTGCGGAGCTCTCTGCTGCGCCGAGGCGGTCCAGCGCTGCCAGCGCGAGCAGGTGGAACAGATAGACCGAGTAGGAGATGCGGCCGAGGAAGAGGCTTGCGCTGACAAGGGATGGCCGGCCCGCAAGACGCGGCGCGAATGCAAGCGCGGCCACGATCGCGGCGGCGCCGAACGCGGATGCGTAGAGGTGGAACAGCGCCTCGAGCGCGAGCGACGCCTGGCCGGCAAGCCGAAGCGTGAGCGCGAAGGCGGCGCTGCCGACGACGAGGAGCGTCATCCCCGCGCGCACTGGGGTGACCGCGCGCAGCAGACGGCCGTCCGAGACGGCAAGATACAGGACAAAGCCCCAGGCGATGGCATCGACGCGGAACGCGACAACACGGCGTACCTCCGGACCCCAGTCGGCCCAATCCCCGAAGGCGAAGCGGACAATCGTGACCACTCCGATATAGATCAGCGCGGCTGGAAGCGCCGTCCGCCGGCGACCGGGGACAAACGCCGACGCAATCAGCAAGAGAACGGGAAAGGTCACATAGAACCATTCCTCGACCGACAGGCTCCAGGCGATCGCGAAATAATCGTGATCGTTGGCTTGCCCGACCAGGTTCTGCACATAGAAGGTGTAACGAACGAAATCCGCGCTGAACGTTTGGCGCGCCGTGATCGAGACGAGAACGAGTGCGATCAGGTAGGGCGGCACAGTGCGCATCCATCGCCGCACGAGGAAGACGCCGAGATTGCGCAGGCGGAAGGAGCTTGCGGCCACCATCAAAATCTGTGGGGCCAGGACGTAGCCGGACAGCACGAAGAAGATTTCGACGCCGAGAATCGAGATGGTTTCCGCGGCCGGCGCGCTGGCGGAGCTGGCCATGAAAAAATGCGGGATGGCGACGGAGAAGGCGGCGATGCCGCGCAACAGATCGAGCGAAGCGATCCGACCCGTCACGTTGCAATCCCGCAGGCCTTGAGGCCGCGCAAGGTTGCATCCGCGAGCGCCTTGTTGCCGGCGGCGCTGAAATGACCGCTGTCCGTGCGCAGCATTCCCGTTCGTGAATACGCGTCCTTCAGTTCGGGCGAGGGATCGACGATGCAGATGCCGGGCTGGCTGCCGACGGCTTCCATCATCATCGTCAGGCTGCGTCCAAGCTCGCCCTGAATGTCGGGCGACGGAATGAGCAGGAGCACAAAGCGATTGTTGCGGACGGCGGCTTCACGGGCAAATGTTTGGATCAGCGACACGCCGAGACGCCGCAAGGCGGCCATGTCTTCCCGCGGCGAAGCAAGGCTTGCGGCATTGAATTGCTCGGTGCGGGTCAACTTGCGATAGATCGCAGTCGCCACATGGAACGAGAACGGAAAGGCGAGCGGAGTCCACTCGGCGGCGGGCATGTCGCTGGTGATGGCATCGCGGATCGCGGCGACGTCGGCTGCGGGGCGGGGGATCAGCACGAGGCGGTCTTTTTCAAGCACGAATCTCGGCTTGGTCAGGCTGGCCCGCGGAGAATGATCATCCGACAGCGAGAAGAAGGCCGGGGACGAGGCCCCGGCGCCGACGAGCATGAGTTCGATGAGCCCGAGGATGACGATCGAATCCGAACGTGAATGCTCACGATACAGCAGCAATGTCTGGTCGATACTGAAGCCGCCGATGCCGTGATTATCGATCTGGCAGCCCAAGGCTTGCGAGACCAGATATGGCCAGGTTTCTGCGGCGGCGACATCCGGGCTCTGGGTGAATGACCCGCCCCATGCAGAGCCGCAAGTTGCGGCGCCGACCTTCGGCACGGGCTGTGTCGGAAGTTCGCCTTGCCGGGGCCAGCCGGTGAACGAGCCCTCGCGCTCATGGGGCACCATCGCGGCGATCTCGGCATCGAGCCGCCATGGCTTGTAGAGCAGGTATGGATTGCCGCGCGCGATCGAGGCGAGCCCGAAGCCGAAGAACATCATGTCGGCGATGGCCGCAAACAGCGCGAGTCCGATGGCGCGCCGGACGATCGGAGCCATCTTAGAAATACTTGTAGTGGAAACGCGACGTAACGGCCTCGTCCGAGAGCAGAAGCAGCGCGCCAAGCACAAGGGCAAGCACGGCGAGGGCCAGCAGGGCGCGGTTTTTCGACAGGCGTTTCGCGACCCCCGACGGGGGGGCTGGAGGGGCTTGATCGTCGATCATGATGCAGTCCGGGCGGAGATCTCGGTCGCTGTTAGCGCGACTCAACGTAAAGTTCAATCACTGCGATAGTTGCGGTCGGGCCGTTTTCTGCGGTCGGAGGCTGCCGTACCCCGCGGAATCGACGGCGCGGTTGCGATCGGCAACCGCCCGCTCCGGGTCGCTTCGCCGAGCGTGGCTCACTCAGCATGTTGATCGCGCCAATCTGCACTCCGCAATAGATTGGATGTCATTTGATTGCCGTACAGAAACCATTGCGCCTCTAGCGCGTTTGTGATCGAAGGACGCGACTTGGTTCGAACCGAATGCATCACGGGTCAGACCAAGAAGGCGGGACCAACCAGATAGTTTGAAGACCTTGTCCGATACG